>JAGATQ010000041.1 GCA_017621205.1 Lachnospira sp.
CTCCTTCATTCGAACCAGTTCAAAATAACACTTGGCTATCTTTTCCTGTCCTTTTTACTGTTTTTAGGTGTTGCTTTTTGCAACTGTTCCCATTCCTATCACTAGTAATTCCTTACTACTGATATCATGAAACTTTTTTGTCATTTTCAGGTTTGTCTTATTATTCAGTTATCAAGGTTTGGACCTAATGCTTAGAAGTCCGACGGAGAAGGAGGGATTTGAACCCTCGCGCCGCTATTAACGACCTACTCCCTTTCCAGGGGAGCCCCTTCAGCCACTTGGGTACTTCTCCAAGTATTAGGGTATTGTGAGGCTTAATCACAATAAACGGAGAGGGTGGGATTCGAACCCACGTGCCCTTGCGGACAAACGGTTTTCAAGACCGCCTCGTTATGACCACTTCGATACCTCTCCATGCTCGTATATCTACGATTCTATTCTGTTTCGTCATTTTCTGCCGACGACAAGAGTTATCATACCATTTTTGTTATAAACTGTCAAGCATTTTTTACAGGTTTTTTTATGTTTTAAAATTCCATGCTAAAAATGTAAAATACCCATTTCACTTTGTGTTAATCTTTCTGTAAATAATAGTATTTCGTATGCCAAATTATCGTATTGCATCTAAATATGCATTTGCAACAATCATATCCTCTGGTGTCGTTATCTTGATATTATGATAGTCTCCCATAATCACTGTCACCTGATGTCTGCCATAACGCTCCAATACCATGGCATCATCTGTAATTGCTTTATCCTCCTGTTCAAACATCCGGTCATATGCAGAACGAATCAAATTATACGAAAAGCTTTGAGGCGTTTGAATCTGCCATAAAGTATTCCTGTCCGGTGTATCTAGGGCAATGCCTCCTTTGGACACCTGTTTTATCGTGTCTTTAACGGGAACTCCCACAATAACTGCCCCTTTTTCCTTAGCCGTATCGTAGGATGCCTCAATCATCGCTTGTGTGACAAAGGGTCTGGCACCATCATGAATCATTACAACTCTTGCATCCTGTACTGCCTTTAACCCTTCATATACAGAATGATACCGCTCCTTACCTCCTGGCACAATTGCATGTACATGGTCAATATGATAATAATCTACAATCATTTCCCTGCAGTAATCTATATCATCCTGTCCTGTTACAATTACAATATTACCGATGCCACTATCTGCAAAAGTTTTCAAGCTATAATATAACAACGGCTTTCCCTGCAAATCCATAAATTGTTTTGCTTTTGAAGACTGCATCCGGCTCCCCTGTCCTGCTGCTAAAACAATTGCCGTCGCATCCTGCATATTTTTCTGCATATTATGAACCCTTCCTATAACCTGTTACCTATATTTCCCATATGGTCAACAAAAAAACTCATTCACTTTATTTATATTTATGTAATATTTTTATAACTATATATAGTTTCTATGTATGTAATGTTACTATATTACATCTAGTTTCTATGCATCTCAGTTTTTATGTATCGATCGCCTATATCAGTTTCGCAACTGCTATCGTTGCCCAATCTTCAGATTTGGTACTGCATTTAAATCTAAACCATGCCTTGTCCCTTTTATATACTCATAATAACCTGCCACTCCAATCATAGCAGCATTGTCGGTACAAAAAATCGGAGAAGGATGAAAAAATATCTTCCCCTGCTCCTCACATGACTGCTGCATCGCTCTTTGCAGAGAACTGTTAGCGGCCACTCCCCCTGCAATAGCAACCTTATCAATGTGGTAATTATGTGCCGCTAGCATTGTACGCTCAACCAATACATCAATAACAGCCTGTTGAAAGGATGCAGCAATATCTGCCCGGTTTGGTTCCACACCCTTCATGTGACATTGGTTAATATAATTAAGCACAGCAGATTTTAGCCCGCTAAAACTAAAATCATAGGGAGCACCTTCTATCTTACCCCTAGGAAAAGGAATTGCCTCTGCATCCCCTTCCTTTGCCAGAGCATCCACCTTAGGTCCCCCCGGGTAACCTAAGCCGATGGCCCTTGCTACCTTATCAAATGCTTCTCCTGCTGCATCATCATGTGTCATTCCAATAATTTCATAGACACCGTAATCTTCCACCCGCACCAGATGAGAATGTCCCCCTGACGCAACAAGGCATAGAAACGGCGGCTGAAGCTCTTGATGCTCAATATAATTAGCAGAAATATGACCTTCAATATGATGTACTCCAACCAATGGAATATCCCTAGCATAACAGATTGCTTTTGCTTCTGCTACTCCTACCAGCAGTGCACCCACAAGCCCCGGGCCATAAGTAACTGCCACCGCATCCAAATCCTCTAGTGAACAACCAGCATCTAAAAGTGCCTTTTCTATTACCTGATTAATCTTTTCTATGTGCTTTCTGGATGCAATCTCTGGAACTACACCACCATATAGCGTATGTAACGCAATCTGGGAAGAAATGACATTGGATAATATCTGCCTCCCATTTTTAACAACTGCCGCTGCAGTTTCATCACAGGATGATTCTATTCCCAGTATGTATATATCACTCTTTTGTTTTCGGGAAACCTTCTCTTCCATTTTTACTCTCTTTTCTATATAAAAATAATATTTAGCTACTGAAGCTTGACACATACAAAATTCTATTCAGAGCAGATACCCCTTATTATTCATAAAAGCTACTGTCTAAACGCTCCGCTCCACACATTGATATTATTTCTTCTCAATCGATTGTGGCTGTTGTGTATCCTGCCAGCCTAAAATCTTCCAATGCTCCTCGTCATCCTGAACCAGAATATAGGTCTGTGATTGTTTCGGATACTCATTGCCATAACGAAGAGTATAGGTAACATCTACCATTGCTGCTTGTTTCCCATCTACTTCACCATACTCTATCTGGCTGGCTTCCATCAGCTTAAAGCTCGTTATTTTGTGGTCATCTTTACCAGATTCCTCCATCTCTTTATTCAGGGCATTTATCTGGTTTTGCTCTGTGTTATTAATATCTTCTGCCAATTCCTTATCATATAGCTTACGCATCTGCCTTACCATATTTTTAAGGTCATCCTCCTTAAGCTTCTGGTTATATACACAGCTTAACATCTCGCTGTAAAGCTTAACTACATCCCTCGGAGAATGTGGATATTCCTTTTCCAAATCATATAACAGCAACCTGTCAATCTCTTTCAACTCATGATTCTTAAGGCTTTTGACATTACGTTGGGCCACATAAGCATATCCACCTAACAATAAAATACATATAAATATGACAAGTACAACTGTTTTTACCATCTTTGATTCTTTCATCAGCATCACCTCTTTAAATAACCTATACATCCTCAAAATCCAGTTCCACCGTTTTACCATCTTTACCTAAACAGGTATTTGGAAAAATTGCTCTAACCTTATCTAAATATTGTTCTGGGTGTACCAATGACGGACTATAATGCGTCAGCCACATCTGCTTGGGATTGGCACGCTTGGCAAGCTCTGCCGCTTCATAAAAGGTCATATGCTTATGCTCCTTTGCATTGGCAAGCTTCTCCTCCTCGCCATACATTCCCTCACAGATAAACAAATCTGCCTCTTTTGCATATTGGGCAATAATAGGTACTGGCCTGGTATCTGTACAGTAAGTCAAGCTTAATCCCTTTCTCTTGGGTCCAAGAACCATATCAGGAGTATAGATATGTTCCCCCTCTGTTATCGTGTTACCTTTTTGTAATGGATTCCAGTAACAGAGCGGAATTCCTAATTCTTTCGCTCTTTGCGCATCAAACCGCCCCTGCCTTGCCAGCCGGATACGGTAACCATAGCACACTACATTGTGCTGCACGCGAAAAGCATCAATCTGCAATCCTAACAAATCAAGTGTCTGTTCCTTTCCAGTCAACTCAATAAATCGAATAGGGAAAGGCAATTCCGGAGCAACAACCCGCAAAGCAGTTACCACACGTTCCAATCCTTTGGGTCCTACCAACGTCAACGGCGCTGTCCGGTCAGCATTGCCCATTGTGAGTAATAAACCAGGCAGTCCACTAATGTGATCACCATGAAAATGAGTAAAACAGATAACATCAATCGGTTTAAAGCTCCAACCCTTCTCCCGGACTGCAATCTGTGTCCCCTCCCCACAATCAATCATCACGGTGCTACCATTATATCGAACCATAAGTGATGTCAGCCACCGATACGGCAGCGGCATCATTCCTCCACATCCCAACAGGCATATATCCAACATCTTCTTGTCCTCATACTTCCTTATCCCAATATATGGATTCAGTATAGCATATTTTGGAAAACAAAGAAACCCAATATCTTACAATTTCACGGTAAATAGCATTGCCTTAGCTGATGAAAATAATAGTTTATTAAATTAATTCCTTAGTATCTGAAATTGCTGGTGCCAATTGGAATTGTGCGGTCCAGCTATCATAACATTTCTCACACAGCACAATGCTATGACGCTGTCCATCTTTCTTAGAAAAAAAACCCCAATCCTTCTCGATTGTTAAAAAGTCCTTCTTAACCACTCCCCCCTCTACAATATATTCCTCACCGCAACAATTACAGCGAATCACTTTTGTCTCCATATTTTTTCTCCTTTATCTCAACTCAAAAAAGTTGTCCTGTAAATAAGACAACTTTATTATAAAAAATATCTTAAAGAAATCCTAGTGGTAAATGTTGTTATTCCTCAGTAATATTTTTCATCATAACAATCGCATCCTCACAGGGATTCGTATAGTAATTTTTACGAATATTAATTGTTTCAAAACCCAGAGACTCATACATATGTTTCGCATATAAATTGCTATTACGTACCTCTAAATGAATTGTCTTAATCCCAAGCTTTCTTGCCACAACCAATATTCCCTGCATCAACGCATTGCCTATCCGGTTCTTCTGATATTCCGGCAACACGGCAATATGCGTGATATCTGCCGAATCTATAAATTGAATCAGCCCCACGAAGCCTACCAGCTTTCCTTCGCATTCTGCCACTAAATAATGATTATCCATGTAACGAAATAAATCTTCAAAATCCTGTTTGCTCCATGGATTCTGAATACATTGCTCATCAATATAGACAACCCGCTCACAATCCTCAGCTGTCATTGGTCTCAATGTAAATTCCTTGCTCATCAGTATCTCATCCTTTTACACGTTCTTCTAGCTGTTGTCTTTTCTTTGCTTCTTCACGTTCCCGTTCTGCTTGGGATAACCTTAAATATTCCGGTGCATATATATCTGCTGATATACTCTTCCCCATTTCTAATAAAGCTGCTCCTCTGACTGCAATCGCTGCCGCACTCTGCAAATTCTGATGGGGTTCGGCAAACCTATACGGAAGTGTTAATGCAGCAACAAGTTGTTCCTTATATACTGATACACCATCACCTAAAAACACTATCTTCTTCCCAATTGCTGTTACTCTCTCAATCAATTCATCGATTGATATCACCGTCTGTTCCAAAACAGGATGAAAATCATCCTCAAAGGAATAAATACCAGTATACACCTGATTTCTTCTGGCATCCATCAGAGGACAAACCAAAGCATCCGAACCGGCAAAACGATAAGAAAGTCCGTCAAGCGTCGGAACCGGAAGCAAAGGAAGCTTAAGTGCCAATCCCAATCCCTTGGCAGTAGCCCCTCCAATCCGAAGTCCGGTAAAGGAACCGGGCCCCGATGCCACGGCAATCGCTGTCAAATCATCTTTTTTCGTTTCTGTCATTGACATTATCTCATCAATCATTGGAAGCAATGTCTGAGAATGGGTCTTCTTATAATTAACAGAATATTCCGCCCGAATTACTCCATCAACATAAAGAGCAACACTGGCAACCAAACCCGAACTATCTATTCCTAATATCGTCATATTATCTCAACCTTTCTCCCCTGTAACGCAATTGATTGGGGTAACCTATGGCTCCGAACAAGCAATGCACCAAAGTCCTGAAACATCAGAACCAATAGCAACGCCGGACATTTAAGCAATCGTTATACGCCGGTAATCGAATCCCTTTTCCAAATCTTTCTCGATAGTTATCACCCGCCGCCGTTTAGGCAAAATATCCTCAATCAGATTTGCCCATTCAATAAAGCTTACACCATCACCATAGATATAGTCCTCATAACCAATTTCTTCCATTTCTTCCACATCACTGATACGGTAGACATCAAAATGGTAAAGAGGAAGTCTTCCTTCCTCATATACCTGCACAATGGTAAAGGTCGGGCTTGTAATCGGCTCTGTAATTCCTAAGCCACTGGCAAACCCCTTAGTAAACACTGTCTTTCCGACACCTAAATCCCCAACCAGACAAAAGACATCCCCTGCTGCTGCCTGTTCTCCAAGGGAAAATCCAAGCTGATAGGTATCCTGCTCTGATGTACTCTCCACGACCATATTCTGCTCCTTTTTCTTTACCTTGTCATGTCATCGCTTATAATATCATTGTTAATTGAATGCGTTTCTTTGCAGTATCCACACTCATTACCTTGACGTCCACAATATCGCCAACCCTCACTACATCCAGTGGATGTTTCACAAACTTTTTATCTGTCAGTTGCGAAATATGTACCAGTCCATCCTGATGTACACCAATATCAACGAAGGCTCCAAAATCAATGACATTGCGCACTGTTCCTTTTAATACCATGCCTTCCTCTAAGTCTTTCATCTCCATGACATCAGTACGAAGAATTGGCCCTGGCATCTCATCCCTTGGGTCTCTCGCCGGCTTAATAAGCTCCTCAACAATATCGTCTAAGGTCAGCTCTCCGATAGATAATTGCTCTGCCAATTTTTTTCGATTACCAAGCTGTTTTTTTAATCCCCCCAAGCCACCTGCTCCGATATCCTCTTTCGTATATCCTGCCTGTTTAAGCAAAGCTTTTGCTGCCTCATAGGATTCTGGATGTACACTGGTAGCGTCCAAAGGATTGTCCCCTCCCGCAATACGCATAAAACCGGCACACTGCTCGTATGCCTTTGGTCCAAGCTTTGCCACCTTTAACAATTGCCTGCGATTTGTGAAACGTCCGTGTTCCTCCCGATAAGTCACAATATTTTTTGCAATTGTCTTAGTAATACCAGAAATATATTCAAGCAACGAAGCAGACGCCGTATTCAAATCCACACCAACCCGGTTCACACAGCTCTCCACCACACCAGTCAGAGCTTCTGAAAGCTTCTTCTGGTTCATGTCGTGCTGATACTGTCCCACACCAATTGCTTTGGGATCAATCTTAACCAATTCTGCCAATGGATCCTGCAAGCGTCTGGCAATAGACGCAGCACTACGCTGTCCCACATCAAAGTTAGGAAACTCCTCCGTTGCAAGCTTGCTTGCAGAGTATACGGAAGCTCCAGCTTCATTGACAATAATATATTGTACCTGCTCCGGAATCTCCTTTAGCAGTTCCACAATCACCTGCTCCGATTCCCTTGAGGCAGTACCATTTCCGACTGAAATCAAAGAAATATTGTATTTTTTAATTAGTTCATGAACCTTCTTTTTCGCTGCCTCCACCTTAAACTGTGGGGCAGTAGGATAGACTACAACTGTGTCTAATACCTTGCCTGTCTCATCCACCACTGCAAGCTTACATCCGGTACGAAACGCAGGATCCCAGCCGAGCACCACCCGCCCCGTTATCGGTGGCTGCATCAAAAGCTGTTCTAAATTCTTGCCAAAGACGGTAATCGCCCCATCCTCCGCTTTCTCTGTCAGCTCATTACGAATCTCCCGTTCAATGGCTGGAGCAATCAGACGGGTATAGCTATCCTTTATTGCTTCTTCGATGATTGCATCCGTATTGGGGTTCTCCTTGCGCATCACATGATTCTTGAGATAGCGGACAATTTTGTCCTCCTCCATGAAAAGCTTTACAGATAGGAATTTCTCTTTCTCACCGCGGTTAATGGCAAGTATCTGATGTCCCACCAATTTATTTATCGGAGAAGAAAAATCATAATACGTTTCGTATACTGATTCTGCCTCAGCATCCTTAGCTGATACAATCAATTCTCCTTCTTTGATTGTAGTGTTGCGAATATAGGTCCTGTAACTTGCCTCGTCAGATATCATCTCCGCAATAATATCCATTGCACCCTGAACCGCCTCCTCCACCGTTGCAACTTCCTTCTCCTCCGAAAGAAATGCTACTGCTGCTTCAAAAGCAGGTTCGGCAAGCTTCTGCTTTACAATCATCTGTGCAAGCTCCATAAGGCCCTTCTCCTTGGCAATCATAGCCCTTGTCCGACGTTTCGGACGGTACGGACGATATAAATCCTCCACCATCACCAGTGTTTCAGCCGCCATTATTTTCTCTTTAAGCTCATCCGTCAGCTTCTCCTGTTCTCGGATGCTCTCTATTACCTGCTGCTTTCTTTCCTCCAGATTGCGAAGATAGGTCAGCCGCTCCATCAAACTGCGAAGCTGTTCATCATTTAAATTATCCGTCACATCTTTTCTGTAACGGGCAATAAATGGAATCGTATTTCCCTCATCAATCAACCTTACCGCCGCATCTACCTGTTCCAGCCGCACAGCAAGCTCCTGAGCAATTATCTGATTTATATTCATGGATGTATCCTCTTTCTACTATCATTGTAAGATTACTTTATCTCCTCAAACACGTTTCCCGTCCTCTAACTTTTGTAGAAGCTTCCTTTCATTCTACTCACTAAACCCCCAATACAAGCTCCTTGCCTTCCGGCTCATATTGTCGGTAACTTACCCCTGCCATATCAAACATCTTTTTGGAAGCAATTGTTGCAACAGAATTGGCATATTTATCACTGATATAAATTACTTCCTTAATTCCTTTTTGAATAATTGCCTTCGCACATTCATTACAGGGAAACAGAGTCACATACAATCTTGCTCCCCTTAACGCCCCTCCATTGTAATTCAAAATAGCATTCAGCTCCGCATGGCAGACATAAACATATTTTGTATCTAATGCATCTCCTTCCCGCTCCCAAGGCATATCATCATCCTCACAGCCAATCGGCATTCCGTTATAGCCAACAGACAAAATCTTATTATGCTCGTCCACAATACAGGCTCCTACCTGTGTGTGATTATCCTTACTCCTCTGAGCAGAAAGCATGGCAATTCCCATAAAATACTGATCCCATGTAATATAATCCTGTCGCTTCATCTCCTACCTCCACACTACTTCGCTGTCACCTTTAGCTGGTAAGCTGCATTGGTTTTCTTCGTATCCTTGGCAATTTTGATGAAATAAGTACCCGCTGGAAGCTTTTTCGATGCCCTCGTCTGTACCTTCCATGTAGATTTACCACCGATGTTTTTAAGGCTTAATCCGGAATAAGAACCATTCACCCGGTCTCCAAAAACAGTTCCTATCAGCTTACCAGAACCACAATTACCCTTTAGGCTGATGGTAACTATAGACGCCTTCTTTAATGTGAATTTGTAGTAATCCCCTGCGGAAGTGGTATCCTCCCAAAGTGATAATCCCTTGTACCATTTCCCGCTCTTTATCCGTCTGGCATTATCCATCTTCAATCCGCTGCTGTCTGCCACCGCAGTAAATTTCGCCCCCATAGTAAACAAAACCTGTTGCTTAGAGGTAACCTTCAGCCAATATGTCCCCTCCGAAACAGCGTACACCATTTTTTTTGAAAAATTGTCCTTGTAGGTACCTATTGTTTTCGTCTTCGTAATCGCTTTTTTCTTACTATCACAAAGAGTAATATTTATTTCACCGTTTACATCTTTATATCCATTACTGATGAATTTAGGAGCCACTGTAATATAGCCATCCTTCTGTGTCTGAACACAATAGTAGGTCGCCCCATTCGGAACATCAATATAGCTCAACGTTGGTGCTGCTGTCAGTACACGGTTACTTCCATCATATTGCTGACTCGTAAACTGATACAGACTGTTTCTTCCTGATGAGTTGGAAAAAGCAATATAATATGTCTGTGATTTTGAAATCTTGATAACAACATTCTCCTGATAAGAACCAGATGCTGTTACCTTACTACTACCAGACAATGTCACCTTACCTATTTGATTCGTTAAAGCGGCATCACTATAAAGTGTCGCTGCTCCTGTTGCTCCGTTATAACCAAACATTGTAATATGTAATGCTCCTTTTTTCAGAATCATCTGCCGTACCACGTCCGTTCCATTATGGGATACAAAATAGGTTTTGTATTTGCCAAACTCCGAAGCCAGATCACTGCCTGTGCTTCCCACCACATGTGTCTGTAGTTTCCCGTCATAGGGAATCCCACTGGTATAGCCTGCTGTATCATCATAAATTGTAGTCGCTTGTACCTTTGCCGCAGAAAATACTACCAAAGCTGCCAGCATAACGAAAAGCAGCCCCTTCCTCCGCTTAAAAATAATCTCCTTCATACTCATAAATACCCCTTCTTTCCTAGTATGTTGTTACGGTCAAATTATACCACACTCCGACCTTACTTGCCTACTAAAAAACGGATTAAGATTTTGTGATTTTTTGGCAAAATCCGCCTCAATACGATAACATCCATTCGCTTGATGTATATCGCTACTTGCGAACATAAAAAAGACAGAGCCTTTGTTGTACAAAAAACTCCATCTTCTTCCTCCCTTAACGTTCTTCTATAATAGTAATATTATGATGTTAGTCCAAAAGACATTATGCATCTCCTAATGCAAATGCCTCATGTACTGCATTCATTGCACGTTCTGTATACTTTTCACCAATCAATACGGTAACCCGGATTTCAGAGGTGGAAATCATCCGAATATTAATTCCCTCATCATAGAGTGCCTCAAACATCTTGGCTGCCACACCGGCATTACTCATCATACCAGCACCTACAATAGAAACCTTTGATACATTCTTTTCTGTATCAATGCGGTCATACTCTTTAAAATGACGCTCAATAATCTCAACCGCCTCATCTGCACTATCAACATTGGTTGTAAAAGAAATATCCTTGGTATCATCACGGCCTACAGACTGTAAAATCATATCTACATTAATATTATGTCTTGCCAAATGATTAAACAAACGGAATGCAACACCCGGCTCATCCTTCAATCCTATCAACGCAATTCTTGCTACATCCTTATCGGCTGCTACACCGCTCACTAACATTTTCTCCATTTTTACAACCTCCTTCACAACGGTTCCTTCTGCTGTATTCAAGCTTGAGCGTACAACAAGCGGTACGCCATATTTTTTTGCCATCTCCACTGAACGGTTATGCAACACACCCGCACCTAAGGTTGCCAGCTCAAGCATCTCATCATAGGTAATCTCCTTAAGCTTCCTTGCGTTCTTCACCTTCCTAGGGTCAGCAGTATAAACACCTTCCACATCCGTATATATCTCACAGGCATCTGCATTTAAAGCAGCCGCTAATGCAACGGCAGTCGTATCAGAACCACCACGCCCAAGCGTTGTATAGTTATCATGTTTATCAATTCCCTGAAAACCTGTTACAATAACAATCTTTCTCTGCTCAAGCTCATTTAAAATGCGTTCACTATCAATCCGCTTTAATCTTGCATTGCCATACACAGAGGTGGTGTGCATCTGAATCTGAAACGCATTCAGAGAAATACACGGAATGCCCAGGGAGGACATCGCCATCCCCATCAGGGCAACAGAGGTCTGTTCTCCGGTTGTAAATAACATATCCATCTCTCTTTTAGGCGGATTCGGGTTAATCTCCTTCGCCTGTTCAATCAATACGTCCGTCATCTTACCCATAGCAGATAAAACCACTACAACATCATTTCCTTTTTGGTAATCCTCTATACAACGTCTCGCTACATTGAAGATTCTATCTTTGTCAGCGACTGAAGTACCACCGAATTTCTTTACTATTAACATAGTACCCTCCTATATCTTCTATAATCAGTGCTACATATTATTTAAATATGCACAAAGTTCTATCCTGTGTCCAATTTGTATATTGTCAGATATTGTCAACATAACTATTGTATACACATTTATCTATTTGTCAAGTATTAAAAATCGGCACGAATGCAGTTAATGACCTCGCCAACTGCTGCTATCTTGCTATCAAAATCACATTCCTTTATGCTGTCAGTTAAAAAGGCTGTTTCATCTTTCTTATCGTCAAGTACCACAAAGGTTACCTCGCCAAAGGCACTCTTGACAGAATCCTCCTTACCTGCACCTTTTACACGGACAAAATAGCGGTTCTCAGATTGTTTAATATCCGCAAGCTCTAATTTCTCTGTACACCAGATGGACATAATATTGGTACCCATGTGTTTTACTGCATCCACGACGTCAGAAACGACTGCACTTGCAGTAGGCAGCGACCCTGCTCCCTGACCATAGAACATAACATCTCCAAGCACATTGCCCTTCACAAAAATTGCATTGAACACATCATTCACACCCATTAACGGATGTGAATTGGAAAGAAGCATCGGAGCTACAAAAGCATAGATATCTCCATCCACCTTCTTGCTGGAACCAATCAGCTTGATACCGGCATCCAGCTTCTTAGCATAGGCAATATCTTCCTTCGTAATCTTGGTTATTCCCTCTGTCTGGATATCTTCAAAATCCACCTGCATGCCATAAGCTAATGAAGACAAAATAGCAATTTTACGGCAGGCATCAAAGCCCTCTACATCCGCCTCAGGATTCCGCTCTGCATAGCCTCTGTCCTGTGCATCCTTTAATGCTGTATCAAAATCAAGTCCTTCCCGACTCATCTTTGATAGAATATAATTGGTGGTACCATTTAAAATACCCTTAATATCTGTAATCTCATCCGCAGTCAGGCTGTTATTCAAAGGGCGGATAATCGGAATTCCACCACCAACACTCGCCTCAAAAAGGAAATTAAGCTGCTTCTTTTTCGCAAGCTCCAAAAGCTCTGCTCCATGTCTTGCCACAAGCTCTTTGTTGGAGGTACAGACACTCTTGCCATGTTCCAATGCACTCTTTACATAAGTATAGGCTGGCTCCACACCACCCATCACCTCTACTACAATCTTAATCTCTTCATCCTTTAAAATAATATCATAGTCATGAACAATCTTCTCCTGTACAGGATCCCCTTCAAAGTCCCGCAAATCCAATATATATTTTATGTCTATCTGCTGTCCCGCACGGGTATTAATGTTATCATGATTTGTATTTAACACCCTAACTACTCCAGACCCCACTGTTCCATAGCCTAATACTGCAATCTTAACCATAATATCCTCCTACATTTTGTATATTAATCTTCCTTGCCAGTTTCCAGCATATCTATCATTGCCTTACGCTCTGCTGCCGGAATCAAATGCGGCAGGCTGATAAGTAAAATAATCTTTTTATCGTCAAGTTCTGCCACATGCCCAACAAAATCAGTACTGACATCACTCAATATTTCTGGTCTCGACCTCACCTGCTTCTCCATCACATTGATGATGCCAATAACAGAATCCACTATAATCGCAACTGACAATTCCTCTAATTTTACTAATATCAGCATAGTATTATTGTCGTAGGGCTTATCCGGTAACGCAAATTTACTCCGGATAGAATACACAGGAATTAATTCCCCTCTAAGGTTTAACACACCCTTAATAAAATTAGGAGCTCCTATCACTGGTGAAATATTGTCACACCGTTCGATTGCCCGCACACTCATTATATCAATTCCATAGTTTTGATTGTCTATCATAAAACTAATCTGTGACGATTCTGCCATATACTATTCCTCCTTCTCCTTCGTCTGCTTGCCATTGACACTCATCCATTTCAGGTAGGCATTGATAAAACAATCCAGACCGCCATCCATCACCGCTCCGACATTGGCAGTTTCCTCATTGGTCCGGTGGTCCTTAACCAGACTATAGGGATGCATGACATAAGAACGAATCTGGCTTCCCCAGCCATTCTCCTTGACATCTCCACGAATATCAGATACCTTCTCCTGATTCTCCTGCTGCTTTAACAAATAGAGCTTAGCGGTAAGCATCTTCATTGCCTTATCCCGGTTCATATGCTGCGAACGCTCATTCTGGCACTGTACCACAATCCCTGTAGGATTGTGCGTAATCCGCACCGCCGAAGAGGTTTTATTGATATGCTGCCCTCCTGCCCCGGATGAGCGGTAATAATCTATCCTTAAGTCATCCGGATTAATCTCAACATCTAAATCATCTTCAATGTCTGGCATCACATCACACGCCGCAAAAGTCGTCTGGCGTTTGCCAGCGGCATTAAAGGGGGAAATACGCACCAAACGATGTACTCCATGCTCAGAGCGAAGAAAACCATACACATTTTCCCCATTCACCTGCATGGTAACTGTACGGTAACCTGTCTCATCCCCATCAACAAAATCTAATAATTCTGTAGAAAATCCATGCTTATCCGCCCATTTTGTAAACATACGAAGAAGCATATTCACCCAATCGCAGGCTTCTGTTCCGCCAGCTCCGGCATGCAGGGATAAAATGGCGTTGCATCTATCGTATGTCCCTGTAAGCAGTGTTTTAATGCGAAGCTCATCGAGCTGTTCCTCAAAGGAAGAAAGCTCCTCCTCAATTTCAGTAATGAGTGTCTCATCCTCTTCCTCGTATCCCATCTCAATCAATGTCTCAACATCTTCAAACTGTTGTTCCAGAGAATGATATCCCTTTATCTCTGTCTCCAACGACTTTATCTGCTTCATTACAGCCTGTGAATGTTCCACATCATCCCAGAAGCCTTCTACTTCCATACTATGCTGCAAATCCTCGAGCTTAAACGCCTTCGTTTCTAAGTCAAAGTGAATCCCTTACTTCCAATAATGGCTCCTTATAGCCGTTCAGTCTCTGCTTGAACGCATCTAATTCAACCATTTTATCACCTCTATTCCAAAATTTATATGAATATAAGCATTCCTGCCGCTATAGCACTGTTAATTAAAAAGCATACAAACCAACTTGATGCTCTAACTCTAAGCATTTCTGCCACAGCACTGCTTATACTTCTTACCGGAACCGCATGGACATGGAGCATTCCGTCCAACCTTCGCTTCCTTTCTCTGATATGGTCCCTTGCTGGCAGACTCATCCTTATTGGTTCCGGTTACCTTGGCAACCTCCTCACGCTCTACCTTTTGCTCAATCCGTACATTCAGTAATGCGGCTGCTGTTTCCCGGCGAATGTCTTCCGTCATCGCATTGAACATATCATATCCGATAAATTTGTATTCCACAACCGGGTCTCTTTGTCCATAGGACTGCAGACCAATACCCTGACGTAGCTGATCCATGTCATCAATATGATCCATCCACTTGTGGTCTATCGTCTTTAATAGGAATACACGCTCTACTTCCCGCATGCGTTTCTCGCCATTCTCGTCTTCCCCGAGCTCCTCCTCTTTTTCTTCATATATTGCCATACACTCTGCAATCAGACGATCCTTGACAGCCTGCCTATTACCATCAATCATCTCCTCCTCTGTCAGTGTTATTTCACCAAGTGGGAAATGACGGGATAATTCCTTCAACGGTTCCAAATCCCACTCATCCGCTGGAAGATCCTCGTTGATTGCCCGATCTACATACTCGCCTACCGTTTCCTCAATCATGCTGACAATCTCATCCCGCATGCTTTCGCCGTCCAGTACCCGGCGGCGCTCCTTGTAGATAATCTCACGCTGCTCGTTATTGACCTGATCAAAATCAAGCAAATTACGGCGGATACCAAAGTTGTTGTTCTCAATTCGCTTCTGTGCCTTTTCCACCAGATTGGTAATCGTTTTATGCTGTATCTCTTCCCCCTTTGGAATATTCAGTGTCTCATACATGCTCATAACACGTTCCGAACCAAACAGACGCATTAAATCGTCTTCCAGGCTTAAGTAAAACTTAGACTCGCCTGGGTCACCCTGACGTCCGGAACGACCTCTGAGCTGATTATCGATTCGTCTGGATTCATGCCGCTCTGTACCAATAATCTTAAGTCCACCTATCTCCTGTACTCCCTCTGCCAGCTTAATATCCGTACCACGACCCGCCATATTGGTCGCTATGGTTACCGCTCCAAGCTGTCCGGCATCCGCAATAATCTCCGCTTCCAGTTCATGGAATTTCGCATTCAATACCTTATGTTTTATTCCTCTGCGGTTCAGAAGCTGACTCAATTCTTCGGAAGCTTCAATAGAAATGGTACCAACCAGCACCGGCTGCTGCTTTTCGTGGGAACGGACAATATCCTCAACAACTGCATTAAGCTTCTCTTCTCTTGTACAAAATACACTATCCTCATGGTCAATACGGGCAATCGGTTTGTTTGTTGGAATAACCACAACATCCATACCATAAATCTCACGAAACTCCTTCTCCTCTGTCAAAGCAGTACCAGTCATACCCGCCTTTTTCTGATATTTGTTAAAGAAGTTCTGGAAGGTAATGGTTGCCAGTGTCTTACTCTCCCTCTTTACCTTGACATGCTCCTTAGCCTCAATTGCCTGATGCAACCCATCAGAGAATCGTCTTCCCGGCATAATACGTCCAGTAAACTCATCGACGATTAATACTTCATCATCCTTTACCACATAATCCTTATCTCTCTGCATCAGGCTGTGAGCACGTAATGCCAGAATGACATTGTGGTACATTTCTGCATTCTCCGGGTCAGAAAGATTGTCAATCTTTAAAAACTTCTCCGCCTTTTCCACACCCTGTGCCGTCAGCATGACATTCTTATCCTTCTCATTGACTAAGTAGTCTCCATCCTCTTCAATCCCCTCACCCATAATTGCCTGCATCTTAGTAATCTCACCATCGGAGGTACCACGCTGCATCGTTGTAGCAAGGTAATCACACATACGGTAAAGGTCTGTGGACTTACCGCTCTGACCGGATATAATCAATGGTGTTCTTGCCTCATCAATCAATACAGAATCCACCTCGTCCACAATAGCATAATTGAGCTCTCTTTGCACCAAGCGCTCTTTATAAATTACCATATTATCACGCAGGTAATCAAAACCTAATTCGTTATTCGTAGCATAGGTAATATCCGAATTATAAGCTTCCCTTCTCTCATCTGGGTCGGAATCATTCAATACAACTCCAACTGTAAGTCCCAGAAAGCGATGTACGGCTCCCATCCATTCCGCATCACGCTTTGCCAGATAATCATTGACGGTCACGATGTGAACTCCTTTCCCCTCCAAAGCATTCAGATAGGCAGGAAGGGTAGAAACCAACGTCTTACCTTCACCTGTTTTCATCTCGGAAATTCTTCCCTGATGTAAAACGATACCACCAATTACCTGTACACGATAGTGACGCATCTGCAAGGTTCGGTATGCTGCCTCACGAACGACCGCATACGCCTCTACCAATATGTCATCCAATGTTTCTCCTGCTGCCAGCCTCTCTTTAAAGGTAGTAGTCTTCGCTTTCAGTTCATCATCGGAGAGCTTTGCCATCTCGTCCTCTAAATCCATCACCGCATCAGCCAACGGAGCAATACGCTTAATCTCCTTCTCGCTATGGTTACCAAATATTTTTTCCATTAAACTCATGTTATTTTCTTCACTCCTATATCTTTTCAGCCAGTATAGCGTCTGGTCATTTGAAACTTGCTATACTCCCTACAAATTTGCAAACTCTATTGTAACATGATATGAACAGGCATTTCAACCTTTTATATGGCAAAATATCATTGAAAAATGAGACATTTTCCAGCATATTCGCTATTTTCCCAGAAAAATTAGCTTAGCATTCCCATTATCAATCATTTAAAATACACAATAAAAGGACTGATACACTGAACCAACCCCCAAAAGTTAGACTAACATCTAACAAATAGAGGTCATCTCACACTCACCAGTCCTTGCTTCTCTATGTTCATAATATGAAATTAGAATATACTATAACCAAACTAAAATTCTGGCTCAATCAAACCATACGTATTACCCTTACGCTTATAAACCACATTCACATCATCCGTTTCTGAGTTACGGAATACAAAGAAATTATGTCCCAAAAGCTCCATCTGTATACATGCCTCCTCAGGATCCATCGGCTTAACCGCAAATTTCTTGCTGCGGATAATCTTAATCTCCTCATCATCCAAATCTTCATCTTCAAGATATTCCGGTTTAAAATACTCAATACTTTGTTTCTTCTCAGCTAATTTGGTCTTATACTTCTTAAGCTGACGCTCGATAACTTCAACCACAAGGTCAATAGAAACATACATATCCGTACTTTCCTGCTCACCACGAAGGATATTGCCCTTCATCGGAATCGTTACCTCAATCTTCTGACGCTCCTTCTCAACACTGAAGGTTACATGAATCTCCGTCTCTGGAGTAAAATACTTCTCTAATCTTCCAATCTTGTCATAAACCGCATTCTTTAAACCCTCTGTTACATCAATGTTCTTTCCGCTAATAATATAACGCATAGTGCCCAACTCCTTTACAGTCAATTTGTTGTGTTTCACACAATGCCATTATACCATAACTTGTTGTATTTTCAAAGTACAATCTATGAATCATAACCAATTATTTGAAAAAAAATTGACAAAATAACAAAATTTCTACCAAAATACCAAAACATCTGTTTTCTCATTAGGCATATTGTTCCCTCTATTTTTTTCTATATTTTTGTTTGTAATGTTCATAACTCGGTTCATAAGTGTCTTT
This sequence comes from Lachnospira sp., assembly GCA_017621205.1. Lineage (GTDB taxonomy): Bacteria > Bacillota > Clostridia > Lachnospirales > Lachnospiraceae > NC2004. The sequence goes on from JAGATQ010000041.1 coordinate 18,648, forward strand.
TCCGCATTATCAATACCTTCTTCGATGTGCATAACTTTCATCTTTTTTTACAAATGTTGTCAATACCATTTTTGATTTTTTTACTTTCTTTCACTTTACATAATTATGCGAATTATGTAAACTAATTTTCGATACTTTTCTTCATTAATTTCATCCATAATAACCACTTTTACTATTCCGTTATATATTTCTATCCTTATCAGAAACCTTTACCCATCATCATTTATCCGTTTCAAACAAATTAAAAGCCGGCAGAGTTACACTCTGCCGACCCATTATTCTTATTTGAAAACTTAAAACTAACCTACGATACGAACCGCCTTACATGGAGTTCTGTAGTTATATACGCTCGTCTTAATACCCGTCTTTTTGGTACTTGCATGAACAATCATACCACCACCTGTATAGATAGCAACATGTCCAATACCACCACCATTGTTATAGAATATTAAGTCACCTGGCTGTAACTCACTTAAGCTTACACTTCTACCATTACCTGCCTGTGCTGCAGCTGTACGGCTCAGGCTATATCCAAAATGCTTATATACAGACTGAACAAAACCAGAACAATCAGCACCGTTCGTTAAGCTTGTACCACCGTAACGATATGGATTACCAACAAACTGCAATGCATAGTTTGCAATCTGTGAACCTAATCCACTTGTAGAAGTACTGGCACTTGCAACAGAAGAATTGCTTGTAAAGCTTGTACCATTATTCGCCTTCTTAATCGCCTCTGCCTTTTTGGTTGGCTTAATCGTGGATACACTGCTGGATTCCTGCTCAGTCACTGTCTGTGTTACCGTCTCAGGAATAACTGCATTCGCTGCCTCGGCTGCCTGAATCGCTGCCTGTGCCTCCTCAATCTCCTTCATCGTCAATGCCTCACCATAATCATATTTCACATCAACGAACTCGGTAGATACATATCCCTTTAAATCTCCATCGACATCAATCTTAACCCAGCCACTCTCGTATTCCTTCGTTACATCGTAAGATTCGCCCTCCGGAATCAAAGTAACAATATCTGCATCCGTACTCTTCTTCGCACGCACATTCAATGTCTGTGTATTAACAACTGCTGTCTTAGAACATACCTTATCGGCAAATTTCTTAGCTTCATCACCGAACAGTAAGAATTCATTCTTAACCCAGCCCTTTACCTTACCAGACTTAATCTTAGTCCAATTCTTACGTTTTTCAATAATCTTACCAACATCGCCCTTATACATCTGACCGATGACCTCAGACTTCTTGCTGTTCTTCTTACGTACATTCACACTGTCATCTACATTAGCAGCTACCATCTTCGCATTCTTACTCTTCTTTGACGCATCTGCTGACGCTTCACCTGATGCCTCCGGAGTAATTGCAACAGTTGGTGTCTCAGACTCAATTGATTCCACATAATCATTCACTGATAATGTAATCCCCGCTACAGCCGTTGAACTATAAGCACTCTCCGCACTTGTACTCAATGCAGCTCCCCCTACAATCAATGTTCCAGCGATTGCATAAGTTGCAAATCTTGCCGCCTGTTTTAACATCTCACTGTACCTCCTAAACCTTATCACATCATAATTTTTAGTTCACTTTCTCAAGTAAGCAACATATACTGACAATCATGCTTACATTTTGCATTATAACAAAGCTATTTCCATAAGTCAACTAGAAAGAAACATTTTGTTAACATTTTTGTAATATTTCACTTTTTTATCGAATTTTAGGACAAAAACACAACAAATTGTCTTGTTTTATGATAAATTTGCTATTATACTAATAGGTAGTAGCTAGTATAGCAATATATTAACATCATCGCTTTTATAATTTTACACGAAGGCGGATGAAGCATATACCATTAGGAGGTGTAGATACTATGGAGATTACCCCTATGCCAGATATTGCAAAGCTTTCAACAGCTATGGCACAATCCGAAGTTATGACTAAGTTTAGCACAGAGCTATTGGCAACGCAGCTTGATACAATGCAGGAAGCTACAGCCACCATGACACAGATGATGGAATTGTCTGTCAATCCGTCTATTGGTACATCTATTGACATTTCTTTGTAAAAGAAGAAATGTCAATTTCTTTTTCTAAGCTGTTCTCCTGCTATCAGCATAATCCCACCAATCAAAATTGCAAAATCAGAAAGGTTAAACACGATATGTTTAAGCCTTCCTTTAAGCTTTGGGAAATTAATATAATCGGTAACACTTCCTTTAAAAAGCCTCTCATAGCAGTTATTCAATGCTCCTCCAAGAACCACCCCGATTCCTACCTGCTCTATTCTGTTTCCACGCTTCATCAGTTCCGGTATCAGATAAAGTATATATAATATAGAAGAAATACTTACCGTATCCAAAATCCTTCTATGATTTTTTAGAACACCCATGGCCGCACCGGGATTATATAATTTGCACAGGCATATTCTTCCTTTAAAAAGTAATTTATGCTCCTTGCAAGCATAATTTTTCTGAATTCTTCGCTTTATGAACCAATCGCACGCAAAAACCATCCCCGCCAACCATACAATAATCATATTACATCCTCCTTGTCACAGCTATCATCTCTAATTCTAACATGAAACCCCAAGAACAACCACCCCTCCTCAAAAAAGTTTTATAAAATAACATTTTCTTGTATTTCATACCTTGAAAAAATAATGATTGTTTGCTATAATGCATATAGTATTAAAAACTACATCTGGCAGTTTTCTTTATCTCATTATGTGTTTTTCATTGTCAGCAATTGGCACAACGAGCAGAATATTGCCAAAACTTAGAAATATTATGAAGAAAGGATTCAATCAGCTATGAATTTTCAAATTATTAGTGACGGAGCCTGCGATTTGTTACCGGAATATACCACAGCAAATCAGATAGAAATTGTTCCATTTTATGTAGCGTTTGAGGGAGAAGAGTATACAAAAGAGGGGGAAGGAATCAGCCACGATGAGTTTTACCGCAGAATGGCAGAGAATCATGAAATACCTAAATCATCCCTGCCTTCCTCTCAGGATTATATGGATGTCTTTCTTCCATTTGTAGAAAAACAAATTCCAATTATATGCATCTGCATTACCGCCAAGTTTAGCGGCTCCTATAACAGTGCCTGCGTTGCAAAGGAGCAGATTTTAGAGGATTATAAGGATGCACAGATTGAAGTAATTGATTCTACCCTCAATACCATGTCGGAAGCGCTACTGGTAAACGAAGCTGTACAGATGCGAAATAAAGGCCTCTCTTATGAGAACTGTATTGATACCTTACAGAAAATCAAACAAACAGGCCGTATTTATTTTACAGTTGGCTCCTTAGAATATCTCATTAAAAATGGACGTATTGGCAAATTGGCATCTGTCGCTGGAGATAAACTGGGAATCCAGCCGCTAATTATTATGAAAGATGGAGAGATTAGCTTAGGCGGAGCTACAAGAAGCCGTAAGAAAGCCAAGGATAATGTAATCAAACTAATTCAAAAGTATTTTAAAGAAGCTGAACTTAATTATTCTGATTACAGATTTCTGGTCGGAACAGGATTCCAGATGGAGGAAGCCGCAGAATTTTGCAAGATGTTAGAGGAAGCACTTCCTATCACCTGTGAAGAGATACCAGCCCGTATCGGAACCACGATTGGCTGTCATACCGGTCCTTATCCATTGGGAGTTGCCTTTATTAAGCGGCATGACGCTTAAAAGGAAGAAATCATATATTTACACCTACATTTTCATAGAAGATTTCAAACAGACAACAAAAGCCGTGGCTACTCATAGCCACGGCTTTAATATGCATAAAATATTATTTTTTCTAATTATCATATACAATCGCACATAGATACTTGGCTTTCGCCTCCAGCTCTGGACACTGCTTATAATTGGTACCAATTATCATCTGTACATGTTCCCCTTTCTCTACAAAGCGATGTACCCTGCTGTATTGGTCGGAAGCAACCGTTATACCAGCAATGTAAGTTTCACATAGCTTATTAGCTTCCGTATCTAATACAGCTACCTGCTGTCCTGCCGTAATGCTCTGCCGCAGCGTCCCCATTAAAAACAGGAAAACCATGTCCGAATCCTCTCTATCCATTTCACAAAAGCCATCTATTGTCATAATTTTTTCCAAATGAATCCGTACTGGTTCGTTCCTGTCCATGCTATACTCCATTCTAATCTACGCTTCACTCACTGCTGGTTGCCTGAAGAAAAAAATCTTCATAAACAGAAAAATCTAATTCCGCTTCATTCTCTGCATCCCACAAACGTGATTTATAACCAATGGTAGAAGTCGTATTTAAATATATATTTTGTTTCTTCTCTCCTTTTTTATTGAAACACTGTAAACGGTACTGCCAATCATCATTGTAAAGACTGGTCTGTGTATCTTTTTGTTCCTGCCATACGATATTACTTACCTGCTTCATCAGTTCCTGTGCTTCATCGGCATCCTTAATTTCGATGTAGTGCTGGTCATCTCCTTGGTAAATCCGAATCGCTTCCACATTCGTAAAATCAAACTGCTTCTCTTCCTCGGCACATCCATTCAGAAAAAACAATAAAATAATGGTACTAAAAAAAATGCTCCCTTTCATTATCTTCTTCAACTGCAAAACCCCTTTTTATATTTATATCCCATTAACATACATAGCGGTTCTATCTTACAACCGGAAAATACTCATATCCTCTGCCAGCTCCTCTGCCAGATTATGTAATTGTGCCGCTTGTTCTGCAATCTCGCCAATAGTGGCAGTCAGCTCCTGCGTGGATGCTGCTGTTTCCTGTGTAGTTGCAGCATTGCTTTCCGCCGCTGATGAAAGACTCTCCATTGCCTGTACCACAACATGCTTAGATTGCTCCAGTGTATTGGTATTGTCTGCAATTTTGTCCACCTCTTCTGCCGAAGTCAACAATCCCTCATTTACTATCTCAAATGCATTCCGGGTACGTTCTACCTCTTGACTCTGCTGGTCAATAATTGCATTTACCCGTTCCATAGTCGCCACTGCCTTTTCCGCATCCTCAATCAGATTATCAATAATCTCTGCAATGGAATCTACCGATTCATTGGACTGTTCTGACAAATTCTTAATCTGGTCTGCTACTACTGCAAAACCGCGTCCAGACTCTCCTGCTCTCGCCGCTTCAATAGATGCATTCAAAGACAAAAGATTCGTCTCACTGGCAATGGACGCAATCAATCCGGTTGCCTGTTGAATCTTCTGTGCAGATTCATTGGTAACATTGGTCTGCTCATGGATAATCGCAATCTCTGCTTTAACCTTCCTGGAAATCTCCTGTAAATTGCGAACAATCTCAACGCCTTCTTCACTCGCCTTCTCCATCTGGGCAGAATTATCATTGAGCTTCTCCACCTCGTCATTAGTCTCTTCAATCTTAAGTCCAATCGAATCAACCTCATCATTCACCTTCTGCGTACTCTCTGCCTGTGTCATCGCTACCTCAGACATATCTCCCATAGCTCCTGCCACTTCATTAGCAGCAGTCCCCGTCTGGTCAGCCATACGATCAAGCTTCTCCGAAGACTCTGATAAAATAGCCGTAGTACTGTTAATCTTACCAACAACATTCGCCAAAGACTCTCTGACCTTATCAACACCTTTCGAAAACATCCCTAACTCATCTGAACGGTTTAAATCCTTCTCAGATACATGCTGGGTCAAATCTCCCTTAATCATGGCAAGCAATATGCTCACAAGACGATTCACACAACGCACCATATTATTAACAACACTAAGCACCAGTCCGATAACCAACACCAGACACACTATACTCACAATTGCCATATCCAGCAAAACTGAACGCAGCATTGCTGCATCCACCTTATCATGCAGTCTCATATACACAGAAAATACAGTCGCCATTACCACCAAAATAATCGGAAGTAATGTAATCAGCATCATTTTCCCTTTCATCTTCATCTGTCTCATAATAAGCTCTCCTTTACATGCCATACAGTAGTTTTTAAAAAATTCTTTATCCATCCATATCTATCTGTCTTTATTCTACCACAAGCCTTATTAAAAAAAAAGAAATGTTTCCTGTTGTTTCGTAAAATTTTTCCCTTGATTTTGGGCATATTTTCCGATAACATAAATATGATTATGCTAGGGTCAAAAGGTCAAAATGCCGTTCATGCTTGCATGATAAGGCATTTGAACCTTGGGCCCGCCAAACATGAGAAAGAAGCGATTCACACCATAAATCAGGATATTTCGAATGTTTGCAGGATTACCACAATCAGGAGGCAACCAATATGTCAAACAAATTTAACAAACTATTGCCAGATATTGTTGAGGCTATCAGTAAAAATTATGAGGCAGAAGAAATCTTTTTTACCAAGCCGGGGTTTGCATTTCCAAGCCGGGATACCATTATTACTTTTTTAAACGGAGTTCGCCGACTCTTTTTCCCCGGCTATTTTGGGAAAGAATCTCCTGCCGGAGCAAATCCCAGCTACTATGTAGGACAGAATCTCATTGAACTGGAGCATCAACTTAGCAAGGAAATCTATGCTGCCCTTGCCTATAACAGCGAGGTTACACAATGCAACCAAAGCATCCAACAGCAGACAGATGATATCTGCCTGCATTTTTTCAGAACACTTCCAACCATTCAGCAGCTTTTGCTAAAGGACGTTCAGGCTGCTCTGGATGGCGACCCTGCTGCCCACAGCAAAGAAGAAATTATATTCTCTTATCCGGGGTTAAATGCTGTTTTCGTCTACCGCATTGCCCATGAGCTTTATCTGGCAGGTGTCCCTTTTATCCCTCGGATTATGACAGAGTATGCTCACAGCCGCACAGGAATTGATATCAATGCCGGTGCAACCATTGGAGAATATTTCTTTATGGACCATGGGACCGGTATTGTTATTGGCGAAACGACAGTTATTGGCAACAATGTCAAAATCTATCAGGGCGTTACTCTTGGTGCGTTATCTACCCGTATGGGGCAGCAATTAAGTGGTGTAAAACGGCATCCGACCATCGAAGATAATGTAACCATTTACTCCAATGCCTCCATTCTTGGCGGAAATACAGTAATTGGTTCCGGCTCCATCATCGGCGGCAGTGCTTTTGTAATCGAATCTGTACCTGCAAACACAAAGGTAATTGTTAAAAACCCGGAATTATCCTTTAAGACACCGAAGAAAGAGGAGGAACTCTTTAGCTGGGATATCTAACAAAATAATTTGCATGTAACCGAATCTTATAACACACATATAATTTTTTATTTAAAAAGAAACTGTTGTCAATTCCCTGCAACAAAATGGGAACTGGTTCCAACAGTTTCTTTCATTATTAGCTTTTGATATACACAATTTATTAAATTTATAAATTTTATATTTTAAATGCTAGTCCAAATTCAAGCGGTTCTTTAACAAATATCTGCTCAGGAAATATGAACCAAACAAATAGGCAGCACTAAGCAGAATAGAGGTAAGCATCATACCATGCGTATAGAAATTAAAGTAGTTCAATGATTCAAAGACGGCATCGTTTGTAGATATACCATATCCAAGCATCACCACTGTTGTAACAATCTGCGAAATCATACCCGTTCCAATCAAAATACAGATATAGAAAATGGTACTCCACAGGAATTTATGCCCCTTTACACTCTGTCCCAGTGCCATAGACAGATATACCAGATATAGCTTGGAAAATCCACTAATAATAAGAAGCACAATAAACTCAACCCCTAAAAGAATAAGGGAACCTGTAATATCACCAAGTGCAAGCCTGATTCCTTCTTTGATTTCCGCTCTAAGACTATTCCACATTTCCACAAACTCCATCCAGAAGTTGGAATCAATTGCCCCAGTAGTAACCAAAGTTAAAAAGATAGCAAATAATATTACCAGTGCCATCGCTATAATTGCAAGCACGTTCCAGATAAAGCCTGCCAACCCCTTAGATATCAGCAGTTGGTCAACCGTCACCGGTAGCGTGTGTGTTAAATACCCCTCATCTGACACCATCGTTTTATAAAACTGAATTATTATAATGGCAAAGGTTCCCAATGAAATTACAGCAAGTGTCGCCATAAACAAAAACAACAAAGACATTGTAATTATCGTGCTAAAAATCTCGTTATCCCATGCCAAATTAATGGTCCAGCCTATTCCAAATAAAACCATGGCAATTCCAACCCCGATATAGAGAGGAACAAACCAATGTGCAAGAGCCTTCATCTCGTGTTTTAATAATTTACCTAACATCTGAATACCTCCCTAAATAATTCATCGACGGACTTACCCTCTCGCTCCCTGATATCATCTACCACGGCAGCCATAACAATCTGTCCATCCCGAATAAAAATCACCTCATCCAAAACATTTTCAATATCACTGATTAAATGGGTAGACATCAAAACAGATGCCTCCGGGTCATAATTAGTAATGATAGTCTCTAAAATATAATCCCTTGCCGCCGGATCCACTCCGCCAATCGGTTCATCTAATACATATAATTTCGCACGACGGCTCATTACTAAGATAAGCTGCACCTTCTCCTTCGTCCCCTTAGAAAGATTTTTCATTTTTTTATGCTCGTCAATCTGAAGACGCTTCAACATATCCTTCGCACGCTGAATATCAAAATCCGTATAAAAATCAGCATAGTAATGAAGCAAATCCGAAACCTTCATCCATGTATTAAAATAAAGCTTATCCGGTAAATAAGACACTACCGACTTGCTTTCCGGACCCGGTTTATGCCCTTCTACATAGATTTCTCCCCGGTCAGGAACCAACAATCCATTAATCAGTTTAATCAAAGTTGTCTTACCACTTCCATTCGGTCCAAGCAAACCATATATCTTGCCACTCTGTAAATGTACATTGACATCATCCAAAGCAGGCTTCCCTTCAAAGGTTTTTCTCAGACCATTAATTGTAAGAATCTCACTCATCTTCTCTCCTCCTACTCTTTTCTGTCATCACCCCGTTGCTGCTCATACTCCACTAACAGCTTTTCCATTGCATTCCTATCATACCCCATATGAATCATCTTCTCATAATATTGTTCCGTGTAATTCATTGCCTGTCTGCCTCCCAATTGCTTTAACAGAGATAAATCCTCCGTTACAAAACGTCCGGCAGTCCGGTTAGAATACATTACACCCTCCCGCTCTAACTCCTGTAGAGCCTTTTGCATTGTATTGGGATTCACTCCCGCTGCTCTCGCCAAATCCCTAACTGGCGGGACCCTGCTTCCCGGTGGATACTCCCCTCGCATGATAGCCTGTTTTAATTGTTCCATCAACTGAATATACACCGGACGGTCATTTACAATATGCCATGCCATAGGACACCTCCTTTCCTATACAACATAAAATATATTTGTATTATGATGTTAATACAATAATACATTAGTACAAACAAACTGTCAAGCATTATTTTATTTTTTTCTTTACGTTAACAAAAAAACTACTGTTCTGCTGTGCGAACAGTAGTTTTTCTATCACTCTGATATAGGTTATTTATCATTTCCATCCGTATTGATAAATAATTGAATCTTTTGGACAACATCTGCCAATATCTCTACACTCCTGCCTGGATTCCCTCTCACCTCCAGAGAGTGATTAGCAGATTCATACAGTGTAAGGGGTACCTCATATTCCTCTGCCAGAGTCTGAAGCAACTCCTCATTCATAACCGGGTCTTTTGTACCTGCCAAGGCAAGAGCTCTCCTCCCTTTCATGTAAGGAAAGCTTGGACTCAATGGCGTCAGCATCAAAAACCGAAGTTCGGCTTGGCTTCTACCCGTTAAACCAGAAATGCACATTCCAGCAAGCAGCGTGCCTACACTTTTACCAATCAGCAGTACCTCTTTAAAATCTGACATATCATATTTTATCAAACTCCTTTGACACATTTGATATGCCCTTTGAATTCCTGCTTCTGTCACACGCCCCTCCTCAAAATCCGTAGAAAGATAAGGCATCACAAGCACCTCATAACCTGCCTCTGTTACAATTCTTCTAGCATAATGAAGCAATGGCTTGTCCATATTATAGCCAATTCCCGGAAAAATGAGCGCCAATTTTTTCTGCATGAATGAAACCCCACTCTCTCAACTACTTACATCCGATTCGTTCCCTATTTGCTCTTAACTAAACATGTCTAATACATCACCAATCTTATCGATTGCGTTGATGACATTATTTCCCTGTGTACTGCTTGGACTGGTGCTGCTGTCAGAATCGGTTGGAGCCGCGCCAAATCCCTCTTTTATCGTAGGAGCCATTAAAATCTTACCAGTACCACGATATACATTTACAAGGCCCTCGCCAGATGCTGCCGAACCGAGCAGGCTTTTTCCTGCCTTCTCTACTGTGAAATCAAGACTGCCAGACCATGCTACAGCCATATTTCCATCAATTTTCATTACATCATCCTTCAATGTAATCTCAATTAATTCGTCCATTGGCACCGGACTCTCACAGACAAGCACACCATTACCAGACAAAGATAGATTAAATAAGCCTTCTCCGCCAAGCACTGCCGAAGAAATATTACTGCGTGCCACTACTTTCTGCTGAAGCTGGCTGTCACATGCCAGAAACATGCCATCATCCAGAACAATGTTTCCCCACTGTGACACATCAATTAATAAAATATAACGATAGGTCGGTTCCAGCATCAGCATACCCTCACCTGAGTATACCGGTTTTACTGCAGATTCCTTTGTCACCTTAGAAGCAACCATCTTCCCAAGAAAATCACCAACTCCACTTACTCCGGAGCCCATCGTCAAATCACCGCTCATCCACTGCATCGCACCTGCCTGCAACGTATAGGAATCTCCCTTTAATTCAATTAAGACCTGACGGCGGCGTACATTCATTTTGGATGCAAAATACTGGCTGACTGCATTGTAGGAGGACACACTCAAATCCTTCTGATGCTCTAACACCTTCACGCCTGACATCTCATCAACAACACGGATATTATCATTATTTAATAAATTACTCTGTGTAATCATATCTGTTCCCTCCTATGCTGTTGGTGCCATTAATATCTTACCACTGCCCCGATATACATTTACAAGTCCTTCTCCAGATGCTGCCGAACCGAGCAGGCTCTTTCCTGCCTTCTCCACCGTAAATTCAAGAGAACCAGACCATGCAATTGCCATATTACCATCAATCTTAATAACATCATTCTTTAACTCAAACTCAATTAATTCCGCCTTTGGTACCGGGCTTTCTAAAACTGCAATACCATTACCTGTTAAGCTTAAGTTAAATAAACCTTCCTTGCCAAGCACAGCAGAGGAAACATTACTGCGTGCCACAACCTTCTGTTGTACGGTACTTTCACATGCTAAAAACAATCCATCATCCAGAACAATACTTCCCCACTCCGATACATCAACTAATAACAGGTGGCGATAGGTAGGTTCCAGCATCATCACACCAGTACCAGAATACTCTGGCTTTACCGCTGACTCTTTCGTTACTGCAGAGGCCGCCATTTTCCCAAGCAGATTCCCTACGCCCTTAATGCCACTACCCATATTCACATCGCCGAGCATCCACTGCATTGCACCTGCCTGAACCGTACAGCCACTATCCTGCATCGTGACATAAACCTGCCTTCTTCTTACATTCATCTCCGAAGAAAAATAAGCCGTTACCGCACTATCCGGTGACACACTTAAATCCCTCTCATGTTCAAACACCGTGAACATTCCTAATTTGTCAATCGCCTTCATGTTTTTGTTGTCAAAAAAATTGTTTAACTCAAACATCGCTTCTCCTCCTTAAAAATAGTTTATTATAGTTCATCACGAATACAGTAACAGCTCTGACTTCACACAGCACTATGTGATATGTAAAAGATGGAGCAATATAACTAACTGTATGAGTGATAATACCCTGTATCGTGAAGCTCCTCACCAGGATAGCTAAGCCCCCACTGCCTGCGAATTGCATCCATAATCTGCATCATACGGATTGTCAGGGCATGGGGCATCTGTTCACACTCTAATCTACCCGCCTCAATCGCCTCCTTACATGCAAGAACCTCGTATTCATAGCCCGTAATCTGCGGTTCACATTCTATCTCCTTTATACAGTTATAGTGTGCATCATATACCCGGAAGGCTTCAAAATTATTAATATTATCCACTTCAATATAACCCTTTGTACCATAAATGGCACCCCGGCGGTTCGTGTTACTCAGCATAGTAGCATACAAATTGGCAATAGCCCCTGTAGAATAAGTAAGTGCAAGGCTCTCCTGGGCATCTACCCCGGAATCCAGACGGACAACAGATGTGGAAAGATAGTCAATATCATATCCGAGCACCATAGTGGCAAAAGTCAATGTATAAATGCCAACATCCAGCAATGCCCCACCCGCCAGCACAGGCTCAACCAGACGTTCCTTTCCTGTCAGCTCATAGCCAAGATTCGCTGTTACCGACACGATTTCCCCAATCAAATCCTCCTTAAGCAGTTCCTGCAATCGCTCAGCCATAGGCATAAACCGTACCCACATTGCTTCACATAAAAACACATTCCGTTCCAATGCTAAGGCAATCAGCTCCTCCGCTTCCTTTTGGTTAACAGTAAATGCTTTCTCAACCAAAACCGGACGTCCATGTTCAATGCAAAGCTTTGCATGCTCATAATGATACGAGTGTGGTGTTGCTACATAAACCAAATCAATCGCATCATCCTGTGCCAAGGCTTCATAGCTTCCGTATGCCTTCTTCGCTCCAAACCGTTTGGAAAAATTCACCGCTTTATTGATGTCCCTCGCTGCCACACCATACAGAGTCACATCTTCCATTTGATTAATGGTCTCTGCCATCTTCTGGGCAATGCTTCCCAGACCTATTATTCCAATATTCAACGATATACCTCTCCTTTTTAATTTCTTAAGATTCCTCCCATAGACCTAAAAATAGGTGAGCCTTCTACGCTCACCTATCATCCTCTTTTCGCAATTATTGTATAGCGTGTCTTATAGCCAAATACTATTAATTCCCAAACATCTTATTAATAAAGGATTCCTGCCCATGAGCATCCATCTTCTGTGCATACATCCTATATAAATCTAATAACTGCGACTTATTCCGTTCTGATATGTATTTCTGTATATCCATCTCTTCCAGCCTGCTATTCGCATTGGTCAGATTCTCTGATGCAATATTGTTGTATGCAATCGTGTGGTCAATCGAATTGGACTGTGCCCCTAAGCTGGCACGGCTCTTATTCACCATATTAATTGCATTGTCAATGGTCTTGATATCAAAATCACCCATCACACTGAAATCTGCAATGCCCAATGTTTCAAGGGAAGTATCCTCAAACTGGATGGACATTCCACTTCCATCGGGATGTGTTGCCAAATTGGCGTCTGCCATACTGCCATCAAATAACTTCTTGGTATTAAATTCTGTGTTCCTGACGGAATCTGAAATTCCCTGCTTTAACTGGTCAATCTCATCCTGCATCATCCGCTTCTCATCGTCTGTATACAATGCAGAATTAGAAGCTGTCAATGCCAATTCCCGCATACGCCCAAGCATATCGGAAATACCACTTAATGCTCCGTCTGCAACCTTGAGCATATTCTGCCCTTCCTTGGCATTCCTTGTACCAACATTGGTTCCGTTAATCTGGGCCTTGGCGTTCTCATCAATGGCAACAGCCGCCGGATTGTCTTTTGAATTGACCTGTCCGGTTACTAATGAACCTGCATAACTATAGCCCGAATTCACTCCATTAACATTCATTCCTAATCACCCTTTCTATAAGTTTATCAGTGTTATTCCTAAAATAATTGTTTTGAATAAAGTACTGTAAACCACAAAACGAATAACTCTTATAATTGAAAATATTATACCTTAATTATATGGTAATCGTCAACATTTTTTTCTGTCAAAGCTAAAGCATACACACAAGCACAATAAATACAATGATTATAAAAGCCAATGGAATTACTGCCACAACAATTCTTGTATCCACCTTGAACATATCAAACGGTGTACCATTATCCTCATCAATATACCCATCTATCGAATTCCGAAGCACGCCTGTCGAAGGACAAAGTGGCAAAATTTCCAATACTGCTTTCACAAAACCCAGCTCCTGTTTAATCCGGGTTCGTTCTGCTCCATAATTGAGATAATGACTGTCAGGCAGCTCTAATGTATTGTGTTTATCTGTAATGGCAACATAGAGACGCTTGCCGGAAAAATTGACTGCCATATCATAATTCATGCATTCACCTAATTCCAGCAGAGCTTCCTGCACCTGCGGGGTCAGCACATAAAATGCCATCTCCTTTTGTCCACAATTTCATCACATCCTAATCTTTCGCTCCACATATTATACTATATATTTAACCACTTAAAAAGTCTGACTGACAAATTTTAAAATAAGTGCTATACTATTGGCAGTCAAATACATTTACTCAAAACCCAATGCTATACGTACAAACGGCTGCGGATTTGAGACATTGGATAGCTGAAACAGGAGGAACAAAGGAAACTATGAACCGCAAAGAAATCAATGAAATCAAACGATTATATACAAAGGAGACTAATTGTATCACCAGAATCTGTGGATGCTTTGTTGACCCGGATAAAAACAAAAAAGCAGAAATCAAGGATGCCTTTCTATCCTTAGAGGAGGAGGCACGTTTTAAATATCTGGATATTTTCAAAAAAACCTTATCTGGTACGCTTGGCAAAAACCTTATTAACATGGAATTCCCAACCGAAGAAGAGGAAGAAGGCGGAAGGCAGCACTTCCTTATGCAGCTTCTTAGAAGCGAGTTAAAGGATGCAGATATCATCAGTAAATTTTACGACCAGATTATAGAAACCTACGATTACGCAGATAACTATTACATCATCCTTATTTACAACGCATACGATATCCCCAGAATCGCAAGTGACAACATGCATATAGATGACGCCTCAGACTACGTTCATTCCTTCCTGATGTGCAGTATTTGTCCGATTAAACCAAGCAAGCCGGGGTTACACTATAATGCAGCAACCAACAGTATCGAAAACAGCATTCGGGATATGATGGTGGAAGCACCGATGCTAGGCTTTACCTTTCCGGCGTTCAACGATCGGAATACAGACGTCCACCAGCTGCTATACTATTCCAAAAATGCAGAGGATATCAGCATTGCGATGACAGAAATTATTCTGGGCTGCCATGTACCACTTCCTGCAAAGGAACAAAAAAACACCTTTAATACCATGATTGAAGAAAGTCTTGGAACAAGCTGTGAATTTGAAACGGTAAAATCCATTCACAACTCCATCAATGAGCTGGTAGCCGAGAAAAAGGACGACCCAGAGCCATTGATTCTTGACAAAACAGAGGTAAAGGGTATTCTTGCAAGCAGTGGAGTTGGCATATCGCAGATAGAAAGCTTTGAAAAGGAATATGATGATACCATTACAAGAGATACACCAATTATGGCAACGAATGTGTATAGTCCTAGAAAATTTGAGATTAAAACTCCGGACGTTACCATCAATGTGAATCCAGAACGGACGGATCTCATCGAAAAAAGAGTAATTGATGGTGTGCCATGTCTTGTAATAGAGCTGAACGACTCCGTGGCGGTAAATGGTATCCGGTGCACCTATACCAATCCCCCACAGCAAACTGATGAAGCATGATAATAATCTTATGCAGTATGCTGTATGCTGCATGACATGTTCCAAAACAGATGCTGATACAGAAAGGTCTATACCTGACTTGTTATGTATATGAGAATAAAAGAAAGCTGGGAAAGAATTATGGAAATCTATATTATCCGCCACGGAGAAACGCTCTGGAATGAACAGGGACGTTTGCAGGGCAATACTGATATTGAATTAAATGAAAAGGGACGGGAGGCCGCCGGAAATCGTGGCAGGGAGCTTGAGGGTATCTCCTTTGATGTTATTTATTCCTCCCCTTTAATCCGGGCATACGAAACCGCCTGCTTAATCCGGGGACACCGCAATATTGCGATTATCCGGGATAACCGTCTCAGAGAAATGAGCTTTGGTACCTACGAGGGCAGAGATGCCAAACAGCTCTGGGACAATCAGGACGACCCCTTTCACTATTTTTTCACCAGACCAGAGCTGTTTCATGCGGCTCCTGAAGGTGAAGAATTTGATGATGTGTGCTTACGGGCAAAAAGCTTTTTAAAAGAGGTACTGGAGCCTCAGGAACATCATTACAAACGTGTAATGATTACCGGACATGGTGCTATCAATAAAGCCTTAATGCAATATATTAAGAGCAGTACCCTAAAGGATTACTGGGCAGGGGGACTACAGAAAAATTGCGGTGTCGTTATTGTACAATTAAAGGAGGGCAGCTACCAAGTGATACAGGAATAGCTCGCATTTTATGAAAGACTTCTCATGTACTCCATAAATAATTCTTTATTTTCCCTTGCAGTTGTTTTCGGACGACCCAAATCTTCTCTTGCACCAATTCCGCAACGCACCTCTATAAAGGTGAGGCATTGTTCCCGCTTCGCTCTTTTTAATGCCTTTAAAAGAGACTCTTTATCAGAAACACAGTATGTTTTTAGATAACCACACGCCTTGGCAATTTCACTAAAATCAATGTCTGCTGCCACCGTAGGAAGCCCACCTACCGTTTCATGCGCCTGATTGTTAATACAGATATGGATAAGATTGCTGGGCTTTTCGCTTCCTATAACCGCCATCGCCCCCATGTGCATCAATGCTGCACCATCACCATCCACACACCAGACCTTCGTCTCTGGCTTCTGTACTGCCACCTCTAGTGCAATAGAGGAACTGTGTCCCATAGAACCAACCGTCAAAAAATCATACTGGTGACTCTGGTTTCTACGGTCACGAATTTCATAAAGCTCCCTGCTCGCCTTTCCCGTAGTGGAAATAATGGGGTCGTCCTTTGCCTCTTCGACAATCATTTCCATTACTTCCTCCCGAAGAAGGGAGTAGGAATTGCTATATTCCATCTTCTTATCAAAGGATAATGCTCCCTTTCGAACAACAAACGCAACACATTTGCCCTTAGAAAGCAAATGCCGGTACTCATTCATCTGTCCCACAAGCTCATCCCTTGTCGTTTCCTTGCTAATTACCATATAAGCAATATCCATATCCTCCAACAGCTTTAAGGTTATCTCCCCTTGAAAGCAGTGCTGTGGCTCGTCATGAACCCCCGGTTCTCCACGCCAGCCAACAACGAAAATACAGGGAATGGCATAAACCTTCTCATGAAGCAGAGATGCTATCGGATTAACCGCATTGCCCTGTCCGCTGTTTTGCATGTAAACAACCGGTATTTTCCCCGTTGCCAGATGATAGCCCGCTGCCATCGCAGTACAATTGCCCTCATTAGCAGCAATGACATGATGCTTAGCATCAATCCCATAAACATCCATTAAATAATTACAAAGGGGCTTTAACAGCGAATCGGGAACCCCGGTATAAAATTCAGACTGCAGGCAGTCAACAAAATCCTCTATCCTCATTTTCAGCACCTCATTACAAGCGGAATTGCTTATATGTTATCCTTTCTACTACAATACATTTATGGTTAATATCCCTTACAGCCAGTAAGGAATTATCCATCTTTAATATTAATTTTAGTCAATTCTTCTACCCTTCCCCAATCAATACCTTTTGACCCCAACATCATGATTTATACCTATATTAAAAAATATATGGACATCAAAGAATAACTTTTCAATGTCCATATATTTTACTTTTTTCATGATTACACATTAATGAACCTGTTTTAGTATCTCAATCACTTTCTCTTCCTTCTGGTTCAACCTCTCTGCAATCTCGGAAACAGAATATCCTAATTCATCCATGGTAAGAATGGCACCTTGAAGCTTGCCACGTTCTATACCCTGTTCTATGCCACACTCCATTCCTTCCTCAAATTTCTCATCATATTTCATCTGTAATGTCATATAATCCAACCTCCATTTCTCATTCTTCCTGACAGATTGTACCGCATCATCCAATTCTTTGGTAAACGTGTCCCTAGGTGGTCTGCCATCTATGTAATCAAGCAGGTTTTTCATCCCAGGTGTTACATCATCCATGATTCCTTTCGTGTTCAAGATAATCTTGGTTGTGGCATCCCCCAGCCCAAGGTTAAAATTCTCAATGCAACGGTTCTCGAAAGTATAGATGTGGCGCCCCTCACCAAATAAATCAAATGTACATACAAAAATAATAATGCTTTGTTTTAAATCCCTATAATCCGCACCCTTTTCCAGAATACTTAAATCAATCATACCTTGGTAATACCTTGTTCTCTTAGGCAGATTCACCTTCCCGCCTGTCTGCATCTCAATATTATAAACCATATTCTTCCCATCCTCCACGTATATATCCAACCGTACGCTTTTGGCATCACTAGACAAATCGATTGTCCGCTGTGCATCCGAATATTCTATGCAGGATATGCTTATGTTAAGTATCCGTTCCAGAAATGACTTGCAGTATTTCTGGTTGTGCATGATGACACCAAACATGAAATCATCCTTTAGTTGTAGTTTTTCAAACGCTTTTTCTTTAGTTCTCTGACTTTCATTACTCATGTAAAAACCTCCCTGTTTTGGTTAGTACACGCAAGCAAATCCAATCATAATCCTAATTTATTCTCTCCTTCTGTATTTAACATTTCCCTGTTTGCAGTCTAACATACTGTAGAGGGGTTTGCAAGGAAAATGAGCCCTTACAGTAACAGATACATTGTGTTCTTTTTTGCTTCCATCACTTTTCTTTTATATTCATTTACATCTAATCAGATACCCATACATTTTCCGTACGGTTCACAATAAAGAATCCCTTCTCATTCAACGTATTCTCCCGATTATAGGTAAGCGGTGTTAAATCCATCTGTTTTACAATAGCCCCTGCCTGCTCAGCAATGCATTGCATCGCTGCCGTATCCCATTCGCAGGTATAGCCAAAACGATAGTATACATCTGCCTTTCCCTCTGCCACCATACAACCCTTCAAAGAGCTTCCGGCTGATATCGTTTCGCCGATACTGGACTGATGCGTCTGAATGAGAGCTGCCTCCTTTTCTGAGGAATGGGACTTACTACCAACCCAGATTAAATCCGTCACCTTATCCGATACCTGAAGCTTACAAACCTCTCCAGTCGTGCCATCCTGTTTAAAAGCCCCTTCTTCCTTAGAAGCGTAATATAAATCCTTCGTTACGGGAACATAGATAACACCTGCTACTGGCGTTCCCTTATGGCTTAACGCAATATTTACCGTAAACTCTCCATTGCGTTTGACAAATTCCTTGGTGCCATCTAAAGGGTCAACAATAAAACAATTATCGTTGGACATCCGTTTCCTGTCGTCCTTCTCCTCCTCCGAAAGTATTGCATATTCGGGATATTGCGTTCTCAACTGCTCTACAATAATCGCATTCGCTTTGCGGTCCGCCATCGTCAGCGGGGATTCATCCTCCTTATAATCCACCTCAAAATCAGTATTATAGACACTCATAATTGCCTCTCCCGCTTTCAATGCAAGCTCCTTTAAGGTATTTAAAACTTCAAGCTGTGGGTACATAGTAACCTCCTTTTCTGCTACAACGTATCAATCAATGTAATAATATCTTTAATTGGCAACAGTCGTTCATCAACCTCCTGTGCCCGGTGATATTTTAAAATATCCTTTGCCGTCTGTTCCATGGCAGGAAAGGCACTTCTTGTGAGCTGGTTTGCATAAATGACAATATTGACGCCATGCTCACTTAACTCCTGCTCTGTGATAGAATGATATGAGGTCGGCACAACGACAAGGGGCGTCTGCTTGTCCTCACTGCGGAACTGGTCACAGAATGCAAGAATCTCTGAAGGACTTTCCTTACGGCTGTGAATCATAATGCCATCTGCCCCTGCCTTAACATAGGCTCTGGCACGTTTCAACGCATCATCCATCCCCTTTTCTAAAATCAGGCTTTCAATTCTTGCAATAATCATGAAGCTATCCGTTAGCTGTGTCCGTTTCCCCGCCTTTATTTTCTCACAAAAATGCTCTATCGTGTCCTGCGTCTGCATAACCTCTGTGCCAAAGAGGGAATTTTTCTTGAGACCAGTCTTATCCTCAATAATCACAGCCGACACTCCCATTCGCTCTAAGGAACGAACCGTATATACAAAATGTTCAATCAAACCACCGGTATCCCCATCGAAAATAATCGGCTTGGTCGTCACCTCCATTACATCATCAATGGTCCGAAAACGGGAGGTCATGTCCACCAGCTCGATATCCGGCTTTCCCTTCGCAATGGAATCACACAGGGAGCTAATCCACATGGCATCAAACTGGTCTAACTCTCCATTGTGTTCCACCACCGTTTTTTCTGCAATCAGACCAGTAATACCACTATGTACTTCCAAAGTTTTCACAATCGGACGCATGGTCAGAAGCTGGCGTAGACGTCTTCGACGAAACTCCGGCATGGAAAGCTTTTCCTTAATCTTATCATCAATATGCTTAACCTGCTCATTATAAGTGTAGGGAACATCAATCAGCGTCCCACCATATTGCTGTAACAGCTTTTCCACATTATCCCGAATGGCACGCTCCGGCCCCTGCTTCCAGTTATCACCATGGATAATATAATCCGGCTGCAGCGTCCTTACGACCTCATCGTACATGATATCCTCCTGCACGATAACTTTGGATACCTGCGAAAGCTCCTCCACCATTTTTAACCGTTCCTGAAAGCTGATGGTTGGAAAACGGTTATAACGAATCATTGCCGCATCACTCAAAACACCGACAACAACTTCTCCATATTGCCGGGCATGATTTAAAATATTGATATGTCCCTCGTGGATAACGTCAGTGCAAAAACAGGTGTATATTGTTTTCATGAGCTTATTCCTTTCTTAAATATAAATATTATACAATTGTAGTCTGAAATTACATGTAAAAGAACCACTTTATAGATTTATTCCGTTGTCCGGGAATAAGTATTTCTAAGATATTCCCATAATAATAATTATAATTTGACACAACCAACACAAATTCGCCATCCTTGGCTCAATTGTGTTTTTTCGGGACATCCAGTCCCGAAATTGCTGAATACCAAAAGGGAATATCAAGAAATACTAATTTCCTCCCAAAGTCATAAATCTATAAAGTGGTTCTTTTACATGCCCCTTAAAAATATAATTAGCCCTTTTGACACTTAAATCTATATAAACAATTTCAACAGCAATTATGAATATTGTACAGGAATCGCAACCTGATAATATTCCAATGCCTCTTGAAACACTTTGAAGAAGTCATGAATGTCCTCCTCATCAATGGCTCCCAAGGCACAGAGACGAAAGGTATCCGTCCTATCTATCTTGCCGGGATATATCGTAAAACCACGTTCATAACAATAATCGTGTACTCTGTCAAAATCCCAGTTTTTATCCGACGGATAGCGGACTGCTACAACGAGCCCTGCCTGCCACTCCCTTTTGATGATATCCTGAAATCCTAACTCATCAAGTCCCCTGTGAATTGCCTCAAAGGCACGGGTATGCCGTTCCCATTTTGCCTGCTCTCCCTCTGCAAAATATTCCTTTAATGCCTGTACCGTTGCGTAGATTGTCTGCACCGGCGGGGTAAAGTGCATCTGCCCCGTTTTTTCAAAATACTCGTATTGCAGATAAAGGTTGCAATAATAGGAGCGTTTCGGATAACGCTTTGAGACTTCTATGATAGAACGTTTTCCAATAATAAAGGAAAGCCCCGTCATGGACATTAAACCCTTTTGGGCGGATGCCATCATGAAATCAATATTTTCTTCCTCAATAGAGATTGGCCGCATTGCCAATGTGGAGGTGGTATCCACCGTAAAAACCGCTCCGTACCTGTGTGCTAATGCACCAATCTCCCGAATTGGATTGAGTATCCCCGTCCCTGTTTCGTTGTGGGTCGTGTGGACTAATGCAATCTTCTCATCCGACTTAAGAACCTCTTCAACCCTTGCCAAATCCGGCAGCGTATCCACCGGAAACTCCAGATTCATATATGGTAACCCGTAGTAGTCACATATCTCTACAGCACGTTGGCTATACGCACCATTATTGATAATGAGTATCTTGCCCTCCTCTGGCAGCAGGGAATTGAGACACACATCTATATTAATAGTGCCGGAACCGCAAAACAATACAGAGGTATACTCTGGCTCCGGTGCGTGAACCAGCTTTAACAAATCGCTCCGAAGCCCACGCATAAGGTCAGCAAACTCCTTCTCCCGTGGACAAATATCCGGCACCACCTGTGCATACTTAACGGTATCGGTGGTGGTAGAGGGACCGGGATTTAATAAAATATTACGTTTTACTGGCTGATGTTCCATAGTAGCTTCCTTTCTGTTAATCATCATCTGTTTCGCAAATAATAGTTCTTACATAAATGGGAAAAGCACCATTTTTTCACACAGATTATAATCTTCTTTCTATTATACTCAAATGGAATCAATAAATCAATGACAGTTCCTTTCCACACCAAAAAACAAACAAAGTTATACATATATGACATTCTATATTCCTGTACCGGATTCTATAATAATCATCAAGCAGCAAACTGCTAAAAATATTAAAGGAGGACGTTATTATGGCTAATGAAAACCCAACAGACAAGAGTTTTGCAGATACTCTCTATGATGAGATTACTGCGGTTATCGGGGGAAACAACCCCAACCAATTTTTTTGTATGGGACTGCCGGGTACCCTGATTGACCCGGATGAGTATTCCTATGATGTAGGACGGATTTTGCGGACATTCAAAATAAAAAAGAATGTGGAGGTAACAGACAATGGCAAAATCATTATTTGAGGAACTGGGCGGCAAATACGAAAGGCAAGGGGATTATTTGATACCGTGCTTAACTGTACCC
>JAGATQ010000042.1 GCA_017621205.1 Lachnospira sp.
GCTGTATTGGATGAAGGAGAGTGCGAAATGGATAAATATAAAGAATTGATAGAGCTTTTTTCAGATGTCCTCGAAAAGTCGAAGGATTACCATATTGCGTATATCTATCAGGTGGGCTATGTGTCTTTGGTTGGTTTGCTGAGCAAAGAGGAAGGACAGAACCGGTCAATGATAGTTGATGAAATATTTTTCTCCCCGGAAGGAATGGCGGAAAGTCTACTGCGTAACTGGCGTTGGCAGTGGTTTTATGAAAATAGGGAATTATTGCCACGAAAAGATTATGATGATATATGTAGACTCGATGACGAGCTGCCGGACAGCCTGCGGGATCAATATAAGCAGGATATTCTAAGTTGGCAGGATAAAATACATGCTGTCTTGCAAAAAGAAAGTTAAGTCTGTTTGTATATCAGACGTCCGATGAGGGAAGTGGCAGAGACAAAAACGAATACGATTGCCTGAAGGAACATATACCTTGTTTTTTGGGTAAAGATGAAAAATAAAGCAAGGAAAAAGCTGATAAGCATTGTAAAATAAGTTCTCTTAATGAATGTGCGGTTTTCCTGTGCATCAACTTCCCGATTTGGATGATCAACCGGACCAATGACCAGTATCAGTATGGCGGCAAACAGATACAGTAAAAAAGAGAACGGAATAGATATTGTTAAATATTTTACTGCCAACAGGGAAAATGTGAGTATAAAGCAGGAACCTATAAAACAGGCAAAATATGTTTTCATATGTAAGCCGCCGCCGTAGGAGCGCATAGGAATAAAGAGCAGGAAAAAGAAAAGGCATTCAGGTAGCATACCGAGAAAAAGCGCTATTATAATGCTGCATATGGTACTCACAGACAACTCCAAAAAGCATTGAAAACCATACTGATAGATTTCAATTAATTCTTCAGTAATTATCTTTTTTTCATATATGTAATTGGTTAATTTCTTCGCTAAATATTCCATGACTGCTCCTTTTTAAAATTCAAAATCAATCTATGCTACTTGGCGTTCTCCGAATATGAACCATACATGACAATGATAACCTGAAATATATTGTCATTGTCCGTTATATCCATTTGACCGTGATAATTTGCGATGGCATGGTTTATGGATGAAAGTCCGAGACCGTGATATATATTATCGCCCTTTGTGGTTATGTAATGACCAATAATATCTTTTTTGCGCTTTGCTTGATAGTTGTTTTTTATGCATAGCTGAAAGATGTCTTTGGCATAGGAAATATCAAGGCTTATAAATCCTTTTTTGTCTGGAATATTTCGACAGGCTTCCAGTGCGTTTTCCAGTAAGTTTCCTAAAACTATAGCTAAATGTCCGCTTTCAAATGGAAGGGAAGTGGGTACAAGAACATTGACATTAAACTGTACATTATCTTTTTGTGCTACAGCATATGCATGATTGATTAAGGAATCAACGACTATGTTACCGCTGCGGGAAATTTCCTCTGGACGATCTCCGGTGCCGACATCTAACATTTGCATTATGTATTTCTCTGCCTCACTGGTCTGTCCTGTCTGAACCATTCCGAGAAGACTGGAGAGATGATTTTTCAAATCATGCCGCAATCTGCGGATTTCAAGGTAGAGACTCTCACGTTCTTCCGCCTGTTGGCTGCAAA
>JAGATQ010000003.1 GCA_017621205.1 Lachnospira sp.
GCGCCACATACATTGACAACTTACCTGTTCAACAGCATCTGTAGGCAAGACACTTACCCTTAAAATTTCTAAACCTACATCCAAAGGAGTACTCGCCTTAGTTATCAATGCCTTAGAACTACCAAAATCTCTTATGGCACGGGTCAGCTTACGAGTATCAACACCATACACACCTGGAATCTTAAACTTCTTCAATACCGAAGCCAAGGTTTCAGCACTGCGAAAGTTGGACGGCATGTCATTATACTCTTTTACAATCAAAGCACCGATGGTAGGCACATCGGATTCATAATCATCTTTTGCCATACCATAGTTGCCAATTAAAGGATAAGTCATAACTACTGCTTGGTTAGTATATGATGGGTCGGACAAAATTTCTTGATAGCCAACCATAGATGTATTAAAAACTATCTCGCAAACCTTATCCTCGTCGTAACCAAAACTAAAACCGTAATATTCTTGTCCATTCTCTAAAATAATCTTCTTATTATAATTTATGGTCATGAGAGCACCTCATTTTTTCTTGTGAGAAAGTTTTTGCTCAAATCTGTTTTTACTGCCTCCTTTGGGGATGGAAGTTGGATACTCATTAGTAAAGCAGGCACTGCAAAAATCTTCATTCCCTACCAGCTCACGCAATTCATCCGTTGCCAGATAACCAAGGCTATCCACGCCAATTATTTTTGCAATCTCTTCCACAGTATGATGGAAGGCAATTAAATTTTCTTCGGAATCAATATCAGTCCCATAATAACAGGGATGCAAAAAAGGTGGTGCAGAAATACGCATATGAATTTCTTTAGCACCTGCCTCGCGCAGAAGCTTTACAATCCTTTGGCTCGTTGTCCCACGTACAATGGAATCATCTATTAATACCACGCGTTTTCCCTTAACACTGGTTTCTATGGCACTCAGCTTAATACGAACTTGGTCAAGACGAAGCTCCTGTTCTGGAGCAATAAAGGTTCTGCCAATGTATTTATTTTTTACCAGTCCCATTCCGTAAGGAATACCGCTTTCCTGACTAAAACCTAAAGCAGCATCCAACCCTGAATCCGGTACGCCTATGACCACATCAGCATCAGCAGGATGATGTTTTGCTAAAAGCCTGCCTGCACGCAAGCGCGCTTCATATACGGAAACATTATCGATGACAGAATCTGGACGTGCAAAATAAATATACTCAAAAATGCAGGTTCGTTTGTCACAAACATGACAATGCTCCCTGTAAGAAGTAACCCCATCATCTGTAAACGCAATTATCTCACCTGGTTCCACATCACGGATAAACTCTGCTCCCACTGCCATTAAGGCACAGCTTTCAGAAGCAATAACATAAGCTCCTTCTAAAGTTTTCCCATAACATAGAGGACGAAAGCCGTGAGGGTCACGAGCACAAATTATTTTTTGCGGAGACATCAACACCAAGGAATAGGCTCCGTCCAAAGCCTTCATAGCTGCGCTTACTGCTTTTTCCATAGAGTTTGTACGCAAACGCTCTCTTGTAATAATGTAGGCAATTGTTTCCGTATCGCTGGTAGTATGAAAAATAGCACCACTCAATTCCAACTCTGAACGTAACTTCTCCGCATTAGTAAGATTTCCGTTGTGAGCCAAAGCCATCTTGCCTTTTTGATGATTTACTTCAATGGGCTGGCAGTTGTTGCGATTTGTTGCACCAGTTGTTCCGTACCTGACATGACCTACGGCCATTCTCCCCTTTGGCAGTTTAGCTAACTCATCAGATGAAAACACTTCGTTCACCAAGCCTAAATCCTTGTGGGAAGAAAAGACTCCGTCATCATTAACTACTATGCCACAGCTTTCTTGTCCACGATGTTGTAAGGAATATAACCCATAATAGGCAATGTTTGCTACGTTACAAGGCTCTGGTGCTATAACGCCAAACACCCCGCATTCCTCATGAATACTCATTTTTCGCCTCCACGTACGCGTTCTAATGCTGCTCCTACAAAGCCCTTAAATAACGGATGCGCTTTATTAGGTCTGCTTTTAAACTCAGGATGATACTGCACGCCCACATAAAAGCTTCTATCACTAAGCTCTACAGCTTCAACCAATCTACCGTCTGGAGAAGTTCCGCTGAAGGTAAGACCTTTCTCTTCGAAGGCTTCACGAAAATCGTTATTAAATTCATAACGATGTCTATGTCTTTCGCTAATCATTGCCTGTTCATAGCAGCGCTCCATTACAGTGCTAGCTTTTATACAGCAGGGATAAGTCCCAAGGCGGAGAGTGCCACCTTTATCAACATCATCACTTTGTCCAGGCATAAAATCTATAACCTTATGCTCACACAGCTCATCAAACTCACCGGAATTTGCATCTTTGATTGCCAATACATTTCTAGCGTATTCGATTACAGCAATTTGCATACCTAAGCAAATTCCAAAATAGGGAACAGCTTTTTCCCTAGCAAACTTTGCTGCCAGAACCATGCCTTCAATTCCCCTACTACCAAAACCGCCGGGTACAAGGATACCGTCAAGCTTTCCTAATTTCTCATGAACATTGTCTATAGTAAGCTCCTCTGAATCAATCCAATGAATACATACGTGCGTGTTATGATGAAAGCCTGCGTGCTGCAAAGCTTCTACCACGGATAAATAAGCATCGTGAAGACCTACATATTTGCCAACAAGACCTATATCAACACAATAAGGTCTACCTTTAATACGTTCCACCATGGCAGTCCATTCTTTTAAATCAGGTTCCGGTGCAGCAATGCCAAGCTCTCGACAAACAACTGCAGAAAAATTAGACTTTTCCAGCATTAACGGTGCTTCATAAAGATTAGGCAAGGTGATGTTCTCAATGACACAATCCAGCTTCACATTACAAAACAAAGAAATCTTTTTGAAGATGGATTTTTCCAAAGGCTCATCACAGCGAAGCACCACAATACTAGGATTAATACCCATACCTTGTAATTCCTTAACTGAATGCTGAGTTGGTTTTGATTTATGTTCACCAGAACCACGCAGGAAAGGAACCATTGTTACGTGAATGAACAGACTGTTTTCCCTGCCAACCTCCAAAGAAATTTGACGTACCGCCTCAATGAACGGTTGAGATTCAATATCACCAATGGTTCCACCAATTTCAGTAATTACTACATCAGCATTGGTCTTCTTGCCTACACTGTAAACAAACTCTTTAATTTCATTGGTAATGTGAGGAATAACTTGCACAGTAGAACCAAGATATTCACCACGACGTTCTTTGTTCAGTACATTCCAGTAAACCTTGCCGGTAGTAAGATTAGAATATTTATTGAGTTCTTCATCAATAAAGCGTTCATAGTGTCCCAAATCAAGGTCAGTTTCGGCACCATCTTCGGTTACATAAACTTCCCCGTGTTGATAAGGGCTCATAGTACCAGGGTCAACGTTAATATAGGGATCCAGTTTTTGGGCGGCAACCTTTAGACCACGAACTTTTAATAATCTGCCCAAGGAAGCAGCAGTAATACCTTTACCCAATCCCGACACAACACCACCGGTTACAAAAATATATTTAGTCATACATCTAACTCCTTTTATTCCCATTCCACCGTTGCAGGCGGTTTTGATGTTATATCGTAAACAACCCTTGTAATACCTTGCACTTCATTGGTAATCC
>JAGATQ010000043.1 GCA_017621205.1 Lachnospira sp.
ATATCCTCAGAATAATCGAAAGTAAAGTCTATTTCTAAATTATCATTTAATTCAACATCATTATTTGTTTTGTCTGCAGCGTCAGCTTGTTCTTCAGCTTGAATTGATTTGCTTTCAGAGTCAGCCTGCTCTTTTCCACAGCCGCTGCAAAGCCCAACTATAAGCATTACTACCAGTATATAAATTCTTATTTTCATATTGGCTCTTCTCCATAAGTCTGGTTTTTCTTTTCTAAAAGACAAAAACTGTTCAAATTAGGTCAAAATCTAATGCCTCAAATGCAATTTCACTATTTTAAGCAGATATATTTCTTAAAGAATCCTTATCTCGCTGATAAAGCTCATTTTAACATGCATTTTTGAGCATCTATATCAGTCCAAATAACATCATATATATGTTACCCCTCTATCAGCTTGCACACATCCACCCAACTCTCAAATCCCGAATACTTCTCCAGCTCCGGAATGGTCATCTCAATGGCGCTGTTGCCGCTGCCGCAGGCAGGAAAAACTGTCTCAAACCGCTTCAGGGATTCATCCAGATAAACCTTCACTCCCTCATTAACTCCAAAAGGGCAAACACCACCAATGGCATGTCCAATCAGTTCTGTCACCTGCTCCGGAGAAAGCATTTTCGCTTTTGCACCAAATTGCTTTTTGTACTTGCTGTTATCAATCTTGACGTCACCTGCAGCCACTATCAAAATTGCGCCATCACCTACCAAAAAAGACAGTGTTTTGGCAATTCTCTGGGACGCACAGCCAAGTGCTTCTGCTGCCAATGCTACCGTAGCACTGGATACCGGCAATTCCTGCATACGGTCCTCGATTCCGAATTGTTTTAAATATTCTCTTGCTCTTTCAATAGACATTATTCTATTCTCCTTACTCACTGTAAATTCTCGTAATAATGGTCTCCATAGGTAATTCCTTAATGGAAATATCCTTAAAATCCACCACGCCGTTTAAACTGCTGAGAAAGTCCTTGATATCCTGCTTATCCAAATCTATCTCTAAAGAAATTTCACGCTCATTACTACCCGGAATCACAGGAATGCCGCCCAATGCATTCCCCATGTTCTCTCCCCGGAAGGGCTTTGCCAAAGACAAATTCACAATCTTCTTATTTCCCAATGTGGACTTTAAATTCTGCAGGCTGTCATCAAACACTTTTTTACCGTGATTAATCACAATAACCTCCTGTGCCAGCTGCTCCACGTCCTCCAGGTCATGAGTCGTCAGAATAAAGGTGGTTCCGTTACGATTCATCTCGCTAACTACTTCCCTTATCTTTGCCTTAGCAATCACAT
Organism: Lachnospira sp.; assembly: GCA_017621205.1. GTDB lineage: Bacteria > Bacillota > Clostridia > Lachnospirales > Lachnospiraceae > NC2004. The sequence goes on from JAGATQ010000043.1 coordinate 1,310, forward strand.
CTAACCCAATGGTAGGCTCATCCAAGAAGACTATCTCAGGATTATGAAGCATAGCCATTACAAACTCACACTTCATTCTTTCTCCTAAGGAAAGAACGCGGGTTGGTTTATGCATCACTTCTCCGATATCAAAAAGCTCTGTCATTTCATTAAGGCGCTTCTTATAATCTACATCTTCAATTCCGTAAATTGCCTTGTTCATGGCAAAGCTGTCCACCGGCGGAATATCCCATATCAGCTGGGACTTCTGCCCGAATACAGCCCCGATTTTGTGCACATATTTAACTCTGTCTTTCGCAGGAGAATAACCCATGACATCTATGTTACCGCTTGTAGGATATAATGCTCCGCAAAGCATCTTGATGGTGGTAGACTTACCTGCTCCATTAGGTCCTAAGATACCGCAAATACTGCCCTTCTCAATTTGAAAAGAAATATGATCCACAGCCTTAATTTCAACCTCTTCTCTTTTTACAAAGCTTTTCATGGTTTCCTTAAAGCCGCTGCCACGCTTATATGTTTTATAAGACTTTACAAGGTCTTCTACTGTAATAATCGACATATCAACCTCCGACACCTTCATAAAGGCGAATCATTTTGTTATAAAGCCAGATTCCAAAACACAAAAACAATACACAAGGAATCAGTGAAAAAAAGGCTGTCTTATCCGCTCTGCCCAGTAATGCCGATGCCGGAAAAAAACCAATCACTGCCACCGGAATAATAAGCACAGAAAGAATCTGTATCGCCCTGGGGAAAATCGTAATCGGATATTTCCCGAAGGTACTAATACTGTCAAAAATCTCCGGAATCCTTGAGTTTCCTACCCATTTAAAACTAATGGCAGCCATTATCAGATTCATACCGCAGAGCACCAATAACCCTGCCAAAAACAACAGTACAAATGCTATAATATCAGTAAAACTGCCGATTCCTGTATGCACTGCAGCAATCACTGCCATAATCACAC
>JAGATQ010000044.1 GCA_017621205.1 Lachnospira sp.
GTTGTTTCACAACTCCTGCAATCCTGCAAACATTCGAAATCCGCTAATTTGCTGCGTAAATTGCTCCTTTCTCATGTTTGGCGGGTCCCAAGTTCAAATGCCTTATCATGCAAGCATGAACGGCATATTGACCTTTTGACCATGGCATCATTTTAATGATTTATGTGCTTGTGTAAGGAGAGAGATTATGAGCCGGATAAATTATACTTATATGCTGCGTTGTGCAGATGGCAGCCTGTATACGGGGTGGACCAATCATCTTAAAAAACGGGTAGAGGTACACCAGCAGGGAAAGGGTGGGAAATATACAAGAGCCCGGCTTCCGGTGGAGCTGGTCTACTTTGAGACCTTTGCTACGAAGGAGGAAGCAATGCGAAGGGAGTATGCCATCAAGCAATTAACGAGGTCACAGAAGCTTAAGCTTCTTGAGGCGGCACAGTATGATGAAGTAAACGCTTCCCTGCTAAAGCAGTGTAATGAGATTTTTCATTAATCACTCGGGATATGTACATAAAAAATTAAGTGAATCATAATAAGAATAGTAATTCTAATAATTTGCAATTGTCTAATACTTACAGTTTTTGTCAGCTTCTATGACAGATTTCGCTATGGAATAACAATGGCAGATGTGCTATACTATAAATTAATTATATGATACCAGAATCAAAATGACGTTCATTCTTGTAGGAGTTGTGAAACAACGAAGCAATCGGTGGTATCAGTCAGGAGGCAGAGCATGGGTTTTAAATTTACCAAAATGCACGGATGCGGTAATGATTATGTATATGTAAACTGTTTTAAAGAGCAGATAGATAACCCGGAACAGGTAGCGAGATTGGTTAGTGACCGCCATAAGGGTATTGGCTCGGACGGACTGATATTGATTCAGCCCTCCAAGGTGGCGGATTTTAAGATGGCAATGTATAATGCTGACGGTTCGTTAGGGGCAATGTGTGGTAATGGTGTCCGTTGCATTGCGAAATATGTATATGATTATGGATTAACCGATAAAACGAGTATTTCTCTAGAGACAAAGGCAGGGATTAAATATCTTGACTTGACGGTAGAACAGGGAAAGGTAGTGATGGTAAAGGTAAATATGGGACACCCCATACTTTCTGCCAAGGAGATTCCGGTAAAGGCAGACACAGAGCAGGTAATAGATGCTCCGATTGTGGCGGGAGGCAATGAGTACCGGATGACCTGTGTATCTATGGGCAATCCACATGCTGTGATATTTGTAGAGGATACGGAGCATCTGCCACTCATGGAGATTGGTCCTCTGTTTGAATTTCATGAGGCGTTTCCAGACCGGGTTAACACGGAGTTTGTTCAGATTATCGACCGGAGGAATGTGAAAATGCGTGTGTGGGAGCGTGGCTCAGGTGAGACGCTGGCATGTGGTACAGGAACCTGTGCGACGGCTGTGGCATGTGTGTTAAATGGTTTGACCGAGGATGAAATCACTGTGCAGCTAAGAGGCGGAGAGATTGTTGTACAGTACGACCGTAAGGAGGATATTGTATGGATGACGGGACCGGCTACAGTGGTGTTTGATGGGGAGATTAATTTGTCAGCTACATAAGGAGGCAGCAATGGTTTTAAAGGATTTATTGGAGGAATTAGATTATAAGGTTTTACAGGGAGATGAGAAGGTAGAGATTACCGAGCTTTTGATGGATTCCAGAAAAGCGGTCCCTAGAGGGGTCTATGTCTGTATTGTAGGTGCTGTCCGGGATGGTCATGATTTTGCAAGAGATGTAGTTGAACAGGGAGTTACTGCTCTGATTGTAGAGCATCCGGTATCGGTTCCCAAGGGCATTACTGTGGTGCAGGTTGAGGATACCCGATATGCGTTGGCACTTATGTCTGCAGCTTATTTCGGATATCCGGCAAGGGAGCTTACCACCATTGGAATCACAGGAACAAAGGGTAAGACGACGGCTACTTATATGGTAAAGGCAATTCTTGATAATGCTGGCTTTCCAACAGGGTTAATCGGTACCATCGAAACCATTATCGGGGATGAGGTGATACCAGCGAAGAATACGACGCCGGAATCCTATGTTGTACAAAAGACGTTTCGCAGGATGGTGGATGCCGGATTAAAATGTGTAGTAATGGAGGTGTCCTCCCAAGGTTTGATGCTTCATCGGGTGGCGGGCATTACTTTTGATTATGGAATATTTACCAACTTGGAACCGGATCATATCGGTCCCAACGAACATAAGGATTTTGATGATTATGCTGCCTGTAAGGCGAAGTTGTTTTCTCAGTGCAGAGTAGGTATTTTTAATGGGGACAGTGAGCATCTTGACAGGGTTCTTGCCGGGCATACCTGTGCGGTGGAGACCTATGGATTTGGAAAGGACAATGATTTATGTGCCAGTGATGTCAAGCTGATGGAGGAGGGAGGAAAACTTGGTGTTTCCTACCAGATGAGCGGCTTGATGGATATGGGGGTCTCCATTGATATTCCCGGCAAATTTAGTGTATATAATTCTATGGCTGCTATTGCAATATGCAGGCATTTTGGTGTTTCTAACGAAGATATTAAGAAAGCACTTGTGGATATCCGGGTGAAGGGACGGGTGGAGCTTCTTTCAGTCTCTTCTAAGTTTACATTAATGATTGATTATGCCCACAATGCTATGAGTCTTAAGAGTTTGTTAGTTACCTTAAGGGAATATCATCCGAAGCGGTTAGTATGCCTGTTTGGTTGTGGTGGTAACCGCTCCAAGGACCGACGCTTTGAGATGGGCGAGGTATCCTCAAAACTTGCTGATTTGACGGTGGTTACTTCTGATAATCCGAGGGATGAAGAGCCGGACGCCATTATTGAGGATATACTGACAGGGGTAAAGCGTTTTAACGGAGCGTATGTAACAATTCCCGACCGTGCTGAGGCAATCCGTTATGTCATTGAGCAGGCTAAGGAGGGCGATGTGATTGTGCTAGCGGGCAAGGGGCATGAGGATTATCAGGAGATTAAAGGGAAGAAACATCATATGGATGAGCGGGAGCTGGTGGCAGATGTTGTGAAGGATGGGAATTTTATTAACTAAAACGTCGCAGAAGATGATGCGAAATTATCTGCCTTGTTTGTAGCTTGCTGTGTGCCAGTTTTTAGTTATTTTGACTTGAGAAAGGGAGAAGACACATGTTAATGGAAGCCAATATAAAACTGGAGGATTTGCTGAATCAGATTGTCTGGATGAGTTCAGCGTCAGACATTGTCAATACTATTATTGGAATGGGAGCACCTGTCGTAATAGGACTGCTCCTGTTTGGTGTGCTGCAATGCTTCTTTGGCTATAAGCTGTTTCGTTTTGAACTGGGACTGATTGGTGGAAGCTGTTTTGGTGTAGCTGCCTATTTGGGCTGCCGTTTCCTGTTGCATTATGCAGGCTGGAAGCTGATTGGATGGACGGCATTTGCTGCATTTATGGGGGCGGGCATGCTGTTTACCGTCTCTGGCATTATTGTATTTTTGTTCACCTTAGCGGGTTCTACGATTGGTTTGATGATTCTTAATAGCAATCAGGGATGGGACATGCTTCCGCAGATTATGATTATTCTGGCATTGACGATTGCAGCTATCTCAGTCGTATTTTATCGTCATGTAATATTAATTGGTAATGCTTTATTTGGGGCGGCATTAATAGGTTTTCTAATGAGTGGACTGTTTGATTCCTCCTTTTTTGGTGTATTGATTGGAGCGGTATTTGCGGTATTTGGTTTATTCGCCCAGTATTGGATGTACATCGTAGGAAGACGTAAGCAGCGGGAGCGGGAGGCAGCCGAGGAAGCCGAGTGGCTTGCCCGTAAGAGTAAGGTAGTAGAAGATGATATCAAGGGTGTTGATAAGGCGGAAAACACGGATTTGGATTATGGTATACTATTTCCTTCCCAGAGTGATATTGAGAAGGAGGGTGTATTGCACGATGAAGGGTTAAAGCCATCAGAGCGAACGGATTCCCCGGTTGTGGGAGCTAAGAGAGAAATGGGTGGAAAAGGAGGGACAGAAGAGAGAACTGCTCCTCAGGTTGTACGCCCAAGAGCGAACCCAAGAGTGCGGTCCATGGTTAGGGAAGAACAGGAGCGGGCTATAGAGGAGATGCTGCACAAGGAATCCCAACAGACAAAGCAGGACAGCTCTGGTAATCTGCTCCGTCCTAAACTGGTTTCTTCGGATGATAAAGAGACTATGAAGACACAAGGAGACTCTGGGTTCGGGCAGTCGGCTGGAGAGAGTGCAGCTACGAGGGAGCAGTCTGCGATTACGGATACAGGAACGATATCTGTTGGACAGCTTCACGGTCAAATCAAACGTCTTGATAATTAAGGGCAGGAGAGATGACAATGACAAAAGAATTTGTTTACGAGGGAAAAGCCATTTATTTTTTGGGAAAAGCCTATTCTCTGAAAATCAGGGAGGGGGGAAATGGAAAACGGGTTCGGGCAGAACGTCTGCCGGACTGCTTTTTGGTACAGGGAAGCAGACTGACAAAGGAAAGGATAAAGGCAGCGTTGGAGGATTGGTATATTTACAATGCTCGTATCCGTTTTAAAAATCGTTGTGCTCATTATGCCCCGTTGATTGGGGTAACCTATCACGATATTCGGATAAAGAACCAGAAAAGCCGGTGGGGAAGCTGTAGCGGGCAGGGGAATCTTAACTTTAACTGGAAGCTGATTATGGCACCGGAAGAGGTGTTGGATTATCTGGTAGTGCATGAGCTGTGCCATCGTAAACATATGAACCACTCAAAGGAATTTTGGGCGTTGGTGGCATCCATTCTTCCCGATTATAAGAAACAGGAGAGGTGGTTAAGGGATAACGAAAATAAGGTGCTTATCTGGTGAAGCACGGTAAATCTGTTCCTGTCTCTGTCTGTATTGCAAGCCTTGTGTCTGTTGGATTCTGTTTCATTTTCAGTAGTGTATCAAATGCCAGCAGTACCATACGGTCAGGATTGCTTTCCATATCATATTCGCCCCGGTCCATATGGCTTTTAAAATGGTCAATCTGCCAGACGAGAATATCCATGACACTATAGCCTGCTACGCTGGCTTCTCCAAGAAAATCACCATGCTTCATATAATAGGTAAGCTCCTTAATGATATCCTCATAGGGGGTAAGCTCTGTAATAAAATTCTGGTAAAATGCTTCATCCTCATTACCATACTGGCAAAGACGGTGGATGAAGTCCTTGAGTTCTTTTGTTATCATATGCTCCTCCATTTTATGCGTTTTAATATAACTAGTGTATTATATCTGTGATTTAAATAGACAATATTTTAATACATTGTAGCATATTAGCAGCTAAATGTGGAACTCTTATTTGTCAGATAATGAATAGTAAATGGATTATCTGACACTGAATCCAGTTTTGATTTTATCAAATATAGGATTGAGTAAAAAGGTAATTAAGCTGCGTTCATCTGTTTTGATTTCAACGGTCCCCGTCATGCCAAGCTCTGGTTCCAGTTTTGGACTTACCTCATTGCCCTGTAATGCCACCTGTACTTTATAAATACGCTGCCCTTGTTCGTTTTCTAAAGAATCCGAACCGATATGGATTACCTTGCCTTTCCATGTTCCATATTTCTGATAATCATAGGTGTCTAGTTTAACCTGTACCAATTGTCCTTCCTTTACATACCCCACATCTTGATTGGCAAGCTCTGCCTCAACAATGGTTTCTTTTTGGGTAGGTGTGAGTTCTGCCAGAACCTCCGTTTCCGCTACTACTGCCCCTTTGTTTTGTACATGAATCTGGTTTACGATTCCGTCAAAATCTGCAAGGATTGTTTTATATTGCAATGCGGACTGACTATTTGATAAAGCAAGCTGTTGTTCTGCTAATTCTTTGTTCCATTGCTCTATTAACTGTGTTAGCTCTAATTGATTTGCAGAAACCAGCTCTTCATAGTTGGAATCCGCAGTGAGCATTTGCTGTTTTGTTACCTGTACCTGTTTTTTCTGAATCTCTTTTTCTGTCTCAAGCTGTTTTAATTGTGCTTCGTAATCCAGTACACTATTTTTATCAGATGTTTTTTGGTCTTTTACTTTTTGTTTCTGTAGTTGAATTTCATCTATCAGTGTTTGGTATTCTTCTTTTATGTTGTCATAATATGGTTTACTAATTTTTTTCTCCTGGTATTCTTTTTTTGCATTATCAAGCTGTTTTTTAAGTTGTTTTTTTCTTTTTTTCAAGGAGGCTAATGTAATGGTTTCCTGATTATCCTTACTCATATTTTTTTTCAGTAGGGAGAGCTTTTTTTCAATAGAGGAAGTCTGTGTTTCATAAAGAGTAAGCTTTTCCTGCTCCAATTCATATTGGGAGCTGGCAACGGTTTTCTGATTTTGGGCTTCTTTAAGCTTGTCTTGCTGGCTTTGGTATATTGCCCACACTGTTTGATAGGCAGTGGTAGAGGTATCGCCCGAAGCTTCAGCAGACATAGCCTTATCTGGGTGTTTTAGTATGTTTGTGGCGTATTCAATTTTGGCAGATAAATCTGCTGTTTCTTTTTGATATAACAGAACCGTGTCTTCTTCTATGCTGTCGTCAATTGTGTAAAGAATATCGCCCTTTCTTATCTTTTGTCCAATTGTCAGTTTACATTCTTTAATCATTCCGGAGCTTGCAGACTGGACATAATAGACACCATTCGTTGTGGCTACTACTCCTAAAGCAGTTGCATTGACATCCACCTTACTAAGGCATGCCCATGAAATAATGGTTATGATTAGCACAATAATCAGCCAAATCATAAGATGTCCTAAGGGGGAAGCGGGCTTTTCAATTATTTCCAATGCTTCTGATTGAAATTCATAGCGAAGTCTGTTTGTGTAATTCACTTTCGTTTTTTCTTTCATAGTACTACCTTTTATGTTTCTGATAATGTATTAATGATAAAGCTATCATTATTTTTTGTTACATTTGTTGTTGTTGTAATAGATGGTAAAATAATCCCCTGCGTTCTATCAACATATTTTGCGGACCATATTCTACTACCTTTCCCTTATCTACTACCATAATCGCATCGGCATCTTTCAGTGAAGAAAGGCGGTGGGCAATCATCAAAACTGTGCGGTTTTTGCATATTTGTTTTAAATTATTTTGTATTGTTCGTTCTGATTCGTAATCGAGTGCAGAGGTTGCCTCGTCAAAAATAAGGATACGGGGGTTGTTAAGCAATGCTCTGGCAATTGCGATTCGCTGCTTCTGTCCTCCGGATAATCCCGTTCCCTGTTCTCCCACTACAGTATCATAGCCCTCACTTAGCTCCAGAATAAACGAATGGGCACCCGCAATCTGTGCTACACGAATAATCTCCTCCATGGAAGCGGCAGGTTTATGAATTGCAATATTTTCCCGAATGGTTCCCTGAAATAAAAAGTTCTCCTGAAGCACCACACCTATCTGGGTTCGCAGCCAAGCCGGATTGGCTAACGAGATATCGTTGCCATCAATTAATATTTTTCCGTGTTCCGGCAGATATAACCGTTGTACCAGCTTGGATATCGTGCTTTTTCCAGAACCGCTTCTGCCCACAATACCTACCACCATATTGGGTTTGATAGTAAAGCTCATATCCCGAATGACCTCCGCGGCATCCGGGCGGTAACGGAAGGAAACATTTTGAAACTGAATTAATCCTTGGAAGCGGTCCATACGCATATTGGTGCCTTCAAATGCAGGCTCCGGTTTCGCATGAAAAATATCCCCCAATCTTTTTAGGGAGATAGAGGTTTGCTGGAAATCCTGCCATACCTGTACCAGCCGCATAATTGGCTGGTTTACCCTGCCTGCCAGCATGCGGAAAGCTACAAGCTGTCCCACCGTAAGCTGGTGTTCCATCACCAGTGTTGCTCCAACCCATAAAATCACAATATCAAATAGCTGTTGTACAAATTGTGCAACAGTTCCTGCGGTGTTGCCGAGCATTGTTGTCTTAAAGCTGGCAGTAGTATAATTAGCCAAGATTCCTTCCCACTTTTTTTGTATGGTTGGTTCTATAGCAAAGGATTTAATGGTCTGTGAACCAGTAACTGCTTCCACTAAATAGGACTGCTGCTCCGCGCCATACTGGAATTTCTCATCTAACAATTTTCTTAAAATAGGTGTAATAATTAGTGAAATACCAGCTAGAATAGGAAGAGAAAGCAGAGTGATTAGGGTAAGTGTTTTGCTATATATCAGCATAATAATAATATATACAATGATAAACAGGGAATCAATAAATGTATTCATTGGAACACCTGTTAGAAAACGCCGGATGTTTTCAAGCTCCCGCACTCGTGCCACAGTATCTCCTACCCGTCTTGTCTCAAAATAACGCAGTGGTAAATGAAACAAATGCTGAAACAACCTTGTACTAAGTATGACATCCATTCTGCTTGTTGTGTGTACAAAAATATAATTACGGGCTATTGATAGCAGCATTTCAAATAAAGCAATGATAATCAGTGCAATTCCTAAAACCTCCAAGGTACTTAAGCTATTATGTACCAGAACCTTATCGATTACAGATTGGGTTACCATAGGAGAAACTACCTGCAGCAATTGCATGACAAGGGCAGCGAAAAGAACCTCTATCAGAGGTCCCTTGTATTTTAAAATAGTGGGAATAAACCATTTTAAACCGAATTTTATTTCCCTGTCCTGAAGAGCACGGGGAACGAGCAGTACTGCCTCTTTTGAGAAACAGGAGAGTAGTTCTTCCTCCTTTAGCATCCGTGGAGCCTGCTCGTTCGGGTGAAGAATTAAAAAGGAATCCTTCACCACCTTAGCCAGTATCATATAGTGGTTGTCCTTTGTTTTAAGAATAGCGGGCAGGGGAAGCTTGCTAAGCTTATTCTCCTTCACTTGAACACGCTTTGCCTTTAGTTTCAGAAGCTTCGCTGCCCGAAGTATATCATTGCTATCTGCTTTCTTTTCATTTAATGCTAATTGGTATGTAAGCTGTCTTGCATCTGCTGGTATGCCATAGTAGGCAGCAGCTAATACTACACACTCTATTGCTTCGTCCATAGTTTACCTCAAATCATTAATTACTTTTAAAAAAGCATAGTAGGTTATCCGGTATATTACTTCCTGTCTGCTCCGGCTGTCCGGTTATCATTGTTCCGTCATCCTGCTGCATACTGTTCATTGTCTGGATAAGCAGATTCATCCGGTTCATAACGTCTGTATCGACAGCAGAAGTATTGGCATTGGTAATGGAAACAGCTTCTTTTTCACGCTGGCTTACCAAGGCTTCTATCGTATCTGCATGGTAGAGAGTTCCATCTGCAAAGGCAATCTGGTCTATCCGGCTGCCCGCATCCTTATAGTAGTTGCTCACTCTTATCGCATCATGCTGTCCGATAAACAAAATCAAATCATAATTATTTTTGGCGACGGATATATCATCGGGAGATACATCATTGCCAAATAGGATAGTATCTATGCTGGTTTCATTGTTGTCTGCATTGGTGATAGTGTCATAGCCGCATCCATAGGAGAAGAAGTAGATATCATCCCCGGTCTCTCCCCGAAGATTGTCGTTGCCAGTACCACCATTTAACATATCGTTGCCTTCGCCACCGTTCAGCGTATCATTGCCAGCCTCACCATGTAATATATCATCTCCGGCATAACCATAGATATAATCGTTGCTGTCACCACCGAAGAAGATTTCACTGTCGTCATAGCCATAAGCGGTGATATTACCCTTTAGGTTATCTGACTGCTCCGTTCCCTGAATGGTACGCAGTCTTTCTGTAATATCGGCAAGCGTCCATTCTGTGCCATCGGCAAAAATAATATGCTCCAGAGCAGAGTCTTTATTGTAAAAGAAACTGTCAATTATAACTTTATCATTTTCGCTGTATTGAATGATAAGGCTGCGGTCCTTGCGGGTTAGCTTCACATGTTCTGGCAGAATGCCTTCTCCAAAAACAAGCTTATCCTGTAAACGGGTACTGGTGTTATCATAATTTACAATGATATCTTCACCATCGCCAAGGTTTAAGATGTAGGTATCCGCCCCATTATCTCCCCGCAATCTGTCGTTGCCGGTGCCTCCATTTAGGATATCATTGCCCTCGCCGCCATTTAAATTATCATCGCCGGCTTCGCCATAAAGGGTGTCATCCCCAGCTTCCCCATAGATGTAATCGTTACCGTCACCACCCAAGAAGGTTTCGCTGTCGCTATAGCCATAAGCGGCAATGTTACCTTTTAAATTATCTGATTGAGCTGTTCCCTGGATGGTTTGCAGCTTTTCTGTAATATCCGTAAGTGTCCATTCAGTACCATCAGTAAAAACGATATGCTCCAGAGCATATTCTTTATATTGAAAGAAGTATTCAATCGTAACTTTATCATTGTCGCTATATTGAATAATAAGGTTATAGTTTTTGCGGGTCAGCTTAATATGTTCCGGCAGAATGCCTTCTCCAAAAACAAGCTTATCCTGTAACCGTGTACTGGTGTTATCATAATTGACAATAATGTCTTCACCATCACCAAGGTTAAAAATATAGGTATCTGCCCCGGCATCACCCCGCAGTCTGTCATTGCCAGTGCCGCCTCTTAAGATATCGTTGCCCTCGCCACCGTTTAAATTATCATCACCAGCTTCACCGAAAAGAGTATCATCCCCGGCATAACCATAAATATAATCATTTCCATTACCACCAAAGAAGGTTTCACTGTCGTTATAGCCATAAGTGGAAATATTACCCTTTAGATTATCTGTCTGAGCTGTTCCTTGGATGATTTGCAGTTTTTTCTCAATGTCCTTAAGTGTCCATTCGGTGCCATCTGCAAAAATGATATGTTCCAGAACATAATCTTTACCCTGAAAGAAATAGTCAATTGTAACTTTATCATTGTCGCTATATTGAATGATAAGGTTACGGTCCTGGCGGGTTAGCTTAATATGTTCCGGTAAAATACCCTCACCAAAAACAATCCTATCGTGTATCCGTGTACTGGTGGTATCGTAGTTATAAATGATATCTTCACCGTCACCAAGGTTTAAGATGTAGATGTCTTCGCCGTTACCGCCTCGCAGTCTGTCATTGCCAGTACCACCATTTAGTATATCATTGCCTTCTCCGGCGGTTATGTTGTCATCACCGGCTCCTGTTATTATGACATCATTTCCCATTCCTGTATCAATAATTTCTGCGTTATCTGAACCATAAATCACATTATTTCCTGCATTTCCCCTCCTCCTGTTTATCATCTGTTCTGCTGTCATCCAGTTATGGTCTTGTACCATGAGAAGGGCAGGAGCGTAATAGCTATCTGACTGTAGCTTTGTAGTCCATTCACTTACACTAGACTTATATTTAGGCACAGTATTTACCGCACGAATATAAGCAGCCATTAATTCCTGCTTTATGTTTTCTTCGTATTGTGAATTCCGGATTGCCATTAATCCGGTATCAAAGTCTATATGTAGAGTACCATCTTCCTTTTCCTGCACCATAATCATATCAAGATATGGTGAAAGACTGGTTTGTACCATCAGCTCCATATCAATGTCACATAACAGCTTATCATAAATTTCATTTAATAAGATAGCAGCATTATAGTTGGGAGTGCTGTCAGCCCTGCCTGCAAAGGGTTTGCCATAGAAAGCTTCCAGTACTGCCAGATGTGCAGCATCCATGTCATTACCCCGGCGACTGCCCGCAGGGATAGTATCCGCATGTGCCCAGCGAAGAATTAACTGCTCTAAGCAGTCTAATTTTTGCTTTCCGGTTGTGGCATCCATGTACGCTTTCACATTTTGATATAGTACCTCATCTGCTGTCATAGCCTGTTGCAATGTTAGAAGCATTCCTGAAGGATACAGCTCCGGCATTGTCTCCTTAATTGTTTCGTCTATAGGAGCATCCGATACCTGTATGGTAGCAGTAGTATCTACTTTAAAAATTACTTCAGCAAAATGATTTAAGGTTCCATCTGCCCTCTGAACGCTTCCAACAGCCATAATCCGGTTTCCATTGGCATCCGTATAATTGGCATATGTTTCGTTCAGGTGTATTTCAGATATTCCTATTTCATCTAATGTATAAAGTTCCCCCTCTTCACTTGCACCATTTCCATTATGGTCGACCCAAACGTTCAGTTCAGAAAAAACATCATCCTCACGGTTCAGCTTTCCATCCTTATTACTATCAATATCTTTTAGTGCCACAAAACCACGTTCTGCAATAGAACCATCTCCTAGAACGGTTCGGTCACCGAACAGCTCCGTTCCGTCATTAATGATTCCATCACCATTAACGTCATGGACAAGCATCCCATCCTGTGGTGCTATCCATCCGGTTCCTTCCCGGTATCCATCTCCGGCAAAGTCAAAGTGTGCTCCTTCATGTATGGACTGTGTATAGATTCCATCCTGATTCAGGTCAATAATAATAGGGTCTGTACTTGCACGAACATTTTCTGCTTTCTCCATATCCACTGGTGCAACACCAACATAACGCCTATAATTATCTCTTACATCTCTACCGCCAGAGCCACTTCCGTTACCACCACCATTTCCATTACCAGAACCGCTTCCGCCGTTGCTGCCTCCATTACCAGAACCGCTTCCGCCATTGCTGTCTCCATTACCAGAGCCACTGCCGCCGTTGCCACCTCCATTACCAGAACCACTTCCACCATTGCCGCCTCCGGGATTAGCAGATGAGCCAGAACCATCATCGCCATTACCGTCTGGGATTGGAGGAGGAGATATCCCCTCTTGTGAGCCGTTTGTTTTATCAGAAGAATTATTTCCTGATGGATTATCATTACCGATGGAATGTTCTATATTACCGGGTATATCATTACCGAAGCGGTTATTTCCAGAGGTATTATTGCTGGAAGAACCAGTTCCGGTCTGGTTATTTCCGGAGGTATTATTGTTGCCGGAAGAACTTGGAGTAGAAGAGTTGTTTCCGGTAGGGTTGCTGGTGGAAGAATTGCTAGTACTGTTGGAATTATATTTTTGATACATTTCTAACAATCCTACTCTTCTAAAGACTTCTTCCATGGAAATATATTGAAAGACTTTTGGCTGCTCTTCAATTTTAATGTGTTTAAATAATGATGGATATTGTCCTTGGTCATTCACATAAAAGAAATTTTTTACAATCACATAATTCTGATCATCTTCAAATCCATGATAATAAACATATAAATCATATTCTTCTTCATTTCCGTTATTCGGATATTTACCTCTTGAAAATTGTATATCCTTTGCATAGACATTTACTCCAAAATACAAAACATCTTCTTCAGCATGTTCCTTAATTGTCAAATCATCTCCCCAATAATTATCAATTATGTCAATTCCGTCGTGGCTTTCGATAGTATAGATATCTACACCAGAGCCGCCTCTTAAGTAGTCATTTCCTTTTCCACCAATTAAGATATCATCACCAGCTCCACCATATAACTTATCGTCACCATTACCACCAAAGAGAGTATCGTTTCCCTTGTTGCCATAGAGGATATTGTCTTTAAAATTTCCGATGAAAGCATCGTCTCCGTCACCACCAGAAGCATTTGCCCCTGCTTCTAACCAGGTATATTCAACAGTATCGTCTTCGTAGTATTTAGCAGATATAATTTTCTGGCTTGTATCATTATCCCAAAGCTCTCCGGCATGATTGGACTGGGCATATTGGTGGTTGATAGCGAAAATCTCCTGCCAGGTATGTATCTCATTTTCTATTTCTTCTACAGTGTCATAATATTGGTCAGTTGAAATTTCTGACATAATATAATAAAATATTGTTTTGATTATAAATTTATCTTCTAAAATTTCATCAACAGCACATAATACTCTTCTTCTCTCAGTAATACCATTCTCAATATATTTTTCTAAATAAAATGCAAGCATTTTTATAGCGTCATAGATGCGGTCTAAATGTGCATCATCTTGAATGCCTTTTTTATAATTCTCTAAAATATGTAAATTCACTTTGTTGTCTGTTTTTGTAATAATAGTCAAATCAATAGCGGCTAATAGTAAATTTTTTTTGTTATCAATTAGTTCTTTATAACTTATTTTTTCGTCATCGTAATATGCGTCTCCTTCCAAAAATCCTACAAGAGTATCAATCATATTACTTCTTTGTTGTTCAGTGTGTTCAATGTCTGTTGGATAGTTGATTATAAAACAGGTCATATCATTAATAAGTTGGGTAGTAAAGCTTGGGAATGTAATAGCATTTAATCCTATTGTTGTTCCCTTAAACACATTATTTGGCTTATGATATTCCATAAGTCCGTCCACTGGATTGGATTCGACATACATTCTATGGCTTTCTGGTACGATGGTATTTAATAATGGATTAACAAAATCACCAGCGGAATTTACAGAATATAATTTGTCTTGATTGAGCTGAAGCTTCTGCTTGTACTCATCCAGAAACTCATTAGAAAATCCCTGCCCATCAAAGGAAACACAGCGGTCAATAGTGAGATTCGCAGCACAGATAGTAACATACTGTGCCAGATTGCCACCCTTCGAATGACCGGTAACTGTAATTTTGCCAGAAGTTGTTAAATTTGCTCCCAATAAATTTACATAATTTAGAGCTTCTTTCTGTGAGTGGGTAGTTGCTTGATAACCTCCCTCTCCATTATCATTCCAAGTATAAGCACCATGTGTTCCACGAAATACAATAACAGTTTCTTCATCATTGGAAAAGCAGGCGGCACGGAAATTGCTTCCCTGAGAAGGCTTGTCTGGGTTTGCAGAAGAATCTGAATCATAAACATTGCTTATTTTCATATTCATTAAGGTTTCATCGTTTTGGATTGCGGTTAGTACATCAGTCCACTCTTCTAAGTTCATAAGACATTGCCCTGGGTTTTTGTTAGATTGGTCTTGTTTTAATTCATCTTTCCAGTAGTTTATAATTTCATTTTTGTCTAATAAATCATTAATAAGTTCCCGAACTAAGCATTGCTTTTTTTTTGTTTCATTTACTTCAATTATTTTGTTTAAGTAAATAAGATTGTCTAACAAGATTAATTGATAGTTAGATAGTGTCATTATTTTAACCTCCATTGTAAATTTTTATGGTTGTTGTAAGTATATTTTATATAAGATGCGTATGTTAAGGGGCTAGTCATCACATATTCTTATATCAAAAGTTTTATTTTCTTTTAAAATACAATGTGTATATACATAATCTTCACCACAAATTCCTATATCCATTTCTGGATTATGTACAATTTCATTATATTTATTTTGGTTAGTTATGAAATATAATGTTGCAGAACCACCAATTTTTTTATCAACTAAATTTGATAATATTATATTACTATAGTTTGTTAATTTATTTTTATTTTCTTTATAAACAATTATTTGTACATCAATAAATGGTTTCCAATATGTATCTTTCAGAAGAAATTCTTCCAAAGTTTTGTACTCATCAACATTATTTTCTAAACAGTTATTAGGGAAAGTGACATCAATAAGACATTCAGGACATACTTCCTTCAATGCGTATGCTATATATTCTTTTAATTCGGGTTTTAATTTTATTGCGACATAATTATCGCGAAAAGTTATTTTATTTTTCCCTTTTGTAATCCAACCGCGTAAAGTCACTTTATAATCATCATTTTGGGGCATCCCTTTCACATAAGCATAAGCAATGTAATTGTCAGAATTAATGTATTCTCCACAACTGGTTATTTCAAATTCTTCTCCATATCTTTCATTTAAATATTTTAGTGCTTTTTCTTTCACAATTGCTCGTGTATCTACAGGAGCAGGTATCTTGTAGGTAGCCAGATAATAAGCACTTATTAAAAAAGTAATTGCAATGATAGTGAGAAATGTGATTAAAATAAATTTTTTAACTTTGCCCATTTTTATTCCTCCAGGAGTTCGGGATAATAATTGTTTTACTAACAATAAAAAGGTATTATATAAAATTATTTTATACGCATCATTTAATATTTGTCAATACATATATTGTTTAGTTAATAATAAATTTATAATTTATGAAGATATATAATATTACTATAAAAATATAATTGGAATATTTTCTTCCTTTGGCGAGCCCTTTCTACAGCCTATGCGATATTGGCTGTAGAAAGGGCGTATCAATGCTTTCATTAGAAAATCCCTGCCCGTCAAAGGAAACGCAGCGGTCAACAACAAGGTTTGCAGCACAGATAGTAACATACTGTGCCAGATTGCTACCCTTAGAATGACCGGTAACAGTAATTTTGCCAGAAGTTGTTAAATTTGCTCCCAATAAATTTACATAATCCAGAGCTTCCTTCTGGGAAGCAGTATCTGCCTGATATCCACCCTCGCCGTTATCATTCCAAGTGTAGGCTCCATGTGTTCCACGGAATAAAATAACCGTTTCCTCATCATTGGAAAAGCAGGCGGCACGGAAATTGGTTCCTTGAGAAGGCTTGTCTGGGTTTGAAGAAGAATCTGAATCATAAACATTGCTTATTTTCATATTCATTAAGGTTTCATCGTTTTGGATTGCGGTTAGTACAGCAACCCATTCATCTAAGTTCATAAGACACTGTCCTGGATTATTCTTATCAGATTGGTCTTGTTTAAGCTCGTCTTTCCAGTACATTTCTATTTCGTTATGGCTTAGTAAATCTGTAATAAGGTCAGTAACAGTATATTCCTTTCCCTTTTTTATTGCAGGAATCATATCAGCAATTTTATTTAAATATATAATATTATCTAATAATATCAATTGGTAATTTGTTAGTGTCATAAAAAATGTCCTCCTATTTTCAATAGTTTATATTTAAGTAAAAATTAATCTCTAAAATCAATGTTTGTTTTTCCATCTATATTAAAATCACAACGTGAATATATAAAGTCTTTCCCGCGTTCTCCCCAATCTGTAAATTCATACATCCAAGTTCCATATATACCTAATGAGTCATCTATTTTTTTATATATAGATATATTATTGTAAAAGTAGATTTCCGCACTTCCATCAAAATTTTTATTTGATAATTTTTCAAACAAATCATTGCAATATCTTTCTAATAATTTTTTATTTTCAATATTTTTATTATATGTAAATATATCAATACTCATAGATGATTTCCAATAATTATCTTGCGTAAGAAATTCTTCAACAGAAGAATATTTCTTAGTGTTTTTTTGAATCCATTCTTTATGAAAGGTAATATGAATTTTGCATTCCGGATAATCAGCTAATACAATATTAGATATTTTGTTTTTTATCTGTGGAATTAGTTTTGCTACAGTATAATTATCATAAAAATCAATTTTTTCTTTTTGAGAAGATTTTCTTGTTTTTGTTACCCAGCCATGTACTATTATTTTTTGTTCCTCTTCTTTAGGCTTTCCTTTTGGAAAAGCAATAATATTATAAAAATTATGATATGGTTCCGGGTCAATAAGGTTTACTATTTCAAATTCTTCTCCATATCTTTCATTTAAATATTTTAGTGCTTTTTCTTTCACAATTGCCCGTGTATCTACAGGGGCAGGCAATTCATAAGTAGCCAGATAATAAGCACTTATTAAAAAAGCAATTGCAATGATAGAGAGAAATGTGATTAAAATAAATTTTTTAACTTTGCCCATTTTTATTCCTCCAGGAGTTCAGAATAATAATTGTTTTACTAACAATAAAAAGGTATTATATAAAATTATTTTATACACATCATTTAATATTTGTCAATACATATATTGTTTAGTTAATAATAAATTTATAATTTATGACGATATATAATATTTATATAAAAATATAATTGAAATATTTTCTTCCTTTGGCGAGCCCTTTCTACAGCCTATGCGATATTGGTGCCTTTGTACCGGGCAAAGCCCAGACAACGAAGCTAATATCGCATAGGCTGTAGAAAGGGCGTATCAATGATTTCATTAGAAAATCCCTGCCCGTCAAAGGAAACACATCGGTCAACAACAAGGTTTGCAGCACAGATAGTAACATACTGTGCCAGATTGCCACCTTTAGAATGACCGGTAACTGTAATTTTGCCAGAAGTAGTTAAATTTGCTCCCAATAAATTCACATAATTTAGAGCTTCCTGCTGTGAACGGGTAGTTGCTTGATAACCCCCTTCCCCATTATCATTCCAAGTATAAGCGCCATGTGTTCCACGAAATACTATAACGGTTTCTTCATCGTTGGAAAAGCAGGCGGCACGAAAATTGCTTCCCTGAGAAGGCTGGTCTGGATTTGCAGAAGAATCTGAATCATAAACGTTGCTGATTTTCATATTCATTAAGGTTTCGTCGTTTTGAATTGCGGTTAGTACAGCTTTCCACTCAATTAAACGCATAAGGCACATCCCGGGATTTTTAATAGATTGGTCTTCTTTAAGGTCGTCTTTCCAGTAATCATATATTTGTTTATTATCTAGTAAATCAGTGATAAGGTCCCTAACGTATGATTCTGGAGAGGTATTTCCATTGTTATTTTCCGAATTTGATTTGTTTATTTTAATTATTTTGTTTAAATAAATTAAATTATCTAGTAAAATTAACTGATAGTTGCTTAATGCCATATACATGTCCTCCTTGGTTTACTGTTAAATTTTTTTGATTGAATGAAAATATTAAACTAATCATCTACAATATCAACATTAAATTCACTGTTTTTTTTCAAAACACAATGTGCATATACATAATCTTTCCCACATTTTCCGAGTTCTGAAGGCACTGTTTCATCAACATTATTAAATATTTGATTGTTATTTAAGTAATATATTGTTGTAGTTCCCCTAATGCCAGAATTCACAAGTTTTGTACAAATATGTTTATTTTCTTCTTTTATTACTTCTTTATTATTTATATTTTCTGTTAAAATTACAATGTATATATCCATATGTTTTAAAAAAAAATCATCTCTTTCAAAAAAGTCTTCTACAGTTTCGTATACATCAGTGGTATTTTCTAGGCATACAGTAGGAAATTCAATGCGAATTTTGTATTCTGAATACTCATTTTTTAACGTTTTTGCAATGTATTCTTTAATTGCTGGTTTCAATTTTATTGCAACATAGTTATCACGAAAGGTTATTTTTTCTTTTGTTACCCATCCTCGTATAGTAATTTTATAGTCGTCATTTTGGGGTACTCTTTTGACATAAGCATAGGCAATATAATTGTCAGAATTAACGTATTCTCCGCAACTGGTTATTTCAAATTCCTCTCCATACCTATCTTTTAAATAATTTAATGCTTTTTCTTTCACAATTGCCCGTTTATCCACAGGAGCAGGCAATTCATAAGTAGCCAGATAATAAGCACTTATTAAGAAAGCAATACCAATAATGGATAGAAATGTGATTAATATAATTTTTTTAGCTTTGCTCATCTTTTCCTCCGAAGGTCTAGTGTAATTGTTTTACTGGAAAATAAAAAAAATATATAAGACAACCTGTCTTAATACCTTTATAAAATAATATTATATCTAAATATTATAATATGTCAACATAAATATAATTTAGTATAAAATTAATCTATATCTTTTCTGTTTTGTTCCGGTTTTTAGGTTATATGCTATGCAATCTTTACGCCTTTGTACCGGGCAAAGCCCGGACAACGAAGTAAAGATTGCATAGCATATAACCCAAGGGTAATAATAATTTTAGAAGTTAAAATATCTTCATTAGAAAATCCCTGCCCGTCAAAGGAAACGCAGCGGTCTACAACAAGGTTTGCAGCACAGATAGTGACATACTGTGCCAGATTGCCACCCTTAGAATGACCGGTAACCGTAATTTTTCCAGAGGTTGTTAAATTTGCTCCCAATAAATTCACATAATACAGTGCTTCCTGCTGGGAAGCGGTATCTGCCTGGTATCCACCCTCTCCGTTATCGTTCCAAGTGTAAGCTCCATGTGTTCCACGGAATACGATAACCGTTTCCTCGTCATTAGAAAAACAGGCGGCACGGAAGTTGGTTCCAGCGGAAGGAACATTAGGATTCGCAGAGGAATCAGAATCAAAAACATTAGTAATTTTTAAGCTCATTAGGAGTTTATCGTTCTTAATTGCGGTTAGTACAGCTTTCCACTCGTCTAAGTTCATAAGACATTGTCCCGGATTATCGTCGGATTGGTCTTGTTTTAATTCATCTTTCCAGTAAATGTCTATTTCTCCGTTATCTGGTTCTTTGTCGTCTGCTTCTCCACTGCTGAGGTCATCATTTTTTTTATCTTCTTCGTCTGTTTTTTTGTCAACTAGTAGGTCGGTGATAAAGTCGGCAATTGTATATGTATTTCTGTTTTCAATTTCTTCCTTTATTTTTACGAATTTATTTAAATAAATTATATTATCTAATAAGACTAATTGATAATTGCTTAGTGCCATGATAGAAAGTCCTCCTTAAGTATGTTTTTTATAAATGATTAGTTATTTATCTCTAAAATCAAATTTTAAGTTTTCAGTTTTTATTAAATTACAACGTGAATAAACAAAGTCTTCCCCGCAGATTTCTGACATGTATGATAAATCTCGGGAATTTTGGTGAATAAGCGAGGTGTTTATTTTATCATAATTGTAGTTATCTTTGTAAAAGTGAATAGATGCACTTCCTAAAAAGTTTTTGTCAACTAATTGTTTAAAAATTTTTTTGCTATAATTTTTTAATCTTTTTTTTTCGTTAATCTTTTCATCTAAAGTAAAGATTGTTATGGTCATTGATTGCTTCCAATATGTATCTTTTTCAAGAAATTCTTCTGCAGAATTATACAAATTAATATTTTCCTGTATCCATTCTTTGTGAAATGATATATGAATTTTACATTCCGAATAATCTTCTAATACTAATTTGGATATTTGTTTCTTTAACTCTGGTATCACCTTTATTGCTGCATAGTTATCATAGAAGGTTATCTTGTCTTTTTCCTTTTTAAAAAGTTTTTTTTCACCTTTTGTTACCCAGCCATGTAATGTTACTTCATGTTCAATATCATTGGGGTCACCTCTGCGAAGTGCAGTAATATTATAAAAATTATGATACGGTTCCGGGTCAATAAAGTTTACTATTTCAAATTCTTCTCCATATCTATCTTTTAAATATTTTAATGCTTTTTCTTTTACAATTGCCCGTGTATCTACAGGGGCAGGTACCTTGTAGGTAGCAAGATAATAAGCAGCTATTAAGAAAGCGATAACAATAATAGATAGAAGAGTGGTTAATATAATTTTTATAGCTTTGCCCATTTCTTTTCCTCCAGGAGTTTGGAATGATATATTGTATTGCTGGCAATCAAAAGGTGTTATATAAAATTATTTTATACACATCATTTAATATTTGTCAATACATATATTGTTTAGTTAATAATAAATTTATAATTTATGAAGATATATAATATTACTATAAAAATATAATTGGAATATTTTCTTCCTTTGGCAAGCCCTTTCTACAGTCTATGCAATATTGGCGCCTTTGTACCGGGCAAAGCCCGGACAACGAGGCCAATATTGCATAGGCTGTAGAAAGGGCGTATCAATGCTTTCATTAGAAAATCCCTGCCCATCAAAAGAAACACAGCGGTCAACAATGAGATTTGCAGCACAGATAGTAACATACTGTGTCAGTGCTTCCTGCCAGAAAGCGGTATCTGCCTGATATTCCCCCTCTCCGTTATCATTCCAAGAATAAGCCCATTCGTTCCACGAAATACTATAACAGTTTCTTCATCATTGGAAAAGCAGGTGGGTATTCACCGCTCTTTTGGGTCTTTGCTTCAATTATTTTATTTTTAGGTAAATTAGGTTGACTAATAAAACTAATTGATAATTAGTTAGAGCCATAGAAACCATCCTCTAATTCTATTAATTCTGTTAACAGTTTATTATCTTTTATGTAGCAATCTACGTATACATAATCTTTTCCCCAGTTTCCATACTTTGATGTTTTGTGAGAAGGGTCTGTTGTCCAGTCATATATTTCTAATGAATCACTTAGCCCTGCATATATATTAGGGTTACTTATATAATATATTGTTGCAGTATCTGTAAAATTATTTTCAAATATCTTTTTTGCACATTTATAACTAATTTTTTCCAATTTGCTTTTATTCTCAATATTGGTATTAAAAGTTATAATTTGAATATCCATACATTTTTTCCAAAAGTCATCTCTTTGAATGAAATCAACCACTGATGAATATATTTTGGTATTTTGTTTAATCCATTCTCTATAGAAACTAATATAAATTTTACAATCGTGACATTCTGTTTTCAATATATTAGCAACATGGTTTTTTAATTCTGGTATTATCTTTACTGCAGCATAGTTATCATAGAAGGTTATCTTGTCTTTTCCCTTTTTAAAAAGTTTTTTCTCGCCTTTTGTAACCCAGCCATGTAATGTTACTTCATGTTCAATATCATTGGGGTCACCTATGCGAAGTGCAGTAATATTATAAAAATTATGATACGGTTCCGGCTCAATAAAGTTTACTATTTCAAAGTCTTCTCCATATCTTTCATTTAAATAATTTAATGCTTTTTCTTTCACAATTGCCCATTTATCCACAGGGGTGGGCAATTCATAAGTAGCCAGATAATAAGCACTTATTAAGAAAGCAATACCAATAATGGATAGAAATGTGATAAATATAATTTTTATAACTTTGTGCATTTCTTTTTTCTCCAAAGGTCTGATGTAATAGTTTTATTTGGGAATTAATAAAGATAAATGTATATAAGATGATTAATCTTAACATTTTTTAAATTTATATTATACCCAAGTATAATAATGCATCAATAAAGATATCATAGCAATTACTTCATGGACAGAAATGGTTATAGAATTTGAAATCCCTTTATTAGAAAACCCCTGCCCATTCAAGGTTTATCATCAAAATTGATATTAAGTTTTTGATTGTTTTTTAAAATACAATCTGAGTATACATAATCTTCACCACATTCCCCCAAACCTTTAGATGTATCTGTCATCCAGTCATAGATATGAAATGTATCCTCTAAATCAGTATAAGTATCATAATTTTTTATAAAAAGGCAACGAGCACTCCCCTTAAATTGATTATCTACTAATTTTTCAAAGATTTTTTTACTATAATCTTTCAACATTTTTTTGTTTTCTAAATTTTTTGTGTAAACAAAAATTTTTATCTCCATAGAATTTTTCCAATATTCATCTTTTTCCAGAAATTCTTCTACAGAAGCATATATATTGGCATTTTTTTGTATCCACTCCTTATCAAATTTTAAATGAATTTTACATTCTGAATAATCTTCTAGGACTAAATTAGTCACTCGTTTTTTTAAATCTGGTATGAATTTTACTGCCATATAATTATCATAAAAAGTTACTTTATTTTTCTTAAATAATTTCTTTTCTTTCGATACCCAGCCATGTATGGTTACCCAATGTTCCACATCTTTGGGGTCGCCTTTGCGTACTGCGGTAATTATATAACTGGCATAATTGAAACTTGGTGGAATAAAATTTATTATTTCAAATTCTTCGTTATATCGTTCGTTTAAGTATTCTAATACTTCTCTGGTTACGACTGTCTGCCTGTCTTCTTCTGGTAATATTGCCTTTATTCCCAGATATATACTTATTAGGAAGGCAATAGCAGATAAAGATAGAAATGTGATAAATATAATTTTTACAACTTTGTGCATTTCTTTTTCCTCCAAGAGTTCAGGGTAATAATTGTTTTGCCGACAATCAAAAACTATTATATAAATTTATTTTATATAAAACTATAGTTGTTTGTCAACACATATATTGTTTAGTTAATAATAAATTTATGATTAATTAAGGACATATAATATTTCGTAATAAAAGTAATAATATATGTTTCCTTGAGCTAGCCAGAGATACCCCCTATGCTGCAATTGTGCCTTTGTACCGGGCGAAGCCCGGGCAACGAAGCAATTGCAGCATAGGGGGTATCTCTGGCGTATCAGTAATTTACCATTTCACAATCACATATTTTAATCATCACCATTATACCTCTTACCCTCTTCAAAGTCATCGGTATAATCAAAAGCACCATTTTCATTTCTTGTTCCTGTTACCTCTACTCTTACCGCAGGTAAACGTTCACAGCTTAGCCTATATAATACTTCATCATTCGTATCACTGATTGTAAAATAACTAAAGGCATCTGTAATAAATGTCTCATCATATTTCTCCTCCAGATAATTTAAAATATCTCTTTGAATCTTCTGTTCAAACTGTTCCTGTTTTTTCTGTTTTTCTTTCTCCACCATTTCATCATTTCTCTTCATTTCCTCTGCAAGTTTTTCTTCGTCAATTCCTATTGCCCGTTTGTTTTGTTTAAACTGTTTCTGAATACATTCATAGATGGACTCCGGCGTCCAACGTTCGCTTTCGCAGGTGGAAAGTTTAAAGGAAGCCATGCTTTTGGAAGTTACATTTTTAAAGTAGATAAACACATTATCGCTGTTCTCACTGCCATAATCTGCCACGGAAGAACATTTTTTGTTATAGTTATATTTTAAAATTCCATCAATCTTTGCCATTGCATTTGCAACGAGCATCATATCCTCCTCTTTAACATAATAAAAGCAAATATCCATTGGAGCCAGTGAGGGCGTTTCCGTAGCCCATTTTAACATATTGTCATCCTGCATTTTTGCAGCATCACCCGTAATGTTGTATTTTAGTCCTGTGTCCTCCAAAGCAGTCTTTATTTCATTGATATTTTTTTGTAAAATACAACATTCATAACTATTATATAATTTAGGGCTATATAATAACACGCCCTCAACGGATGTAGACACTACAATAAACTCTCTTCCATAAGCATCCTTGTATAAATAATATTCTTTCTTTGTTTTTTTCATCTTTTTTCTTGTAATGTATGTAGCGTCTGGTGCGAACCCACTGATATATTGTTTTGCCTGTTTTTTAGAATAATTTTTAGGGAATAGGGTTCCGCCGAATAAAGCAACAAATGCCGATTGAAGAAATCCTAGTATCATAAAGAGACCAACACCCATGAAAAGCATTACGATCCCAGCAATTGTAAAATCCTTCTTTAGCATAAAAAATCCTCCATAAATTATATCTCATTATAAATTTATCATATACTTAACGAGTATCTTGTGTCAATATCCAAAACTCCTTGCAAAACCTTGAAATGAAATGCTATAATCAGATAGATTGAAAATTGGAAAATTATGTCTGTTACCGCAAAATGGATAGATAAAAGAAGTATTTTTTTGTAAAAAACGGAATTATCACATAATTTTTAAGAACTTGTGAGAAACTAAATGGAAGATAATTACAATATTTCCCATAGGAGAAAATACAATGAGTTTAAAGACATGGAAAAAGAATTATTATTACAGTGACAGTCCCGAGCAGATTCCGCTTCGTTTGAAGCGGGGGGTAAGACGGCTCTTAAAGCCCGGACAGGATTCTAATCAGACCGTGCTTCGCAATGCAAGATGGTGTCGTAAGGTGGCATACCAGCATGATTCTTATGTGAAACGTAAGACTCGAAGAGAGATTACAAGCGATACCATTATAAGCCGGCGTTCCTATTCCTTTCTTTCCCAGAGCAAAGATCATCTAATTGAAACTATTTCCAGTAAGCATTATTATCGTTTTGAAGAAATGCTGGTGATTCAGGACCCATTTTACCAGTCACCATTGACAGCACTTGCGATATTTTATACGAAAGAACCTCTTGCTGTACGTTATACGGTAAAGGGTAAGACGAAGGAGACCAGCTACAGTCAGACACTGAAGCCTTGCCGGGAGCACCGGGTGCCGATATTTGGCTTATATGCTGGCAGGAAGAATACCATCACGATAGAATTGCTTGATAAACAGGATGCAGTTATAAAAAGCAGGGAGATTTATCTGACAACAGAGGAGCTTCCGGAATTATTAAAGGATAATATTATAAAAGCAAAGCACGATAAGAAATCTGCCATGGATATGGTGATGATATCTGGTGGACTGAATGTGTTAACCTGTGCCTTTGATGCAGAGGGAGACATCCGATGGTATCTTAGACGTCAGACGAAAGCATATGGTATATTTCCACTCTCCGATGGTAAGTTTCTCTATATGGAGAAATGGGTGGATGTGCCCTCTTATTCCGTATCTCAGGCATGTATGATGTATGAGATGGATTATTTAGGGAGAATGTATAACACTTATTTTTATAAGGATGGCTTCCATCATTGTGCGAGAGAAATGGAGCCGGGAGGCAATATTTTGCTTGGTTCCAACAGCCTCTTGGATGGGTATGATGAGAATATGGTGATTGAGCTTGACCGCAAAACCGGAGAAATTGTCAATTGTCTTAATCTCAACGACCTGTTTGATGACACATGGAAGACGTGGACAGATTGGGTACATGTCAATTCTGTGTGCTATCAGAAGGAGGAGAATTCCGTCATTATTAGTATGCGTAATATTCATTCCGTGCTAAAGGTGGATTGGGAGACCAAAGAGTTAAAGTGGTTGCTTGGGCATCCCGATATGTGGAAGGGGACTAATGTCTGTGACAAGCTGTTAACGCCAATCGGTGACATAAAATGGTGCTTCCAGCAGCATGCGGCTTATCAGTTGGAATCTTTTTATGAGAATCAGCCGGATACGATTCAGATGATTGTTTATGATAATCATTGGGCAAGAAGAAGACCGGTAGATTTCTATGATAAGGATGAGGCGAATTCCTATTTAAGTATATTTACGATTAACGAAAGGGAATTAACCGTACAGATGGAAGATATTACAACGGTTCCGAATTCCCGTATTCGTTCCAACGCAATACTTTATAAGGAAGAAAAACGTATTTTTAATATGGCAGGCGATTTGCTTCCCGATATAGAAGGCAACAAGGGGATGGTGGAGGAATACGATTTTGAAACGAAGGAATTATTGAATCGTTACTTTGTAAAATCTGGCTTTTTTACAGCCTACCCCTTTGAACCGGATATAGAAGCCCAGGCGAGACCGCTTCCCTTGTCTGAGGAGTATTGGTTGGGGGATACCATTGCCATAAAGCCATTTGATAAGGAGCTTGACCTTGCCAGTGCAAAACATCTACACATGGTGGCACTAACAGAGGAGAATAAGACCGATGAGGATGGGGACGAAAAAGAGCAGTGCGAAATCTTTCTAAGCTTTCAAGAGGATATGTTATTTGTGAAGGCGGTTGACCATTCTATTTCCTATATTTATTTTATTGGAGAACAGTATCGTTACTATGCAGATTTGACAGGGACATACCAGACAATGGATATTTTTAGGGATAAGGTATACCAGATTCCGTTCTGGCTAAAGGATTTAAAGAAGGATACCTATCAGGTATATTATGACTATAAGGATGGATTGTACAATTCCGGCAGCCGCTTTACGGTTGGGGATGTGCTTTATAGTAAGGAATCATAAGACAGGAGGATACTATGAAAACATTATCGCATTTAGATGAATTGGAGGCAGAGGCAATCTATATTATGAGAGAGGTTGCAGCGGAATGTGAGAAGCCCGTAATGCTCTATTCTATTGGAAAGGATAGCTCCGTAATGCTTCATCTTGCCATGAAAGCATTTTACCCAGAGAAACCACCTTTTCCATTTTTGCATGTAGATACAACATGGAAGTTTTCGGATATGATTGCCTTTCGTGACCGTGTGGCAAAGGAGAAAGGGATTACCATGCTTGCCTACACCAATGAGGAGGGTGTGGCACAGGGAATCAATCCCTTTGACCATGGTTCTGCTTATACGGATATCATGAAAACACAGGCATTAAAGCAGGCACTTGCTAAGTATGGCTTTACAGCAGCTTTCGGTGGTGGACGCAGGGATGAGGAGAAATCAAGGGCCAAGGAGCGTATTTTTTCTTTCCGTAATGAAGCACAGGCATGGGACCCTAAGAATCAGAGGCCGGAGATGTGGAGTCTTTACAACACGAAGATTAAGAAAGGTGAAAGTATCCGTGTATTTCCAATTTCCAACTGGACCGAGAAGGATATCTGGCAGTATATCAAGCGGGAAAATATTGAGATTGTACCGCTTTATTTTGCGGCAGAGCGTCCTGTGGTGGAACGGGATGGCAATATTATCATGGTAGACGATGACCGTATGAAGCTTCTGCCCGGAGAAGAGGTACAGATGAAGAAGGTGCGTTTCCGTACGTTAGGCTGCTATCCGCTAACCGGAGGTATGGAGTCGGATGCAGAGACGTTGGATGAGATTATTGAGGAGACGTTAAGTGCTGTGTCCTCTGAAAGAACAAGCCGTGTCATTGACCACGAGGCAGCAGGCAGTATGGAGCGGAGAAAAAGGGAGGGATATTTCTAATGCAGAGTTTACTTAAGTTTATTACCTGTGGAAGCGTAGATGATGGAAAGTCCACATTGATAGGACATATGCTTTATGATGCCAAGCTTCTCTTTGCAGACCAGGAGCGTGCGTTAGAGCTTGATAGTAAGGTGGGCAGCCGGAATGGTGAAGTGGATTATTCTCTCCTGTTGGATGGGTTGATGGCAGAGCGGGAGCAGGGCATTACCATTGATGTCGCATACCGTTATTTCAGTACGGAAAATAGAAGCTTTATTGTGGCGGACACACCGGGACATGAAGAGTATACAAGGAATATGGCGGTGGGAGCATCCTATGCCGATTTGGCGGTGGTGTTGATTGATGCCTCGCAGGGTGTGCTTGTACAGACGAAACGCCATACAAGAATCTGTGCATTGATGGGAATCAAGCACTTTGTATTTGCGGTAAACAAAATGGATTTGGTAGGTTATGACCAAGAGAAGTTTAAGGCAATCAAGAAGGATATCCGTATGATGACGGCGGAATATGAGCTTGAAAGCATGCATATCATTCCGGTATCTGCTACAGAGGGCGACAACATTACCATGAAATCAGATAATATGACATGGTATAAAGACGATACCCTGCTCGGCTATCTCGAAAAGATTGATGTCCATCATGTAGAGGACGAGGACGGCTTTCTGCTTCCGGTACAGCGTGTCGTTCGTCCGGACCATACTTTCCGTGGGTTTCAGGGGCAGGTGCGTGCTGGTTCATTAAAGATAGGAGATGCTATCACAGTGCTGCCAAGTAAGGAGACAGCCAATGTTAAAAGTCTTCTTGTTGGTGATGTCAAGGTGGATGAGATTGTCAATGGGCAGCCGGTTACCATAGAGCTTGACAAGGAGATTGATGTTTCCAGAGGCTGTGTTATATGTAAGGATAGAAAGCTTGAGGTTAGTAACCTGCTTTCTACCAGATTGCTCTGGATGGATGACAGCCATCTCGTTGCGGGTAAAAACTATTTTCTCAAGCTTGGCACGAAGATGATTCCGGCTACTGTCATGAATATCAAATATAAGCTGGACGTCAATGAGGGTACCCATATTCCTGTGGACCGTATCTATAAAAATGAGATTGCTAAATGTGAAATTGCGGTGTCTGATAAGATTGCCTTTGACTGTTTTGATGATAATGAGAATCTTGGCAGCTTTATTTTGATTGACCGTGTGACCAATATGACCTCTGCTTGTGGTATTGTGTTACATTCTTTAAGAAGAAGTGATAACCTTACATGGCAGGAGCTTGATATTACGAGGCAGTTCCGGGCAGAGCAGAAAGGGCAGCAGCCGAAGACCCTCTGGTTTACCGGATTGTCCGGTGCAGGTAAGTCAACCCTTGCCAATGCATTAGAGCAGCGTCTTGTCAGCATGGGTAAGCATACAATGCTATTAGATGGGGATAATATCCGTATGGGCTTAAACAGAAACTTAGGCTTTAAGGAGCAGGACCGTATTGAAAATATCCGTCGTGTGGCAGAGGTTGCCAAGCTGATGAATGATGCAGGATTGATTGTGTTAACCTCGTTTATCTCTCCTTATGCCAATGACCGCCAACGGGCAAGGGAAATTATCGGCACAGAGGATTTTGTGGAAATCTATGTTGCGGCCTCCCTGGAGGAATGTGAGAAGAGAGATGTGAAAGGGCTTTACCAGCGGGCAAGGAAGGGTGAAATTCCAAACTTTACTGGTATTACAAGTCCTTATGAGGTGCCGGAGCATCCGGATATTACGATAAATACCGCAGATAAAGCGGTGGAGGACTGCGTGGATGATATTATTAAAATATTAGGCTTGGAGGCGTAGTTAGGAGCAGACATGGCATCGCTAAAACAGTTTTTACTTTCCATGGTCAAGGTTGGGTGTATTGGCTTTGGAGGGGGAAGTGCATTGATACCTGTGATTGAGGATGAAATTATTACCAGGCAGCAGTTGGATACCAAGGAAAATTATGACCAGGATGTAGTAGTTGCCAGTATCACACCGGGAGCGTTACCGGTGGAGCTGGCAGCTTCTCTTGGTAAGCGTAATTTTGGGAGTAGGGGGATGCTTTTGGCAGCCCTTTCGATGGCACTGCCCGGTGCATTTGTAGTGGTGCTTTTATTAAGTGTGTTTTCTACGATGCAGGCAGAATTTCTAACACAGATAGAGATTGCTTCCATAGGGGTTTCTTCTTTTATTATGTATCTTTTAACCTGTTATATTGCGGGTGTAATGAAGCAGTGCCGGGATGAAAATACGAGACGTCTCACAAGGGCAATTATTATTATGGTGCTTGTTATGCTTCTTGCCTTTGGGAAAAATTTATATAAGTTGCTTGATGTAAAGGGGATGCCTGTTTTTGCTGTATCCACCTTTCATATTTTGTTGGCAGCATTTTTCTTTATTCTATATACAAGAGGGCAATTAAATCGAAAGCATATTTTTGTATCTGTTCTTCTTTGTGGTATCTATCTGCTGGGCTATGGCAAGGCACATCTGGTTTCCAATATCTTTGTGATAAGAATTACAGAAGCGTTGATGCTTGGGCTTGCGGTATATGGCGTAAGCTGGAATATAAAAAAGAGTAAAAAGAGATATCCGGTCGACAAGAAAGCAATGACAAATGATGTGGTTGTATGGCTTGTAATATTTGTTTTATGCTCCTTGCCAGCAATAATAATTTATTTTCCAGAGGCGATAGCGTTTATACGAAATGGAATCGTATCTGCTATTATGTCCTTTGGCGGAGGCGATGCTTACCTCACGGTGGCAGAGGGCTTGTTTGTAGAAAGTGGTATGATTACCGAAAGCCAGTATTTTGGGCAGATTGTAACACTGGTGAATATTCTTCCCGGCTCCATTCTTTGTAAAACCTTAGCCGGAGTTGGCTATTATCTGGGCTTTAATACTACAGGAAGCATGGGTACCGGAATTTTATTTGCCGTCGTAGGATTTGTTTGCAGTATAGCAGTATCCTGTGGTTTTTTTGCGATTATTTATCACACCTATGACAGCTTGAACTCCCTGCATGTTTTCCGCTTAATCAGCAGATGGATTCGCCCCATTATTGCAGGACTATTGATTAATATTATGTTATCCTTATGCAATCAGAATATTGCAGCATCATCCGCAATGGGATGCTCCCACAAGGCGGTGTTTGTCCTGACGTTGCTATTATATGGCTTAAATTATATTCTCGGAATAAGGTATAAGGTAAGCAACCTGTGGCTGTTGGTAATAAATCTGCTGGTTGTGTTTGGACTGCATTTTATATGTTAAAGGGTTGTGAAATAACGGAGCAATCAGTGGCATCAGTTGGAGGCAAAATGCCTTTTGATCCCAACCTCATAACCTTTTGTTACTGGATATTTAGTTGTCAGTCAAGGTACTATATAAATTCACGCCTTTGTACTTGGCAAAGCCAAGACAACGAAGTGAATTTATATAGTACCTTGACGGTAGTAATTATGCAACAGATTTTACAATTATCGCATTTATAATACAAAGGAGTATCTAAATGAAAGAAACCGTAGTGGTGGGCATGTCCGGTGGAGTGGATTCCTCCGTGGCGGCATACCTTTTAAAAGAACAGGGATATCAGGTAATTGGTGTTACCATGCAGTTGTTTGATAACACAGAGGATGACTCCTGCTGTGGGATTACTGGAATTGAGGATGCAAGGCGGGTAGCGGCAGTTCTTGATATTCCTTATTATGTGTTAAATTTTAAAAAGGTGTTTCGGCATAGTGTTATGGATTATTTTGCTGGGGAGTATGGAATGGGGAGAACGCCGAACCCCTGCATTGTCTGCAACCGTTATGTGAAGTGGGAGGCACTGCTTAAAAAAGGCAGAGAAATTGGAGCAGAGTATCTTGCCACAGGGCATTATGCGAGAGTGGGGAAGCTTTCTAATGGAAGATATGCGGTGATGAATTCGGTTACTGCTATGAAGGATCAGACCTACGCTCTTTATAATCTGACACAGAAGCAGCTTGCCCACACACTGATGCCTGTGGGAGAATATGATAAGGAGCGTATCCGTGAGATTGCTAGGAGGCAGGGGCTTCCTGTCGCAGTAAAGCCGGATAGTCAGGATATTTGTTTTGTACCGGACCATGATTATGCAGGCTTTGTCTGCCGCCATACAAAAACAGTCTATGAACCCGGCAATTTTGTGACAAGGGATGGGACTGTTTTGGGACAGCATAAGGGTATTATCCACTATACGGTAGGTCAGAGAAAGGGACTTGGCATCAGCTTTGGAAAACCAATGTATGTAGGGGCGGTGCGTCCGGATTCTAATGAGGTAGTGTTAGTAGAAGAGCAAAAGCTTTGGACCAATTCACTTTGTGCAAAGCAGATGAATTATATGGGTGTTGCTTCATTTGCAAAAGGACAGCAGATGCTTGCCAAAATCCGTTATTCCCACAAGGGTGAGCTTTGTCAGGTGGAATATGCCGATGAGCATCAGGTAAAAATCACCTTTGAAAAGCCGGTGCGTGCGGTAACACCGGGACAGGCGGTTGTGTTCTATGATGGTGAGGTGGTGCTTGGAGGAGGAGTGATAGCGGGGGGAGATAGTTGTTAATATCAGATATTTATTATCTTTAATTTAAAATATTTTCGACATCCGGTTTTTTATTTAATGTTATACTGTTATGTAGACAGGGCTGGTATTCCAGCCCTGTTTTTTAATGCTTAGCAACAAAGAAAGAGGATAAAAAGGTTGCCTCTGCCAGCTCGACATCATTATTTGCAGTTACTGGCACTGTCACTGGCATTGTTAGAAGCCTTGTTGGATGCTTTGTTAGAAGCCTTATTCTTTGCCTTGTTAGAAGCATTTTTTGCATAATCGGAAGCGTTCTTTGCACTATTCTGTGCATTGTTTGCCTGATTACTTGCGTCTGATGTTTTCATAGTTATTCTCCCTTCTACATTACACAGCAGCATGAGCGTTGTGCAGAATTAACAGTATAAAATAGAAATATTTTTCTGTATGCATACTCAGATAAAATCCCTCTATCCTTTACTGTACTTTGATAGTATTTGAAAATCATATGAAATTATACATGCAAACGGAATATGTCATTTATCTGTTATTAAAACATATTTTTCTTGGAAGCTAAAGGTAAAAAGTAGGCTTGTTGATGGAAATGATTTACTATAGCTGGTAGTGGCATAAAATAAAAAATTTTTGAAAAACCAGTCTGCCATTTTTGACAATTTGTGTAAAATGTACAAAATTTATCGACATTTTTTAATTTTTTTCTTCAAAGAAATGGTTGAAATAAATCGATTGATGACATATAATGAATTTGTTGATAGGACATCCTATGAGAGGAACTTATCAACGCACTATATAACCCCTTATTAATTATTTATACTCCCCTCATGATAGCCTCTAGTTTCCCCTAGAGGCTATTTACTTTTTATTTTTGTTGTTTTTCAACAAATTCTTTATCATGCATATATTGGTAAAAAGGGTGTGGGATGTGGAACTGTGGTTCAACAGATTTGGGCAAGCCGTGTTGTGGACTATATTATGGAACATCATTGTTTTGTAATAGATTTAAGGGAGCCTTCAGAGTTTCGGCGTGGACACCTTCCGAAGGCGGTACAAATGGATGCAGATGAGCTTGAGGAAGGAAATTATGAGTTTCCGAAGGATCTTCCGATTATAGTATATTGTGAGGGTGGTTCGGTCAGTTTAAGAATTGCAAGATTGCTCTCAATGCGCGGGTATCATGTGTATAATCTGGCAGGTGGCTATGATGCTTACCTGCGGGCAAAAAAATAATATGCTGGTTTCAAAACTTGTTGAGAAGTGAATGGGAAGGAAGAGAAGGTGCTTGAGGTATCAGAGTCACAAAACCAGTGTATTGTATTTAATTTAGTGCTTGCTTTTGGTACAGGGTAGTGTTATATTCACTTTGGATGGTATTCAACTTAGTTGAAACTGTACCCTTGACTGAAAGTAAAAAACATTTTATAGTAAGCTCAGGAGAACTCTTTATAGTATCGGGTTCTTGTTGTATTGCTTTGTATGATGAATTAACTTTTGTATGTGAGGGATAAAACCAACCGGTTTTATCCCTTTTTGTATCAGCAGGGATGGAGGTGTTTTTTTGAAGCGGTTAGACAATATTGGTTTCATCGGTGCTGGAAAGGTTGGATTTACCCTTGGTAAATATTTTATCAAACATGGTGCCGGACTTAGCGGTTATTATAGCAAGAACGCTTCTTCTGCTAAAGATGCGGCGGAGTTTACGGGGAGCAGGCAATATGGACGGCTGGAGGAACTGGTTGCCAGCAGTGATGTTTTGTTTCTTACAGTGCCGGATAATAGCATAAGACTTGTATGGGATGAGCTGCTCGCATGTGGCGTGAATTTATCGGGAAAGCTTATATGCCATGCCAGCGGTTCTCTTTCCTCGGAGATATTTAATGAGGCAGACCAATGTGAAGTCACCGCCCTGTCCTTGCATCCATTATTTGCCATCAGTGATAAGTACCGTTCCTTTGAACAGCTTCACAAGGCGGTTTTTACAATCGAGGGTGAGCCGGGAGAATGGCGGGATACTATGAGGAATTTTATCGAGGGCTGTGGCAATACGGTAGAATTGATTGCCGCCAAAGACAAACCACTTTACCATGCAGCGGCAGTGGTTGCCAGTAACTTTTTGGTCGGACTTTCTTATTTAAGCAGCAGTCTGCTCGAGTATTGCGGTTTTTCAGAAGAAAGTGCCAAGCGGGCATTGCTGCCTTTGATGGAAGGCAGCCTGAAGAATGTTATATCGCAGGGAACAATTGCTGCACTAACCGGGCCCGTTGAAAGGAACGATTGTGAAACAGTGCGAAAGCATATAAGGGCATTATCTGAAATGGAAAAAAACAAAGTGGAACAGGCAGGAGTGAAGGAGGAACCTGTCCTGAATTCACAGGAGGCTGTTTTACTGTATCAGAGCATGACAAGATTGTTGATGGAGATTGGACATAGCAAGCATAAGGAGACAGATTACCGTCTTATGGAGGATATAGTTAAACTTCGCACATAGAAATTACTAGCGTAATATAAACTTTATGTGCGAAGTTTGAGTATAGTGATATATATGAAGGAGGATATTACAATGAAGAATACAGTAGCAACCTTCCAGCAGATGAAGGAGAAGGGTGAAAAAATTACGATGCTGACTGCCTATGATTATTCGACAGCAAAGCTGATGGATGAATGTGGTGTGAATGGAATTTTAATTGGCGATAGTCTTGGAATGGTGATGATGGGCTATGAGGATACCTTGTCCGTGACTATGGAGGACATGATTCATCATTCAGCCTGTGTGGCAAGGGGGGCAAAGAATGCACTGATTGTAGCGGACATGCCCTTTATGTCCTACCAGACCGGAGTGCGGGATGCTGTTTACAATGCGGGTCGGCTGATGAAGGAGGGGCGTGCGAACTGTGTGAAGCTGGAGGGTGGAGCACAGGTATGTGAACAGATTAAGGCGATTACGGATGCGTCAATTCCGGTTATGGCACACCTAGGATTAACCCCACAGAGTATCAATGCTTTCGGTGGCAATAAGGTGCAGGGTAAAAGCGAGGAGGCAGCAAAAAAAATACTGGAGGATGCCTATAAGGTGCAGGAGGCAGGTGCCTTTGCAGTAACCTTGGAGTGTGTGCCGGAGAAGCTTGCTACATTGATTTCAGAAAAATTAACCATTCCGACCATCGGGATTGGAGCAGGAGCAGGCTGTGACGGACAGGTGCTCGTATATCAGGATGCATTGGCAATCTTTAGTGATTTTACTCCGAAGTTTGTGAAGAAATTTGCGGATGTGGGAGCGTTGATGCGGGAAGGAATTTCTGCTTATATTGAAGAGACGAAAGCGGGAACATTTCCGGCACAGGAACACACCTTCAAGATAGAGGATGAAGTAATTGAGAAATTGTACTAAAATATAGGAGGGAAATCATGGAAATTGTAAGTAGCGTTTCAGAGGTTAGAGATAGAGTGAAGGAATGGAAAAGGGAAGGACTTAGCGTGGGCTTGGTGCCAACGATGGGATATCTTCACGAAGGGCATGGGAGTTTGATTACAGCGGCAAGAGGGCAGAATGACAAGGTGGTTGTCAGTATTTTTGTGAATCCGATGCAGTTTGGACCAACCGAGGATTTAGCCAGCTATCCGAGGGATTTGGATAAAGACAGCGCCTTCTGCAAGGCGTTAGGAGCAGATTTAATTTTTCATCCGGAGCCGGAAGAAATGTACCACGAGGGATTTTCCTCCTATGTGGATATGTCAGTTTTAACGGAGGAGCTATGTGGTCTGAGCCGTCCGGTACATTTTCGCGGTGTGTGTACGGTAGTTACGAAGCTGTTTCATATTGTGACACCGGACCGTGCTTATTTTGGGGAGAAGGATGCACAGCAGCTGGCAGTGATAAAACATATGGTAGACGATTTGAATATGGATATTGAGATTGTCGGATGTCCGATTGTCCGGGAGGAGGATGGTCTGGCAAAGAGTTCCAGAAATACTTATCTTTCCGATAAGGAGAGAGAAGCGGCACTCGTTTTAAGCAGGTCCATTCAAAAGGCACAAGAATTGATTGATGCAGGTGAGACGTCTGCCGATGTCATTGTGGATGCGATGACAGCTTTGATTAATAGAGAACCACTTGCAAAAATAGATTATGTGAAAGTAGTAGATGCATTAACGATGCAGCAGATTAAAACAATTGACCGTAGTGCTTTGGTTGCAATCGCAGTTTATATAGGAAAGACCCGGTTGATTGACAACCTGCATGTGAAATAATCCTGATTGGTGATACGATAGTTATAAAGTTATTTTAAATAAAAAGGAGTATAATATGAACATAACGATGTTAAAATCAAAAATTCACCGTGCTATGGTTACGGAGGCGGCACTTCATTATGTTGGAAGTATTACAGTAGACGAGGATTTGCTGGATGCTGCCGGAATACTGGAATATGAATATGTGCAGATTGCGGATGTGGATAATGGGGAACGGTTTGAAACCTACACCATTGCCGGAGAGCGAGGAAGTGGTACAATATGTTTAAATGGTGCCGCGGCCCGCAAGGTGCAGACTGGTGATAAAATCATAATCATGGCGTATGCTTCCATGACGCCTGAGGAGGCAGGAGAGCATAAACCACAGGTGGTGTTTGTAGATGATGAAAATAGAATTGCACGCATAACCAATTATGAAAAGCATGGGGAATTGATAGAAAAAGAGGTTAGGTAAGGAGAAAAGGTGATGTTAAAAGGAAAAACGATTATACTTGGAGTGACCGGCTCTATTGCTGCTTATAAGATTGCGGGGCTTGCCAGTATGCTTGTGAAACAGCACGCAGATGTGCATGTTATCATGACAAAAAATGCAACGAACTTTATTCATCCGACCACCTTCGAAACGCTGACGGGTAATAAGTGTCTTGTCGATACCTTTGACCGGGATTTTGAATTTAAGGTGAATCATGTAAGCCTTGCCAAGCTGGCAGATATCATGATGATTGCTCCGGCATCTGCTAATGTAATTGCGAAGCTGGCACACGGTATTGCAGATGATATGCTGACTACAACTGCACTGGCATGTAAGGCACCGATTTGTATTTCTCCGGCAATGAATACGAATATGTTTACCAATCCGGTTACACAGGATAACATCGCACTCTGCAGCAAATATGGCATGCATGTCATTGCTCCGGCAGAGGGGTATCTTGCCTGTGGTGATACCGGAGCAGGGAAAATGCCGGAACCAGAGACATTATTTGAATATCTTTTGAAGGAAATAGCCTGCGAAAAGGATTTGCTTGGAAAGAAAATTATGGTGACAGCGGGACCAACCAGAGAGGCAATTGACCCGGTACGCTATATTACCAACCACAGTACAGGGAAAATGGGTTATGCGATTGCGAAGCGGGCGATGCTTCGGGGAGCAGAGGTAACGCTGG
This sequence comes from Lachnospira sp., assembly GCA_017621205.1. Lineage (GTDB taxonomy): Bacteria > Bacillota > Clostridia > Lachnospirales > Lachnospiraceae > NC2004. The sequence goes on from JAGATQ010000044.1 coordinate 38,313, forward strand.
TTTCCGGGCCGGTTTCCATTACTCCGCCTATGTTTGTTAAAGTAGTCCCGGTTTGCTCTGCTAAGGATATGTATGATGCGGTGATGGGAGAAGCAATGCAGCAGGATGTGATTATTAAATCTGCGGCAGTGGCAGATTACTGTCCTGCCGAGATAGCAACGGAGAAGGTGAAAAAGCAGGATAAGGATATGGCAATTTCTCTGGTGCGCACTCCGGATATTCTGGGAACCTTAGGACAGAGGAGAATAGAAGTTGAGCAGGAGCGTTCCGGGGCAGCAGGCGAAACGATGGAGCATGTTCCCTATTTGTGTGGATTTTCCATGGAAACAGAGAATATGCTGGCCAATTCCAGAAAAAAGCTTTCCAATAAGCATATTGATATGGTTGTAGCCAATAATCTAAAGCAGGAGGGAGCAGGCTTTGGTACAGACACGAATATTGTCACCATCATTACTCCGGAGGAGCAAAAGGAGCTTCCGATAATGACGAAGGAGGAGGTTGCTGATACCTTGCTGACAGTAATAAAAAACCAACTGTAAAAGCATTGTAAATGGGTGTTTGGATATGGTATACTATAGGTAAAGAAGAAACGGAGGTGGATTGTTATGATAACAGATAAGAATTATCTTGAGGAATTAGATTTAACTGATGTATTTAAGGAGCTTGACGAAGCGAATGCCCAGATAGAGGAGGGAGAGGAGGATGCAGAGATGGCAGCCTCCAGACGCCGGTTTGAGGAGATTATTAAGAAACACCGTGAAGATGGAGGAAAAGGGAATCTTTAGGTCGAAATTGACGTAATAGATTAGTATGATTAAAGGGAATGTAGGTTGCTTATAGAAGATACTTATTTTAAGTTACAATATGATAACATGAACTGAGGATGGTTTCAGTTTTCGTTATAAATAACTATTAAGGAGGTCTCAGGATGAAGACAACGTCAAGAATTGTTGCAAGTATGCTGGCAATTGCGATGCTTTTTACCACCGCATTTGTCCCGGTTAATGCAGCAAAGGTAACCGTAAAGAAGGTTTCTGTAGCAAGCAGCCTGTCTGATAGTAAGAAGACAGTGGTTGTTGCAAAAGGAAAATCAGTAAAGTTAAAAACTACGGTAACAGTAAAGCCGAACAAGAAGGCGAACAAGAAGGTATCATACTCTAGTAAGAATAAGAGTATCGCTACCGTAGATAGCAAGGGTGTTGTAAAGGGGAAGAAGGCTGGTACGACAAAGGTAACAGTAACATCCACCAAGAATAAGAAGAAAAAAGCAACCATTACTGTCAAGGTTGTTAAGGGGGCAGTGAAGAAGATTACAGTTAACAAGAAAAGTGCTTCCTTAAATGTAGGTGAGACATTGAAGCTGAAGGCTACCGTGAAAGCAGAAAAGGGAGCAGTTAAGACGCTTGCTTATGTAAGCTCCAAGCCGGAGGTTGCCAAGGTTAGTAACAAGGGTGTGATTACCGCTATTGGCGACGGTAGTGCAACCATTACGGCGAGGGCAATTGATGGTTCCGGTAAGAAGGCGACCTGTAAGGTAACAGTTTCCAATCCTATCAATCTGGCAGGCATGAATCTGCCAAATGAGAGAACCGTTAATTTTGCATTGGATAAGGCTTGTGCCTTGAATCCAAGTCAGATTTCCATTGCCAAGAAGGTATTTTCTTCCGGTACATATAATAATCAGTTAATTATCAATAATATGACGACGGCGGACAATGTGAATTATACCGTTGTTCTGGCAGATGATACAGCTATTTCGGTTGGTGATTTTGTTCAGCTATCCGTTCCTTCTCTGACAGGTACGGTTAAGAGCCTGGAGCTGCAATATAAGGAAGCGGCATGTGCTTATACCGGTGAGTCTGTTTCGAGCTGGAAGGTAGGAACATATGGAACAACTACATTTTCCTTTGACAATGGCTGCGGTTACTCCTCTTATGCTTTAAGTGGTTTGCCGGCTGGTTTGACCTATGAGGTAAAGAATGGTGAAGTAAAGGTGAAGGGAACGCCGACCACAACCGGACGGTTTGATTATGTGTTATCGGCGACGGATGAATTGGGCAATACTTTAAGCAGAACGATTCATTTTATTGTTGGTTCAAACACGGTGATTGCCGGTGCAGCCAATACAGGACATAACATAATTGGTACGGAATCGACGACAGCTTATGTTACTCCGGTGTTTACTGGAGGAAGTGGAGACTATAACTATTCTATAATATCAGACCCACAGGGAACTGGTGCAACTATTTATAGTAGTTATTCTACAAAACAAGTAAAGTTAAATATAGCTGTTGCAGGTGCCTATACGGTAGTGGTAAGGGCAACTGATACAGAGGATGCATCCCGTTATTGTGATATTAATGTTGTGGTAAATGCTAAGCAGGGAGTTGTTGTCGGTGGCTGCTTAAAGGATGCACAGGGCAATCCGATGAATGATGGGGATATCTATTTTACGAATAAGGATAGGGCATCTTTGTATATGAAAGATAACCATTATTGGATAGGTTCATCGGGTACCTATTCTGTTACTTTGGAACCAGGCGTGTATGATATCCGTGCGGAGTACAGTGGTGGCGATATAGAGTCTTCGAAATCTACAACTTATTTGTACTCACAGTCCCTGGTGGCTTCCCAGACGGGATATGATATTCAGTTAAATGACCTATTTAAGGTAGTGCTGGTAAAAGGGGCGGATGTCAGCAGCAGCCTTGGTAGAAATTGGTATATGAATCATGAAAGAGCAGGGTATGGTTCAACACTATATCTCAAGCCGGGTACTTATGCAATTGAATCAGAGGAAACCGGTTCTAGTGATGGTACCAAGACAGGAGATTGGTTTAATGGTGAGACGATAACCTATACTCCGTATAAGCTCGCTTCTTCATTTACTGTTGCGAATACTGCAGTGCAGGCAGCGGTCAATAAAGTGGTATCTGCTTCTGGTACAAAGACGAAGGTAAACCCTGCCGCTAAGGATACTACAGAGTTAATCGGTATAAACCAATCTAGATGGTTGGATGCTTCAGATTATTATGCATTCCGGTTTACTGCACCGGAAAGTGGTCAGTATGAAACAGGAAACAGTAGTGTATACTTCTATGATATCACAACCGGACAGAAAATAGCTTCTGCTGACGGTGTGTACGAGCTGACACTGGGTACTACCTATTTAGTTGGACGAGGTAGTTATAATGATGCTCAGGTTAAGATTACGAAGGTAACGGCAGCAGAATAAGATATTATTTATATCAATTATTTGTCTTATAAATTATATGCAAAGTATATAAGCTTTTACTGCCATGCAGGGGGATATCTTCTTGCATGGCAGTTTTTGTGTCGTGATAAATAATATTGAGGTAGCAGTTTTTGTTTCCACTTGTCAGAAACTGCCATTTTCATTATAATGTTGCTAGTACACTAGTGTACTGACCTGCTGTAAAATGACAGAATGATTTGCATTAGTTGGGATTATAAGGAAAGATACATGATTTGTCAAAAAAACCATAGACTAAATTAAAGGATTGATAAGGGTGATACAATGAAACAGTGGAGAGAACGAGTAAAAAATTGGCTGGCATTTGTTATGGTGTTATGTCTGGTGCTTGTTACCGGGTGTTCCTATCCTAAGGTAGTGGAAGAGCAGGGGGCAAGTTATTCCGGCAGCAGTAATAAGGCGGCATCTGATGTGCCTGAGGCAACACAAGAAAAAACAGATAAACAAAAGAAAGAAGCTAATGATGGTAAAGAGCAGAAGGAATTTGCTGATTGGTGCAGGGAACAATTTACAGATACCTTGAAGCAGGCAGGGACACTGAACCTCCATTATACGCTGAATCATCCAGAGGAGTATGGTATTGAAGAAGATGAGAGGGATATTTCTTTTGGAGAATTATCTGTAGAGGAATTGAAGAATAATAGTAGGGAAAATAGGAAAACCTATAAGGAGCTCAATGGATTTTCCTATGGTGCTTTGTCTAAGGAGCAGCAGCTTACCTATGATATAGTAAAATATTATCTGGAGTTTGCAATGGAGGAGGAAGGTTTTGAGCTGTATAACCAGCTTTTAAGTCCGGATTTGGGTGTGCCTGCCAATGTTCCTGTGGAGCTGGCAGAATACCCGCTGCATTCGAAGAAGGATGTTGTTACTTATCTTACCCTGCTTACAAAGCTTCCTGAGTATTTTGAGCAGCTGGCGACGTTTGAACAACAGGTAGCAGAGGAGAAGTTATTTATCAGTGATGAGACTCTTGATGAAACGATAAAGCAGATGGAGGATTTTATCGAGACGCCGGACAGCAATTTTTTAATTACCACTTTTGCTGAGAGGCTTGAAGAAATTGGACAGTTATCCAAGAAAGAGCAGAAACGTCTGGAGCAGGAAAATGAACAGAGAGTAAAGCAATATGTAATTCCTGCTTATGAGCAGTTGATAAAAAGGTTGGAGGCGCTTCGGGGGAGTGGCACCAACGATGGGGGACTTTGTGGTTATTCCAAGGGCAGGGAATATTATGAGCTGTTAGTGAAATACTATACCTGCTCGGATATGTCCGTGAAAGAGGTTGAGGATATGCTGGATTCGAGGCTTAACAGCTTGATGGAGCGGTTAACTGCTTTGATAATTAAGCATCCTTCCCTTATTGATGATATGGATACGATTACCTGTTCCATGACGGAACCGGATGAAATACTTAATTATCTAAAAGAAGCGATGAAGGAGTATTTTCCGGAGTGCCCAGAGGTAACCTATACCGTGAAATATGTGGATGAATCTCTGGCGGAATCCTTAAGTCCTGCATTTTATATGGTGCCACAGATAGATAATTATAAGAAAAATACCATTTATATTAATAACAAGAGCAGTAATTATGATCCTTCGGGCTTGTTTTCTACGCTCGCCCATGAGGGGTTTCCAGGGCATCTATATCAGACGACCTATTATAATTCCACCAATCCGGAGCCGATAAGACAGGTGCTTAATTTTGGCGGCTATTCGGAAGGCTGGGCAACCTATGTGGAATTAAGCTCTTTTGAGTTATACGATTTTGGTGAAAACAGTGATGCGGTTGCGGATGTGAATCAGATAAATACAGAGCTATCTTTAGCACTTTCCTCCATGGCGGATATCGGGGTGAATTATCACGATTGGGATAAGAGCAAGCTTAAGGAATTCTTACAGGACTATGGTATGGATGATGATGAAACGGTGAATAGCCTTTATCGTCTGGTCGTAGAAGACCCGGGGAATTATTTGCAATACTATGTATCTTATCTGGAATTTTGGCAGCTTCGCTGCAGGGCAAAATCACAGCTTAAGGACAAATTCCATTGTAAAGATTTCCATAAGGTGGTGCTTGATTGCGGCCCGAGTCCTTTCCCGGTGCTTGAAAAGCAGGTGGAGGAATATATTGATGCGTTCATGGCACAAAACTAGAACATTTTTATTGCTATATTATTTTTTATATATTATAATAGGAATCGTGAAGTTAATATTTCCCATTTTCCAAAGCAGAGCGGTTCTTTAAGTGCTTTTGGCTGATATGGGATTTTTTACTTAAATAAAATAAAGAAAAGAGGTTAAAAAATGAAGAAAATCGATTTAAGCAACTATGGGATTACCGGAACCACAGAGATTGTCTACAATCCTTCCTTTGAAGATTTGTTTGAAGAAGAGACCAAATCAGACCTTGAGGGATACGAGAAAGGTCAGGTTAGTGAGCTTGGTGCAGTGAATGTAATGACAGGTATCTATACTGGCCGTTCTCCTAAGGATAAGTTCATCGTTATGGATGACAATTCTAAGGATACCGTATGGTGGACCTCTGATGAATATAAGAATGATAATCATCCAGCTACTCAGGAGGCATGGGATGCGGTTAAGGAGATTGCTAAGAAGGAGCTTTCTAACAAGAGACTTTTTGTAGTAGATGCTTTTTGTGGTGCGAACAAGGATACCCGCATGGCAATCCGTTTTATTATGGAAGTAGCATGGCAGGCTCATTTTGTAACCAACATGTTTATCCGTCCTACTGCTGAGGAGCTTGAGAATTTTGAGCCGGATTTTGTCGTATACAATGCTTCTAAGGCTAAGGTAGAGAATTATAAGGAATTAGGTTTGAATTCTGAAACTGCTGCTATGTTTAACATTACAAGCCGTGAGCAGGTAATCGTTAATACATGGTATGGTGGAGAGATGAAGAAGGGTATGTTCTCTATGATGAACTACTACCTTCCTCTGAAGGGAATCGCTTCTATGCACTGTTCTGCCAACACCGACATGAATGGTGAGAATACTGCTATTTTCTTTGGCCTTTCCGGTACAGGTAAGACTACGTTGTCTACTGACCCGAAGCGTCTGTTAATCGGTGATGATGAGCACGGCTGGGATGACAATGGTGTATTTAACTTTGAGGGTGGCTGCTACGCTAAGGTTATTAACTTAGATAAGGAGTCTGAGCCGGATATTTATAATGCAATTAAGCGGAATGCACTTTTAGAGAACGTTACTCTGGATGCTTCTGGTAAGATTGATTTTGATGATAAGAGCGTAACCGAAAATACCCGTGTATCTTACCCAATCGACCATATTGAGAAGATTGTACGTCCGGTTTCTTCTGCACCGGCAGCTAAGAATGTAATCTTTTTGTCAGCAGATGCATTTGGAGTACTTCCTCCAGTATCTATTCTTGACCCGGAACAGACACAGTATTATTTCCTGTCTGGTTTTACTGCTAAGCTTGCAGGTACAGAGCGTGGTATTACAGAGCCTACTCCTACTTTCTCTGCATGTTTTGGTCAGGCATTCTTAGAGCTTCATCCTACGAAGTATGCAGAGGAGCTTGTAAAGAGAATGAAGCAGAGCGGTGCTAAGGCATACTTGGTAAACACTGGATGGAATGGTACAGGAAAGCGTATCTCTATTAAGGATACCCGTGGTATCATTGATGCTATCTTAAACGGTGACATTTTGAATGCACCAACCAAGAAGATTCCTTACTTTAACTTTGAGGTTCCGACCGAGCTTACAGGTGTAGATCCAGCGATTCTTGATCCTCGTGATACTTACGCTAATGCTTCAGAATGGGAGGAGAAGGCGAAAGATCTTGCACAGAGATTTATTAAGAACTTTTCGAAGTATGAAGGTAATGCTGCTGGTAAGGCTCTTGTTTCTGCAGGTCCTGAGTTATAGAATTAAAAAATATTCATTAAAAAAGAGATGGAGATAATGAACCGACCTCCCAATTGTTAGATATTTTGGTCTAACTTTTGGGGGCCGGGTCATACTCCATCTTTTTTTGCTAACAGACGGTTACTAATTGGCGAGGTTTTGAGAATTTGTTTCATTCATCCTTGACTTAAGTAGTTGGCTAGATTATACTAATATCTATATTATCTTTGGTAATTGTTACCATAGGTAATATGGAGTGTTAGCTGGCAGAATGTTGTCAGCGTCTGGTAACATTTGCTGGATAAATTTTGCTTAAAAAGGCATATATTTCATTTGTATATGACCGAAGAAGGAGGAAGAGACATGAGCAAAAAACCATTTTACATGACAACCGCAATTGCGTACGCATCGGGCAAGCCTCATATAGGCAACACCTATGAAATTGTCCTTGCAGACAGCATTGCACGTTTTAAAAGACAACAGGGCTTTGATGTATTTTTTCAGACTGGTACGGATGAGCACGGGCAGAAGGTAGAGCTGAAAGCAGCGGAACAGGGTGTTACCCCGAAGGAATTCGTGGATGATGTGGCAGGGAAGATTAAGGATATCTGGGATTTGATGGATACCTCCTATGATAAGTTCATCCGCACCACCGACGATTACCATGAGAAGCAGGTACAGAAGATTTTTAAGAAGCTGTATGAGCAGGGGGATATCTACAAGGGACAATACGAGGGGATGTATTGTACTCCCTGTGAATCCTTTTTTACAGAGTCCCAGCTTGTGGATGGCAAATGCCCGGATTGTGGCAGAGAGGTAAAGCCTGCCAAGGAAGAGGCATATTTCTTAAAGCTGTCCAAGTATACGGACCGTCTGATTGAGCATATTAACAGTCATCCGGAGTTTATCCAGCCAGAGTCACGCAAAAACGAAATGATGAACAATTTCTTATTGCCGGGTCTTCAGGATTTGTGTGTTTCGCGTACCTCGTTTAAATGGGGAATTCCGGTTGATTTTGACAACAAGCATGTAGTATATGTATGGCTGGATGCTTTAACAAACTATATTACGGGTATTGGGTTTGATATTGATGGCTGTAAGGATGCAAAGTTTGACAAATTTTGGCCGGCAGATTTGCATCTGATTGGTAAGGATATTTTACGCTTCCATACCATTTACTGGCCGATTATGCTGATGGCACTGGATTTGCCACTTCCGAAGCAGGTGTTTGGACATCCGTGGCTGTTGCAGGGTGATGGCAAGATGAGCAAATCCAAGGGCAATGTCCTCTATGCGGATGAGCTGGTAGATACCTTTGGTGTGGATGCAGTCCGTTACTTTGTACTGCATGAGATGCCATTTGAAAATGATGGTGTGATTAGCTGGGAGCTGATGATTGAGCGTGTGAATTCCGACCTTGCTAATACCCTGGGTAATCTGGTCAACCGTACCATTTCCATGTCCAACAAATATTTTGGTGGTGTGGTAACCAACAAATGGGTAAAGGATACGATGGATGATGATTTAATCAAGGTTGCAACCGGGACTGCGGGTAAGGTAATTAAGAAGATGGAGCGGCTTCGTGTGGCGGATGCGATTACCGAGATTTTTGCACTGTTTAAGCGTTGTAACAAATATATAGATGAAACCGCTCCATGGGTGCTGGCGAAGAACGATGCCGATATGGATAGGCTCAATACGGTGCTTTATAATCTGTGCGAATGTATCAGTATTGGTGCAACCCTGCTTGCTCCGTTTATGCCAAGCACTTCGGAGAAGATTTTAAAGCAGCTAAACACAGAGCCTAGAAAATTCTACGATTTAGAGCGTTATGGCTTATATGCATCCGGCACTAAGGTGACAGATGCTCCGGAGATTTTATTTGCAAGGCTCGATGCAGATAAGGTGATGGCAGAGGTTGAGGCAAGAGCCGAGGCTGCCAGAAAGGAAGCAATCGGTCCGGTGATTGATATTGAGCCAAAGGCAGAGATTACCTTTGAGGATTTTGAGAAAATGCAGTTTCAGGTAGGCCGCATTATCGAGTGCGAGGAAGTGAAGAATTCCAAGAAGCTTCTATGCTCCAAGGTACAGATTGGTTCGGAGGAAAAACAGATTGTATCTGGTATCAAGTCCCAATACTCTGCGGAAGAGATGGTTGGCAAGGAGGTTATGGTGCTTGTAAATCTAAAGCCTGCCAAGCTTGCCGGGGTTCTCTCGGAGGGGATGCTGCTTTGTGCAGAGAATGATAAGGGCGAGCTGTCGTTGATGGTTCCGGAAAAGAAGATGTTGCCGGGAGCAGAAATATGTTAGGGGTATTGCTTGTAAACGGGCAGATGCAATTACCTGCCTGTCGGACTGCTGTAATGCAATGCTGCCTATGAATACGGAAAATGGTTTAATGATATCACATTCTAAAAATAATCGGGACACCTTTTGTTCCCGGTTATTTTTATGCATTATTTTATTGGATGCTAGTACAACGAATATTAATTATTTGTTGTACTAGTAAGGTTTTTAATTTTCGCATATAAAAAGCTGTAATTATCTGCTTGCTATTGTACTGTCATGTGCAGATTTTGAGTGTATTTGTAATAAAGTAAATAAATACATAGAAATATTGTATTTTAATGAATAAAATGGTAAAATATATATGTTATTGTCTAAAACAGAGTGTAGAACAAGGAGGACAGAGCTATGAAAAAATTAATCAAACTAGCAAGTGTAGTTATTGTATTGGGAATGATGGCGATTCCAACTCATGCGTTGTGGCTTAATGGGACGTATCGCTTTAATGAGATTGGAACAGATTATAACTTATTGTATACAACAGCGAATATTCCGGGTAAAGGATATACATTAGCTGCTAGGGCATCTCTGACTTCCGGGCAGATGGTGCGAGTGAATATCAAGGAAGAGGGGGCGACTTCTGTGGGAAGTAAGGATTTTCCAATTTATGATAATACAGTCCCCTCGTTAATCATTAATGCAGGAAAAGGGAAGAAGTATTCCTTTTATGTGAGGTCGACAAGTGGTAAGGCTTCTGGTGCGGGGCATTTTAGGACAAATAAGTAAATGACAGGGTAAGGAAGCTTCTTGCTACTGTAAGAGGCTTCTTTTATAGATAGGAACAGGTGGCAGATATGGTAAAGCATGCAATGCAGTTCTGGCTGCATTATAGGAAACAGACGGTTCTTATTATGTCTGTGATTATTTTTAGCACAATGATTATACTGAATGTCCTGCTCTTCCTCCGTGGCAATGATATGACAAACTATGAGAGAACGCTTGATGGAATGGGGGATTATAATTACTGTTTTCTTAATATGACGGCAAAGCAGTTGGAACAGTTGAAGGAAAGCGATTATTTTGAACAGGCAGAGGTCTTGTATGATGAGGGGCAAATCGGGCGTTCCGATAAAAAGCTGTTTCCGGTAGCAAGTGCGGGCAGTGATGCTTTGCAGATGTTTCACTACCGTTTACAGGAAGGACGTTATCCGAAAAAGGAGAATGAGATTGCATTGTTTGAGGATACCTGTAAGCAGTTGGGTGCTCCTCCTGTTATAGGGGAGGAGCTAAGGGTTTCCCTATATAATGGAGATACCAATAAAGGTGAACGAACCTACCGCATAACCGGAATTTTGCGGGCAAATGACAGATACTGGTATTCGCAGGAGGGGGAGAATCCATATCCGTATGGTTTTGTCGGAGCGAGCAAAACGGATGTGATTCTGCTTGGAATGGCAAACAAGAGGCTCGATGTCAATGCGAATTTGGCTGAGAGCTGGCTTGGCAATAATGGATACCGCTATGAGCGGACCGATGGGAAGGACTTTACGGAAGCAGATTTAATGAAGGCTCATACGGTTACGCAGGAGGCAGTTCGGGAGGCGATGAAGGGATATCATATTAATGATTTTGAGACGGTTATTCTTATCCCACTTTTTTCCGTAATTATTATGATGCTGGCTCTTATTTCCCTGTTTTATTCGATTGTCACGGTTTTAAAGCACAGGAGGGATTCCTTATCCCTGTATTGTCTTCTGGGTATGACGAAGGGAACGGCAAGGTGGAGTGTTACAATCGAGCTTGTAGTGATTGCAATGCTTTCCTTAGCAATCGGCTTAGGTGTGGGGACGGGTTTATATGTCCTTGTTGTATATGTGCTGTCCCATGGGTTTCACTATGATATCGTTTCTGCTTTTGCGGCAAATAAAATCATCCGTCTTAGAACCCTGCCTCCGTATGGGATGGCAATCGCCTTTATATTGGGGAGTGTCCTGCTATCCTTGGTATGGGTGCTGGCAGACTGGAGAGATGTATCACCATTAGAAGCGGTAAGAAGGGTTAAGGCATCGGGGAAGTCCTCGCACAGAAAGAGAAGGATGTCAGTATATGGCAAGGTCTTCGGCGTCGGGTTCAAGAGCCACCTGGCAAATGCTTCCATTCTCTTTCTGCTGCTTGCTACCGTTTATGGAGTTGCCCTGCTTATGAGCTATAAATGGGATATTGCGATAAGTGAATATCAGGAAACACTGAAGGAGGCAGAGGCTGGTGATTATGATTATGTTGCCAAACGGGATTTTTCTATCGGAACATTTAGCTTCTGTTGCCTGAACCGGCGGGAGGCAGGCTTTACAAAGGAAGATATAAAGCTTTTGGAGGAAGCGGCAAAGGGTGGGGAAATCAAAAAAGCAATTAAGGTTCCGAGCATGAAGGTGATTGAACCGGATGTCAGGCACAAACAGGTGCTTGGGACGTCGTTGCCGGAGTATTATCATGAGGTTATGGCAGGATATGAAGATATGTTTCGTCAGGGTGAGTATATTCTTGGGTATTCTGAAGACATACAGCAAAGCATGTATAATGTTCCTGTTGTTGGGGTAGATAGCGATGCATTGAGCTTGGAAGCGTTGAATGCAGAGCTGATAGATGGAAGCATACATGCCGATAAGCTGCAGTCCGGTGAGGAGGTGCTGCTCGTAGTAAAGGAGAAGGGAATGGATGCCGGATACCGTGTGGGAGAGCAGGTTGCCTTTACGGATAATTTGATAGACCCGAAGGATACTGCCTATAGTTATAATTTTTCAGAGGGTGGTGTTGTAGGGGGAGGAAGGGAATATTCTTATAATGTTATCAATCCCGAGGATGGTTCTATTGTGGACACAAAAAAGGGGGTAAGGCATGGTTACCGCAAGGATGCTGTTGCGACCATTGGAGGAATTATCTATCTGAATAGTGATGGGGAAGGGAAAGCGAATTTCTATGAAAGTGAGACGATGCAGCCGGCAACAGAAGGGGTGACAGAAGAAGCCAAAATCCAATTTATTACTGGGGTTGAAGCCCTTCGTGAGTGGGAGATGCAGGCGGAAGTATATAACCATGTTGGAGTAAAGTTAAAAAACGCTGGAACTAATAAGGACTTTATGGAGAAATGGTACCGGGTATATGGACGCTCTATGGATATGGAGGTTCAAAGTGTTGCCGGGACTAAGGCGGAAGCATGGCAGGAGAACATGAAGTACAGTGTGATTTTTCTTGTGTTTTGCGGTTTTTTGCTTCTGCTTGGATTTCTGTCCATTTACCAGTGCATCCAACTGCAAATCATCGAGAAGAAGGAGCAGCTTGGCATGCTTCGGCTGTTGGGAATGGAGAAATGGTATGCAGTCTGCTTGTATTTTAGCAGATATATAAAATATTTGCTGGGTGCGGCAGCAGTTTCGTGGCTTCCACTATTTTTAAACTGGCTTCACAAGCAGTATATCATTCATATATCATTAAAGCTGGTGGAAAAGTTTGATTTGACTAAGATAGATATGTCGACAGGGGATGCACAGATATTTGTATCCTTAGATAACTACAGTCCGGAGCATATCAGGAAATATTGTGATGTTATTGAGGGCGTGGATTACCGGAATTGGTTTTATTATCTGGATGGCGGAATCTATGATTTTAGTGGTATTCCTGTGATTGCTATGTACATAGGTATTGTCCTTATATTTGGTATGCTTATTTTGTTTTTTGTATATTGGCAGACGAGACATTTTGTTACGGATAATATTCTGGAGGATATGCATACGGAGGAGTAAGCTGTTCATTAAAAGGGAGGAAGAAATGTTATTACAGGCAGAGCATATTAGTAAGATATATGGGAGTGGCGAGAATCGTGTTGAGGCGTTGAAGGATGTAAGCCTTACGGTTGACAGGGGGGAAATGCTTGCAGTTATGGGTAAGAGCGGAAGCGGAAAATCAACATTATTACATATTGTTGGAGGAGTGGATTCCCCGAACGAGGGCAGTGTTATCTTTGATGGTGAGCTTGTGAATCCCTCGAATGAGAAAGCTTTAGCGGCATATCGGAGAAGGAAAGCTGGCTTTGTATTTCAGGATTTCAAGCTTTTGTTGGAGCTGACAGTATGGGACAATCTTTTATTGCCGCTTACACTGGACCGCCGCAAGCCGGAGATGGAATATGCAGAACATATTTTATCACTGCTCGGACTCGAGGAGAAAAGAAATAAACATCCGGAGGAGCTATCCGGAGGGCAGAAGCAAAGAGTTGCAATAGGACGTGCTATCATTCATAATCCGGATATTATTTTATGTGATGAACCGACGGGTCAGCTGGATTCTGATACAGAAGGTGAAATTTTAGAAATATTTGATAAGCTGCATGAGCAGAAAAAAACCATTATCATAGTAACACATGATAATAAGGTAGCAAATCGTTGTGAACGAACCATCACATTGTCTGATGGAAAGATATTGGAAAAGTAACACTATTCCTCTTCGATTACCTGCATTTCCAGATAGTCGAAGGGGATTTCTTCAATAAAGCTATCCTGATAAAAACGCACCTTATCATGTAATATAAATTCCTTCTTATTCTGTTCGAGCCAGATTGGTTTTCCCAAATCAAACTCGTCGCAGATTTCCTCCAGACAATAATACACTTTTCTTGTCCGGTTTAAGCTGTTATCTGTACATTCAATAACAGTATCCCTAAGCAGATGATTCTCTTTCCATAGTTTTCCCCATATCCGAAACATAGTAGACCTCCTTGTTGTATGTGGTTAGGTGATTACAAATATCATGTTCGTAATTATGTCTCTGGTATGAAAGGGGCTAGTAGTAGTTTTCATTTGCATAGAACAAAGGTATACTATAAATTTGTTCCGTTGTCCGGGAATAAGGATTTCTATGATATTCCCATAAAGCAGGTGTCTTTTGACGCAACCGATGCAGATTCGCCATCCGTGGCTCAGTTGCATCTTTTCGGGACGTCCTGTCCCGAAATTGCTGAAAGGTAAAGGGAATATCAAGAAATACTAATTCCCTTCCAAAGTCACCAATTTATAGTATACCTTCGTCCTATGCTCCTAAAATTACAATAAGCCCCTTTTATACCAAAGACATAATTACTTATTCTGATTATAGAATTATATGTACGAAGTTTGGTTAAATGGTTTCGCAATCACCTATGTATTGTAACGAAATAGAGCTCAGAAAACAACCCTGATATTTTGGTTTTAAGGTAATTGTTAGAAATACTTCGACTGCTGAATATGGTTTGCCTATAATCTTGAGGGGCATGGAAGGGGGACACACTATAACATTTGTGACTTTGGAAGGGAATTAGCATTTCTTGATATTCCCTTCCTGCAACCAGCAATTTCGGGACAAGGATGTCCCGAAAAGACACCATCGAGCCTGGATGGCGAGTTGGTGTCGGTTGCGGCAGCATATATTACCTTAATGGGAATATCATAGAAATACTTATTCCCGAACAACGGAACAAATGTTATAGTGTGTCCCCCTTCCATGCCATACAATACAATACAACCCCCATACCATCAGTCTATAATAATTTGCACCCAACAAAAAAATGTGCTACTATAACCACAACTGTAAAATCATGGAAAACATGAAAACAAGGAGCAGAGTAATGAAAAAAATAAAATACTATCTTAATGATATATTTGTAGAAGGCATGACGGGTATGGCATCCGGATTGTTTGCGACGTTAATAATGGGTACAATATTAGCACAGATTGGTGTTTTAATTGGAGGAGTGGTAGGAGAGTATATTAATCTTGCCGCTTCTGTAGCGAAGACCCTTACAGGAGCGGGAATTGGTGTTGGTATGGCATATCGTTTTAAGGAATCCGTGCTGACTACTGTAGCTGCAGGAATTTGTGGTATGACCGGAGCCTATGCCGGACAGATGATTGCTGGAAGTTTTGTGGTAGATGGTCTGATTCATATATCTGGTCCCGGTGAGCCTCTGGGTGCTTTTATTGCCGCTTATGTTGGAATTAAGTGTGGACACCTTGTGGCAGGGAAGACCAAGCTGGATATTATTATTACTCCCTTTGTTACTATTGTTCCCGGAGCGTTCATTGGCTTCCTTGTTGGACCGCCTATCTCTAGCTTTATGTCTGCATTAGGTGGTCTGATTATGTGGGCAACAGAACGTCAGCCGCTTCTGATGGGAATTGTTGTTTCAGTGCTAATGGGTATGATATTAACACTGCCAATCAGCTCGGCTGCTTTAGGTGTTATTTTGAATCTATCTGGCATCGCTGCTGGAGCTGCTACAGTTGGTTGTTGCTGTAATATGGTTGGCTTTGCCGTAGTAAGTTTTCGTGAGAACGGCTGGGGAGGTTTGTTTGCACAGGGTATCGGAACCTCGATGCTTCAGGTGCCAAACATTATGAGGAAACCCATTATCTGGCTTCCGGCAATTATCTCTAGTGCGATATTAGGGCCTGTTTCCACGGTGATTCTTGGTATGACGAATAATGCCACCGGTTCCGGTATGGGTTCTGCTGGGTTGGTTGGACAGATTATGACTTATCAGACAATGGTATCAGAGGGATTTCATGGAATTATGGTTCTGATTGATATTATTGTCATGCACTTTATAGCTCCAGCTATTTTAGCATTTATAATATCAGAATTTATGCGAAAAAGAAAATGGATTAAAGAAGGCGACATGAAGCTGGATATATAGCGATAACATGGAGGAGGCAATAGGATGGCGGAAAATGCATTTGATAAAGGAATTGATTATTTGCGTGAGGCGTATCAAGCAATGAAAGACGTCGAGGAGATAAAAGCGTCTCAGAATAAGGCGAAGGCAGAGGCGAAACGTTTTTCTAAGCTGGTGGCACAGGAAGAGAAAAACAAAAAAGATGAAATTACCACAGCAATAAAGCAGCGGACAGATCAGATTGGAATGGCTTATGACAATGAGATGGATGTGGTAAGACAGAAAATAAAAAAGCTGGATGCTAAGCGGCAGACACAAAAAGCAAAACAGCAGGATATGCGTTATGATGCTGAAACAGAAGGATTCCGGCAGGAAGCATCTCTTTGCGAGGCAGAGATAAAAAATGTGTTGAAGCAGCATCATATTTCTGCTATATGCAGAACTGATTTGTTTTACAGTCTGTTTATGCCTAAAGGAATTAAGGACTTTCTGGTTATATTATTGTGGCTGCTGGTTTTGCTATTGGTAATACCGTTTTGTATCTGCCTGTTAGGGAAATATACTTTTTTAAAGGGAGTCGCTTCTCTTACAGTGTATTATATATTGATATTCGTGTGTTGTATTAGTATTGTGTTTATCACTTATTTATTGATTTCGAACCGGACGAAGGTGCGTTATCCAGAACCATTGCTTCATTGTAGAGATGAGAAGACCAAGCTTCATGCAATTAAAAGACAGATGCGTGCAGTGCGCAATAAAATACAGAAGGATAAGGATGAAAGCAGATATGATTTAGGCTCATTTGATACCCGGATGGAGGCGCTTAAGGTGGAGCTTTCCGAAATAGGAGAGCAGAAAAAACAGGCGTTGCTGGAATTTGATAAGACAAAACGCCCGGTTGTAGAGCAGGAGATTGCTGCCTCCCATGATGGAAAGATTGCAGAATATGAGCAGGGGAGAAAGGAAGCGGAAGATTATCAGGATTCTGCCGAGAGCCAGCTTGCAACGCTTCGTCTTAGAATCGTCAATGAATACGAAGCATATCTTGGAAAGGAATATATGACGATTGAGAAATTAGATTTGCTGCTTGCCATTATGGAGGAAGAAGGTGTGGCTACCATCGGGGAGGCCATTGCGGTATACAATGGAAAGATGGAGGTATAAACGTTTCAAACAATCCATAATGCCATCACTGATGAAATCTGCCAGCTCCATTAGGTCACTAAGCTTTGTGTGACGTAGGGAGAGCTGACTTTTATAGGAGCTGCTGCGGGCTTCACCGATAATTCCGGTAACGGATATCTGACCGACCTGCGGCAGCTTTTTATTTACGCCCTCCCCGGGAGTTAAAGGTTGATTTGTTAAGGTGACACATCCAAGGTGATTCGGGTAACCTAAAGAAGCATCCACTACTACCAACAGACAGCTTTCAAAATCAATTCCCTTTTTTTTATAATCCTTTTTGATTGTTTCTAAGGTCTCTTCTAAGTTGACAGCATGAACAGGGTTCTTAAGTGTTCCAAAGATACGGATATCCGGTAAAAAGGCTTTTTCCCGTGTTCCATTAAGGGAGGCAAGCTGTTTTCTGATTTGATGTCCTACGAAAGGACCCAGGCTGTCTCCGGTTACCTTGTCAGTTCCAATGCAGAGAATGGCAATAGAATGTAATGAATCCGGATATTTGCACATCATCTCAAACAAATTATTAGAAAAATTAAGAAGCTGCCTGCGCTCCTTGCAGGAATAATAGTATACTGGTTCCTTCATAATGTCCTCCCTATATGCTTTGGTTATGGTAATCATATCCAAATAAAATGGAATTATGCATATTGCATTCATAATGTTATTGATGTTATTACGAAATTGTTAATCCTAAAATTCTTTGTCAAAACTTGCGTATTATTTTAGGTATAACGGTTAGCGTTTGACAAAATGTGCATTTTTTTTGTGCTATGTTCTAAAGGTACAAGCATAAGCAGGAGGTGCCAGTATGGAGCAGAACAAGGAAACAACCAAACCGATTCAATATAAAAAGAAGGAACGGAAACGGGAGCTGCCCAAAAATGTGAGGCAGATTGGAGAAATTGCAGGGAAACAACGTATTTATGTAGAGGATTATGTGGTCACTTATTTGAATCAGCTGGCACATCCGACGAATACCGTTGCCCGTGGTGCTATTTTGTTGGGAGAATGGGTTCATTACGATAAGGAGGATGTATTGTTTATCAGTGGGGCAATTGAGGCGGACCATTTATCCTTTGATATGCGGGAAGTATCATTTTCTGATGAGACATGGACGCAGTTATATGAGAAGATTAATCAGTATTTTGAAGAAATCAACGTGGTAGGCTGGTTCTTGTCACGGCTTGGGTATTCCATTAAATTAACAGATTCTATGCGTAAGCTGCATAGCCAATATTTTAAAGGGCAGGGAAGTGTGCTGTATTTAATGGATGCTCTTGAGCAGGAGGATGCATTTTTCTTAAATAAGGAAGGAAAGCTACAGCAGCAACCCGGTTACTACATATATTATGAGAGAAACACACCAATGCAGAATTATCTGATTGAAAATCAGGCGATTGAGCGAACCGTGGGACAGGATAAACGAATTGATTATAAGGACGGACAGCTTTTACATAGCTATCATGAGATTATGGCAAGCCGCCAGGGAAGAAAGGATGAAAAGAGAGTTACCAGCCTTCTTTATGTTACCAGTGCTATGCTGGTCATTGTTTTTCTTGCATTGTCAATTAGTATATTTAACAATTACGATAAGTTAAAAAGTGTGCAGGAATCTCTGAATGTCATAATGGGGGGCGACCAGTTAGCGAACGCGGATAAGGATAGTGAAAAGGATGGCGTTGAGGCACAAACAGATAGTCCGCATGTTCAGGACACAGTTACAGGTGCAGCAGCTCTCACATCACAGGATGCCATTGACACGGCATTGTCGCTACAGAATGAGACTACTGCAGCTGCCACGTCACAGGATGCTGCAAATGGGGAAAATACAGCAGCAGAAAGTACAACAGAGGCATCGACACAATCTGAACAAATTCCTGTGCAGGATGAGAGTGGGGTTAGCAACACGGATACTGTGGAGGCTTCGGGAACAACTGCTAACAGCTATTACACAGTGCAGGTTGGAGATACGCTGCTCTCTATCAGTCAAAAAATATATCATTCGGATGCCTATGTGGATAGTCTGCGACTTGCCAATGAGATAGGGGAAAATGATTTTATTTATCCCGGGCAGCAGATTATACTCCCTGTGGTACAATAAATGCATGACCGTCTTCACTTGTAACTTATGGATAAATAGTATATACTAAACACGGATGGATGCATGGCACTATCGCGAGGAGGAATTTTTTTGATTACCAGAATAACCGATGATAACAAAAAAAATGCAAAAAAAAATAAGATAGATATTGGCACCCCCAAGATTACAGATCAGGACCCATTTCTGGATGCAGCGGATAAGGAGACAGAGGATGATGGGGATTTGTATGAAGAGGAGGAACAGCCTCAAAAGAAGGGAATACTATCTAAGAAATCCGGTGTTGTAAAGCAAGACTACGGGGATGCAGAAGTTATTGTATTGAGACAGCATTCAGGGAAAGTATATATTGCTGCCGGAGTAATCATTGTACTGCTTTTGGCAGTGTTTGGCTTTTTTTATCTAAATAGGACACATGACAGTTATGCAGTAGATTCCAACGCACAGCGTACTGATAGAACGGCAATGGAATACCTTTCTTTTCAGGGAGGTTTTATTAAGTATAATATGGATGGAATTACTTATGAAGACCGGGCTGGCAATATTGTCTGGACGGAGGCATTTACCATGGTAGACCCCAAGGTGGTAACGAGGGGAGAATATGTGGCAATTACCGATATTGGCAATAACTCTTATGCATTATACAACACAAGCAAAAAGATTGGCAATTTTACTACTGACTATCCGATTACAGATATTCAGGTGGCAACACAGGGGCTGGTGGTTGTGGTGTTAGAGCATGAAAAGGTCAATTATATTGTTGCTTTTGACCGTGCAGGCTCAAGGAAGTATATTGAGATAAAAACCTCCATTAATAAGAATGGATACCCATTGGCGATTGCTATGTCGGATGATGGCAAGAAGCTTGTGGTGTCCTATATTACCATTAATCAGGGAACCGTTGAAAATTCTCTGACCTTTTATAATTTTGATGATGTCGGGCAGAATGAGGTAGACCGGCAGGTAGGTTACAAGAAGTTTACGGGACAGCTCTTTCCGAGCTTGGAATTTTTGTCGAATGATACCGTTTGTGCCTTTGGCGACAGTCGTTTTGTAATCTATTCCATGAAACAAAAGCCCAAGGAAATTATTAACAAAAAGGTAAAGGATGAAATAAAGAGCGTTTTTTACAATTCCTCTTATGTAGGTTATGTGAGCAGGGAAAGACATACGATGGGGACAACAGAGCAGACATCAGTAAATGTGGTAAAGGCAGCAGGTACAACGAAGCAGGAGTTAGAAAAGACAGAACAGAACAAAACAGAACAGGCAATAGAAACAACAGAGGAAGTTTCCGGGACAGCATCGGCTAATTATGTTTTGAAGGCGTTTAATTTAAAAGGAAAGCAGATATTAACAGAGGATATTGATTTTAATTATACTAACATCCACTCTACAGAGAATGAGATTATTCTATTGTCTAGTGAACAATGTCGTATTATCAAATATAATGGTTTTGTTAAGTTTAAGAAGGATTTTAATAACGAACTAGTCGATTTCTTTCCTTCTAACCGGAACAATCATTATGTGTTGATAACAAGGGATGCGACGCAGATGATACATTTAAATTAATGTACATTAGTGTACTGTATCGTTTATATTTCGCCAAACGACGCAGAATGAATGATACAGTACACTAGTTACATAAAATCCGGGAATTCGGGAGTTACATCATGAATGCTTTAACAGTTATATTATTAATATATATATTACTGGAAGCCCTGCTTGGATGTAAGCGGGGTTTTTTTCGCTCCGTTCTTTCGTTGGCGGTGCTTGTGATTACTATGATATTTGCCTGTAAGCTAAGTCCACAGGTGGCTAATTATTTATCGAAGGAGACAAAACTTCAGCAAACGATAGCCGAGCGGATTGAAGGATATATGGAAAAAAATGAAAATGAAGAAGATTCATTAGGCACAGATACAACAAGCCGGAGCGAACAAAAAGAGTTTTTAGAAAATGCTGGATTTCCAAGTTATTTGAGTGAGGTTTTAAGAGACAATAACAATATTGAGTTTTTTGATGCCCTGAAGGTAGATAGTTTTTATCCTTATATCGCTGCATATCTTGCCACTGTAATTATTAATATTTTATCTTATTTTATTACATTTTTGGTTGTATGGACGATACTACATATGTTATCTGGTATTCTAAAGGGAATTGGTGAACTCCCGGTTTTGAGACTGTTAAACCGCATCGGGGGAATGTTGTTTGGAATAGGAAAAGCATTGTTGGTGATAAGCCTGTTTCTTCTTTTGGTTACCATGCTGAGCAGTACCGATTTTGGTCGGCTCGTAGTGGCACAGATGGAGGAAAGTCCGCTTTTAAGTGCTTTTTATGAGCATAACCCTCTAATTTTTTTTATTACAGATATCACGGAGCAGATTTTTTAATGTTACTACGCAAGCCTTGCACATAAAATTACTTAACTTGTATACAAGCTTCAAGTACAAAGTTTGAATTACTATATATATTATGATGTTGGAGGAAAATGGTATTTTGCCCCCTCGCTGATGCCATGGATTGCTTTGTTGTTTCATACAATTTATAGATGTTTGGCGCTTTGGGGATACCATATTTCGTGGCATCGAACAAATGAACCTTAAATCCTTTCAAACTAGGATAAAATAAGGGAATATTATATAAAAAAATGTTTGAAAAAATGTTGACAAAGTAGATTTCAAGTGGTATTATTAATTTCGTTGCCGACGAAAAACACTAGAATAAATGAGACAGAAAGGCAGCACAGCATGTATTCAAACCATTGATTAAGGAAGAGAATCACATGCAGGACAACTTTGATAACTGAATAATAAGACAAACCTGAAAATGACAAAAAAGTTTCATGATATCGGTAGTAAGGAATTACTAGTGATAGGAATGGGAACAGTTGTTGATTAGTAATAAGAAGCAACACCTAAAAACAGTAAAAAGGACAGGAAAAGATAGCCAAGTGTTATTTTGAACTGGTTCGAATGAAGGAGACTCCGTTTTTACTAGGTTCGGAAGAACCTCACCAAGTAAAAAGGAGTGGATTGAGGAAACTACTCTTTTACTAAATTCGCAAAAGCAAGTTTTGCTCATTAAGTAAAAAGTAGGGGATTTTACTAAACTCAGAAAAGAACGAAGTTCTTTTCTTCGTAAAGTAAAACCACCAATCACAACATGAGAGTTCGATCCTGGCTCAGGATGAA
>JAGATQ010000045.1 GCA_017621205.1 Lachnospira sp.
GAAAATAGTGAATATATCAATCATTACTTTATGGTAAATATTGCCCCGCATTGGTGGTGGGTAAGATTTGGGGCAGGAACCTGATAGAGTGGTTTCCCTTATCGTTATAATATGGTAAGAATTAAACGCAATTCCTATAACCGTTCCAAGGCAATTACATGGAGGGAATTGAAATGAAAAAGAGAGATAAAGGAAAATGGATGATTGCAATAGGAGTGTTATTAATTGTAGCAGGGATAGGTATTCATATGCAGAGCAGGGATGGACGGCAGGAGAGAAAGGAGGATACTGGGCAGGATATCGGTACAACACAGCAGGAGGAGCAGGCTTCTATGCAGACAGAACCGCCCCAAGGGGAGACAACAGAGCAGGAATCGGAGCATTCTGATAAGCAGGATACCTCTAATAAGGATGAAACTAAAGATAAAACGAAAGAAGTCCCCACGGATAAATGGCCCTATGGCAATGAATTGTATCTGGAGCGGGATGAACCAATGCGGGTAAGGGAATTTCATAACAATAGGGAGTATTATGATGCGGTAGTGGAGCAGTTTACCCCCTATGCGGGAAAGGATATTGCATTTTATACTCATAAAATGTTCCCGATTGAGTTAAATGATCCTAATAGAGAGGATGGTACGGTTAAAGTGGATTCGTATGATGCAGATACCTTTAAAGCGTTAATGAAATACACAAGGGTAGATTCCATATATGCGGCAGGAGATGTAATTGATTTTCATTTTGAAACGACAGATGATGAAGTAATATGGTATTTCTATGATGAGAATGTATCGGAAGAGACCAGTGAATATATTAACCACTACTATATGGTAAATATAGCTCCACACTGGTGGTGGGTAGAGGTCGGACCAGTTGTGGACCACTGACAGGATACTTCTTTTTTCTTAATTTTTAGTTGCATATCTATATACATTTGCGAAGCTTACATTTATCGTATGAATGGTAACGATTTTGCAATTATCTATCGTATCTGCACTGCACAAACCTGAGTACAAAATTGCTTGTTTATTTTCCCAATTTGTTGTAACATAAAGGTATATCATCTGTAAATTGATGATATTCTACTGTATCGGTATTGTTATTGTATACATTTTTAAAGGGGAGAGTGTATTATGGAACAGAACAAGCAGCAGGCAACTCTATATTCACGCCGCTCTAAGAGTATCAGAAGACTCTATTTTTTTACGGTTATTTTAACGCTGGCTGCAATGCTGGTTCTTGCAATCTATAGTTTTCGTTCCTTTTATTCCAATGCGGTTGATGAGGCACTTGCTTTGGGCGAGAGTACATTAAAGCAGGAGGTTGAGCAGTTAAATGCTTATCTTGACAAGGGGATTGATGTGTTACAGGTGACTGCTATCAATATTGAAAGCATGATGAGAAGAAGGCAATCCAATGAAGAGATTCTGCACACACTTACCAATGAATCAAAATATTACATGGAGAATATAGACTCCAATTTTACCGGAGTATACGGTTGGATTAACGGAGAATATCTGGATGGTATCGGTTGGGTACCGGACGACGACTATGTTCCTAAGGAGCGTGTATGGTATACGGATGCTGTAGAGGCGGGGGGAGAGTCGGTGATAGTGTCCCCGTATTTGGATGCACAGACCAATACGATTATGATATCTGTAAGCCAGATGCTTTATGACAAGGACAGTGTGGTTTCCTATGATATTGCCCTGAACCGGATACAGGAGATTACGCAGGGGATTTCCCTCAATCATCAAGGGTATGGTTTTGTCTGTGATAAGGAAGGACTAGTGGTTGCCCATTCCAACGAGGAGGAGAAGGGTGCCAATTATAAAAAGAATAAGACGATGTCAAAGCTTTTGGATAAGGTATATGCCAAGGGCGAGACGAATTTTAATATGGAATTGAATGGCAAAAGCTGTACGGTTTTTTCCAATGTAATCCGGGATGATTGGTATGTTGTCATGGTGGTAGACAATACGGAGTTGTTTCGCAACGTAAAGAATGTTTTGATTCGTAATATAGCACTTTGTATTATAATTTTTCTGTTGGTTATGATATTTTGTACGATAGCACTTCATAGGGCGAGTCTGTATATGAATCAGCTCGACGACAGCAGAAAGAAGCTGGATAGCTTAAATGAAACGATTTTAGGTATTCTGGCAAAGACGATTGATGCCAAGGATAAATACACCAAAGGACATTCTGTAAGAGTAGCGGAATATAGCCGGGAGCTTGCGAAGAGGATGGGCAAAAGTGAGGAGGAGCAGAAGGAAATCTATAACGTTGCCCTGCTTCATGATATAGGTAAGATTCGGATTCCCAACAGTCTGATTAATAAACCGGGCAAGCTTACAAAAGAAGAGTATGATTTGATTAAGCTTCATCCGGTGGCGGGATATCATATTCTAAAGGATATATCGGAAAATCAGGTTTTGTCAATTGGTGCGAAATTTCATCATGAACGCTATGATGGTACAGGGTATCCCAATGGGCTTTCCGGTGATAATATACCAGAGTATGCCAGAATCATCGGAGTAGCGGATTCCTATGATGCTATGGCATCCAATCGCAGCTACCGCAATGCATTGCCGCAGGATGTAGTACGTTCTGAAATCGAGAAGGGAAGAGGAACTCAGTTTGACCCTCGTATTGCAGATATTATGCTGCAGTTAATTGATGAGGATAAGGATTATCAGATGCGGGAGTCTGGTGAGGAGAAAAAGACAATTCTTGTGGCAGATGGTGACCGTAAGAACCTGAAGATGGTGAAATCTATTTTCAAGGATGAGGCAATGTACCAATTAATTAGTGTAACAGGTGGAAAAAAGGCACTCGAGGTACTCAACAAAACGAAGGTGGATATGGTATTCCTCGCTACACAGATGCCGGATATGGATGGACACGAAATATTAGAGCAAATTAAGGCACAATATACAGTTCCGGTTGTTTTTATGACGGCAAATGAGGACAGCAGTATACAGAAAGCACTAGAGCTTGAAGTAGAAGATTTTCTTACAAAACCGTTTTTACCGTCAGTGCTAATGGAAGTTGTACATAGTGTTTTAAATAAATAGAATATAGTAAAGAAAGGAACTACAACAATGAACAAAGAAATCCCTTACAAAATTTATCTGGAAGAAAATGAGATGCCAAAGCAATGGTATAATGTGAGAGCAGATATGAAGAATAAACCGGCTCCGATTTTGAATCCGGCGACAATGAAACCAATTACGGTGGAGGAGCTTTCGCCAATTTTCTGTGAAGAGCTTGCGAAACAGGAGCTTGATGAGACAACACCGTATTTTGACATCCCTAAAGAAATTCTCGATTTTTATCGGATGTACCGTCCTTCACCCTTAACCCGGGCATATTGTCTGGAGAAGAAGCTTGACACTCCGGCACATATTTATTACAAATTTGAGGGCAATAATACTTCTGGCAGCCATAAGCTGAATTCTGCCATTGCACAGGCATATTATGCAAAGCAGCAGGGCTTAAAGGGTGTGACGACAGAGACGGGTGCCGGACAGTGGGGAACAGCGTTATCTATGGCATGTTCATATTTTGATTTGGATTGTCAGGTATATATGGTAAAGGTATCCTATGAACAGAAACCATTTAGAAGAGAAGTAATGCGGACCTATGGAGCGAAGGTTACTCCTTCTCCTTCTATGAATACGAGCGTTGGAAGAAAGATTAATGAGGAATTTCCGGGAACAACAGGAAGCCTTGGCTGTGCGATATCGGAGGCGGTAGAGGCGGCTACTGCACAGGAGGGATACCGCTATGTGCTTGGTTCTGTTTTATCACAGGTATTGCTTCACCAGACGATTATCGGACTGGAGACCAAGACGGCTCTTGATAAATATGGTATTAAGGCGGATATGATTATCGGCTGTGCCGGAGGTGGCTCCAATTTAGGCGGTTTGATTTCTCCGTTTGCTGGTGAGATGCTTCGTGGAGAAGCAGAGTATGATATTATTGCGGTAGAACCAGCGTCCTGTCCTAGCTTGACAAGGGGGCGTTATGCCTATGATTTCTGTGATACCGGTAAAATCTGTCCGCTTGCTAAGATGTATACGCTAGGCAGCAGTTTTATCCCGTCAGCGAACCATGCGGGAGGACTTCGTTACCATGGCATGAGTTCTATTGTATCACAGCTTTATGATGATGGTATTATTTCGGCGAGAAGTGTAGAGCAGACAGATGTCTTTAAGGCGGCTCAGACCTTTGCCAAGGTAGAGGGAATTCTTCCTGCACCAGAGAGCAGCCATGCAATCAAGGTGGCAATTGATGAGGCATTAAAATGTAAAGAGACTGGTGAGGAGAAGAACATTGTCTTTGGTCTTACCGGAACAGGCTATTTTGATATGGTGGCATACCAGAAGTTTAATGATGGCGAAATGAGTGATTACATTCCGACAGATGAGGAGATTAGCAAGAGTCTTGCAGCACTTCCAAAGGTAGAGGGTTAGTGTAATGTATCACGCATATATTGCTGTCCCTTTGCCGGAAGCTAAGTGGTGAGGTGTAGTAGATAGGAGGATAGTTATGCAATATCGTAATGACCGGAATGGCAAGCCGATTTCCCTGCTTGGATATGGCTGTATGCGGTTTACAAAAAAGGGCGGAAGCATTGATGTCGATAAGGCAGAGGCAGAAGTTATGGAGGCAATCCGGCTTGGTGTCAATTACTTTGACACCGCTTACATATATGGAGGCAGTGAGGTGGCATTGGGTGAGATACTTTCCCGTAATCACTGCCGCGAGGATATTGCTATCGCAACCAAGCTGCCACAGTATCTGATTAAATCAGAGGCTTCTATTGAGAAATATTTTAAAGAGCAATGCGAGAGGCTTAAGACAGATTATATTGATTATTATCTGATGCATATGCTGACAGATATCGGGGCATGGGAGAAGCTAAAGCGTCTTGGTATTGAGGAGTGGATTGCGAAGAAGAAGGAGGAAGGGAAGATTAAGAATCTTGGTTTTTCCTTTCATGGCAATACGGAGAAATTCTTGGAGATTCTTGATGCATATGACTGGGATTTCTGCCAGATTCAATATAATTATCTGGATGAGCATAGTCAGGCAGGAAAGAAAGGGCTATTAGCAGCGGCTGAAAAGGGAATTCCTGTGATTATCATGGAACCTCTTCGTGGTGGTAAGCTGGTTGACTTGCTGCCAGACAAAGCGAAGAAACTAATTGCAGATTACAAGATAAAACGCACACCGGCAGAATGGGCATTTCGCTGGCTCTATAATCAGCCGGAGGTTACCTGTGTGCTTTCCGGAATGAGTTCTCTTGATATGGTTCGTGAAAATTGTGCCATTGCATCCGATACGGAGGCAGACAGCTTTACGGAAGAGGATTTTGCTCTCATTGAGCAAATCAAGGAGGAGATTAACCAGAATACTAAGGTAGGCTGTACCGCTTGTGGATATTGTATGCCATGCCCTAAGGGAATTGATATACCGACGGCGTTCCGCTGCTACAACCAGATGTACACGGAGCACAAGACTTCCGGAAGGTTTGAGTATTTGCAGTGCCTTGCCTACAACAAGGACAGGGCAGATATCAAGGAATGTATCGAATGTGGAAAGTGCGAAAGCCATTGTCCGCAGCATTTAGAGATTCGTAAGGAGCTTAAGAATGCGAGGAAGGCGTTACAGCCAATTCACTATAACCTTATGACAAAGGTTATGCGGTTATTTAAGTTCTGGTAGTTTGGATAAGATAGGGGATGTGTTATGCAGCAAATTAAATGTCCCAATTGCGGGGAAGTTTTTCAGGTAGATGAATCCGGTTACAATGAACTTGTAAGACAAGTGCGGGATGAAGAATTTGATAAGGAGCTGTCGAGGCGGGAAGGTATTCTTAAGTCAAATCAGCAAAAAGAGCTGGAACTGTTAAGGACAAACCAGCAAAAGGAGCTGGAGCTGCTAAAGTCGAATCAGCAAAGTGAACTGGAGCTTGCAGTGACGAAGGCAATGAGCGAGAAGGAAAAGGAGCTGCTTAAGCGGCAGAACGAGATTGTAAAGCTTGAGGGCAGTCTTAGGGAAAAGGACGGTGAGCTTAAGAAGCAGGAGCAGGATTTAAAGCTTAGGTACGAGGGGAAGCTTGCTGAAATGAAGGCACAGCTTGCTTCTGATAGTAAGGACAAAGAGCTTGCTGTGACGAAGGCGGTTAGCGAGAAAGAAAAGGAACTGCTTAGCCAGCAAAATCAGATAACCCAGCTTAAAAGCAATCTTTTAGAAAAGGATAGTGAACTTAAGAAGCAGGAACAGGATTTAAAGCTGCAATATGAGGAGAAGCTTAAGGAGAAGCAGGAGCTGATTGATTACTACAAGGATTTCAAGGCAAAACAGTCTACCAAAATGGTTGGGGAAAGTCTCGAACAGCATTGCCTGATTGAGTTTAACAAGCTGCGTGCCACGGCATTTCCTACTGCCTATTTCGAGAAGGATAACGATGCAAAATCAGGCAGTAAGGGGGATTTTATTTACCGGGAGACTTCTCCTGATGGAGTGGAATTTATATCTATCATGTTTGAAATGAAGAATGAGATGGATACGACTGCCACGAAGAAGAAAAATGAGGATTTTTTCAGGGAGCTTGATAAGGACAGGCGGGAGAAAAAATGTGAATATGCGGTGCTGGTCTCCCTGCTGGAGATTGATAGCGAGTTATATAATACGGGAATTGTGGATGTATCCTACCAATATGAGAAGATGTATGTTATCCGGCCACAATTTTTTATTCCGATGATTACGCTGCTTCGCAATGCGGCACTGAATTCTCTTTCCTATAGACAGGAGCTTGAGATGATTCGACAGCAGAATATAGATATTACAAACTTTGAGATGAAGATTGACAAGTTTAAAGAAGGCTTTTCCAGAAATTATGACCTTGCCAGCCGCAAATTCAATGAAGCAATTGACGAGATAGACAAGTCGATTTCCCATTTGCAGAAGATAAAGGATGCCCTGTTGTCTTCAGAAAATAATCTTAGGCTGGCAAATCAGAAAGCGGATGACCTTACCATCAAAAAGCTGACCCGCAAGAATCCCACCATGAAAGCGATGTTTGAGGAGGAAAAAAAGCGACAGCAGCTAGAGGGACAGCAACTTTTAGAGCAAGGTCAGCAGGAATTGCCTGAGGATGCGGAGGAATCGCATTGAGAAGTTAGCCAATTGTGAAACAGCAATCCATCAAAAAATAGTCGGCATTTTATATAAAATGCCGACTATTTTATTTGCAATAATAGTTTTTATTTCTTTTTTCCTTTTTTCACCGGCTTCGCAGCCTCTTCTGCTTTCAATTCAGCCTGGAGCTTCTGCTGCTTCCTTAACAGACGAGCACGAAGAGACGGTTTCTTTTTGTCATCCTCCTGTGTTGTACTCTTACGGATATTCTTTACGCTTACGATGTAAATTCCACTAATCATTGCTTTCACTTCCCGTTTTACCGGAATCTCATCAAAGATAGCATCATCACAGATTAAAGACATAACCTGTGGCCCGATTTTGGCTTTGACAATTGGCATCTTCGAGCCTCTCATCCGCTTTGGAACCTGTTCTAAGACAACCTTTGGCAGGTTCGCATCCCGGATTTTCATTCGCTTTTTATCTATGACAAGGAGGGATGCCGGTTGTGCAGCAGCCTGCATCTGTTCCTGCTGTGCTTCCTGTTTCTTTTGCATCTTCTTGCCAAAAAAGTAGAGTCCTACCCATATACCAACAAAAACCACCAGCACAATGATGGCTATAATCCAACCCTGAGACATTGTCTTACCTCCTAAATTATATGTCAATCTTATATCAAAGTATTTTATCATCTTTTGTTGTCGAAAACAACCTAAATCATTATAAAGAATATTCTGTCTTCAATTCCTGTATTAATTCTGCCACGACCTTCTGAATATAGACATCGATATGTTTTTTTTCTTCGTCGCCTAGGCTTTTCGTGTAAATTGGTTCTCCTATATTTAAATATACTTTAGTGGAACGAATTTTTCGGAACCAGCCGTTGTTCTCAAATACCATGTCGGAATTAGCAATGCCGATTGGAACGATTGGAACGCCAGATTTTTCTGCCATTTTAAAACTGCCCTTCTTAAATGGAGCTAATTCATCGGTATGTCCCCTTGTTCCCTCCGGGAAAATATAAAGACTGACTTGTTCTTCTTTTAGCATTTTGACACCTTCAAGAATCGTTTTTAATGCTTTTTTATTGTCCTTGCGGTCGAGAAACAGACATCCAATATTTTTCATCCACTGTGTAAGAAATGGAATCTTAATCATTTCCGCCTTTGCTATAAAGCCTACAGGACGGTTGATAGTGACATGAGTAGTCAATATATCAAAGTAGCTTCGGTGATTCCCGACATAGAGTGCTGTCTTGTCTGGAAGATTGTCAAGTCCCTTCGTGATAATGGTGACACCGCTGATTCTTAATACATTTTTAAATTTTTTTCTTACAATATCGTTACCTAGCTGGTAGGCATGTTTTGGATTTTCAGAAATCATGTTATTGATTCTTTTGCTTTTTCCAAACTCAATGAGGAAAAAACCTAACACATAAAGAAATACGAGTAGTATACGCATGGCAGAACTCCTTTCTAACAGCGTCCAAACAGCTCAGTTGTAAGGCGGAGATTGATAGCATCCTCTTCCTTTAATTGTTCTTTATTATATCTCCATACCCAGTTCCCTTCGGCAGTCCCCGGAATATTCATTCTCGCATCAGAGTCCATCCGCATGACGTCCTGTAATGGTACAATAGCCATTCTGGCTACACTTTTCCATGCAGTTACAAGGAAATCCCAGCTTACATTGTTGCCATCACAGCCCATATATCGGCGAACCTTGTCTTTACTTAGATTATTTGCATTTTTATACCAGCCAACGGTGGTATCGTTGTCGTGGGTTCCACTGTAGCACACACAGTTGTATGGGTAATGGTGTGGCAGGAACGCATTTTCATTAACATCATCATAGGCAAATTGTAATACCTTCATGCCCGGAAATTCAAATTTATCCCGCAATGCTTCCACCTCTGGTGTAATTACGCCTAAGTCCTCTGCAATAATTGGCAGGTCATCTCCCAAGGCTGCTGCAATTGCATTGAATAAATCAGCTCCCGGTCCCTTTATCCATTTGCCATTTATCGCTGTCTCTTCCTTGGCAGGTACTGCCCAGTATGCTTCAAAGCCCCGGAAATGGTCGATTCTCAGATAATCTGTTACCGTAAGCTGCGCCTTAACCCGGTTAATCCACCATGCATATCCCGTTTTTTTATGCTCCTTCCAATCGTAAAGCGGATTGCCCCAAAGCTGCCCGGTGGCACTGAAATAATCTGGCGGAACCCCTGCGACCTTGGTCGGGTATCCCTTGGAGTCTAACTGGAACAGTGTCGGGTTAGCCCAGACATCGCTAGAATCAGAAGAAATAAAAATTGGAATATCCCCAATGATTTCAATTTCTTTATTGTTCGCGTAATTTTTCAAATTATTCCATTGACGGAAAAATATAAACTGGATAAAGCGGTAGTAATCCACCTCTTTTTTCAGCTTTTTTGTCCATTTTTCCTTGGCGGCTTCGGTGGGTCTGGCAATCTCCTTGTCCCATTCCTGCCAGTTCACGCCGTCATGGGCTTTTTTGCATGCCATGAATAAGGAATAGTCCTTCACCCAGTCGTTTTTACGCAGAAAACTCCGGTACTCCTTCGTAAGCTCCTTGTCGTCTGTTTCCGTAAAATTGGCATAAGCTTTGAGGAACAACGTTTCCTTATATTCTGCCACGGCATCAAAATCTACCCGTAGCTCATTGTCCCAATGGGGAATATTTTTAATATCCTTCTGTGTTAGCAATCCGTCCTTTACTAGCTCATCCGGGCTGATTAGCAGGGGCTGGCCGGCAAAGGAGGAGTAGGACTGGTATGGCGAGTTGCCAAAGCCCGTCGGTCCAAGTGGTAACACCTGCCATAAATGTTGTCCTGCCCGCTCTAAAAAGTCAATAAAATCTCTGGCACCCTGTCCTAAATCACCAATTCCATAGGGGCTTGGAAATGAGGTCGGGTGTACTAATATTCCTGAAAGCCGCTCCTTTAAAGGGCTGTCGGATACTGCCTTTGTACGCATGATAAGTACCTCCTAAATAAAAACATCTACTGAATAAATATATGTAATGAATTGTATGTATTTTCTTTAAGCAGCTATTGACTGTGCAAAAAGACATACACACTATTATACCTCAACAGCAAAGCTTCTGGCAAGTACAGAAGAAGAAATTTAAAATTTTACATTATTGTAAAGACTTTTCGCATCACAATATGTTATACTACAATATATCATAATTCGACAGCGGGCAAAGACATTTGCATGTGTGATATGCGAAGGTGTAGATTATTATATATGAAGTCAGGTGGTTAATATGGGGACAAGAGTGCGTAGGAGAAGAAAAAGAAGAAGGAGAAAAGCGGCATATACAGGATTGTTTATTCTATTGTTTTTGGCAGTGATGGCAATGATAACTCATTGCATTTTTTTGCTTCATGGTCACAGTGTGCTTTCTAAGTCATATTATTATAATAAGGAAAGTAATATTGTGATGGGGGATATCGTGTCAATTAAGGTGGAGAATCCCAAGGTGCTGCTGGTAAACAAGGAGCATGAGCTTCCGGCTGATTATGTGCCGGAGAATCTGGTTATGCCGGATGTGGAGTTTGCTGCCAATGCGGCAGAAGAGCGGCGGTATATGGATGAAACTGCTTCCGAGGCATTGGAGGAGCTGTTTGCAGGGGCCAAGGAGGATGGAGTAGAGATGGTTGGAGTGTCCGGTTACCGTTCTTACAATACACAGAGCAGTATCTATTACCGCAATTTAAGGAGAAATGGGTACGGTTATACCTCCATTTACAGTGCCCAGCCAGGCAAGAGTGAGCATCAGACCGGACTTGCGATTGATGTGTCCTGTGCGGAGATTGGCTATCAGCTTTACAGCCGTTTTGCACAGACAAAGGAGGGAATCTGGCTTCAGGAACACTGTGAAGAATATGGATTTATTATCCGGTATCCTGAGAATAAGACAGATATCACCGGCTATGCGTACGAACCATGGCATATCCGTTATGTCGGTGTGAAGGTGGCACAGTATCTCAAGCTTCATGATATTACACTGGATGAGTATAGCAAAGCAATGGGGTATGAGGAGTTTTATGATGTTCCCTCTGAATTTAATTAATGTGAGATAAAGAAGTATTTATTTTATATAGAAGAGTATCATTTTGCCGTTCCTATCTGGTTATCAGACAGGGACGGCAAAATTTTTTAAAGTACTAAAGCTTTGTACATAGTAATTTAGAGTTAAAGTATAGTAACTTTTCTTATAAAGCATACAAAATGTACGAATTTTAATGCAACGGTTGATTTTAAAGTGAAAAAATAGTATTATATTCTATATATGTGTGCCTGCGGGCATATATAAGGAGATACAGGAGGAACAAGTATGTACGAGAAGGTTTCAGCAAGCCTGAATTTCGTGGAACACGAAAAAAAGATTTCTAAGCTCTGGAAAGAGAAGGATATATTTAGGAAAAGTATTGAGCTTCGGGAAGGGTGTCCAACTTATATGTTTTATGACGGGCCGCCAACTGCGAATGGCAAGCCCCATATTGGACATGTCTTAACCCGTGTAATTAAGGATATGATACCTCGTTACCGTACTATGAAAGGCTATAAGGTACCCCGCAAGGCGGGCTGGGATACGCACGGTCTTCCGGTAGAGCTTGAGGTAGAGAAGTTACTTGGCTTAGATGGTAAGGAACAGATTGAGGAATATGGGTTAGACCCATTCATTACCAAATGTAAGGAATCGGTTTGGAAGTACAAGGGTATGTGGGAAGAGTTTTCGGATGCTGTTGGTTTTTGGGCAGACATGGACGACCCTTATGTAACCTATCATGATGATTTTATTGAGTCGGAGTGGTGGGCATTAAAGCAGATTTGGGATAAGAAGCTTTTATATAAGGGCTTTAAGATAGTTCCTTATTGTCCACGTTGTGGAACCCCACTTTCCTCCCACGAGGTGGCACAGGGTTATAAATCCGTAAAGGAACGCTCTGCGGTGGTACGCTTTAAAGTGGTAGGGGAGGATGCTTATTTTCTGGCATGGACGACAACCCCATGGACGTTACCAAGTAATGTAGCACTTTGCGTGAATCCCAAGGAGACCTATGTTAAAGTAAAGGCAGCAGATGGTTATACATATTATATGGCTGAAGCTTTGCTTGACAAGGTATTAGGAAGTCTTAAAGAGGATGATAAGCCGGCTTATGAAGTATTAGAGACCTTTGTCGGTACAGATTTGGAGCATAAGGAGTACGAGCCGCTATTCCCCTTTGCGACGGAGATTTGCGAAAAGCAGCATAAGAAGGGCTTTTATGTAACAGTAGATGACTATGTCACTATGACAGATGGTACTGGTATTGTTCACATCGCACCAGCCTTTGGTGAGGACGATGCACAGGTGGGAAGGAAATATGAGCTTCCTTTTGTGCAGCTGGTTACTGGTAAAGGTGAGATGTCAGAGGAGACCGGGGAGTTTGCAGGGATGTTTGTAAAGGATGCAGACCGTCCGATTCTGGTTGATTTGGAGAAGCGGGGCTTGTTGTTTGATGCTCCGAAGTTTGAGCATGATTATCCTTTCTGCTGGAGATGTGATACGCCATTGATTTACTATGCAAGAGAATCGTGGTTCATTAAGATGACGGAAGTGAAGGATGATTTAATCCGCAATAATAATACAATTAACTGGATTCCGGAATCTATTGGCAAGGGACGTTTTGGTGACTGGCTTGAGAATATTCAGGACTGGGGCATTTCCCGTAACCGTTACTGGGGAACGCCACTGAATGTCTGGGAATGCGAGTGTGGACACATGGAATCGGTTGGAAGCCGGGAGGAGCTTGCCAAGCTTTCCGGTAAGGCTGATGATGAGAAGATTGAGCTTCACCGTCCATATATTGACAGTGTGACATTTCCGTGTCCGTGCTGCGGTAAAGAGATGCACCGTGTGCCAGAGGTGATTGATTGTTGGTTTGACAGTGGTGCAATGCCATTTGCCCAGCATCATTACCCCTTTGAGAATAAGGAGCTGTTTGAACAGCAGTTCCCGGCACAGTTTATCTCCGAGGCGGTTGACCAGACAAGAGGGTGGTTTTATTCCCTTCTTGCAGAGTCCACCCTGTTATTCAACAAAGCACCTTATGAGAATGTAATTGTGCTTGGACATGTACAGGATGAGAATGGGCAGAAGATGAGTAAATCCAAAGGCAATGCGGTAGACCCGATGGAGGCACTTAGCGAGTATGGTGCAGATGCAATTCGATGGTATTTCTATATCAACAGCGCACCCTGGCTGCCGAACCGTTTTCATGGCAAGGCGGTAACCGAGGGACAGCGTAAGTTCATGGGAACCCTTTGGAATACCTATGCATTTTATGTGCTATATGCAGAGATTGACCAGTTTAATCCGATGGAGTACCAGTTAGAATATGATAAGCTTTCTGTGATGGATAAATGGCTGCTTTCCAAGCTGAATACATTGGTTCAGACGGTGGATGACCATCTTATGAATTACCGGATTCCGGAGAGTGCGAGGGCACTGCAGGAATTTGTTGATGATATGAGTAACTGGTATGTCCGTCGTGGCAGGGAGCGTTATTGGGCTAAGGGTATGGAGCAGGATAAGGTGAATGCCTATATGACACTCTATACTGCTTTGGTTACGACGGCTAAGGTAGCAGCACCGATGATTCCGTTTATGACGGAGGACATCTATCAGAATCTGGTGGTGTCATTAGATGATGATGCACCAGAGAGTATTCACTTATGTGATTATCCGGTGGCGGATGAGGGCATGATTGATAAGCAGCTGGAAGCAGATATGGATGAGGTGTTAAAGGTAGTTGTACTTGGACGTGCTGCCAGAAACAGTGCGAACATTAAGAACCGCCAGCCGATTGGTAAGATGTTTATTGCTGCCGAGCATGTATTAGATGATTTCTATAAGAATATTATAGAAGAAGAGTTGAATGTCAAATCAGCCGAATTTACACAGGATGTAAGTTCTTATACCACATATACATTTAAACCGCAGCTCAAGACCGTAGGACCGAAGTACGGTAAACAGCTTGGTGAGATTAAGCAGGTGTTGGCTGGGTTAGATGGTAATGCTGCTATGGGTGAGTTAAATACCAATGGTGTACTAACACTAGACTGCCCAAGTGGTAAAGTTGAGCTTTTGAAGGCGGACCTGCTCATTGATATGACACAGCAGGATGGTTACCAGTCTGAAGCAGATGGCGGAATTACTGTGGTATTAGATACGAATTTAACTGAGGAGCTATTAGAGGAAGGTTTTGTTCGTGAATTGATTAGCAAGATTCAGAATATGCGTAAGGAAGCTGGTTTTGAAGTAACAGATAATATTATTGTTTACAACGATAATAATGAGAAGGTTGCCGATGTAATGACAAAGAATGCCGATGTGATTAAACATGATGTACTTGCTAAGAATATTATTCTTGGGGAGACGAAGGGATTCGTAAAGGAATGGAATATCAATGGTGAGATAGTTACCCTTGGTGTGGAACAGGCAAATAACTAATTATTTAATAATTTATAAAGAAGGGTGGATGTGTACAACATGAAGAAAAGTGATTTCGACAAAGCAGCATTCAAAAAGGCGGTAAGGGAGAACGTTAAAAATCAGTACCGTAAGACGATTGATGAGGCAACTCCACAGCAGATTTATCAGGCTGTATCTTATGCGGTTAAGGATTATATTATTGACCGTTGGATTGCTACTCATAAGGAGTATGAGAAAAAGAATGCCAAGACGGTTTATTACCTGTCAATGGAGTTTCTGATGGGACGTGCATTAGGTAATAATATGATTAATTTAACCTATTACAAGGAGATTGCGGAAGCATTAGACGAGCTGGGCTTTGATATTAATGCAATTGAGGATCAGGAGCCGGATGCTGCACTTGGTAACGGCGGTCTCGGACGTTTAGCTGCCTGCTTCCTTGATTCTTTGGCAACATTAGGATATCCTGCATATGGCTGTGGTATTCGTTACCGCTATGGAATGTTCCGTCAGGAGATTCGTGATGGATACCAGATTGAGAGACCGGATGATTGGTTAAGGCATGGTAATCCTTTTGAGATTCGTCGTGATGATTATGCGGTTATTGTTAAGTTTGGCGGACGTGTTCAGGCAGAGCAGGGTGCTGACGGCAAGATGAATTTTGTACAGAAGGATTATCAGGCAATCCGTGCAATTCCGTATGATATGCCGGTTGTTGGTTATGGCAATAATGTAATCAATACACTTCGTATCTGGGATGCGGAAGCTTGCCAGACCTTTAATCTGGATTCCTTTGACAAGGGTGAGTATCAGAGAGCGGTAGAGGAGCAGAATCTTGCCAATACCATCTGTGAAGTATTGTATCCGAATGATAACCACTATGCAGGTAAGGAGCTTCGCTTAAAGCAGCAGTATTTCTTTGTTTCTGCTTCTGTACAGAGGGCAATCCTTAAGTTTAAGGAGACGAATAAGGATATTAAGAAGCTTCCGGAGAAGGTAGTATTCCAGTTGAATGATACCCATCCGACAGTAACAGTAGCAGAATTGATGCGTATCTTGATGGATGAGGAAGGCTTAAGCTGGGATGATGCATGGGCAATTACAACCAAGACCTGTGCTTATACGAACCATACAATTATGGCAGAAGCATTGGAGAAATGGCCGATTGAGCTGTTCTCAAGATTACTGCCTCGTATCTATCAGATTGTAGAAGAGATTAATAGAAGATTCCAGATGGAGATTGGCAACCGTTATCCGGGTGACCATTCCAAGATTGAGAAGATGTCTATTATTTATGACGGACAGGTTAAGATGGCTCACCTTGCCATTGCAGGCTCCTTTGCAGTCAATGGTGTAGCACAGCTTCACACAGACATTTTAAAGAAGAGAGAGCTTAAGGACTTCTATGAGATGAATCCGGAGAAGTTCAACAATAAGACCAATGGTATTACACAACGTCGTTTCTTATTACATGGTAATCCTTTGTTGGCTGACTGGGTAACAGATAAGATTGGTGATGAGTGGATTACGGATTTAAGCAAGATGGAGAAGCTGGCTGTCTATGCAGATGACAAGAAGTGCCAGCAGGAATTCATGCAGAT
The DNA here is from genome assembly GCA_017621205.1 of Lachnospira sp. Lineage (GTDB taxonomy): Bacteria > Bacillota > Clostridia > Lachnospirales > Lachnospiraceae > NC2004. The sequence continues at coordinate 16,260 of JAGATQ010000045.1, forward strand.
TAAGTATAAGAATAAGGTGCGGGTGGCAGAGTATGTCAAGGAGCATAATGGAATTGATATTGATCCTCGTTCCATTTATGATGTGCAGGTGAAGAGATTACATGAGTATAAGAGACAGCTTCTTAACATTTTACATGTAATGCATATCTATAATGAATTAAAGGCTAATCCCAATATGGATTTTGTACCACATACTTATATCTTTGGTGCTAAGGCAGCAGCAGGTTACCGTCGTGCAAAGCTGACGATTAAATTAATCAACAATGTTGCAGATGTAATCAACAATGATGATAGCATTGATGGTAAGATTAAGGTAGTATTTATTGAGAATTACCGTGTGTCTAATGCAGAGCTTTTGTTTGCCGCAGCCGATGTATCTGAGCAGATTTCTACTGCATCCAAGGAGGCTTCCGGTACCGGTAACATGAAGTTCATGTTAAATGGTGCATTAACCCTCGGAACGATGGATGGTGCAAACGTAGAGATTGTAGAAGAGGTTGGCATCGAGAATGCGATTATCTTTGGTATGAGTGCCGATGAGGTTATGAAGTATGAGCGTGAGGGTGGTTACTATCCTCGTGATATCTTTAATAACAATCAGGCAGTCCGCAAGGTATTGACCCAGTTAGTGGATGGTACGTATTCAGGATACGATACAGAGCTGTTCCGTGAGTTGTATGATGCATTACTGAATCAGGATCAGTACTTCATCTTAAAGGATTTTGATTCTTACTGTGATGCACAGAACCGTGTCAATGAGTGGTATAAGAATGAGGAGGCATGGGCAAAAGCTGCGATGCTCAATACTGCGAAATGTGGTAAGTTTACTTCTGACCGTACGATTGAGGAGTACGCTAAGGAGATTTGGAAGTTAGATAAAGTTAAGGTTAAACTTCCAAAGGATACAATGTAGTGAATAAATAATAAATTAAGGGTCGAATCCTAATAAAAAGCTGTGCTTGTGATTGTTATCACAAAGCACAGCTTTTTAATTAAGAATATAGATAATTGCGAAACAAACAATCACCAATCTGATAACCATTATGAGAATACAGTTCTTGCAATCTCTTTTTCTTCGTCACACAACGCATTCAGTTCCTGTGTCATGCTGTTTATCTTTTCCATATTTGCAGATTGGGAAACTACAGCCTTATCCATACCTTCAATTCTGGAAAGAATGTGTTCAATCGCCTGTCGCATCTCGTTTAAACTCTGGGAAATGTGTTCCGAGGTTTCGTTGCAGGAAACGGCTAATTTGCCGACTTCATCTGCTACGACAGCAAATCCTTTTCCCGCTTCTCCGGCTCTGGCGGCTTCAATGGAGGCATTTAAGGATAACAAATTAGTCTGGGTAGCAATTCCTTGAATGAGAGAAATAATTTCAAGGGATTCATTTACCTTTTCGTTTACTGCTGCTGCTGCCTTTGTAATGCTATCCTGTTTTTCATTTAAATCCTGCACATCCGTTGTGGTTTCTGCTACAACAGCGCTGATTTCATCAAGACCTGCTGCAAGACTATGGATACTTCTTTCCATATCTGCTTCAAAGATTTCCCGGCTGCGTTTCTGTTCTGTTACATCGAGTGCTGTTGCTGCTAGTACAATAGGATTTCGGGAAGAATCAAACACTGCAGTAACCGTCATCTGAAACCATCGGTAGCTGCCGTCTGCGTGTCGGATTCGAAATTCCAATTGAAGAGCTGGATGTTGTGTTCCTGACTTTACATAGCGTAAAATTGCTTCCATGACCCGTTTCTTATCCTCTTCATGGAGCAAATTGGAGTAAGAATCCGGGGAGTTTGGGAAATCCTGCTCGCCTTGAAAACCAAGTAATCTTCTAAATTGTTCAGAGTACCAAAATGGATTCTCCGGATTGGCAATATCACCATCAATTACATTCATGCTCCACGAGCCTTCGTTGAGTATGGAATCAATGGCGTCATGCCGCTTGGTTGAGATATCTAAATCCACTGCATTATTGTGGGCTGTGGTGATATCTGAAATAATACCAACAAATTCAAAGGGCTTTCCCCCACGCCGGACGATTTCTCCCGCCATACGCATCCAACGCAGTCCGTTGTGTTTCGTCTGGAAACGGTATTCCACATCGAAAACCTTTTGCTGTGTAGTATCGTTAATGGTGTCATAAAACTCCTGCATTATCCGGTCATGGTCGTGTTTATGTATCTTAGAGCTCCATGCTTCTAATGTGTCTTCTAATTCATTGCGGTCTGTGTAGCCCGTAATTTCACGAAACTCATCTGTATACATTACACGGCTGATGGTAAGTCCTTCTCCAAAATACATGGACCACATACCAGAATGATTAATACGATTCAGCATAGTCATATTTTCTCTGGCATGGTTTAATAGTAAATTGGCACAGTTTAATAAGTTGTTGAGGGCACTCATTGTTTCGGGTGCACCTTCGAGTATTGTAGCATCCTTGATTTCTTCAAATAAGCCAATCTGAAAGGATTTCTGAGCCTGAAGATTTAGTTCATTTGACAATTGTTCCAACCACGCATTCAGCTTTTTTTTCTTGTGCATTTCAACGTCTCCTTTCTTAATGTTGCATATTAATGATGTGATTAATTATATGAATCTGTTTTGTGTTTATTGTAGCAGAAATAATGATTAAAGGCAATTATTCCTAGTAAATTTAGTAGAAAATATAAGAGAGCAGTAACTGTACATCACTGCCCTCATGCTTTTTACCTGAATATAATATAAAGAATGTGTTGGAAGCCTCTTTCCGGTAAATATCATCATTCTAATGTAAACTGACCCACAAGCTCATCCATAATACTTGCCTGCGCAAATAATTCTTCACTGGTTGCGGAGGCTTCCTCGGCAGTTGCGGCATTGCTCTGAACAACCTCTGAAATCTGGTTGACATCCTGTTCTGCCTGATGCATTGCTTCTGCCAGCTCGTCCACCATTATTTTTAAATTCTTCGAGAAATCAGCAATCTGTTTAATTCCATCTACTACCGTTACAATGGAACTAGATGCTCGCTCTGCTGCATGATTTCCTTCTGCAACTTCCCTGATGGAGCTTTCAATTAAGTCTCTGGTATCAACAGCTGCTTGTGCACTCTGGTCTGCTAATTCTCTTATTTCATCTGCTACCACTGCAAAACCTCGTCCTGCCTCGCCTGCTCTTGCAGCCTCGATAGATGCATTTAAGGACAAAAGATTTGTCTGGGCAGCAATAGATTCAATTTCGGAAATAATATTACCAATCTTGGTAGATGCATCATTGATTCGTTCCATGGCTGCCATCATAGTATTCATTTCTTCCCGGCTGTTATCTGCTTCGTCTGCATAATGCTGTGCTTTTATGTAAGATTCATCCGCACTCTTGGAGCTTTCCGTCATAGTTAATGTAATATCAGAAATGGTTGTGTGTAGTTCATGTACAGCATGGGCCTGGTCTGTTGCTCCTTCTGCAAGACATTGAGCTGCATTGGCTAAGTCTTCGGAACCTGCCGATACCTGACTGGAGGCTTTGCCAATGGATAGCAGTGTTTCTGTCATCTGATCTCTTAATTTACGCATAGATTCATACAACTTCTGGAAATCTCCGGTATATTTGTCTGGATGCTTGGAGCGGACAACATAGTTGCCATCTGCCATCTCTCCTAATACCTCTCCAATATCATGAATAATGGTATTGAGGTTATTTGCCATCTCGGTCGCATCTTTTTCCATATGTTCCACTTCGTCCCCGGTTTCAACCATAGGAAATGGAGAAGATAAATCTCCTGTGGCAAAGGTTTTGAGACGCTCCCCAAGCTGACTTAAGGGATTAGAGATTTTTTGTGCAATCTTTCTGCCAATTTTAGTAGAAAATGTGACTGATATTACAATGACGACGATGATTACAACAATTAATACCCATTCTGCAATCGTAAGCTTTACGGACAGACTGTTTCCTCCGTGAACTTTAACATTAAGCAGCTCTTCCAACTTGTCATAAATGCTGTTATAAGCTCCTGTAAGCTGCTTCAGTGCCATCTCCTGTGCCTGTTGACGCTGAGCTGGGTCTGTTGATGTGCCAAGTGTCATAATCTCTGCATCAAGCTCCCAATAAGCATCAAGCTCTCCTTTGATTGCATCGTAGGTTGTTCTGCCATCCTTTGATACAATGGTATCTTCTACTGTTGAGAAATATTCCTCAAATAACGCTTTTTTCTCGTCGTGTTGTTTTGTTACAGTGGCAATTGCCTCCTCGTCATCATATCCGATGGCTGCCCGGAGAGATGAGCGGATATCTGCAAATTCAAACATCGCCTTACCAATATCTCCCTGTGCAAAACCAAAGTTTTCCAATGCATAAGAGTACCGGTTAGAAATAACAACCATTGCAATTAAACCTAAAATCGCAGTGGCTGCCATAATTGCAGAAACCTTAAAAAAGGAATGGGTAAGCTTCTTTTCAATATTTTCTTGTTTGTTCATGCCAATATTCTCCTCCTAATTAGCTGGCATTCTTCGGTTTGGGTGTTCCATATGGATATTCCAAATCGAGAAATTTCATGTAGTATTTTTAATTTCTCTTTTTAAACCTATGATGCAGAATGAATTTTCAATCTGCAATGCAGAAGGGTGGGGGCGTAAATGAATTACGTCGATTGACGACTACGCAGTAGATGGAAATTCATTATCAAACTCGTCTGTTTCTTAAGAAATTATATTAATGATGTTGGGGTCAAAAGGTATTTTGCCCCCAACGGATGCCACGGATTGCTCCGTTGTTTCACAACTCCTGCAATCCTGCAAACATTCGAAATCCGCTAATTTACTGCGTAAATTGCTTCTTTCTCATGTTTGGCGGGTC
>JAGATQ010000046.1 GCA_017621205.1 Lachnospira sp.
ATTCAGTATGCATGTGCAGGACAGGATATTTATCAACAGTGCTGTGAACTGATGTTAGATCGATATTGTTTATTACATAAGGACATTAATCCTTGGACCGGAAGCCGGGAAGATTTCTTTAAGGAATTGCCGGACTGTGTTGCCTATACATGTATCGATGGAGAGGTGTCCTGTTTTGCTTTTATTGAGGATGAAGAAATCGCTTATGTGTATGGAAGAAACATTAGTGAATTCCGGTTGTTTGCTCAGGGCTTAGTGACAGAATTGTTCAAGAAGCATGAAGAAATATCCTTCGAGTCGGATGATTGTGATGAAATGGCAATGGAACTAAAGCAGCTTTTCACAAACCAGTCAGAGGAGAGCTATAATACTTACATTTTTGAAGTGCCAAGGGCGCAGTACAACGAAAAATATACCACTCTTACCGGCGATGAAATGGAACTTAGGCTGATTCATTTCGACAAGGGTAATGAGGTAGAAATTCCATACTACTGGTACGAAATTATTCCGAAGGCGATAAACAAGCCCGTGGGTAAGATAAGCATCCGACTTGGTGACAATTATCATTCCTACTACAACGGCCACATTGGTTATGAAGTGGATGAGGAATACCGGGGGCATGGCTATTCCTATCAGGCGGCAAAAATGGTACTGCCGGTTGCTAAGGAGCATGGCATGAAGTACATTTATCTGGTGTGTGATGAAGATAATATCGCATCGTATAAAACCATAGAAAAGCTTGGAGCAGAGCTTGTGGAATTGGTGGTGCCACCGAAAGACTACTTTGGCTGGTATGAGGGAATTTCGGTACAGAGGATATATAGGTTGGAGTTGGAATAGAGAAAGGGATTTATCATGAGTACTCAAAAAGACTACATATGTTGGCTCAGGAGTAAAGTTGGTCATGAAAAAGTAATTCTTGTTTTTGCCGGAGGTTGCATTTTTAATGATAAGGGGCAGGTGTTACTGCAGCGACGTGGAGATTTTGGAGAATGGGGCTTCCCCGGTGGTGCAGTTGAACTAGGCGAAACACCGGAGCAGGCAGCTATCAGAGAAGTAAAAGAAGAAACGGGTTTAGACGTTGAGGTACGCCGCCTGATTGGCATTTATACAGATTGCAATATGGAATATCCAAATGGTGATAAAGTCCAAAGCATCTGTATTGTGTATGAACTTCAAATGACCGGAGGAGAACTTGTCTGTGATGGCGGAGAAACGTTGGAATTAAAGTGGTTTTCTCTTAATGAGGAACCGGAGTTGTTTTGTAAGCAGCATCAGGAGACTTGGAGAGATATTACAAAAGATAATTATTGAAAGGATTAATTATGGAACTGACATTAGTAAAAGGACGTCCGGAGAGTGCTGACGGCCGTTTAGAAAAGGAAATCCGCACCTACGATTTGCTGGATTCCTTAGGAATAGAATATGAACGTGTGGACCACGAAGAAGCAAACACCATGGAGGCATGTCTTGCCATTGATGAGGTGTTGGCTCCTGCAGTTATCTGCAAAAATCTGTTTTTATGTAATGCACAGAAAACGAAATTTTATCTCTTAATGATTCGTGAGGATAAAAAGTTTCTTACCAAAGATATTTCCAAGCAGATAAACAGCGCCAGACTTTCCTTTGGTTCGGCAGAATATATGGAGCAGTTTTTGGATATCACACCGGGTTCGGTAAGCGTCCTTGGCCTTATGAATGATAAAGAAAATAATGTAACACTTTTAGTGGATGAAGATGTTTTAAAAGCAGAATATTTCGGTTGTCATCCGTGTATTAATACATCCAGTCTGCGATTGAAGATAGCAGATGTGTTCGGTCCATTTTTACAG
>JAGATQ010000047.1 GCA_017621205.1 Lachnospira sp.
CTAAATTATTGTTTAGTATATGAAAGGAAAAAGTTATGGAAAAGTTAAATCTTGATAAAGAGTTGAATAGAAAATTGAGAGATAAAATAAATCAGTACCATAATTTTTCATATGAAAAAGAAGCGGATTTTAGGTTCCCTTCAAAGAAGGAAAGAGTAAGTTCAAATGCTTATAATTGTATTTGCGCAGCACTTGATAGAATAGATGATTTGGTTGCCTACTGTAATATAATTGAAGTTTGTGATGTATTTAAATTATGTGATTTGCTAAATTATGGGCAGACTCTTATAGATTGTATTATGATGATTGCGCATATATATAATGTAAAATATTCAAGAGCAAGCGATACAGTAGTATTTAATGAAACTGGACATGATGGCAAGGGAAATGATGAGAAGTATTTCAAGTATCTTCGTTCCCTTTGTTCTGTTCATCCAGTAGAAACGAGTTATCATCCTTCATATCAAGGCAGTGAACCAGAATGGTGTCCGTATATAATGAATAATAATCCAATGGTATCAATTATGTTATCTGAAGAAGAACGCAGGGCTAATTTTATTGCGAGAGTGTATAGAAATGATATGAAATTTGATAAATATGTTCCAATTAATGTTGTTCAATTAAATACTTACATTCGGAACAGATATAATTTCATTGAAGAAATAATAGATGCTGTAGAAAAATATAATTTAGAAAAAGTAAAAAGGTTTGAGAAAAGAACAATTCTTGCTCCGCAGGAGTTTAATACTTATGAGGAGTATTTAGAAAATTTGCAAAAGGAAATTATCGAACGTTGTGGAAAGGATAATGCTTATCGTGTGAGAGAATGGCTTGCAGTGATGCATTCGCATTTTGAAGATAAAAACATACAATTACAGCTAGAACACTACCAATATGCGTTGAAACAGGGAATACAAAAAATACATGACGGATTGCAAAAGATGAATATTGACCATTATTTTGAAGTGGAGCCAGTAGAATATAATGTATCACATGCTTTTGATAAATATAGCTATGAAATGGAAAAGTTGCATTACTTGTTGCCAGTTCATTTGATTGAATGTGAGGATAAACCTTATATAGCAATAATAAGTGATTGTAGTATGTGCGATAAAGAGCGTATAGATGAAATGCTTATCAAAATTGAGATTGCTCAAAATGCAAATGCCACATATGAGGAATTGAGAGACATAACGAGACAAATTGATAGTCAATATAATGTTACTAATTCAGAATGGGCTAGACTTATGTTGAAAGTAATTGAACCGTTATTCGATAATGTTTTGAAATTTGATTATTATTTAAATGATTGGTATTTATATTTGCAGATACAGATTGCTTTTTGGAAATTATCAGTACAGAGGAGTAAATAAAATGTCAGAATTCTATACAGAAGCCGATTATGAAAATTCCATTATAGAACTTTTCCAAGATATGGGCTACACGCATGTTTACGGACCGGACATAGATAGAGATTTTTATAACCCGTTATATGAAGAAGAACTTATTGATGCATTATATAGGCTGAATTCATCTATGCCGGAAGAGGCAATCACAGATGCATTACATAAGTTAAAGAATTATGAAAATGGTGAACTAATACAGAAAAATGCTGTGTTTATGGATTATATACAGCATGGTATTGAGGTGCGTTATTTAAAAAGTGGAGAGGAACACTCTGGTATTGTCTACCTTGTGGATTATAAAAATACTGACAACAATTCATATATTACAGCTAACCAGTGGACATTTATTGAGAATAGTAAAAAACGACCGGATATACTTATCTTTATTAATGGGATTCCGGTTGTATTAGTTGAGTTGAAATCTCCATCACGAGAGGAAACGGATGCTTCGGAAGCATATTTGCAGATTCGGAATTATATGCAGGAAATACCTACTATATTTATATATAATTGTATTTGTGTGCTGAGTGACCAATCTACATCCAGAGCGGGTACAATTACTTCAGGGGAAGATAGGTTTATGGAGTGGAAAACAAAAGATGGCAATTATGAAAATACACAGTTTGCACAGTTTGATACATTTTTTGAGGGAATGTTTATTAAGGAACGATTGTTAGATATCATTAAAAATTATATCTGTTTTTCAAATGAAGGGTTAAAGCAGTTTAAGATACTTGCCGGATATCATCAATATTTTGCTGTAAATAAAGCGATTGAATCTACCAAGCGAGCAATGGTGACGGATGGAAAAGGCGGTGTTTTTTGGCATACACAGGGTAGCGGAAAGTCCCTATCAATGGTATTTTATGCACATTTGTTGCAGGAAGCTTTAGATAGCCCAACATTAGTTGTGCTGACAGATAGAAATGATCTTGATAATCAGTTATATGGACAATTTGCTAAGTGTAAAGATTTTTTGCGTCAGGAACCAATGCATGCAGAAAGCAGAGAACATCTGAAGTCTTTGCTTGATGGCAGGAAGGCAAATGGTATTATTTTTACTACAATGCAGAAGTTTGAAGAATCAGATGATGCATTATCTGAGCGGAGAAATGTTATTGTAATGGCGGATGAAGCGCATCGCGGACAGTATGGATTGAAAGAGAAAGTAGATGCTGAAACTGGAAAAATAAAGCTTGGCACAGCGAGAATTATTAGAAATAGTTTGCCCAATGCAACTTATATAGGTTTTACCGGAACACCTATTTCATTAAAAGATAGGAGTACCAGAGAAGTATTTGGTGATTACATAGATGTTTATGATATGACGCAGGCGGTGGAAGATGGAGCCACGAGACCTGTCTATTATGAAAGCCGTGTGATAAAGCTGAAGCTGGATGAAGAAACGCTGAAGCTGATTGATGCCGAATATGATATTATGGCAAATAATGCTGATCCAGAGGTCATTCAAAAAAGTAAAAAACAACTGGGACAGATGGAAGCAATACTGGGAAATGATGAAACAATAGTATCTCTTGTGGATGATATTTTGGAGCATTATGAAAATAACCGTGAAAGTTTACTCACTGGTAAAGCTATGATTGTTGCGTATTCAAGAACAATTGCCATGAAAATTTATAATAGAATATTAGAACTTCGCCCCCAATGGAATGAAAAAGTTGGGGTTGTCATGACTGAGAGCAATAAAGATCCTGAAGAATGGCGTAAAATTATTGGCAATAAAAGACATAAGGATGAATCGGCAAAAAAATTCAAGGATGATGAAAGCCCTATGAAGATTGCAATTGTAGTGGATATGTGGTTGACTGGATTTGATGTGCCATCGCTTGCCACCATGTATGTATATAAGCCAATGAAGGGCTATAATTTGATGCAGGCGATTGCCAGGGTGAATCGTGTTTTCCAAGATAAAGAGGGAGGGCTGGTCGTTGATTATGTTGGTATTGCATCAGCATTAAAGGAAGCAATGAATGATTATACATCCCGTGATAAGAAGAATTATGGTGATACAGATATTGAAAGGGTTGCATTCCCTAAATTCTTGGAAAAATTATCTATATGTCAGGATATTTTCCATGGGTATGACTATTCTAAGTTTATGTCAGGTGCGGATTTGGAACGTTCAAAAACCATAAGTGGAGCAGTAAATTTTATTGTAGCAGTTGATAAACAATCAGAGCGGGAAAGTTTTATAAAAGAAGCGTTGCTTCTTAGGCAGGCATTATCGCTTTGTTCTTCTCTGGCAGAGGAAAAGTTGCGTGTAGAAGCAGCGTTTTTTGAATCTGTAAGAGTGCTTGTGATGCGGTACATCAATAAAGGAGAAGGCAAAAAGATTTCGTTATTAGAAATGAATACACGAATTAATGAGCTATTAAAGGCAAGTATTAAGAGCGATGGAGTAATCAATTTATTCTCTGATGTTTCACAGGAATTTTCATTATTTGATCCCCAATTTTTGGAAGAGATTTCGAGGATGAAGGAAAAAAACCTTGCTGTAGAATTGTTAAAGAAGTTGATTGCGGAGCAGGTGCAGATATATCGGCGTACAAATGTTGTGAAAGCCGAGAAATTCAGTGAAATTATTCAAGGAGCGATGAACCGCTATCTTAATGGTATGCTTACGAATGAACAGGTTATAGAAGAGCTTCTCAATTTAGCAAAGCAGATAGCAGCGGCACATAAAGAGGGAGAACAGTTGGGTCTGACAGCAGATGAATTAGCTTTTTATGATGCTTTGACAAAGCCACAGGCAATTAAAGATTTTTATGAGAATGAGGAATTGATTGCTATTACAAAGGAATTGGCTGATACACTTAGAAACAATCGTACTATTGATTGGCAGAAAAGAGATTCGGCTAGGGCCAAAATGAGAATGATGATTAAGAGGCTTTTAAAAAAGCATAAATATCCGCCAGAGGGTATGGATGATGCAGTGCAAACGGTAATGACACAATGTGAATTATGGACGGATATGGATGAGTGATGAAAAATGTTACGAAATATTTACCGAATACCGTACTCTCAATAGTACCGGGAGTTTTTTGGGAGTTTAACATATAGATATTTTTTAGGTTTAGATGAGGTTTTAGGGGATTTTTCCCTAACCAGTCGCATTTTCAGCTTGTCTGACAAAATACGTATCTGGCAATGTGCCACAGGCACATTTATGTTACTCTCCACAAAAGCCAATTCAGATATTTTTTGAAAAAAATCCCCTACCTTACATGATACTTGCAAAATGGTGTAGGATTCCTACGCCATTCTGCGTTTTGTTTGCCCAGCATGGGCGTTCTCTAACGGGTGTAAGTCCCGAGTGCGCGTAGGCAACGCCCCACATTCCTTAATCTCTTGTACTTCTCTGTATATAGTCTTTTGCAGATATTTGCAAAGATACTTCAGCCTTCTGAACCTTACAAAACCGTAAGAAACCAATTCACCAAACTGTAAGACAACTCTGTTAAAATAAAATCAGAGAAGCAAATTTTCACAGTATATCATTTCCCCTAGCCGGACAACGTTTATAAAGCATCTAACAGGGAAATCTTAGAACAGGAGGAAGAAGTATGGATATGGTTCGCTTGGATGGAGTAAGTAAGGTATATGGAGAGGGAGCAGCCAAGGTGCGGGCATTAAAGAAGGTCTCCTTAAATATTGAGGCAGGGGAGCGGGTATCCATTGTGGGACCCTCCGGTTCTGGTAAATCCACCCTGCTGCACATGATTGGTGGAGTAGATTCCCCCACAGTAGGAAGAGTAATCATTGATGGTGAGGACATAACAGCCTATAAGGATGAGCAGCTTGCGGTATTTCGTCGCCGGAGAATCGGTTTTATCTTCCAATCCTATCATCTGATTCCTGTGTTAAATATTGAGGAAAATGTTACCATGCCAATCCTGTTAGATGGCAAGAAGCCGGATAAGGAATATGTAGACTACATCATTTCCTTGTTAGGGTTAAAGGATCGGCGCTACCATCTGCCAAGTGAGTTGTCCGGCGGACAACAGCAACGGGTTGCCATTGCGAGAGCATTGGCAAACCGGCCCTCCTTATTGTTGGCAGATGAACCAACCGGAGCCTTGGATTCAGAAAATGGTGATGAGGTAATGGCACTTTTAAATGAATCGGTAGAAAAGCTGAAACAGACTCTGGTTATTATTACCCATAACATTGATATTGCAAGAGGTGCAGACCGGATTATTAAAATTGTTGATGGTAGAATAGAGGAGTAGTAACCGGCAGTTGCGCGGATGCTTTGGATAAAAGGGAGGCTATAGGATGAAATTATATTGGCAGTTAGCGATCAAATATTTGCGTTATAATATAAGGCGTACCGTGGTTACACTGATTGGTGTCATTATTTCTGCGACCTTTATGTTTGGGATATTAAATACGATGTTTTGTAGCTTAAATGATGAACGCCGGATGGTGCGGCTGCAATATGGTTATGAAGCCATTTTTTATGATGTAACCAAGGACCAGCTTGAGGAAATGGTTAAGGATTATAATGTAGAAAAATATGAGATTAAGGATTATAAGGAACCGTTGCTGTTCAATGAAGAGTTGCAGGGACTTGAGCCCATTGTTCACAAGGATGCCGGATGGGTACGGTTTAAGCATCCGTATTTTATGCGGATGGATTATAAAAAAATCTGCAAGGAGATGGGGCTTAAAGGAGAACTCAATACCACCTTAGCACAATTATATGATATGAAGGGAGACGGAGATATATTAGTTGTATTTCTTGCTTTCGGGCTGTTGGCATGTTATCTGACCGGGGGATTTGCAGTTTTGGTTACCAAGAACACATTAAGACTTTCGGTAATGGAAAAAATCAGGGATTACGGAGTGCTTCGTTGCATTGGTACCTCACTAAAACAGTTGAAAAAGGTTGTCGTCATAGAGGCTGTACTGATGGCGGTTCCGTCTGCCTTTATTGGAAGTATTTTAGGATATCTTGTGATGGAAAGCATGATAAAATTATTGGAGTTGAATATTACGGTAACCTTTTGCTTTGAGGCATTCGTTGTCATGCTGGTTGCTCTTTTATGTTCCATGTATTTTTCTGTGATTGACCCTTGTAAGATGATAAAAGGAATTACGCCGGTAATGGCGATGAACCGTCAGCTTAAGCTGCCGAAACGGGAGCGGAAGTGTTCGGATAAGCAAAGGCTGGCTAAAGAAAAAAAATATCAGAAAAAAAAGGAAAAAAGGCGTAAGAAAGCAGAGAAAAACTGGACAACAGGGAAAAGCGGATTTTCTATTTATGGGCGTCTTTTTGGTATTGAGGGAGAGTACGCCTATAAAAGCATGATGCAGAACCGCCGCAAATATTATGGTACAATGCTTGCATTTTCTGCCAGTGTCATTGTATTTATTGTTGTAGTTGTAATGGGAATGACAGCCAAAGAATATGTAAAGCTTTCGAGTGATAGGAATGCTATCTATAATATTACAATTTCATCGGATGCCCCATATGGTATCCCGTATAATATGTCCTTAGATTCCGATAGTCTTTATGGAGAGATTGATATAGCGACTATGGCACAACTCAAAAAAGAAAAAGCGATTACCGGATGCAAAGAGCTTAGGGTGGCAGAGATGTATGAGAGCCGTTCTAAAACGGCAGGGGATATTTATACAAAAGAGTTTCTTACTAAGTCAGATTGGGGAAGGCAGATTGCGAGAATGGAGAAATCACAGGATGGCTATCTTCGTTTGGTGTCATCGTTTCAGCTGGCTATCATTGAGGAGGACGATGTAAAAGAGTATGAAAAAGATGTACTTGAGGGGACGGTAAGACCAGAGGAACTGAGTGATAATGGAATTGTTCTGGTCAATGAGGGGGTATACTTTGATAGTGTAGACGATTATGATATGGGCAATGGACAGGAGCGCAGGCTTACCATTACGAACTATCAATTAGGGGATACCGTTACCTTTTATGATCTTGAGGAGTTACGCAAAGAGGTGCAGAAGGGGTTGGATCAGACGAGTGAGCAGGCAGAGTCAAAGAATAAAGTGCAACGGGGAACTTATTGGGATATTGTAAGAGCCGCAGAGAGTAAACTGCTTTCACAAGGAAAGATAAAGGACTATGTAATAGAGGGGATACTAAGACGTGACCGCTCCGGACACATTCCTGATTCTGTAGGCAATATGATTTTAACGAAGGAAAGCACCTTTTACGACATGACCGGAATGGATAAAGATAAAATACAAGGATACCGGCTCTCTTTGAATATAGATGCTTCTGCGTCGGATGTAAGCAGGGTATCAAATCTTCTGGATTCCATGGTGCTTTTTGATGAAGAGGAAGAGGAGCAGACTGGTCCCAGTATTGCAGGAGACGCCATGGTGCAGGCGGCGACAAAAGAAACAATGCAGAAGATAAAGCTTGTGCTGGTTGCGGTTCTCGTTATTTTGTTTACAGTGAGCTGTGTCAATATTTTCAACAATAATGCCAGTAGTATTTTTTTACGCAAATCGGAGCTTGCACAGATGCGGGTTATTGGAATGAGTAAAAGAAGGTTAGTAAAAATGCTTGCCTTGGAGGGTTGCATCATGGCAGCTGCGGCAACAATCGTGGGAAGTATTATCGGTATTGCAATCAGCTATGGATTAATTGCTATGTTTAAGGTAGTGATAGGTGAGCTTACCTATCCATTCCCGCTCTTAGGAATGCTGATAGTATTTATCGTAACCGTTGGCATTATGATAATTTCTACCTTGATTCCGGTGGCAGGGCTTCATAATGACCTTGTGGAGGATATGGCAGTCGAAGAGTAGAAGGAGAGTAGGAATAGAATAAAAATGTAGGAAAACATGGTATGTTTTTTGGGAACACACCATGTTTTTCTTGCGTTTAAAAATGGATAAGAGTAACATATTAGGGAAAAATAAGTATAAATGGGAGTAAAAACAGATGAAATATTTACAACAATTTGGCGTTATTATTTTGATTTCCTTTGTGGGGGAGGTATTGCACACCTTGATACCTCTGCCGGTTCCTGCAAGCATTTATGGATTATTGATTTTATTTACGGGATTATCAACACATCTGATTCCCCTTTCCCTTGTGCGGGAAACAGGAAAGTTTTTGATTGAAATTATGCCAGTAATGTTTATTCCGGCTGCGGTTGGGATATTGGAATCGTGGGGAGTGTTAAAGCCATGGTTTTTTCCATTATTGGTGTTTACTTTGGTATCTACTGTTATTGTAATGACTGTTACAGGAAAAATAACGCAGCTTGCGGTAAGAAAAGAAGATGAAGAGGAGAGCGATTATGAGGGAACTGTTGACTGATTCTGTATATTTTGGTGTAATGATAAGCCTAAGTACATACGGATTAGGAGTATTGTTAAAGAAACGTTTCCGGCTTGCAATTTTCAATCCCCTTCTGATTGCAGTAGCGGCAACGATAGTATTGCTGCTGACGTTTCATATTGATTATGAGAGCTATTATGAAGGTGCAAAGTATATCAGTTATCTTCTGACTCCGGCTACGGTGTGTCTTGCAATTCCTCTTTATGAGCAGCTATCGTTGTTGAAAAGCAATTATCGTGCCATCCTGCTAGGTATTTTATCAGGAGTGTTAACGAGTGCTGTCAGTGTATTGGCATTTACTCTGTTGTTTCATTTTGACCATAACATGTATGTGACAATGCTTCCCAAATCAATTACAATGGCGATAGGGATGGGGATTACGGAGGAATTAAATGGTTATGTTACGATTACGGTAGCAATGATAATTATAACGGGAATATTTGGCAATATGATTTCGGAATGGCTGCTTCGCTGCTTTCGTATTACAGACCCGGTTGCAAAGGGAATTGCAATTGGAACCTCCTCCCACGCCATGGGAACGGCAAAAGCGATGGAGATGGGAGAGATTGAGGGAGCGATGAGCAGCCTTGCGATTGCGGTGGCAGGACTGTTGACAGTATTTGCCGCAATCATTTTTTCATGGATTTGGTAAGAGATTATGATAAGGAAAGGGAAGGGACGTTTTTATGATTACAATAGCACGGCAGTGTGGCTGCGGTGGGGAGGAGATTGGCCGGCTTTTAAGTGAAACCTGCTCTCTGCCCTTTTATGATAAAAAAGCATTAATTGCCTTGGCGAAGGAGAAGGGGATATATGAAAGTATGCCAAACTTTTTTTCCGAAAAGCCAATAAACAGTCTGCTTTATGCAATTGCCGCAGGGGAGAGCGTGACAAAGCTTGGTACAGGGGCGGTGGAACAGGTTAGGGATATGCTTGCCAGACAGTCAGCGGTAATGATTGGCCGTTGCGGGAATTATATTTTCCGTGGGGAGCCAAAGCTTTTGAGAATATTTTTAGGTGCAGACATAGAGCAGAGGATTGCAACTATTCAGGAAAAACATAAGCTGGCTAAGCATAGAGCGAAGGTGCTGGTACAGGAGACGGATGAACAGCGTGCTGCATTTCATAAGTATTATACCGGAGAAAGCTGGGGACAGGCACAATATTATGATATTTGTCTGAATATTACGGGGATGACAAAGGAGCAGGTGGTGAAAATAATTTTGGAGTATGTGCAACAGATGCCTTCGTTTTTGACACTTGAAATAAAGAAGAAGTAAATGTATCATAGAATCATAGGAGTGAGGAGGATTTAATATGCTGGGAAAGAAAAAGTGTAAGATACTAAAGGAAATTCGTGCGCAGATTGCAGAGGCAAATGATATTGCCTATGTAGTGGAGGAGTGTGAACACAAGGGCAATTGTAGAGGTACCTGTCCAAGATGTGAGCAGGAGGTACAGTATCTGGAACAGGAGCTTGATAAGAGAAGGCAGTTAGGGAAAAAAGTGGCGGTGGCGGGTGTTGCCGGGACATTGGCCGTGTCTATGACAGGAATCCTGTCAGGCTGTCAGTTGCAGGATGTGTCTGGAGAGTCTTTAGAAGGGGATGTATCGAATATATATTATCAAGAGGAGCCACTGGAAGGATCGGCTCCGATGCCAACAGAATCTGAGCAAACCACAGAGGAGCAGAAGGAAGATACCCAGATAGAGACGACGGAGGAGATAGAAGAGAGTACAGAGGAAACACAGGAGCTGGAGGGAGATGTTGCTACAGCACCAGTGCAGTTGGGGTAGGGCAATGAAGGTACCTATTATTGGAATCAAACGCTTATGTATGGATACGGATGGTGAGGGAGTCACCACATTAGTTGCCTTTTATGGATGTACACTGAATTGTAACTATTGTTTGAATCCCCATTCCAAGGAATTGCTTTATCCTATAAAATGGTATACAGAGGAAACGCTTTATAGGGAGGTAAAGATTGATTATCTCTATTTTCAGGCAACAGGAGGAGGTTTGACCTTTGGCGGTGGAGAACCTTTGCTGCACATCGATTTTATCAATTCGATGAAGAAGCAATATGGGCAGGATATATGCTTTAATGCAGAGACCGCATTACATATTGAGTGGGATTTGATAAAGCGTTCCACCAAAGCCATAGACCATTATATTGTGGATTGTAAATCTATGGACAACAATATATATAAGCGATACACCGGACAGGATAATGGGCGTATGAGGGAGAATCTGGCACGCCTTATAGAGCAGGTTGGAAATGAACGCCTTACAGTGAAGCTTCCTATTATTCCGGGATATCAGGAGGAGGGGCAGCTTGGTTATTCTAAGGAGCAGTTGGCTGCCATAGGGATTACAGATATTCGCACATTTCCCTATACAACACAGATTGATAAGGTGAAGCGGGAGTGAAGTTTCATTGACAACTTATGGAACGAATGTTATGATAATGTTAGTAATAATTACTATTATTTGGTGTTATAGTGATATATGGAAGTAAATTACTCAAGCTTCGCACATAAAAAGTTGCGTTCAGAGTAGATGATTGCTATATTCATAAGAAACACTATCTGAACACGCCGGTCCTTGATTTTGCATAGCAAAATCTTAGTACCGTTGCGTGTGAGGCTACACGGTGTGGGCTTTCTCACTAGGTTCGTATACACTCACCAAGTGTTCAATGCCACCGAAAGCGGGTGTTTCGTTGAATGTAGCAATCATCTACTCGGTATGGTATGTTATGTGCGAAGTTTGAGTGAAATATTGTTCCACAAGTGCTTATATTTTTTCCCACAAGGAGGGCATCATAACATGAACAAAAAAGCAATGTATAATCTGACCTACGGACTTTTTGTCCTATGCGCCGAGGAGGATGGTAAGCTCAACGGCTGCATTATCAATACGGCTTTGCAGCAGACCAGCGTACCCAATGTCATCTCTATAACGGTCAATAAGCAGAACTATACCCGTTATATGGTGAGCCGCCAGAAGCAGTTTACGATATCTATGATTGATGAGAGTGCAGATTTTTCCCTGTTCAAGCATTTTGGTTTCCAGAGCGGCGGCAGTGTGAATAAGTTTGCAGAGTATTCTGATTATGAGCTGGCAGACAATGGCATTCCCTATATTAACAAGGGCTGTAATGCCTATTTAAGCGCTAAGGTAATCAGGGAGATAGATTTGGGAAGCCATATTTTGTTTCTTGGGCAGGTTACAGATGGGGAGGTTTTGTCGGAGAGGGCATCCATGACCTATTCCTTTTATCAGTCCAATGTTAAGCCCAAGCCACAGACGAGTGCAAGCTCTGGTAAGGTATGGGTATGTAAGGTGTGTGGATATGTGTATGATGATGCTAAGGAGGCGATACCCTTTGAACAGCTTCCGGCAGATTGGGTATGTCCGACCTGCAAGCATGGCAAGCAGGATTTTGAGCTGGTAAAATAGTGATACCCGAGGACATTACATGCAGTATACGAAAGCACAGAAGATGGCAATTGAACAGGATAAAGGTCCTTTTATGGCATTGGCTGCTCCCGGTTCTGGTAAAACGATGGTCATTACCCACCGAACCAGATATCTTATTGAGAAGTTAGGTGTTGCACCGGAACAGATTCTGGTGATTACATTTACAAGAGCAGCAGCAAATGAAATGAAGGGACGCTTTGAAGAGTTGATGGGTGGCAATCGCACGAGAGTGACGTTTGGCACCTTTCATTCCTTGTTCTTTCAGATATTGAGGCAGGAATACCACTATAATGCTGCCAATATTATCAGGGAAGATGCGAAATACCGCTATATTAGGGAACTCGTAGAACAGGAGGGACTCGAGCTTGCTGATGAGACGGATTTTATCAAGGAGCTGATTGGGGAGATTTCTTATGTTAAGGGAGAGCTTCTTGATATTAATCATTATTATAGCTCGAACTGCTCAGAGGAGGTATTTCGCCGGATTTACCATGGCTATAGAAAAAGATGTCAGGGAGGCAGGCTGATTGATTTTGATGACATGCAGGCAGATTGTTATACGCTGCTTACAAAACGTCCTCAGATTTTACGTCAGTGGCAGCAGAGAATTGCCTATATTCTGATTGATGAATTTCAGGATATTAACCGTTTACAGTATGAAATCGTCCGGATGCTTGCGAAGCCACAGGATAATCTGTTTATTGTAGGAGATGATGACCAGTCGATATATCGGTTCCGGGGAGCAAGACCGGAGCTGATGCTGCATTTTAAAGAAGATTACCCTTCGGCGGGACAGGTGCTGTTAGATGTTAATTACCGTTCCAGCGAGGATATCGTTGAAGCGGCAAAGCAATTGATTCGTAACAATCGGGAGCGTTATGATAAGGAGATTCATGCCAGCCGCGGTAAGAGTGAGCCCCCGGCAATTCTTAGATTTCAAACACAAAAGCAGGAGCATCTTAATATTGTCCAAAAGATTCAGGAGCTGAATGCGAAGGGCATATTATATTCAGAAATGGCGGTGCTTTACCGGACGAATATGCAGCCGAGAATGCTGGCAGAACGGCTGATGCAGTATAACATTCCTTTCTGTATGAAGGATGGGATTTTTAATCTTTATGACCATTTTATTGCCCGGAATATTATAAGCTATATCCGGCTTGGGCTTGGGGACTTCAGCCGAAGTAATTTTCTTTCCGTGATGAACCGCCCGAACCGCTATATTAGCAGAGACTTGCTTGATGAGCCGACGGTCGATATGGAGCGGTTAAAGCAGAAGGTAGCCCATCGGGACTGGATGGTGGAACGGCTGGAGAATTTTGCGGGACAGCTTAGTATGCTTCGTAAAATGTCTCCCTATGCCGCCATTAATTTTATCCGCAAAGGTATCGGCTACGATGAATATATTCGCTCCTATTGCGAAGAGCGGCACCTGAACGAAGAGGAGTTATTCGATATATTAGAGGAGCTTTTGGAAGGGGCGAAGGAATATGCTTCCTATGAGCAGTGGTTTGCTCATATTAAGGAGTATGGTGACAAGCTTAAGGAGACCAAAAATCAGGAGAAGGACAGGGACGCAGTGGTACTTTCTACCATGCATGCGAGTAAGGGGTTAGAGTATGAGGCAGTGTTTATTGTCGACGTCTGCGAAGGGGTGACACCGCATAAAAAGGCGGTGAAGGATGAGGAGCTGGAGGAGGAACGCCGGATGTTTTATGTGGCGATGACCCGTGCAAAGCGGTATCTGTATCTTTATGTAGTAGAGAGGATATTTAACAGAACCGTGAAGCCTTCCTGTTATATTGGCGAGCTGGAGTTTGACCGCAGGCAGCTTGCCCCGGGTGTTAAGGTAACGCATCGTAAATATGGTGAGGGTACAATTGTTTATGTAGACGAGAAGCGAATGAGTATTTTTTTCCCAAAGGAGGAGGATACAAGGACCTTTCATATTGATTATGCCATAGGAAACGGATTTATTTCCCTGTGAATTGTTACAAAATCATGAAAATTATTACATTTTGCAAATGCTCTTGATTTTTGTCGGTGCTATGGTGTAGAGTAGTGAGTTGTAAATGATTTGTTTATCTTTGGTTGATGCTAAGAAGATATGGTACATTCGATTAGAATATGAGGTTTACATAGATGGTTTTTAGTAGTGTAGTTTTTTTATTTGTTTTTTTGCCAATAGTGTTGTTTCTTTATTATATATCGGGTTTGTTTGCTGTAAAGGAGCTGAAAAACGGGATACTTTTGGTTGCAAGCCTTCTGTTTTACGCATGGGGGGAACCCATTTATCTGTTTTTAATGCTTGCCTCTACAGTTGTGTGTTACTTTGTGGGGCTTGGGATAGGATATTTTAAGGAGCGTAATCAGCTTAAGGCCGCCAAGCGTGTCCTGCTTGTTGGTATGGTGCTTCATATTGGCAGTCTGGTTATTTTTAAATATACCGATTTTTTTGTGGAGAATATAAACCGCATGTTTCATACTGCGATAAAGGAACCGGAGCTGGCACTTCCTATCGGTATTTCTTTTTATACGTTCCAGATTTTATCGTATCTGATTGATGCCTATTGGGGAAAGGTGGCAGTGCAGAAAAACTGGGTGCATTTAGCGACCTATGTTGCCCTGTTTCCTCAGTTAATTGCCGGACCAATTGTCCGTTATGAGACAGTGGAGCGGGAACTTGCAGACAGAACGGAGACAATAGATGAGTTTGCACTTGGTGCGAGACGTTTTATCGTGGGACTTGGCAAAAAGGTCCTGATTGCGAATACGGTTGGAGAGCTTTATACCATAGTACATGCCCTGCCAAGAACGGAACAGTCGGTTGTAATGCTATGGTTAGCTTCCATTGCATATACCATACAGATTTATTATGATTTCTCTGGCTATTCTGATATGGCGATTGGTCTTGGGCGGATGTTTGGTTTTCATTTTCTTGAGAATTTTCAATATCCTTATATTGCTACGAGCATTACGGAGTTCTGGCGTCGCTGGCACATATCTTTGAGCTCGTGGTTTCGGGATTATGTGTATATTCCCCTTGGGGGAAACCGCACGGGAGCATGGAAGCAATACCGCAACATCTTTGTTGTATGGCTGTTGACGGGCTTCTGGCATGGTGCAGAGTGGACCTTCGTTGGCTGGGGACTTTACTTTTGTCTGTTATTGGTGCTTGAGAAGGCTGTCTTTGGCAAGCTTTTAAAAAGGCTGCCTTTGTTGTTGCAGCATATCTATACAATGGTACTGGTTGTTATCAGTTGGACCATGTTTGCCGCTAATAATATGGGAGAGTTTTTCACCACGCTAAAGGGAATGTTCTTTGCTTCCGGATTAAGCGTTAGCAACGAACGGACTATCTATTATCTGACAAGCTATGGGGTGTTGTTTTTGATTGCAATCATTGGTGCAACCCCTGTTCCGATGCGTTTTTACAGGAAGCATATCAAGGTGAAGGAGCAGGCACAAAGGCAGTATCTTTATGTAATGGGCAGTTTAAATACACGAGGTGAAGTGACTGTATCCGAGGATGAGAAATATGTTGCAGTAACGAGGGAGAGGGCAGGTGCTTCGGATAAAAAAGATAGGATTATTCACTGGGAAAAGGAGAGCTTTGATAAAGAATATGGCTTGAGCAGCTTGGACAAATGGAAGCTTTGTCTGGAGGTTGCCTGCATTTTTGTCATATTTATTGCTTCCATTTCCTACTTGGTGAGTGCTAGCTTTAACCCATTTTTATATTTTCGATTTTAGAAGGGAGCGTAACGATGAAAAACAAAATCATTGCCTTTGGTTTTATCCTATTACTTGCCTCCTTTTTATTTGCCGCTTTTATATTAGAACCAAGAGAATATTCTGCTATGGAGAACCGATATTTAAAGCAAGCTCCTAAGTTTACTGTGAAGAGCTTGCTTAGCGGGGAGTATATGGAAAAGGTAGAGGCTTATCTTGCAGATCAGGTGATGTTTAAGGATGGTTTTGTTTCCTTGAAGGCAGATATCGAGAAGCTGTTACATAAAAAGGGAAGCAACGGGGTATATTTTGGAAAGAACCATCGTTATATTCAAGTCTATGATCCGGATGGTGATACCCTGAAGGATAACTTAAGCTTTATAAAAAACTTTGTGTCAGCGTCGAAAAGTCATGCTCCGGTGACTTTTTTTCTGGCACCCAATGTGCAGAGTGTTTATCCGGAGGATGTGCCGTCCCATGTGCTAATGGCGGATGCTGATAAGGATAGACAGACAGTAAAGGAGACGCTTAAGGAAGCACATTTTGTTGACCCGACAGAGCTTTTGCAGGAGCATAAGGATGAATATATTTATTTCCGCACGGACCATCACTGGACAATGCGTGGAGCGTACTATGGTTATCAGGCATTGGGAGAGGAGCTTGGCTACTCTGTGATGGATGCGGAGGATTACAGTGTGGAGTATAAGAGTGAAGACTTCTTAGGTTCCCTTTATTCCAAGGCACCACTGACTTCGGTAAAGAAGGACTCCATTGAGGTATTTTCCAATGTATTAGGCAAATACCGTGTGAGCTTTGAGGATGGAAAACATGTCAATACCCTGTTTATGAACAGTAAGCTTCATACAAAGGATCAGTATACCTATTTTCTGGATGGGAATCACTCTTTTATTACGATTCAGAGTAATGCACAGACGGGTAAAAGGGCATTGGTGTTTAAGGATTCCTATAGTCACGTGCTGCTGCCGTTTCTGGCTGACCAATACGACTATATAGATGTAATTGATTTGCGGTACTACCGTGGTGATATAAAGACAATGGTAGAAGCTGGAGGCTACAATGATATTTTAATGATATATAATATGGATTTTCTTGCTACAGATGAAAACTTTATCTGGTTACAGTAGCAATTTGCTGAAAAAAGTAGTATAGTGTAACCGACAGTCGGCTGCAAAACGCAATGGACGAATATATGGAGGAAAGTATTATGGAAATGGAAGCATATCAGGGCTATCAGTATGTGGATGGTGGTGTCTGTGCCAGTTCCGGCTTTGTTGCCGGAGGACTAAACTGTGGACTGAACCCGGATAAAAATAAAAATGATTTGTGCCTTGTGTACAGTGAGACAAGCTGTGATACGGCAGCAGTTTATACGACCAACAAGGTAAAGGGAGCACCAATTCTTGTAACGAAGGAGAATCTGAAGCAATCCGGGGGTAAGGCGAAAGCAATTGTTGCTAATTCTAAAAATGCGAATACCTGTAATGCCAATGGAATGGAGATTGCAAGGTCTACCTGTGATATTGTGGCAAAGGAGCTTGGGATAGAGAGCAGCGAGGTGATTGTTGCTTCCACTGGTGTGATTGGACAGCCAATGACCATAGAGCCGTTCTTGGAGGGCATACCAAGACTTGCGGGTAGATTAACGGTGGATGGTCATGCAGACGCCGCCAATGCGATTATGACAACAGATACGGTGCCTAAGGAGGTAGCAGTTGCCTTTACGCTAGATGGAAAGCCCTGCCATCTTGGTGGTATGGCAAAAGGAAGTGGTATGATTCATCCGAATATGGCGACGACTTTGAATTTTATTACCTCTGATGTGGCAATTTCCAGTGAGATGATACAGGAGGCACTTGCAGATATTGTCAAGCTTACCTATAATTGCTTAACAATTGACGGTGATACTTCTACCAATGATATGGTAAGTGTTATGGCAAACGGGTTATCAGGGAATACTAAGATTACGGCTAAGGATGCTGATTATGAAGTGTTTAAGCAGGCACTCTATATCGTGATGCTCAATATGACAAGGATGCTTGCCAAGGATGGCGAGGGTGCCTCTAAGCTGTTGGAGTGCATTGTCAGTGGAGCACCAGATTTGGACACGGCTATTGCTGTTGCTAAAAGTGTGGCTGGCTCAACCCTTTTCAAATGTGCGCTTTTTGGGGAGGATGCCAACTGTGGAAGAATTATGTGTGCAATTGGCTATGCGGACGGTGATTTTGCCATTGATGAGGTTTCGGTTATATTGTCCTCACTAAATGGTAGTATTGTGGTATGTGAGCAAGGCAATGGTGTTAATTTTTCTGAGGAGAAGGCTGCCGATATTTTGTCACAGGATGAGATTACTGTGTTGATAGATTTGCATCAGGGTGAGGCAGAGGCGAAAGCGTGGGGTTGTGACATGACCTATGATTATGTTAAGATAAATGGAGATTATAGAAGTTAAAGGAGTAGGTAAGATGAAGAAATTAGTAACAATGTTTATGGTTTTTATAATGTTGTTTTCTTTTGCGGGCTGTGGACCCAAGGAGAATAGTACGGCTGGCAGTGGGAAGGAAGAAGTGGCAACAGATGATGATTCCATGCAGACAACAGAGAATCCGGCTGACATAACCACAGAGCAAAAGAAGGCATCGGATGGTTCTACCATGGATATGACCGGGGTGGTTACAGCAGAAAGAATAGAAGGCTTTGACCAGACTGCAGCACCACAGGCAGGAGATACGATTGCAACGATTAGTGTAGAGGGCTATGGTGATATTAAGGTGCGGTTCTTTGATAAGATTGCACCATATGGGGTAAAGAATTTTATTACCCATGCGAAGGAAGGTTATTATGATGGCTTGACGTTTCATCGGATTATAAAGGATTTTATGATTCAGGGTGGTGACCCGGAAGGAACTGGTATGGGCGGAGAAAGTATCTGGGGAGAGCCTTTTTATAATGAGATTTCAGAACAGACATGCATTATCAGAGGTTCCCTCTGTTATGCCAATTCCAGCATGGACCCCAGTAATGGAAGCCAGTTTTTTATTACCCAGAAAGAGAGCGTAACCGAGGAGGAGATGGCTGGTTACGAGAAACAGGGGCTTAGCTTTACTGAGGAGCAGCGAAAGGTTTATTTAGAGAAGGGCGGCTGCCCATGGTTACAAAATGGATTTACGGTATTTGGACAGGTGTATGAAGGAATGGATATTGTAGATACACTTTCCAAAGTGGAGACCGATGAAAATGATATGCCGAAACAGCCGGTTAAGATTACTTCTGTGACGGTGAGCCAATATTAGTACATTGAATACTAAGTAATTGGCAGTTTGGTTTGCTTTATGTTGTGATGTTGGGGTCAAAAGGTATTTTGCCCCCAACTGATGCCACGGATTGCTCCGTTGTTTCACAACTCCTGCAATCCTACAAACATTCGAAATCCGCTAATTTACTGCGTAAATTGCTACTTTCTCATGTTTGGCGGGTCTCAAGTTCAAATGCCTTATCATGCAAGCATGAACGGCATGTTGACCTTTTGACCCTGGCATCATGTTGTGATGAATGTAACGAATATAAAAAAAGAAAAGAACAGCCCCAGGATGTTTTTGTGCCTCTTGGGCTGTTTTTTTCCTTGCGATAAGGATGGTGATTGTGTGATAACAATTTATCTGGATAGTCAGAGTAAGAAACCATATTATGAACAGATTTATGCCTATATGCGGGAGGAAATCCGTGCCGGACGGATTGGCTGCCATGAAAAAATGCCTTCCAGCCGTAAGCTGGCAGAGAATCTTGGTGTCAGCCGGAGTACGGTTGATACGGCTTATGCCCAGCTTCTGGCGGAGGGATATATTGAATCACGTCCGAAAAGCGGTTACTATGTCTGTAATATTGATGAACTGTTAAATATGGTTCCGGTTGCCTATCCGCCTAGTATACCTGCGGTGGTAGAAAAAGAGGAGGTGCGGTGGGATTTTTCCCCGACGGGAGCAGATTCCCTTAATTTTCCAGATGCTTACTGGCGTAAACTTTCCAGAGAATGCATTAATTATGACGATGGGACAATATTTAGGAGCAGTGAGCCACAGGGGGATTGGGGACTTCGGCGGGAGCTTAGTAACTATCTGCGGCAAAACCGTGGCGTGCTTGCACAGCCGGATAATATTATTATCGGTGCCGGAAGCCAGTACCTGATGATGCTGTTGCTTCGTCTGATTGGAAAGCATAGTGTCATTGCGATGGAAAATCCTGCCTACATGCCAAGCTATACCACCTTTCAGTCATTAGAGCGGAAGGTGGTTGCCATTTCGACAGATGAGCATGGGCTTTCTGTGGAGGAGCTTAAGGAAAGTGAAGCCAACATTGCCTATGTAACCCCCTCCCACCAGTATCCGTTAGGGATGGTTATGCCTGTCAGCAGGAGGACAAAATTGTTAAATTGGGCTAATTATGAGCCGAACCGCTATATTATAGAGGATGATTACGATAGCGAATTCC
The DNA here is from genome assembly GCA_017621205.1 of Lachnospira sp. GTDB lineage: Bacteria > Bacillota > Clostridia > Lachnospirales > Lachnospiraceae > NC2004. The sequence continues at coordinate 20,474 of JAGATQ010000047.1, forward strand.
GTTATCAAGGCAAGCCTATTCCGGCATTGCAGGGAATGGATAAGGGTAAGAAGGTCATTTACCTTGGAAGTTTTTCTAAGGTGGTATCGCCTGCTATTCGAATGAGTTATATGGTGTTGCCGGATTCCTTGCTTGCAAAATACCAGCGGTTGTTTCAGACTTTTCCGTCCACTGTATCAAGACTGGATCAGGCAATTATGACTCGTTTTTTAAGTGAGGGGTATTTTGAACGTCATCTGAACCGGCTTAGGAATCGATATAAAACCCGGCATGATATTATGCTTAGGGAATTGAAAAAGAGAAAAGAGCTGGTGCGTTTAAGTGGGACGAATGCTGGCTCGTACATTGTATTAGAGTGGCTTGGCTTAATGGGAGAGGAGGAATTATTAGAAGAGGCGAAGAAGCTTAAGGTAAAGCTTTACCCTTTACGGCAGTATGAAATTGCACCGAGCTTTCACATGTATCCGACATTTTTAATGGGATTTGCACAGCTTTCCGAAACAGAGATAGAGGAAGCATTTCAAGCACTTTTTGACGTGTGGAAATAATTGTTACACAAAAAAATTTGACAAGGCTAAGAAAACCTAGGTATACTAGTGTAACAATGTGTAATAATCGGATTTCATTTTAAGAATCAGGTCCAGCTATTACATAATCGTTACACAATTCATATAAGATAGTGCATTACAATGTTTATAAGTGGATAATTGGAGGAGAACAGATGGCAGATAAAGATGATTTGAATTTTAATGAAGTAGATGAACAGGGGAATGAGCTTGAGAATACAACGAAAGAGACGCACACAGATGATTCTGATGATGACGGATATGAAAAATATTGTTATCTTTGCCGCAGGCCAGAGAGTACGGTCGGCAGGTTAATACACATGCCGAATGATATTTATATTTGTCAGGATTGTATGCAGAAAACCTTTGATGGGTTAAATGGTGGTAATCTGCAATTTATTGATATGAGCAACTTTGATATGTCTAAGATTCCGAACATAGGTATGCCGAAATCACAGAAGATTAAGAAGCCGAAGAAAGAAAAGAAGGAGAAGGAACCGGAATTAAACCTTTCCAATATTCCGTCTCCCCACCGTATTAAGGCAATGCTTGACGAGTATGTAATTGGACAGGATTATGCGAAGAAGGTGATTTCTGTTGCTGTTTATAACCATTACAAGCGTGTCATTACGAATACGATGGATGATATTGAGATTGACAAGTCCAATATGCTCATGATTGGACCGACAGGCTGCGGGAAGACTTACCTTGTGAAGACGCTGGCAAGATTGCTAAATGTACCGCTGGCAATTACGGATGCAACATCCTTAACAGAGGCGGGTTATATCGGTGATGATGTAGAGAGTGTTATCTCTAAGCTTCTGGCAGCAGCAGACAATGATGTGGAGAGAGCAGAGCGGGGCATTGTGTTTATTGATGAGATTGATAAGATAGCTAAGAAACGCAATACTAACAGCAGAGATGTCAGTGGGGAGTCTGTACAGCAGGGATTGCTTAAGCTGCTTGAGGGAAGCGAGGTGGAGGTACCGGTTGGAGCAAGCTCCAAGAATGCTATGGTGCCTCTGACTACGGTAAATACCAGAAATATTCTGTTTATCTGTGGAGGTGCTTTCCCGGATTTGGAGGATATCATCAAGAAGCGGCTGCTCAAGAGTTCTACTATGGGATTTAATGCAGAGTTAAAGGATAAGTATGATGAGGATAAGGATATTTTAAGCGAGGTTGCAGTTGAGGATCTTCGGGAATTTGGTATGATTCCAGAGTTTATTGGACGGCTGCCCATTATTTATACCTTAAAGCATCTGGATAAGGATGCCTTTGTCAAGATATTAAAGGAGCCGAAGAACGCAATTCTTAAGCAGTATCAGAAGCTGCTTGCTCTTGATGAAGTGGATTTACAGTTTGATGATAGTGCCCTTGAGGCAATTGCGGAGCAGGCATATGAGAAGGATACCGGAGCAAGGGCTCTGCGTGCCATTATTGAGAAATTCATGTTGGATATCATGTATCAGATTCCGAGGGACGACAATATCGGGCGGGTAACGATAAATCGGGATTACATTGAGGGCAAAGGGGTTCCGCTCATTGAGATGCGGGGGATTAAGGTTCCTGAGGCGGCACAAAATTAATATGTGGACGTGTTGATAATTAGGAAGGTGTACATGTTTATTATTGTTCCATTTTGGAAAAACAAGGAAAAAACAATAAATGTTCACAGAATGGATACAAATTTATTTTACTATCTACAAAGTGAAATATAATTACTCCCCGTCCGGGTAGTGATATAAGAAGGAGGATGTTATGATTGTAGTAAATGATCTGGTTAAGAACTATGGCAAGTTTGAAGCGGTCAAGGGACTTAACCTACATGTCGCAGAAGGGCAGATTGTTGGTTTGCTTGGCCCGAATGGAGCAGGTAAGTCTACCACAATGAATATTATTACCGGATATATCAGTGCCACTAGTGGTTCTGTTAAGATTGACGGACATGATATCATGGCAGAGCCAATGGAAGCGAAGCGTTCTATTGGGTATTTACCAGAGATTCCACCACTGTATATGGATATGACTGTATTATCCTATCTGAAATTTGTAGCTGAGCTTAAGGGCGTTGCAAAGAAGGAGCGTCCGGCAGAGGTGAAGCGTGTCATGAAGGTGACGAAGATTACGGATCGTGCTCAGCGTATGATTAGCAAGCTGTCCAAGGGTTATCGGCAACGAGTTGGATTAGCGGCAGCATTGCTTGGCAATCCTCCAATTTTGATTCTGGATGAGCCGACAGTAGGTTTAGATCCGAGTCAGGTAGTAGAGATTCGTGAATTAATCCGGGGCTTTGCCCATGAACATACTGTTATTTTAAGCTCACATATTCTTTCCGAGGTAAGTGAGGTATGCGACCACATCATTATCATTAACAACGGTATGGTGGTTGCCGAGGATACACCGGAGAATCTTTCGAAGAAATATTCCAACCAATCCCATGTAACGATGGAGATTAAGGGCAATGAAGATGAGATTGGTGCAATCTTAGACACAGTGCCTTATGTAGAAAGCTACGATTTTGGCGAAATGGTTGATGATGTTTTAGAGGTAAGCATTTTACTCAATACGGATGAGGACAAGAATGATGATTTGTTTTATCTGTTTGCTGGTAAGAAGATGCCAGTACGCCGTGTTTCTAAAGAAAGCTTAACGTTAGAGGAAGTATTTTTGAAGCTTACAAAGGAAGCGGAGGATGCAGAAACCTTAGAAGCTACAGAGGAGGATTCTGAGACAGAGGCTACAGAGGAAAGTATGATAGACGAGGATGCTTCAGAAGAGATAGAAAATGATGAATCAGAGGAGGATGCGTAATGAAGGCGATATATAAGAAAGAAATGCAGGGATATTTTACCTCCATGATTGCATACCTGTTTATGGCAGGCTTTGTTGTGTTAGTTGGTATTTATTTTATATACTATTGCGTGAGTAACTCACTAACGGACTTTTCAGGATATGTTCTGCCAGCTACCTGTATGTGGTTTAGTTTATTGATTCCGATTATTACCATGCGTTTATGGGCAGAGGAACGGAAGCAGAAGACAGACCAGCTTTTGCTGACATCACCAATTAGTGTAACAAGGATTGTAATAGGAAAATATCTGGCAGTAATTACCCTGTTTCTCATTACCCTTTGTATTTTGATGCTGTATCCGTTTATGTTGCATTTTTATGGGGATGTAAACTGGGCGTCTGTCCTAATTGGATTTCTAGGTTATTTCTTAATGGGATGTTCTCTAATTGCTATTGGATTTTTTATTTCCTCTTTGACAGAGAATCAGATTGTTTCAGCGGTTGTTTCAGCCGTGGTTATCCTGTTATTCTTTTTCCTGAATAATATTTCTGACAATCTGCCGGGAAGAGCAAGATATACGATTCTGTTTTGTGGTATTATTGTAGTGGCTGTTATGCTGGTGTTTTACTTCTCGACCAAGAAGGTATTGCCTTCCGTTATTGCTGGATTAATTGGTGTTGGAGCGGTTGCTGCCGCCTACTTTGTGAAGCCGGCGATATTTGAAAATGGCCTGGCTAAATTTATTGACTGGTTTTCTGTACTGGATCGGTTCCAGAACTATGTAGATGGTTTGTTGGATGTAAGCTCAACAGTATATTATCTGTCATTTATCGGAGTATTCCTCTTTTTGACAGTGCATACCATTGAGAAAAAGAGATGGAATTAAAGGAGGGTCAGACAGTGGCGAAAAAAGATGACAAAAAAGCTCTTTTAAATGAGCAGGAATTAGAAATAAAACAGGATACTGTGGAGCAGAAGGATGAGAGCAGTGCCAAGGAATTATCTATTGGTGAGCGAAAAGTGAGACATGGTATTTTTTCAACTGCTTCTGTGATTGTTGTAATTGCTCTTGTAATTGCATTGAACGTCTTCTTATCCTCCAAGGATTGGAAATATGACTTTACGGCAGAAAAACTCTATACACTTTCTGATGCGACAGAGAAACTTGTTAATTCTTTAGACAAGGATCAAAAAATTAACATATATTTTCTGAATGCCCAAAGTGAGGTTAATACAGTATATAAAAATATTCTTTCCCAGTACGAGAAGCTGAGTAAGATGATAACGGTAGAATATAAAGATTTGGAATTGTATCCCAACTTTGCAGCTGATTATTTATCAGAGGGACAGAGTGCGGCAGAGAATGATATGATTGTGGTATGTGGTGACCGTTATCGCTATATCAGCAGCAGTGATTATCTAACACAGGATTATAATACTGGTGGTACAACAGTTAATGTGGAAACGAGGGTAACTTCAGCGATTGATTACTGTGTTTCTGAGGAGATATCCAAGGTATATGTAATGAGTGGACAGGGAGAACAGGCTCTTTCCAGCAATTTTGAAACAGGGCTTACCAATGATAATTACGAGGTGGAAGAGCTTGATATCGTTTCTACCGGAGGGATTCCAGCCGATTGTAATCTCTTGATTATCAATGCTCCGACGGTTGATTTGTCAGAGGGAATTATTCAGAATATTGAACAATATATGGAAAATGGCGGTAAGCTTTTTGTAGTATTAGATCCGACTAAGATGTATAAGAATCTGAATGGATTGCTTGCTAAGTATGGTGTAAAAGTGGAAGAGGGAATTGTAATTGACCCATCAGCAGGTTATTATATGTCTAATTATCCGACCTATCTGCTTCCGACCGTTGCATCGCATGAGATTTCTACCCCGATTAGCAATGCTAACCTGCATATTGTTGCACCGGTTAGTAAGGGATTTTCTGTTATTGATGATGTGAAAGATTATACGGTTACGGATTTGCTGGTAACCTCTGCGGAGTCTTATTCTAAGATTGATACCGAGTCCTCTGATGTGGCAAAAAAGGATGAGGATATTGCAGGACCATTGGCAGTTGCCCAGATTGTAACCAATAGTGATGATAAAGGTGTGTTGTTTGTATCCGGTTCTTCCTCAATGGGACAGAATGATATTGACGATTATGTAGCCAATGCCAACTCTAATTTTTATTGTAATGCAGTCAACTATATGGCAGAAGCCCAGAGTAAGATTTCTGTAAAGGCACCGACAGTAACACAGAATTATGCAGTATTTTCTGCCTTTGCCTCTAAAATGATAATGGCAATTGGAATTATTGGTATTCCGTTGTTGCTGATTGTGCTTGGTATTGTGGTTATGGTGGTTAGACGCAATAACTAATAAATAACCTGTGAAGTAATTAGTCCTAGTGACGATAACAGCAGGATACATTGTAACGCGGTTCAAAGCGTGGCTGATTCACCGCTTATACAATGTATCCTGCTGTTATCTGTTTAGAATTTTTTCTCTTGTTTGCTATTTTGCACCCTTTATGGTATGCTTGGATAGATTGAAAGATATAGTGAGGTGTGATAATATGGCTGGTTCAAGCTTTGGCAATTTGTTTCGGGTAACGACTTGGGGGGAATCCCATGGACGGGGTATCGGTGTTGTTGTGGACGGTTGCCCTGCGGGGCTTCCTCTTTGTGAGGAGGATATTCAGGTGTATCTGGACCGGAGGAAACCGGGACAAAGTAAATATACGACAATGCGGAACGAGGCGGATAAAGTGGAGATTTTATCTGGTGTTTTTGAGGGAAAAACAACAGGGACGCCGATTTCTATGGTGGTCTGGAATCAGGACCAACGCTCGAAGGATTATGGAGATATTGCGGTAAGCTATCGTCCGGGACATGCGGATTATACCTACGATGCCAAATATGGCTTCCGGGATTACAGAGGAGGCGGGCGTTCTTCGGGAAGAGAGACAACCGCCCGTGTAGCAGCGGGTGCGATTGCTGCTAAGATACTAAAAGAGCTGGGGGTTACAGTGACGGCTTATACAAAGTCCCTTGGGAATGTTGTGATTGAGGAAAGCCGTTTTGATATTGCCATGCGTGAGGAAAATCCGCTTAACATGCCGGATAACAAGGCGGCAGAGCAGGCACAGGAGCTGTTAAATAAAAAAATGAGTGAAATGGATTCCGTTGGCGGTGTGGTAGAATGTTTTGTAAAAGGAATGCCAGCAGGGGTTGGAGATCCTGTTTTTGATAAGCTGGATGCCAATCTTGGTAAGGCGATTTTTTCGATTGGTGCGGTGAAGGCAGTGGAGATTGGTGATGGTATCAAGGTTACGACTCTTAGTGGCGCCGAGGATAATGATGGTTTTCTCTTTGATGAGGAAAACGGTGTAGGCAAGTACAGTAATCATGCCGGGGGAATCTTAGGTGGCATCAGTGATGGCTCAGATATTATTGTGCGGGCATCCTTTAAGGCAACCCCGTCCATTGCCCAGAAGCAAAAAACCATAAACCATAGCAGGGAAAATATTGAAATTGCTATCAAGGGAAGACATGACCCGGTGATTGTACCAAGAGCCGTGGTGGTAGTGGAGACAATGACGGCGATTACTCTGCTCGATTCCCTGCTTTCTAGTATGACAAGCCGGATGGATGCAATTAAGAAGTTTTTCGGAGGAACACAATGACATATCAGATAATCAATCAGGATGGTAATGCCAAGAGTGCACATATGGAGACGGTGCATGGTGTAATTGAAACGCCTGTGTTTATGAATGTGGGAACAGCTGCCGCTATTAAGGGGGCAGTATCAACCATGGATTTACAGGAGATTGGAACACAGGTGCAGCTTAGCAATACCTATCATCTTCATGTACGTCCCGGAGACGAGATTATATATAAGCTTGGCGGGCTGCCCAAGTTTATGGTCTGGGACAGACCGATTTTAACGGATTCCGGTGGGTTTCAGGTTTTCTCTCTCGCAGGACTTCGGAAAATTAAAGAAGAAGGGGTATATTTTCAGTCCCATATAGACGGCAGGAAGATATTTATGGGACCAGAAGAGAGCATGCAGATACAGTCCCACCTTGCTTCTACCATTGCCATGGCATTTGACGAATGTCCCTCCAGCAAGGCAGACCGACAGTATATTAAACAGTCGGTTGACCGTACAACGAGATGGCTTGCACGCTGTAAGGAGGAAATGGCACGGTTAAATGCATTGCCGGAGACCATCAATAAAAACCAGCTTTTATTTGGAATCAATCAGGGTGGCATCTTTTCCGATATCCGCATCGAGCATGCGAAGGCAATAACAGAGCTGAATCTGGACGGATATGCGGTGGGGGGGCTTGCAGTGGGAGAGTCCCATGAGGAAATGTACCATATTCTGGATGAGGTAGTGCCATATCTGCCGAAGGATAAGCCGGTTTACCTGATGGGGGTTGGTACTCCTGCCAATATATTGGAGGCAGTAGACCGGGGTGTGGATTTCTTTGATTGTGTCTATCCAAGCCGGAACGGACGCCATGGTCACGTCTATACCAATCAAGGGAAACGAAACCTTTTTAATGCCAAATATGAGCTGGATGAAAAACCGATTGAAGAAGGCTGCCAGTGTCCGGCGTGCAAGCATTATAGCAGGGCGTATATCCGCCATCTTTTAAAGGCAAAGGAGATGCTTGGAATGCGGCTTTGTGTACTTCATAACCTTTATTTTTATAATCATATGATGGAGGAGATACGGGATGCGATAAGAAAAAACTGCTGGCAGGAATACAAAAAGGGGAAGCTTGCAGGGATGGAGCAGAACAGGTGATTGTGTAAGGGAGATTGCCTGGTGTACTGTATCATTTATTTTCAGCCAAACGATACAGTACACTAGACTGTTTGAAATGTGAAAATAGCTTAATAATATTTTGCTTTGTATAAAATAAAAATACACTATATTTTTTGTTTCGTTGTACAGGAATAAGGATTTCTATGATATTCCCATGGAGTAGCATATTCTGACGCAACCGCCGCAGATTCGCCATCCATGGCTCAAGCTGCGGCTTTTCGGGACGTCCAGTCCCGAAATTGCTGGTTAGCAAATGGGAA
>JAGATQ010000048.1 GCA_017621205.1 Lachnospira sp.
GATACTTTCTAAATTTCTTTAGAAAATATCCTCTAAGTAGTGCTTATCTTTTAATTTTGCTTTTCAATAAGATTGTAAATCCTTGTACACTCTTTGTTATGACTATTGCTTTTGATGGTCAAAATAATGGTCAAATGACCATCCCACACCCTTCAAACCCGCATAAATACTGGATTTTTTAGGTTGTGCTTCGCATCGTCGGGAACAATAACACATCCCTTATCGCAGGAGAATCCGTAAGCAGCATACACATACGGTCAATACCAAAGCCAATTCCACCCGTCGGTGGCATGCCGAGCTCTAATGCATACATGAAATCCTCATCCGTCGAATTCGCTTCCTCATCGCCCTGTGCCAATAGCTCTTCCTGTGCCTTAAAACGCTCCCTCTGATCAATCGGGTCATTCAACTCAGAGTATGCATTTGCCATCTCCCAGCCATTCATAAAGAACTCAAACCGCTCCACATAATCGGGATTGTCTGGCTTCTTTTTGGTAAGTGGGCTAATCTCAATCGGATGGTCCATAACAAAGGTTGGCTGAACCAGATGCTCCTCCACAAACTCTTCAAAAAATAGATTTAAAATATCACCCTTCTTATGACGCTCCTCATATTCGACATGCTTCTCCTTAGCGACCGCCCTTGCTTCCTCTAAGGTCGTAATCTCATTAAAATCAATTCCGGAATACTTCTTAACAGCATCTACCATGGTAATCCGCTCAAAAGGCTGTCCCAAATCCATCTCGATTCCCTTGTAGGTAATCTTCGTTGTACCAAGCACCTCCTGTGCCACATAACGGTAAAGATTCTCTGTCAAATCCATCATACCATTATAATCTGTATATGCCTGATAAAGCTCCATCAGCGTAAACTCAGGATTGTGACGGGTATCTAAGCCCTCATTACGGAACACACGTCCAATCTCATACACACGCTCCATACCACCAACAATCAGTCTCTTTAAATAAAGCTCCAGAGAAATTCGAAGCTTCAAATCCTCATCCAAAGCATTAAAATGCGTTTCAAATGGTCTGGCTGCTGCACCACCAGCATTGGATACCAGCATCGGAGTCTCTACCTCCATAAACCCCTGGGAATCCAGATACTTACGGATGGTACTGATAATCTTAGAACGCTTAATAAAGGTATCCTTTACCTCCTCGTTCATAATTAAGTCCACATATCTCTGGCGGTAACGCATATCCGTGTCTTTGAGACCATGATACTTCTCTGGTAAAATCTGTAAGCTCTTAGCAAGCAGTGTGACGCTATCCGCATGCACACTCTTCTCCCCGGTCTTCGTCTCAAACACCTTACCGGAAATACATACCAAATCACCGATATCATATTTTTTAAAATCCTTGTAACTGTCTGTTCCAATCTCATCTCTTGCTACATAGGACTGGATATTGCCAGACAAATCCTGTACATTACAGAAGGATGCCTTTCCCATCACACGCTTACTCATCATACGCCCAGCGATGGTGACCTCCTTGCCCTCCAATTCAGAAAAATGATCCTTTATCTCCTGTGCGTGATGGGTCACATCCACCTTCGTAATCTTATATGGATCCTTGTCCTGAGGATTGCCCTCCGCATCAACCGGAGCCTGAAGCCCCGCAAGCTTCTCCCGGCGCACCTTTAAAAGCTGGTTGATATCCTGCGGCTTTTCCTGTCCCTTCTGGTTATTCTGATTCTGATTATTACTTTCTGCCACCGTTCTTCTCCTTATAGTTCTAAATATATTCCTACAATTACAAAACCATCCCAAACCGGGTGTTTTGCTTCTATCTGTTAATTATTCTTAGAAATCGCCAAAACCTTATAGTGTGAGTTCTCATCGATTCCCTCTACCTCAATCTTATCTCCAATCTTTTTGCCAAGCAATGCCACCCCAACCGGGCACTCATTGGAAATCTTACCCTTTAAAATATCTGCTTCCGTAGAACCAACGATGCGGTAGGTCACTTCCTCCTCATAATCCAAGTCCTCCAAGGTTACCGTACATCCGATACTAATCTTATTTAAATCTACCTCATCCTCATCAATGACTTCGGCATTCTTTAAAATCTTCTCAATCTCCTCGATACGCTTCTCCATATCACTCTGCTCATCCTTAGCAGCGTCATACTCTGCGTTCTCAGACAAATCACCCTGCGCACGGGCCTCTTTTATCTTTTCCGCAATCTCCTTACGCTTTACCACCTTTAAGTGCTGCAGCTCTTCCTCCAGCTCCTTCAAACCCGTATAGGTCAAAATGTGTTTTCCTGCCATCGTCATACACCCTTTCTTACTTCCTAAATAATCCGCTATCAGAAAGCCTGTTAGTACATTGGGTACTAAGACCATGATAGCTAAACATCAGTCTATTATAGCTTTTTCCAGTGGTATTGTCAAACCTCATTTGCCAAATACTGATAGAGCAATTCCTCCACTTCAACATAGCTTTCCAGCTTCATCAATTCTCCCCGAAGCTTAGCAGATGCCGGATATCCTGCCGTATACCACGATATATGCTTTCGCATCTCCCGAACAGCAGTAAACTCACCCTTGTAAGCAATCATTAACTGAAACTGCCGCCGAATCATATTGACAATCTCCTCCACAGACGGACGCTCCGGCTGTACCCCTGTTTCCAATGCTGTTAAAATATCCCTGAATATCCACGGATTTCCCTTCGCACCCCTGCCTACCATAAAACCATCGCAGCCCGTTTGTTCCTTCATAGCAAGGGCATCCCTGGCTGTTAAAATATCCCCATTACCAATAACTGGTATATTCACTGCCTCCTTTACGCTTCGTATGACATCCCAGTCAGCATGTCCGGCATAATATTGCTCTCTCGTTCGTCCATGTACACAAACCGCAGCAGCTCCCCCTGCCTCCACTGCCTTGGCTACCTCTGGTGCATTGATATGTTCTTTGTCAAAACCAGCACGAAGCTTAACCGTAACCGGCTTATGCACCCGCTTCACCATAGCAGCAACAATCTCCTCAGCCAGCTTCGGATTCTTCATCAACGCAGAGCCTTCTCCGTTATTTACCACCTTAGGAACCGGGCACCCCATATTGATATCAAATACATCGAATCCGTATTCCTCTATACGAAGTGCCATCTCACCCATCAGCTCCGGCTCCGAGCCAAAGAGCTGTACCGCAACCGGATGCTCTGTCTCATCTATCTCAAGCAGAGACCTTGTATTCTTATTATTATAGTAAATTGCCTTGGCACTTACCATCTCCGTATAGACCATGCCCACTCCCTGCTCCTTACAGAGCTTACGAAAAGGCAGGTCAGTTACCCCTGCCATCGGTGCAAGAAACAGATTATTTTTTATTTCAGTATTACCAATCTTCATTTTCGTGATTACTTTCTTCAATATATAATAGATTAATGTATTATATTGTACTTTCAATTGCCTGTATCATTATTTCCTCTGCTGCTTTTCATATATAATCTGCAACCCCTTCAGCGTCAGGGTCGCATCATACACATCAATGGAGTCTGTCGCTTCTGCAATAATTTTTCCAAGCCCACCTGTCGCCACTACCTTCATATTATGAATATCTGCCTCTTCCATCATCCGTTTCACAATATATTCCGTCTCACCAATATGTCCATATACAAGACCTGCCTGCATGGACGGCACCGTAGACTTGGCTAATATGGTATCCGGCTTCACGATTTCGATTTCGGGAAGCTTAGCTGCACCCTGCCACAGAGCATTCGCAGATAATCGCACACCCGGAGCAGTCACTCCCGCCACAAAAGAGCCATCCTCTAACACCAAATCGTAGGTAGTCGCTGTACCATAATCAATGACCAGCACCGGACCGCCGTAAATTGTATAAGCTCCTACCGCATCCACAATACGGTCAGCACCAAGCTCTCTTGGATTCTCTGTCATAATACGAATACCGGTTTTAATCCCCGGTCCCACCATAATCGGCTGTACATGGATATACTTTTTAATTCCATTATTGAGAGAGTGATTGATGTTTGGCACTACTGACGCAATAATAGCTGCTTCAATTTTATTAACCGCAATCCCCTTGCTGCTTAGCAGATTCAAAAAAAACATTCCAAACTCATCTGAGGTTCTTGGAAGCTTCGTCGTCATCCGGTAGTTTCCCACCAGCTCCTGCTCATCAAATAATCCAATTGTAATATTGGTATTACCCACATCAAATACTAGTAACATGTCCTGTCCTCCTCCGTTTTACATACTGCTCTCCTGCCGGATAAATACTTTGTAGTATTGCTCCATCTGCTCAAACAGCTCTGCCTTTTCCATCTCTAGCTGCCTAAGCTTTAATCCACAGCCGACATCATCATACAAAACATCTGTCTCATCCTTCTGTGGATGCAAAACAAGAGACCCATCCTCATCAAAATAGATTGTTAAAATACCTCCTACATCCTCTGTAAAAATCACACAGGCGATTTGTAATTCATTTTTTACACGGTCAGGCAGACCATTGAATTCTTCATTTAAATAATATTTCCGTTCGTATGCACTACAGGCACATAATACGGTATTATTTTCTTCCATATTGTTCCCTTTCTTTATATCACCTATAAATATCTTACACATATCCATACATTCCCCGAACAGAAACCTCACCGGACATTACCTTTTTCATCGAGCCATCTGGAAGCTTCACCACCAGCTCTCCTTCCCGATTTATCTCCATGGCAACTGCCTGCCACTCTTTTTGCCGTTCCACGATTTTAACCTCCCTGCCACGGTTCACCAGCCGGTCGTTATAATCGTTTAACATTGCACTTAAATCCTCCGTCTTAACAAACTGCTCATAATAATATTCAAAATAAGAAAGCATCCTGACAATCAACTGTGACCGGGACACCGGCTCTCCACCTTCTATTCTAAGAGAGGTCGCTCTGTCAGCTATCTCCTCTTCAAATTGCGTCATATTGACATTGACACCAATTCCAATCACAACATATTCGATGCTATCCATATCCGCAGACATTTCCGTCAGAATTCCACAAATCTTACGTTTGTTGATGACAATATCATTAGGCCATTTTATCCCTGTAGTAAGACCCGTTAGCTCCTCAACCGCCCGGGCTGTTGCCAAGGCTGCTACAATTGTAAGCATGGACGCATGTGTAGGGGCAATATCCGGCCGAAGCAGATATGACATATAAACCGAACAGCCTGTCGGAGAACTCCAGCTTCTGCCAAGACGTCCCTTTCCTGCTGTCTGCCTATCCGCTACTGCAACCGTACCATGGGGAGCAGCTTTGGCAGCAACCTCCTTTAGGTATGTATTGGTGGAATCAAGACAAGGAAAATAATCAAGTCTCTGCCCCAGCCATTTTGTAAGAAGCTGGCTTTTTATCTCCGCCTGATTGATTATATCTGGAATCTTCTTTAGAAGGTAGCCCTTATTATTCACAGAATCAATCTCATACCCCTCTTCCTTTAACTGCTTTACTGCCTTCCACACAGCAGTTCTAGAAACATTAAGGCGCTCACAAAGCTGCTGACCCGACACATAGTCATCGGTATTTCTAAGAATGTTTAATATCTTACTTTTCATAAATACACGTTCCTTCATTGATGAATATCAAAATTTTATCACAGTACCATTAGAAATGCAAAAGGTTCCTGTTGACTTTTACTATGTCACTTGTAATCAAACTTCGCACATGAAGTTTATATACGCTAACAATTATAATATTCAACGAAAAACCCGCTTTCGCTTAGCCTCACACGCAACGGTACTAAGATTTTGCTACGCAAAATCAAGTGCCGGCGTGTTCAGATAGTTTTTCTTATGAATATTATAATTGCTAGCTTAACCACAAATTTTTATGTGCGAAGTTTAATTACAAGTAACATACCAAAAGCCAACAAGCTACATGCTCCCCCCACAAGCACCCCTTCTGTACGATATTTAAGCACTACCGTATGCTCTCCCTCACTTAAAGGAATTGCCAAAAAGGTATCATTTACCATAACCGTCCTTACCTCTTCTCCATCCACACTCGCTTGCCATCCTTCATTCGCAGCAATAGAAAAAAATAACACCCTTGGCTTATCAACAATAATATTTCCCTTTATAAAGCTATCACCATATTGTTCCACCTCAAAGGGATGTCTGCTTAATTTCTGGTACAAAGCGAAGCGTTCCTCTTCTTTATAATATCCAACATAACATTTTGCCTCTCCCTTCACAATAGAAATATCTATACACTCCTCCTCATCTACCAAGCCAATATCATACACCCGGTTGCAATTGGAGGTATAAGTCGAACCATCCACCACTACCTCTTTTACAGACACCTCCTCTTCCGTATTCTGCCCGTCCGGGGTAAGTGCCGCATCTGTAATCGCAATGTAATAATGATATCCGGGAGATGCCAAAAACTGATAGGAAACAGGGGATTTTGCCTCCTTTTCACCTGCATGCAGCTCCTTTGTCTGATAGAGTGCAGCTCCTGTCATTGCCTTCAGCAGTTCATTTTGATTATCAAATGGATTATCCGAGGTCAATTTTACATCCAATATATCCTCGTTAACTGCATAACCAATCCCAAGACTTTCCTGCTGCTTTAACACAATATCCTCATCCCGAATCGGGCTGTAAGGATTCTTACTGCTAAGACGATGTAATTTCTCTATATAACGGACACCAAACAACATATTGGTGACGTCCGTATAACCACTATACTGTACCCGGTTTAAGCTCGTATAAAAACCCAGACGATGCATTGTCTCCACATAATCCGAAGAAATAGTGGATACAAACAACGACAAACAGTTTTGTCCATATAGCATTGCTTCGTTGCGGGAAACCGGACGTTCAATATCACTGCGGAACAATACATTTTCCTTGTCAGACTGCTCCATCAATTTACCATACTTCCCCATTACATAATCATACCGTTCCATCAAATGCTGTCGGTCTGCATTACCATTGTTCTCTATACTATGAATCGCACCAATCGAAAGCTCGGCTGTGGTCGCTAATAATACAATAACAGGAAACAGATATACCAAGATACAATGCTTCTTTTTTTTCAGCCTATTGTTAACAACACATGCTGCCTGATAACCAGCAAAGAGCATGACATAGCAAAACAAAAAGGCATGACGGTTAGGAAAACCAAAGCCCGCATGCATTCCATGAAACAACAGATTCAAGCCTCCCCATAAAAAAGACAAAAACAGTATGCTAAGAAGCATGCCGTATGCCAGCCTCACTCTACCCTTGTCCGATTGCAATACAAAATAAAGCAGCAAAAACAACACTGCGAGACTGCCACAATAAATATTTGCCAAAGAAGAATCTGCTGTTGTCATAACCGCAGCCGTACCCGGAAGCATCTGTAAAAGCAGCGAAGGAATAGTACTAATCAATCCCCAATCCATCATTGCCAATGTATCTGCCGCCTTGGTATTTCTAATCTGGCATATTGCCGGAAGCAATACGGCAAAGGACAGCATCCCCCCAAGAAAGGAATATACAGCAAACTGCAAAAATCGTTTCCTTGTAGCACCATACCCAATCAATAAGCAAATGAAATAACATACAAGGTAAATGCAGACAGCAATACCAATATAGTAATTACATACTATCGTCAAGCCCAGCAACAGACTGTACAGGCAGCCTCTTCCCGCAATAAACAGCCGCTTTAACCCATAGGAAAGCCACGGCAGCAAAAGCACTGCGTCCATCCACATCAGATTAACATGA
This sequence comes from Lachnospira sp., assembly GCA_017621205.1. Lineage (GTDB taxonomy): Bacteria > Bacillota > Clostridia > Lachnospirales > Lachnospiraceae > NC2004. The sequence continues at coordinate 7,729 of JAGATQ010000048.1, forward strand.
TAACCAATGCAGTAATTGCCCAAAGCATACATGATACCAAAGGAAGCAGCCAGCATGCAATTCCATATAGAAATTCCCTTATGCTTCCCCAAAGAAGTAGCCTCCGAGCACTGCCCTCCTTCCAATAATGGGTGTCCCTTCTCGAAGCAGAGTGCTGTTGTCATAGAAAGCCCTGCCAACCCTGTTTTTAATAATATTAAAAGCGTAATTGCTTCATTTAACAACTCTCGTGGAAAAACATAAATCAGTATCGTCAGCGGACTTAACAGATAATAAGAAAACACATTATAAAAATCATACCCCATGCCCCCATTCCACGAGTGAAACAGCGATTCATGACTATGCAGCTTATCATATAGCTCCGTAAAAAAGGGCAGATATTGGTGAATACCATCTATACTCAAATACGAACGTCCCCCAAAAGGATAAATATTGGTCTTTATCATACCAATCAGTATCATTAGCACAGGCAGAAAAAAAGAAAGGCTAAGCACTGCCGTTTTGCCTAAACCTGCTTTAAAATCCCTAACTTTGCCCTGCGGACGCTTTCTCTGATTCGTTTCCATTTTCTATATCATTCCTTTATTTTGAAATTGCGTTCTGTATGGTTTGAGTATATTATACTAAAGCTCCATAAAATTATCCATTCTTTTCTTTGGCAGAATGGGGAATGATTTAATTGCTTTTGTGTGTCAATATGATCCTGTCCATAACCTTCCGTGGCAGGAAACTAAAACGCACTATGGATTTGTGACTTTGGGAAGGAATTAGTATTTCTTGATATTTCCACTAAACTACAGCAATTTCGGGGCTGGATGCTCCGAAAAGATGCCCCTGAGCCATGGAGGGCGAATGGGCATCGGTTGCGTCAGAAACAACTCCCAACATGGAAATATCATAGAAATACTTATTCCTGTACAACGGAACAAATTCATAGTGTGCTTTAGTTCCCTGCCATCCAATACTATAACAAGACCATATTTACTCACAAAAGCAATGAAACCATCCCCCCTTCTTTCGACAAATTCAAGCACACTATTGTCCAACCATGCATACTATATAACTAACAAAAAGGAAAGGAATCAATTTATGATGATAAATCAGAAACCAATTGCTATGGCGTATGTCCCATGGCAAAAATTTAAAGACATCTATGAGCCTCCAAAGGCCTTGATGGTAGGTACTATTTTTAAAGAATTGGATTTACCATTCACGGGAAAGCCGATGATGCCAATGCATAGAAAGGGGGGCTCTAACTGTGGGTGCAATTAATCAAAGCCAGCTTTTAGAATATATCAATGCGTTAAGTCTCGCACAGTATGATACCGCCCTGTTTCTAGATACCCATCCTTGTGATACAGATGCACAGATGTACTATGACAAGGTAAATAGCATGCTAAACCAGGCAAGAAAAGAATATTCTGCCCGTTTTACTCCTCTGACACGAGACGAGGTAACTGCAAAGAATGGCTGGGATTGGATAAACCATCCATGGCCATGGGAAGGGGGATGTAAATAAATGTGGAATTATGAAAAAAGACTACAGTTTCCGGTAGATATAAAGGAAACCAATGTAACACTGGCAAGCCAGATTATCGAGCAATTCGGTGGAGCGGATGGTAAGAAGCTACCATTTTAGGTTTGTATCGTTTTTTAAACAAGCTTTAATCTCGAATTTTAAGCATATATATATCATTGAGGTGATTATATGCTTACAGGAAAATATAACATTCATATCGTGTTACCAGATGGTACAACCAAGAGCTGGAATTCCTTTAATGAAATTGAAAAAAAGCAAATTGCAGAAAATATAACGAATCAAGCAATGACAATGTTAGGTTACATACAAAAAAAAAATAAAACAACAGATACTAATGTCAAAAAAGATTTACAGAATTGAGGAGCAGACCGGAATCAAATATCACCTACAAAATATGTATAAAATTTTTTCCATTGAATATACTTGAATTGTCTACAATAATGTGGTACATTATGGTTAGGCAAAGAACCTAGTGTCCAATACGGACAAACAAAACCCCCAGTAGTTGGATTACTGGGGGTTTATTATCTTTTTACGGAAGATTAACCGGGGCTAGTTGCCTTTTTCATCTCCATCTAACCACTTGCAAAGGTAGTAGGCAACTACCGATGCCGTAACAGAGATAATAAAAGAACCTAGTGTTTGCAATACGAACACCCCCTTTCTGATGCCAGATTGGGAGCGGCAACATATAAATTATACTATACCACGAAAATTTTTCACACTACAATCATATAAAATAATAAATGGCTCCGCACAAAACACGAAGCCAAATTTGCATATATATCATCAAGTGATATAATGCCCTGAACAAGCTTATTATACACTTGATTTGTTAATTATGCAAGTTAGCGGCTACTTGCGTGCCATTTTCAACGAAGAAAGAAACGAGGTATAATGATGCTTAGAGCTGCCGCGTACATCCGTGTATCCACTGCCGAACAGACAGAATTATCTCCAGATGCACAAAAACGATTGATTCTTGAATTTGCCAAACGCAATGATATTCTGGTTCTTCCCGAACATATTTATATTGATGCTGGTATATCTGGCCGCAATGCAAATAAACGTCCGGAATTTATCCGCATGATTTCTAATGCAAAATCCACACCCAAATTATTTGATGTCATTCTTGTACATGAATTTTCCCGTTTTGCCAGAAATCGTACAGATTCTATCGTCTACAAATCCATGTTACTTAAAAACAATGGAATTAAAGTGATTTCCACTACCGAATCCACACTTAACGCTGATGATAAAATGTCGATACTGATGGAGGCTATTATTGAAGCCATGGATGAATACTATTCCATTAATCTGTCCGAGGAGGTTAAAAAAGGAATGACAGAAAAAGCTTTGCGGGGAGAGGCTACCGGAGTAGCACCATGGGGCTATATTAATCATAACAGAACCTATATCATTGATGAACAAAAAGCAGCTTATATCCGCAAGGGAGCAGAGGATTTTTTGTTACATAATAAATCCTTTTTTAAAATTGCCCAGGAATGGAACGCCTTAGGCTTACGAACCAGCCGGGGAAATAAATTTGACACAAGAGCCGTAAAATATATTTACTCTAACCCTGCTTACGCTGGATATATTGTTTATGGTAAAACCTCAAAAATGCATGGTACTACTGCCATTGAACAACCGAAAGAAGATTGGATTACAGTACAGGGGAAACATCCTGCCATTTTATCAGAGAATATTTATCAAGAAATCCAAGATAAGATTGCTTATAACAATAAAATATATCACTCTACCACTGCCCCCAAAAGCCCAAAAACTATCCATTATCTATCCGGTTTAGTAAAATGCAACTATTGTGGAGTCTCCTATTCCATACAGGTTTCACGCTATCACAGCAAAGCGAATCCAGATATTTTATATGAACATACTTACTTCAAATGCAGTAAATATCTGCACTCACAGTGTGACAATAAAAAAGGCTTACGAAGTGAACTGCTGGAATCCATTTTCTTACAAGCCCTTGATGAGATTGCTGCTCACAGCTCCATAGAATATAGAAAGCTTCAAGCTCCAATACATACGAACCATCCCGAAATTGATATCTTTGAAAATCAAATTAAACGGATTAACCAGATGCTTAAACGTGCCAAACAATCTTATTTAGAAGGAATCGAATCCATTGAAGAATATAAAGAAACAAAACTGTCTCTTATTGGTGAAAAAGCTTTCTATGAAAACAAATTAGAAGAAATACGCTCCTCTTCTCTCCCTAATACTGTTCCCTTCTTGGAAGAGACAAGAAATTTATTAGAAATTATACAAAGTGAAGCCATTCCAAATTATCAAAAAAATGAAATTCTAAAAACAATTATTCAGAAGATTGATTATACAATTGAAACGCAGTGTATGGACATCTACTTTATTGCAGGTTATTCTGACATTGGTTAGATACAAATATGTACCACTTGAATACAATCTCATAGTCTCTTACCAGTTGATACTTTCATTTCCAAAAAACTTGTATGTCAAAATTTGTCGAATGTTTTTCACTGAACATTTTAATTAAAACCCAAATGATATGTTATAATGGACAAGAACAATCGTGTCACAGGGTATATTGACCTCCATTTTATTTCTACATAGAAATGGAGGTGGTGCTCATGAAGAAAAACAAATTGAATTTTAGTTTCAATGATTTAATACAATTTGGGCTTTTCATTTTAGCATTACTGACTTTTATTTATTTGATATTGCAGTGAAAAGCTATCTTTAATGCATAGAAAAACCACCCTATAACTTTGACCAAGATAAAGGGTGGTAATTCTATTTTCACTTCGTGAGGTCAACCCACCTGTGGGCGGTTGTTCCTCTTTGTTTATAATATAACATAATTGTAAATTCGTCACAACTTCTTTCTTGCTATTTAAAATACTAAAATTCGACATAATGTATCATGCAAAACGTATTGACGTTATCTACAGTTTGTTTACCAGCTAAGGAGGGATTAACATGTCTGCTAATAAAGGTACTACCGCTGCCAAAATATTGAATACAACGAGGCATACATTACGGTTATTAGGAATCAATCATTCCTATAAGGGATACAAATACCTAATATTGGCAATTCATCTTGTTTATAATGACCCGGATATTCTTACAAATATCTGCAAGGGGCTGTATCTGGAAATCGCCTGCCAATTTGATACATCCGCTTCCTGTGTGGAAAGAAATATCAGAACCATTAAAAATCATTTGTGGGAATGTGGAGATAAAGCAGTATTACAAAAAATCTTTGGTGACTTGTATTGTTGTAAAGTTCCAACAAATGCAACCTTTATTGATGCCCTTTTCTACTATATTATGGAAACAATAAACAATTGTTAGTGATTCATGCTTTCCAATGTCAGCATACATATCACTTCTTTATCAATTCCATATATAAAAACCCCAATGCTATTTATTGATAACTATTTTATCTGAATATATGCAAAAGAATTTATCTCACAGCCTATGAACATTATTTTAGCTAAATGTTAGAATTATAACGCGGAGTTTGAGCATCCACTTAAATTCAGAACACCGAATTATTTATTGTTGTTTACCGGCTAAGGAGGGATTTATTATGTCTGTTATCAAAGGTGATGTTACTGCCGATGTACTTGATACAACGAGGCAGACGTTAAGATTATTAGGAATCAATCATTCCTATAAGGGATACGCATATTTAATATGGGCGATTCATCTTATCATTAACAACCCAGACATTCTTACAAATATTTGCAAAGGACTATATATTGAAATTGCATACCAATTTAATACAAGTGCTTTTTGTGCAGAAAGAAATATCAGAACCATTAAAAATCATTTGTGGGAATGCGGAGATAAAGCAGTTTTA
>JAGATQ010000049.1 GCA_017621205.1 Lachnospira sp.
GAAGTATGTGACGGAGCAGGAAGAAAACAGTTCTTATGATGATATGTTAAAATGTTTGGGGGCAATAAATAGTCAATGTGCATATGATGGTATTTATTTCCTGCTTGGTGCGATTATCTTCGTTCTAATGGCTATTTGGAAAGAAAGTGGCTTTATTTATTATTGTTTGGTTTTTTAATTTATTCATTAAGCTTTTTTTTATGTATTCGGGATGTTTTTAATTTTTTTGCTATAGATTATATAGGAAAAAATATTCATGGCGATATTTTTCAAAGATGTTAAATAAGCAAAAGAAGAAGCCTGTAGGGGAGGAGAAGAAATGCAAGATATAAAAACAAAAAATATTTTTCCCCACCAACCTGTAAGCAGATTAATGCAATTAATTTCTATAAAAAAGGAAAACCAATAAACATCAGTCTATATAGTTTATTGGTTTTCCTAAATAATTAATATTTGTTATAGAAGTATTAATAATTGGATTTTTCTGCATCTTCCCGTGTATGCTGGATTGTTCCTGCCGGATGATGTGGTGGTGCATATATAGAAGATAATTTTAATGGAATTCTGCCAATATTTATAATGTTGTGCCAGGTTTTTGCAGGAACAAAAATGGTATCACCAACACAGGCTTTTACCTGAAAATTCAACTGGTTTTCACAATCTCCCATTTTTACTAGAGCCATTCCCTGTTCTATCCGAATAATTTGCTCTGTATCTTCATGAAGCTCCAGACCGATATCTGAACATACAGGGATGCACATAAGTGTCATTTGTGTGTGGCAGCCAGTCCAGAGTGCAGTACGATAATTTTTGTTTTGTATTGTTTTATTCATAACGTTTGTTACATAAGGTTTTAAACCATAATCTGATTGTGTTTTAGCATAGTTTGTTTTCATATAATATCCTTAATTATTTTTTATATTATATGCATCACTTTTTTTATGTTTAAATATTTTCCATTTTGTATGAGTAATCTGTGTGCATGATAGTATTTGCATGGATAAGTATGAAACGTTGACTTATTTCACCGCTCAATCCTCAATATCACACATCCCACACAATAGATTCCAGCCAGAACAAGACAGGAAATTCCAAGCGTAACGATTCCCATGCTAAGCCCCGCCTTCAATAGAAGAAACTCCGTAATCATAGCAAAGGTCACTCCCAAAAGTGCCAGACAGGCAGGAGATAATATGGAACGTTTAGCACTAAAATGAATCTGGGTCTCCCTGTGTACATGGTAGATGCTAAGCAATGCCAGAATCAGATAACTCACTAACAATCCCAGTAAGTATCCGAAGATGGAAAAGTATGGAACAAGGGCAACAATAGCAAATATGCGGATAAGAGCAGTGATAATATTGTTGCTAAAGGTGATGCCAGTCCTGCCAAGTCCGTTTAAAATACTGGTGTAGGTTGTTGAGATGTAAATAAAAGGGCAGAGCCATGCAAGAATAAAAATAAATTCCCCGGCAGTACGGTCGTGAAAGAGCGTTAAGCCTAAAGACTTGCCAAAGGTTAAAAACAATGCTGTACAGAGAATTCCAAGTAGGAGACAATAATGCAGGCTTAAGGAGGCTGCTTTGGTAACCTTCAGTTTTTCGCTTCGTGCCTTCGCCTCACTTATGGTAGGAAGCAGCATCATAGCGACGGAATTGGTAATGGCAGAGGGAAACAGAATAAAGGTCATTGACATTCCTGTCAGTGTTCCGTAAAGGGAAAGGGCAGTGTCTTCATTTCCTAAGGTTTTCGCAAGCGTATAGGGAATAAGGACAGATTCTGCACTTGATAACAGATTCATTAAAAGTCTTGTTCCGATAATCGGAATACAATAGCCGGACAATCGTCTGATTACAACAGGAACGGGAAGTACGTCTTTCTTGCAACTTCCGGAGTAAGGGTGTGTGCTGCATGGTACCATGGTATCGATATTTTTTTTCATTTTTGGAAATGCGAATAGCGTTAATAAAAGAGCTGAACCTTCGCCAGCCACTAAACCGATAGTTGCTAATGATGCATCCTTGCTGATAAACAGGACGAAGGTTGCCAATGCCCAGATAACGGTAACACGGACACATTGCTCTAACAATTGTGCACAGGCAGGCAATTCCGTTTTTTTCATAGCAAAATAGTAAGACAAAATGCAATCCTTGATACTGATGATGGGGAAAGCAAATGCCAGAATAAACAGACTTTCACTACAGGCAGCCTGTTTGAGCAGGTGTATCGCAATTTCTTCGTGAAAGCAAAGCACCATAATCATTAAAAAAATAGAAATACTAAAGGAAAATAAAAAGCTGAGCTTGAGATAACGCCAGACATTGCGTTTGTTTCCAAAGGAAGCCTCCTCTGCAACAAACTTCATAATTCCCATTTCAAAGCCTTGGCAGGAAAGGCAGTGAACGATCAGATAGACAGGGAAAATTAGCTGGTAAATACCAATTTCCTTTGCACCGATAGTGGTGGCTAAAAAAACACGGTTATAAAATCCGAGCAGCTTGGTTAATATCCCGGCAATTGTTAGAATAAATGTTCCTTTAATGATTGTTTTTTTAATATTGTCCGCCATAGCCTGCCTGCCATGTTTTTTAACACTATATGAAAAAATTCTTTTCATTATACCTGCGAAGCATGAGCCAAGTGGAAATAGCTGCATGTCCACTTGACCTCCAAGACGTATGTGCAACGCATTTGCATCCTGTAATATTCCCTGCACGCATTAGAAAAAAGTGAATATAGTATCATTATAATAAGAAAATATCCGCATTAAAATCAGGCTTATTATTGCCTGGGATAGCGATTTTACTATAATAAAGTTTACAGGAGTATTTCATATGCCATCAAATTATCGCACCATATATATGGATCATGCAGCAACCACCCCTGTACATCCGGAAGTATTCTATAGCATGAAGCCCTATTTAACCTCGAGATACGGCAATCCCTCCTCTGCCTATCATTTAGGAGAATACAGTGCCCAGGCAATTGCTAAGGCAAGGGAACAGATTGCTAAGGTGATTCATGCCCATCCCTCGGAAATATATTTTACCGGTGGAGGAAGCGAGTCCGACAACTGGGCATTAAAGGGAGTGGTGGATTACAACCGGATTCGTGCAAGGCAAAACCGCTGCCATATTATGACAACCGCCATTGAACACCCGGCGGTACTAAATAGTGCTGTCTATCTAAAGGAAAAGGGGATAGAGGTAGACTTTCTTCCGGTAGATAGAGAAGGCAGGGTAAACATGAAGGAACTGATGCATAAGACGAAGCCGCAGACGGTTCTGCTTTCTGTCATGTATGCTAACAATGAAATCGGAACAATAGAGCCAATAGATGCTTTGGGGGATTATGCGAAGCTCCACAATATTATTTTTCACACCGATGCGGTGCAGGCATTTGGGCAGGTGCCAATTGATGTAAAGAAAAGCCAGATTGATTTGTTAAGTGCCAGTGGGCATAAGCTCGGAGGTCCGAAGGGAGTTGGGTTTTTGTATGTAAGAAAAAACTGCCCATTGGAACCCTTTGTTCATGGGGGAGGACAGGAACAGGGAAAACGTTCCGGAACGGAAAATGTTGCTGGAATTGTAGGGCTTGGCAAGGCAGCTGAGCTTGCCAGTCAGAATATGGAGGAAAGAAGAAAGCGGATTTCGGCTCACCGGGATATGCTAGCAAAGCTGTTATTACAACAGATACGTGGTTCGCATATCAATGGTGCCAAGGGGGAGGAGCGTCTGCCGGGTAATCTGAATATCACCTTGCCGGGAGTGAATGCTACGGAGCTTGTGGCAAAGCTTGATGAACAGGGAGTATTATGCAGTACTGCTTCAGCATGTTCTGCCCACAAAAGCCATGCTTCCCATGTATTGACCAGTATTGGGTTAACAGAAGAGGAAGCATTAAGCACAATCCGTCTTACATTAGGTGAAGAAAACACCATGAAGCAGATTTATTATGTTGCTCAGCTCATTCCCCAAATGGTAAAGGAAATGGAAGAGGATGCGGCAAGATAGCAACAGTTCAGTCTTCTGTTAGGTTAACCTGATAAACTCAGGTTTTCGGTTGTGGAACACGGTATAATAGGTGAATCCGGCAGCCTTTAACATATGTTCCGCTTGATCAAAGCAGTAGGCAAGATGCACTGGCTGATGGGCATCAGAGCCTACTGTTATGATTTCACCTCCGAGTTCAAAGTAGCGTTTTAGCACGTCGGGATGCGGGTGGGCAAAGGGGAGTCCAGCCTTTAATCCGGCAGTGTTTAGTTCAATTCCTTTTCCGTTCTGAATCAATTTTTTTAAAATGATATCATAAATGTCCATGTAATCTGCCGGGCAATATTTTTTTCCTTTATTTGGAGCATAACGCACCACATAATCCAGATGGCCATACACGTCAAAATCCATAAAGGCATCTATATTATTAACGATTGTCTCCAAATAAAGACGAATTCCTTCCTTTTCTCTATATTTTTCAAAAAATTCCGGCTCATAGGGGTCGAGTCCCTTCACTAAATGAGAGGAACCAATGATGAAATCAAGCTCACTGCCATATTCCTTGAGAAACGAAGTCAATGTTTCGTAAAGATGTGGAAGTAATCCCAATTCGATACCGGTAGTTATTCGGATAGCAGGAGAGTAAATTGATCTGAGCCGGTTTATTTCTGCAAGGTATTCTTTCATATCAAATAAAAAGGTATAACCATCTTTGTTTACCGGAAAGTCAAAATCCATATGGTCTGTGATGCAAAGTTCCTTTAATATGCCACTATTTATGGCATAAATAATCTGTTGCTCCAGTGCTGTTTTCGAGTCGCTGGAAAAAGAAGAGTGAAGATGAAAGTCTGATGTAATCATAAAAGCCTCCATATAGTTTTATTATTCTTCATAATGGAATGAAGAGTAAGGTTGTTTTCTAAATAGTATCATACTCTAATTATATCAGAAATGGAGAAAGAAAACTGCATTTTGTAGATTTTGTTTTGAGATGTGTGCTATTTTCATGTGCAGTTGTAATAAATCACTATAAATTTGTATGTAAAGATAAATCACTACAATATTACATCACATTTTTTTAAAAAAATGGAAGAATTTTATAAACATTAAAACTTGTCAAATGAAAATTTATATGTTATTATTTATCTCGTAAATGTTCGGCTTCACAGCCGTACATAAACAATATCTTAATAAAATATGAATGAATGGAGGTTATTTAAGTAATGACTAAGGTTATGAAGAAGGCTCTTGCATTAGTTTTAGCTTTGACAATGGTATTTTCTACTGTTATCGTTTCTAATGCAGCTGCTAAGAAGACAAACAAGGTGACTGTTAACAGTGTTGCAACAACTAAGAAGTTGACTGTTAAGAAGGGTAAGACAATTAAGCTTACTACCGGCGTTACAAAGTGTAAGGTAAAGAGTTCTAAGAAGAGTGTTGTTAGTGCAAAGGTTTCTAAGAAGACTGTTACATTAAAGGCTAAGAAGGTTGGTACTTCTAAGGTTACTATCTCTAAGAAGGGATATAAGAATGTTGTTGTAACTGTTAAGGTTGCAAAGAAGGCTCCTACTGCTTTAAAGACAAGCAAGAAGAAAGCAATTGCTTCCGCTAAGAGTCTTGAGGCAGGTAAGACTTGGACTGTTACTGCAAACCAGAAGGTTAAGGCTGCTACTTCTAAGAAGTCTGTAGCTACTGTTAAGGTTTCTGGCAAGAAGGTAACTGTTTCTGCTAAGGCTGCTGGTAAGGCAACTGTAACTATTTATAATAGTACTAATGCTGCTGTTGCTAAGAAGGTTACAATTACTGTAACTGAGAAGGCTCCTGTAGAGGTTACTCCTGAGAAGGCTACTGTTACCGCAGGTGCTGACGGTAAGTACACAATTGTTTCTAAGCTTCCTGCAACTCCGGATAAGATTGTTAAGGTTTCTGCTAAGGTTGGTAATACTGCTGTAGAGCTTTCTGGTGATGAGTTAAAGGAGATTACTACTGCTGTAACTGACAAGAAGGTAGTTGAGTTAATTACTAACAAGGTTAAGGGACAGAAGGATAAGACAATCAAGGTAGCTGGTAAGGATGTTACTGTTGTATCTGAGTACGATGCTGCTAAGGGTGCTGACCTCAAGTATGCTGGTAAGACTTACAATGTTAAGGCTGACAATGCTGCAGGTACTGTAACTGTTAATGGTAAGACTGCTAAGTATGATGCTGCAGCTAACACTGTTACTTATACTGGTTTAACTAAGGCTCAGGCTGATAAGGCTCAGAAGGCTTTGGATGAGGCTAAGTATTCTGTACTTCAGTAATATTGAAGGATACAATTAATAAAAATTACAACTAATTAGTGAAAGAATTTTATTAAGATATTAATGCATTAATGTGGGAAGCTAATGCCTTCGGGCATTAGCTTTCTTAAAGCTAAAAATAATAACTTCCAATGAAATATACACAATTAGGGAGGTATAGATGAAACAGGCAAGGTTGTACTTGTTTGGTGTGTGTTTTCTTTTGAGTTCGTTTTTTGTAATGACGGATAGAGTGCATGCAGGAGAGGTGAATAGTGCAGAAAGTCAGGTGATTAGTGCGGCTTCTGGTACATTTACCTATGAAGGGGCTACCTATCGTGCCTATCCGGAATATATTAACCAACTTCGGGACTATTTTTCAAGAGATGATGTAGATGTATCGCAGTCAGAGGTTCCCGGGTTGATTAGTGATATGAATAGTAGTGTAAAAGAAGGGATTGACAGTGGGTATCTCTATCTTGTTTCCCCTGCTCCCGACACGAAGACGGAAGATGATAAAAACAATTCTAAAGAAACAACAGAGGAACAGCACACAAAGCAGGTTTATAAAATAGAGGAATCAATAAAGGATAATAAAATGTTTTATCATACAGACAATGAGGCGGTTACCTCTGTTGATATGGTGATAAAAAATACCGGTTACAATATATCTGCAATGTCGGTGATTGGAATCGGATTGTGTTTGTTACTTTTGACTGGTGTGGCACTGAGTGTCCGCTATCATTTATTCGCTCCCGGCGATGAATCCTAAAGTAACAAGAGTCCTGATGTACATTTTTATGCCAATTATCTTTGTTGGGATTGGCTATGCTTTATTATTCGTTGGTGGCAAAGGCTTTATTACCATGGTAAAGGAACAGGTTACGATGGCAATGACGAAGGGAGCCCCGGATTATCCGAACGGGTTTGATGAGAGTCTTTTTAAAGAGACGGCTAAGACAGGTAATGTAGAACAGTGGAGCGAAGTTCCGTTGCCTGCTTTGGGTACTTCTTATGCAATACTTCATTCGGAGAAGCTGAATATTCAGGCAGATGTATATTATGGAGATACAGAGGAAGCGTTTGCAAAGGGGGTGGGACAGTATACTGGTTCCCATCTTTTCGGGTGCGGGAAACCCATTTTGATTGGCGGTCATGATACCACCTATTTTGCAGGCTTAGAGCAGGCAAAAGCAGGTGATACATTTGTTGTGATGACTAATTATGGAGAGTATACCTATGAAGTGACAGAAACAAAGGTTGCTAAGGCATCTGATAGTTCTGCCTATGATTTAAAGCAGCAGGAGGAGCAGCTTATCCTCTATACCTGTTATCCCTTTGGCGAGGTCACAAAAGAACGCAAGCAGCGATTCTTTGTGTATTGTAAGCGGGTAGATAACGGTAATGTTATTAAGGAGGTGCCATCTGGTGAGTAAAAAGAAGACGACCTCCAAAAAGAAAAAAATTATCCGCAATGTGGTTTGTACTATTTTTTCATTCCTTCTAATGGTTAGTTTATCTGTTTTGCTGGGAAGTGTTGCCCTTTATTTCGGGTTCTTTAATAAAGAAATGACACTAAGTAAAATTAATGAATCTGACTATTATACCAAGGTGTATGCAGAACTAATGGATAATCTGGGTATGATTTTAAAATCTAAGGAGCTTCCTGATGATTTGCTGAATGAAGTAATTACGGAAAAAAAGGTATATATCAATGGCAAACAGTATATTGATAATAGTCTTGCTAATAAGGATACAGTGCTTCAGACAGAGGAATTGACTAAGGAACTGACTGTACTTCTTGAAGATTATTATCAGAAAGAGCAGGTAAAGCTTGATAATACTGTAAAGACAGATATTTCATCGACAGTGAATGCGATTGTGTCAGAATATTCCCGTATGACGAGATTTCAGTTTGTCAGTTATGTCAGACAATACAAACAGTCGGTAGGAAAGGTGCTAAGCTGGTTGCTTCCAGTGATGGCTGTAATTGCGGTAGCTTTAATTATTCTTATGCTCTGTGTTGTAAAATATCGTCATCGTGGAGTGCGGTTTATTGCGATTTCGTTTTTTGCGGCAGGAGGGCTCAACCTCATATTACCAGTTTATGGGCTTGCGACAAAATGGTACAATCATCTTGACATTTCCCCATCCTATTATGTGGGATTCTTAAGTGAATATTTTAAGCTAAGTACGCTTGCTTTTTTCTATGTAGGTTGTATTAGCCTTGTAATCGGATTATTATTACTATTGATTGTCAGAGTATTAAAAAACCAGTTGAAATAAGGTTGTAGGAACACATAGTGTGTAGTAATCCGTGGTATTATAGTAGGTAGACTATCAGATTTGAATGAAGTAAGGGTAGGAAGAAGCTATGGATAAGAGATATTATACTGATTTACATTGCCACATTCTTCCCGGAGTCGATGATGGCTCTCCGAATATGGAAGAAACCATAAAGATGTTAGAGAAGGCATATAGCATGGGAGTGCGTAATATTATAGCGACGCCTCATTATGCGTGTGGTGATAAGAATGCATCGACAGACCGTCTTATGGAGCTTCGGGCTAAGGTGGAGATAGAAGCCAAAAAGATTTCCAAGCATTTTAATATTTCGCTTGGTAATGAGCTTTTGTGGAGTCCGGATGTGGTACAGGCGGTTAAGAAGGGGGATGCTTTTACTATGGCGGGAACCCGTTATATATTGGTGGAATTTTCTCCGAATGATAGCTATCAGACGATATATAATGGATTGCGTTCGTTTATTCTGGAGGGTTACATTCCGATAGCAGCCCATATTGAACGGTATGAGGCATTGCAGCGGAAAATGGAACGGGTGCGGGAGCTCATTGATTTGGGAGCTTATATTCAGGTGAATATTGGTAGTATGGTGGGAGGAATGCTGGATGCCAATGCCAAGTACTTAAAAAAGCTGTTTAACCAGGGCATGATTCATTTTTTTGCCAGTGATGCCCATGACAGCACCTATCGTACCTGTCGTTTTCAGGAATGTATTGATCATATTAAGAAAAAGGTTGATGTGGATTATCTGGCTGCTGTACTTTATGATAATCCGGCATTGCTATATGATAACAAATATATTTAGTGTAGGCGTTGTGTTTGAATAGGTACAAGGCTTGCGATTATACTATATACATGTATTATTATAATTGTTACAAGAAAAGGAGAAACACTTGTTATGGAGAATAATACTACCGTAAACAAAAATGAAGAAATTGAGATTGATTTAAGGGAGTTATTTGGAGTACTTATGAGCCGATGGGTGATTATCCTGGCGGTGGGACTAATTTGTGCTGTCGCTTCCGGGTTATTTACCAAGCTTTGCATTACCCCAATGTATCAGTCTACCACCAAGATTTATGTATTATCTAAGGGTTCTGGTTCTTCCGGCTCTGTAAGTGAGGCATTGACCTCCATCACGGATATTCAGATGGGAAGTCAGATTATAACTGACTTTCAGGCAATGATTACCTGTGACCCGATTATGGAGAAAGTAATTGACCATCTGGAATTGGATTTGAAAAATGAGGAGCTGGCAGGTAAGATTAGTATCAGTAATCCAGATAACACGCGTATCTTGAATCTGACAGTAACTGATGCAGATCCGTTTATTGCTAAGGAGATTGCAAATGAGGTTGCGACGGTTTCGATTGAATATATTGCTGAGATTATGGGAGTAGAGCCGTCTAATGTGTTCCAGCAGGCGAAGGTGGCAGATACAAAATCCAGCCCTAGTACGACTAAGAACATATTGATTGCATTGATTGTTGGCGTGGTTCTGGTTTCGGCTATTATTGTTGTGCGGTATCTGTTGAATGATACTATTCAGTCTCAGGAGGATATTGAGAAATATCTTGGCTTAAATACCCTTGGATTAATTCCGATTGAGGAGGGTTCTATGGAGCAGTTGAAGAAGGATAAAAAGAAACGAAATAAGGAATTAAAGCATTAGGAGGTGGACAAGATGGCAGTGAATGCAAAGAAGAACAGTATTGTGTTTGAAAAAAGAAAAGAGCTTGATTACCGGACCAACGAAAGCTATAAGAGTCTTCGGACGAATATCCAGTTTTGTGGCAGCGATGTAAGGGTTCTTGCATTAACAAGCTGTACCCCCAATGAGGGGAAATCCAGTGTGTGTTTTAATCTTGCCTTAAGCTTTGCGCAGGATGGTAAGAAGGTGATTATGATTGATGCAGACCTTCGTAAATCTGTTCTTGTGGGACGTTATAAGGTTGGTGCGGTCGATGGAGGCTTAAGTCATTATTTATCCGGACAGAAGGAGCTTTCTGAGGTCGTCATGAGTAGTGATATAGAGAACTTTGATATTATTTTTTCCGGACCATTTGCACCGAATCCGGCAGAGCTTGTAGGCTCCGAGCGGATGAAGGAGATGCTTAAGACTCTAAGAGAACAGTACGACTATGTTATCATTGATACTCCACCGATGGGTTCTGTGGTTGATGCTGCAGTTATTAGCCAGCTAACAGACGGTGTCGTTCTTGTTATCGAAAATAACGCCATCAGCTATCGTTTTGCACAAACTGTAAAGAAACAGCTAGAGCAGGTGGATTGTAAGCTTTTAGGTGCAGTGTTGAATAAGGTGCCAATGGGGAAAAAGGGCTATTATGGTCGTTATTATGGAAAATACTATGGCAAATATTACGGTGAGTACTATGGTACTTACGGACAAGAGGACGGAGACGATGAGCAAGAGTAAGCATAAAGCAAGACAAAAGGATTCCAATGTAACGCTAAACCAGACTCTTGGGAGTCTGGTTTCTAAGCTTTGGTTTTATCTTGTATTTATATTATTACCTTTGTATATGAATAAGGATATGTATACGGCAATGATTCAGGCGAAAGGGAAATGCTTCTGGTTCATTGGCGTTATTTGTATTGCAGGAGTTATCATCTATTATATACAAGGTGTTATAAGCAAGCAATATCAGTGGAATATTACATTAAAACAATGGAATCTTCTGGATGTTGGTATGCTGTTGTTTGGTATCTCTGTTTTGATTTCCTTTTTGTTATCTGAGGATAAGCTGATGTGTCTTAAGGGCGAGAATGGTTTTTACTGCGGAACGTTTCTTTGCCTTACAAGTGTTATGCTTTATTTCTTTTTATCCCGCAATTTGATTTCTACCAAACAATTGTGGGATATGGTAATGATTGTTTCTGATATTATTTTTGTCTGGATATTCTTAAACTCTGTTTCCGTTGATATATTAAATATGCATGATGCCATTATAGTGGAACAATATTTTTCTTATTTCGCATCCCTTGGTAATTCTAATAGTGTTTCGGCATACTTATGTTTTTTAATTCCTGTTGGACTGGTATTTTTCTTGAATGCGGATAAAAAATCAGACCAGTGGTTTTATGGAAGCTTTGCAGTCTTAGGAATCCTTGCGGCAGTTTCTATTCATACGGAGGGAGTATGGATTGGGTTGGTTATTATGCTGCTCGTCTTTTTGCCCTACAGCTTTTCCTCATGGGAACGTTTGGAGCGATTGATGGTGCTTGGCATGGCAGTTGGAGGAGTGCTGTTTATATTAAAGCTGTTCAGTCTCTTTATTCCGGAACGGATGTATCTTGGGGTTAGTATTTCTACCTATCTGATTCGTTATTGGGCAGGAGCAGTTCTGTTTATTGTGTGTTTTTTAGTATATCTTTACTGTAGAAAAGGAAGAAGGTATGTAAAGGAGGCAATATTAAAAAAGATATCTTATGTTCTTGTTGCCATGATTGTCATTGGAATTGCAGGATATGTTTTATCGGTTATCCGTTCCTTTGATGCCAGCTACGGTAGTGGTCGTGGTGCCATCTGGATGGGAAGTGTACAGTTGTTTGGTGAGTATTCTGTGACAGAAAAGCTGTTTGGTCTTGGAACGGAGATGATAAAGGAACGTTTAACAGTTCTGGTAAGTGCGATTCACAATACCGGACAAAATTTTGCCAACTGTCATAACAATATTTTAGAGTGTTTGTTGTCTCTTGGTTTGTTTGGTTTGTTTAGCTACATCTTTGTATGGGTCTTTGTAGTTAAGGAATATATAGATGGCTTAAAGAAAGGTGTGACGAAGGAACAGGCGGCTTATTTTATGGCATTAATTGCTTATTTTGGGCAGTCTATTGTAGGTAATCCCTATTCTTTGTCGGCTCCGATAGTATTTGTCATGCTGGCGCTGTTAAGGAACCAGAGCTTTGGTAGAGGAGGAGCACTACAATGAAAAACGTATTTCGCAATTTTGAACAGAAGAAAAAATATCTTGTGGTACTATTGCTTGTGATACTGGATATTCTGTCAGTGGCCTTGGCTGAATTTCTTGCCCTTTTGTTCCGTTTTGAGGTAAATATTGCAGACATTCCATTGAATTACCTGAATATGGCATATCAGTTTACATGGATTAACATTTTAATTGCTCTTTTATTTACCTGGCTGTTGGGACTCTATGACAGTGTATGGGCGTATGCAGGAGTGGAGGAGCTGTTAAGTGTTATTTTTGTGAGCTTTCTTTCGGCAGATGGGATGTATCTTGGAATGAAGCTGTTGCATTACAATATGCCAAGGAGTTACTATGTCCTCTATTTCTTTTTCTTTATGATATTGTTGACAGCAAGTCGTTTTTCTTACCGGCTTTTGAGGCGTGGTAATCATTTTTATCAAACCAGGTTAGGTAAGGGAATCGAAAGCAGGGTAATGCTGATTGGTGCCGGTGATGCCGGAGCCATGATATTACAGGAGATGCAGAAGAGTGAGCAGCTTCATAAAAAAGTAGTGTGTATTATAGATGATGATAAAAATTTAAGGGGACGTTCCTTGCGTGGGGTAGATATCGTTGGCGGAAGAGAGCGGATTCTTCCAATGGTTGCGAAATATGAGATTACAGAGATTGTCATTGCGATGCCTTCAGCTTCCAAGAAGGAGATTAGTGCCATTACGGATATCTGTAAGGAAACGGAGTGTAAGGTACAGATTCTTCCCGGAATTTATCAGATGGTGAATGAAGAAGTAAGTGTCAGTAAGCTTCGTGATGTGGAGATTGAAGACTTGCTTGGACGAGACCCGATTCGTGTAGATTTGGAGACAATTGCTGACTATGTAAGGGATAAGGTAGTTTTGGTGACCGGAGGTGGCGGCTCTATCGGTAGTGAGCTTTGCCGTCAGATTGCCAGTCATAACCCGAAGCAGTTAATCATAGTAGAAATCTATGAAAACAATGCATATGACATTCAGCAGGAGCTGCTTCATCACTATCCGGAGTTGAATTTGCTTGTATTGATTGGTTCTGTCCGTAACACGATTCGTATGAACCGTATTTTTGAAAAGCATAAACCGCAGATTGTGTTTCATGCAGCTGCTCATAAGCATGTACCGCTGATGGAGGTCAGTCCCAATGAGGCGATTAAGAACAATGTGTTTGGCACTTATAACTGTGCCAATGCAGCCCATCAAAATGGGGTGGAACGTTTCGTTTTAATTTCCACTGATAAGGCTGTGAATCCAACAAATATCATGGGTGCTTCAAAGCGGATGTGTGAGATGATTGTACAGATGTTTTCCAGAATGAGCGAGACCCGCTTTGTTGCGGTTCGCTTTGGTAATGTTTTGGGTAGTAATGGTAGTGTGATTCCGTTGTTTCGCAAGCAGATAGCAGAGGGAGGACCGGTTACAGTAACGCATCCCGATATTATCCGCTATTTTATGACGATTCCCGAAGCGGTTTCTTTGGTTTTACAGGCAGGAGCGTATGCGAAGGGTGGGGAAATCTTCGTCCTTGATATGGGAGAGCCTGTAAAGATTGTTGATTTGGCTAAAAATTTGATTCGCCTGTCTGGTTACAGGGTTGGAAAGGATATTGATATTGTGTATACCGGACTGCGGCCGGGTGAAAAACTGTTTGAAGAGATGCTGATGGATGAGGAAGGATTACAAAAGACGAAAAACCAGTTGATTCATATTGGAAAGCCGTTAGAATTTGATGAAGAACAGTTTCAGGAGGATTTAAAACAGCTTAAGGCGGCTGCTTATGATGAGACGTTGAATATCAGGGAGGCAGTGCAAAGGATTGTACCGACGTATATGCCGGAAAAGCTTGATGATAGAAATTGACCGATACTATATAAAAACTTGTTTTTTATATAGTGTTGTAGTAAAATGTTTTCGTATAATGCGTATTTTATGGCGGTTAATATATAGAGAACAGAGAGGAAATTATGAGTGCAGAAAGAATGATTCCGTTTTCCCCACCAGATATTACAGAGCTGGAAATCAATGAGGTGATTGCTGCTTTACAATCGGGATGGATTACTACAGGTGGGAGAACCAAGTTATTGGAACAGAAGCTATCTGAATATATGGGAACAAGCCGGACGGCTGCATTGAGTGCACAGACAACGGCTGCAGAGCTGACGCTTCGTATTCTTGGCGTGGGACCGGGAGATGAAGTGATTGTACCAGCCTATACCTATACTGCGTCTGCGTCTGTAATTCATCATGTTGGTGCGAAGATTGTTATGGTGGATGTGGAGCAGGATAGCTTTGAATTGGATTATGACGCAGTCCAGCAGGCAATTACAGAGCATACCAAGGTGATTATACCGGTCGATTTAGGCGGACGGATGTGCAATTATAAACGGTTACAGGAGATTGTAGAGCAGACACGTCCTCTGTTTCATGCCAGCAATGAGTTGCAAAGCCGATATGGAAGAATTGTGATTATGGCAGATTCTGCACATGGTTTTGGTGCGATGAGAGAGGGTAAATTAAGCGGACAATGGGCGGATTTTACCACATTCTCTTTCCATGCAGTGAAGAATCTAACAACAGGTGAGGGTGGGGCTGTTACATGGAAGTCTGTAGAGGGACTTTCGGATGATTGGCTTTATCAGCAATATATGTTGATGTCTTTGCATGGTCAAAGCAAAGATGCGTTTCATAAAAGCCAGCTTGGCAATTGGGAATATGATATTGTATATCCGGCTTATAAATGTAATATGACAGACATACAGGCAGCAATTGGTTTAAAACAGTTGGAGCGGTATGATTCTATTTTACAGCGTAGAAAAGAAATCATTCTTAGGTATGATGAAGCATTGCTGCCTTATGGTGTCCAATCACTGGTTCATTATGATGAGGATGTTCAATCTAGTGGGCATCTTTATCTTATGAGGATACCGGATATTATAGAGCAGCAGAGAAATCAGATGATTGTAGACTTGGCAGAGCGTGGTGTAGCAACCAATGTTCATTATAAGCCGCTTCCGATGATGACTGCTTATCAACAGTTAGGATTTTCTATAGAGGATTATCCCAACGCCTATCATCAGTATTGTAATGAGATTACACTGCCCTTACATACCTGTCTAAGTGATGAAGATGTGAACTATGTGATAAAGCAGGTACAGGCGGTTATTAGCAAATGGGAAATCAAGAATGGTTAATAGGTGTTATCAAAGTTCAGGAGTTATCAATTATGTATAAAATAAGAGAGTGGGAACAGCTCCCTGATTATATGAAACAAGAGGCGCTAAAGCCATATTATAATTTATTGAGAAAAAAAAGAGTTAGCTTGCTTATAAAACGATGCTTTGATGTAGCAATGTCTTTTATGATGTTGTTATTATTATCTCCTGTGTTTCTTGTTCTGGCGGTCTGGATTAAATCGGACAGCAAAGGACCGGTTTTTTTCCGACAGGTTCGTGTGACACAGTATGGACGTTTGTTCAAGATTATAAAATTCCGTACCATGGTAAATGATGCGGAATCAAAAGGGGCGCAGGTTACCTCGAAGAATGATGCGAGAATCACCAGGGTGGGAGAGAAAATTCGTAAATATCGTTTGGATGAGTTTCCGCAACTAATTAATGTATTGTTCGGAGATATGAGCTTTGTAGGCACCAGACCAGAAGTGCCAAAGTATGTAAAACGATATGATGATGAGATGTATGCAACCTTATTGCTGCCTGCCGGCATTACCAGTGAGGCAAGTATCCGGTATAAGGATGAGGATGAATTGCTTAGCCAGTATGCGGATATCATGAGTTCGGACAGCATCTATATAAAGAAGATTTTGCCAGAAAAGATGAAATGGAATCTAAAGGCAATAAAAGAATTTAGTCTATGGAATGAAATTAAAGTTATGATAAATACGGTAATACGAGTGTGAGGATAGCTATGAACATATTATTAATTAATCATTATGCAGGTTCTCCTGATATGGGGATGGAGTTTCGCCCCTATTATATGGCTAGAGAGTGGATAAAGAAAGGGCATAGGGTACATTTTATTGCGGCTGATTTTTCTCATCTAAGAAGGAAGAATCCTGAAATTACAGAGGATTTTCAGGAGGAAATAATAGATGGGATTCATTATCACTGGGTAAAAACGGTGAAATATGATGGGAATGGTGTGAAAAGGTTTCTTACGATGCTTCAGTTTGTGGGGAAGATTCGACGAAATGCTAAGCGTATTTTGGAGAGTATTGCCCCAGATGTTGTGATTACATCTTCCACATATCCGTTAGATACTTATGCAGGGCAAAAACTTGTAAAAAAGTCCAAGAAGCCAGTTCAACTAATTCATGAAATCCATGATATGTGGCCAATTACTCCGATTGAGTTGTATCACATGCCCAAATGGCATCCATTTGTTATATTGATGCAATGGGGAGAGAATTCTTTTTGCAAGCATGCAGATAAAGTTGTTTCTCTTCCTTGTAATGCGAAGAAGTATCTAATGGAGCATGGGATGTCAGCGGACAAGTTTGTTCATATTTCTAACGGAATTGTTAAGGAAGAGTGGGAATATCCAGAACCCTTAGAGCCCAATATAAAGCAATGTATATCGGATTGGAAGAAAGAAAACAAATTTATTATATGTTTTTTTGGAAGTGTCATACACAGCTATGCACTGACTACTTTATTGGATGCAGTGGAACAGCTTAATGATTCCAGATTACAGGTGATAATAGTGGGAAATGGAATTGATAAACAGGAATTAGTAGAAAAAAGTAAAAATAATTCTCAAGTATTTTTTTTCGAACCAATTCCCAAAAACCAAATACCTTCACTTTTAGAGGAGGTTGATGCAATTTATGTAGCAGGGAAAGGAAATTCTGTATTTCGGTTTGGGATATGTATGAATAAATTGTTTGATTCTATGATGTCTGGTAAGCCTCTGCTATACGCAGTAGATGCTCCTAATAATTATGTAGTGGATTATCAATGCGGTGTGAGTGTGGAAGCAGAAAACGTAGATGAATTAACGAAGGGAATAGAAAAATTACTGAGTGCTTCCACTGAGGAATTATATGTGATGGGACAACGTGGCAGACAGGCGGTATTAGAGAATTTTACTTATGATATATTAGCAGACAAATTTTTAGATGTCATGAAATATTGATAAAGTAATAATGTATGATTCATATTAATTATATTTTAAGAAAGGGTGCAATTATGAAAAAAAGATTACTGAAAAAGATAGAAAACAAGGAAATTACAGTTGGTGTAGTAGGTCTTGGCTATGTCGGGCTTCCTCTTGCAGTAGAGAAGGCAAAGGCAGGTTTTAAGACAATCGGCTTTGATGTACAGGCTGAAAAGGTTAAGTTGGTAAATGAAGGGCATAATTATATCGGGGATGTGGTAGATAGTGATCTCAAGAAGATTGTGGATGATGGAATGCTTTCCGCAACCTCTGATTTCTCGTTTATCAAAGATGTCGATTTTATTGCTATCTGTGTTCCAACACCACTAGATACCCACCAACAGCCGGATATCAGCTATGTAAAATCTTCAACAGAGGCAATCTCAAAATATTTAAAGCCGGAAACCATGGTGGTATTGGAGTCTACTACCTATCCGGGTACAACAGAGGAGCTGATTAAACCAATATTAGAAGAAGGTTCCGGTTTAACCTGTGGTAAGGATTTCTACCTTGGCTTTTCCCCGGAGCGTGTTGACCCGGGTAATTTAATCTATAAGACGAAGAATACGCCGAAGGTTGTTGGTGCAATTGGTAAGGATGCGACAGAAGTCATTGCTGCCATGTACCGTGCTGTGTTAGAGGGGGATGTGCATGAGGTATCTTCTCCTGCGGTAGCAGAGATGGAGAAGATATTAGAGAATACGTATCGTAATGTTAATATTGGTCTGGTGAACGAGCTTGCTATGCTGTGTAACAAGATGAATATCAGTCTTTGGGAGGTAGTGGATGCTGCCAAGACAAAACCATATGGCTTCCAGCCATTTTATCCGGGACCGGGCTTGGGCGGACACTGTATTCCTCTTGACCCATATTATTTGTCATGGAAGGCAAGAGAGTATGGCTTCCATACTTCTATGATAGAAAGCTCCATGATGATTAATGACCGTATGCCGGAATATTGTGTGGAGCGTGCGGGTAAGATTTTAAATGAGCATGAAAAGTCCTTGAAGAATGCCAGGGTATTGGTGCTTGGCGTGGCATATAAGCAGGACATTGATGATTACCGTGAAAGTCCTGCAATTCGTGTGATTGAAGAGTTGGAAAAAGAGCAGGCACTCGTAGAATTTTATGACCCTTGGATTCCTGCCTATAAGGAACATGGAGTAATGAAAGAGGGTATTAAGGAATTAACGCCTGAGGTAATTGAACAGTATGATCTTGTACTTGTAACAGCCGCACATACAAATGTGGATTATAAGCTGGTACAGGAGCATGCCAAGGCAATTTTTGATACGAAGAATGTAATGAAGGAAATTACACCAAGGGATAATATTACGGTGTTATAGACCTATGGAGGGGCTCGCGAAGTGGGAGGATACCCTTAGGTCGGATAATGTCAGATTGAAGGTTTCGTTAATAATCATGGTATAATAGGAGGAAAAACAGAATGAAAATTGCTACGATTGTGGGTGCCAGACCACAATTTATCAAAGCAGCGGCATTTTCCAGAGTGGCTCAAGGAAAACATGAAGAAATGATTATTCATACTGGGCAGCATTTTGATTCCAATATGTCAGATGTTTTTTTTGAAGAGCTTAAAATTCCTGCTCCGAAATATAATCTAGGTGTATCCGGTGGGACGCATGGAAAAATGACAGGTTCCATGTTGATGGAGATAGAAGATGTGCTGATAAAAGAACAGCCGGACTGGGTTTTGGTATATGGTGATACCAATTCTACTGTTGCAGGGGCGATGGCAGCGGTGAAGCTTTCTATTCCGATTGCTCATGTGGAGGCAGGCTGTCGTCTTGGAACATTAAAGAATCCAGAGGAAGTAAACCGGGTTGTTACGGATCGAATTTCGCAGCTTAGGTTTACACCGACAGAGATTGAGCTTGAACATCTGGCAAAGGAGAATTTATCGGAGCATTCGTATGTTGTTGGTAATATTATGTATGACTCCTATTTGTATGCTTCCAATCAGAAACTAATAGAGCTTAAACTATTGGATTTTGATAACCATGCAGTAGAATTACCGCAGGAATATTATTATCTTACCTGTCACAGACAGGAGAACACCTTCTCCGATGAGCCATTATATGAGATACTTAGTGCGATGAATCAGTTGGAAAGCCCTACAGTCTATCCGGTACACCCGAGAAACCGCGAGCGGGCGGCAAGGCTGATGCAGCAGCATCAGTTCCACAATATTATTTTGATTCAGCCGGTAGGATATATGGAATCTATTTACCTGTTGAACCATAGTAAGAAGGTTGTTACGGATTCCGGCGGGTTACAGTGTGAAGCATTTTATGCCGGAAAGCAGTGTGTTACGGTATTTGATTTGATTATCTGGCCACAGACAATGGTTGGTAACCGGAACCAGTTGGCAAAACCAAAGCAGGAGGATATCTTAGCCAAATTATCTGCGAAACAGACGATTGAGGAATCCTATCGCCCCTTTGGTGATGGACATAGTGCAGAGAAGATTCTTAGGTATATGGAACAATATGAGGTGAAATAAAATGAAATACGCATTAATCGGTTGTGGAAGAATCTCCACCAATCATATCAAAGCAGCATTAAACAATAAACTTACGATTGTTGCAGTATGTGATATTCTCCCAGAATGTATGGAGAACTTGCTTTCAAAGCATGACTTAGAGAAGGATGAAAGCATAAAGCGATATGAAGACTATAAGCAGATGATTGCAGAGGTAAAGCCAGAGCTTGTCAGCATTGCAACGGAGAGTGGTGTCCATGCTGAGATTGCTCTTTACTGTATCGAGCAGGGAATTCATGTGATTATTGAAAAGCCAATGGCAATGAGTATGAGAGATGCTAACGAAATTATTAAGCGTTCGGAGGAGATGGGTGTTAAGGTATGTGCCTGCCATCAGAATCGGTTTAATGTTGCAATTCAAAAGATGAGAAATGCCTTGGAGGAGGGACGGTTTGGGAGATTATCCCACGGCTCTATTCATGTGCGTTGGAACCGTAATCAGGATTATTATACCCAGGCACCATGGAGAGGAACCTGGGCACAGGACGGTGGATGTCTGATGAACCAGTGTATCCATGGAATTGATTTACTACGATGGACATTTGGTGATGAAGTAGAAGAGGTATATGGACAGACAAGACAGCAGTTTCATGATTACCTCGAGGCTGAGGATATTGGAATGGCGATAGTAAAGTTTAAAAATGGTGCCATTGCTACCATCGAGGGTACGACCAATGTTTATCCTAAGAATCTGGAGGAGACCCTGTATGTGTTTGGTGAGAAGGGAACTGTCAAAATAGGCGGTACGTCTACCAACAATATTGATGTGTGGGATTTCTCTGATGAAAATGAGGATGACGAGAAGAATAAGGGACTTAAGGAGGCAACCAGTAATGTCTATGGCAATGGTCATACCAGTCTTTTTGCAGATGTGATAGATGCGATTCAGACAGACCGTAAGCCTTATATAGATGCAGTGGCAGGAAAGAACGCTTTGGAGATGATACTGGCTATCTATAAGAGCCAGAAGACAGGACAGCCAGTCAAGCTGCCGCTTGATGATTTTGCGAGTATCGATATGATGGGAGAATTCTAATGGCGGAGTATTTTGTTCATGAAAGCAGTTATGTGGATGAAGATGTTGTAATTGGAGAACATACCAAGGTCTGGCATTTCTGTCATCTGCAAAAGGGAGCCAGAATTGGCGCTAATTGTTCCCTTGGACAGAATGTCAATGTATCCAATCATGTTGTGATTGGTGATTATTGTAAGATTCAAAACAACGTTTCTCTTTATGAAGGTGTTGAATTGGAGGAGGGTGTGTTCTGCGGTCCATCCTGCGTTTTTACCAATGATTTAACGCCAAGGGCAAAATTCCCAAAGGGAAGTGCTGGCTATAAGAAGACAGTCATCAAAAAGGGAGCATCAATCGGGGCAAATGCGACGATTGTGTGTGGGCATACGGTTGGAGAGTATGCTATGGTTGCTGCTGGGGCGGTGGTAACGAAGGATGTACCTGCTTATGCATTGGTTGCTGGGGTTCCGGCAAGAGTGGTTGGAACAGTAGATGAGCAGGGCAATATCATAAAGGAATAATGGGAGAATTGATATGAATCAGATAATAGTTTTTCCCGGTGAAATGAATGGTGTTTTTTTAAAAAATGAGATATCTTACATTAATGATGTATTTGATAAAGTCATTGTTTTAACATATCCCGGAGACAAAACTGAATATCAGATAATAGCGGAAAGATATAATGTTGACTATTATATTGTCCCTGTTTTTTCTTTTTATTCTTTTTTTATCTCTATGAAGCAGATGCTTTTTGATAAAATAGTGAGGAGTGAGAAGAAAAATCGAACCTTTAAGCAATTGCTCTATATGTTTCTGTATTTATGCTGGGCTAATTCAGCGGAAAAAATATTTAAAGATAAGTGTGTTGATGATAATATTGATACGGTTTTATATTCTTTCTGGCTGTCTCGTGGAGCATATGCAGCTTGTAGAATTGCAAATAAATATAAGGTCAGAAAAACAGTTTCCAGAGCTCATCGCTATGACTTGTATGAGGAACGTAATTCCAGCCAATATTTACCTTTTAGAACATTTATTGCAGACACACTGGATGAAATTCATTTTATATCTGAGGATGGGTTGAATTACTTTAAAGGAAAATATAAAGATTATAAGTCCAAATTGTGTTTAAGCCGCTTAGGAACAAAGAAAAATTCATATAAAAAATTGATTTGTGAAAAGGATAAAGTGTGTATTGCAAGCTGTTCTTCTATTATTGCAGTAAAAAGAATTGATTTGATTATTGATGTTTTAAGCAAGCTTCATATTCCATTTTTATGGATTCATTTAGGTGATGGCGAGCTAAGAGGTGAAATGGAAAAATACGCTTGTAGTAAACTAAGAAATGGAGCGTATGAATTTTTAGGATATGTAGATAATGGAGAAATTTCTTCTATTTATGAAAAATATGATGTGGATTTTTTCTTAAATTTAAGTGATTCTGAGGGAGTTCCGGTGTCCATTATGGAAGCGATGTCTATGGGAATCCCAGCAATTGCAAGGGATGTTGGTGGTAATCGTGAAATTATTGACGGTGAAAATGGCTTATTACTGAAAGATACAATGTATGAACAGCAGATAGAGCAAATTGTTAGTAAAAGGTTTCAGAAAGAGGAGTATGAGAAATTGGTAAATGCTTCTTATAATATATGGGAACAGAATTATTGTGATGAAGAGAATTATAAGAGATTCTTTGATGCCTTAGCAAAGATTTAGGAGGAAAGGCTAATGAAAAAGTGTATATTTCATATTCCGAATTCGTTAGAAGGGAATTATGGTTCTCATATCCGCCCTCAAAAAATGATGCAGGCATTTAAAGATATTGGATATGATGTCGATGTAGTTATGGGATATGGGAAGGAACGCAAACAAAGTATAAAGAAGATAAAGAAAAATATTAGAAATGGTGTCAAATATGATTTTATGTATAGTGAGAGCAGTACTATGCCGACGTTGTTAACGGAAAAAAATCATCTTCCCCTTTATCCATTACTTGATTTTTCTTTTTTTCGTTTTTGTAGGAAAAATGGAATAAGAATCGGTTTGTTTTATAGGGATATTCATTGGAAATTTCCAGTTTACAAGGAAGGGGTCAGAGGATGGAAAAGGGGATTTGCAATTTTAATGTATCGATATGATTTATTGTGTTATTCCCATTTATTAGATGTTTTTTATTTGCCTAATAAAAAAATGCTTGACTATGTTGATAATAAAAGGTTAAAAGAGAGGTTTTCAATTTTGCCGCCAGCGTTAGACAAAAATTCTTTTTGTATGCAGGGAAAATCTTTAAAAAATGGTGGTGAGGATATTCATATTTTTTATGTAGGGGGAATAGGTTCAGGATACCAATTTCATATTTTGCTAGAGATAATTAATAAATTACCTAATTATAGACTTACTATTTGCTGTAGAGAACGTGATTGGAAAATGGTTTGCAGTGATTATGAAAAGTTATTAAATGATAGAATAGAAATTGTTCATAAATCAGGTGCTGATTTAGAATATTATTTTGATAGGGCAGATATTTGCTCTGTGTTTTTGAAAAATAGTTTATATATGGAATTTGCAATGTCAATAAAATTATTTGAATATATGGAGAATGGAAAACCTATTATTGCAACCAAAGGTACAGCGAATGGTGAGTTTGTAGAAGAACATGAAATTGGCTGGAGCATTGAATATGACAAAGATAAATTGGAACAGTTATTGCTTACAATTTCTAAAAATCCGCAGTTGATTGATGAAAAAAAACGTAATATTGAAAAAATTGCACCATATCATACATGGCAGGCAAGAGCAAGTAAGGTAATGACAGATTTGATGAATTAATTTTATATGATGGAGAGAGGAATAATATGCAAATCATTATTTTAATTATATTATTGTGTTTAGGGAGTTTGGTAATACCTAAGAAAAACTTAATTCAATATCTGATTGTTGCTGTTGCAATGATTTCCTCATTATTTTTCTTCTTTTGGCCGGATAATGCGTATGATTTATATCGATATTATTTAATGTTAAAGCATTATGATACCCTTTCCTTTTTACAGGCTATTGGATTAAAGGAAAATACTTTAGGCAGTACTCTGACTGAGTTATCTGTTCGGGGATATGTAATTAATTATAAGGTGTATTCTTTATTTGCATGGCTGATAAGTAAAGTTGGATTGTACCAGTTACTGGGGGTTATCTCCTGTGCGATTGTTTATGGGTTAATGTGTAAGCAGATTATCAATCTTTATACCAATGAAAAAATGCGGAAAGCAACGGTTATAATAACAATGATTTTTTGTTTATTGTGTTATAATGTAATTAATCTTTCTTTAATTAGACAGGCCTTAGCATATGCGGTATTTGCATATGTATTATATTGGGATATGGTAAAACAGAAGAATACAATTTGGTGTTTTATTGTTTATATTTTATTATGTTTTGTCCACTCGACTGGAATAATGTTGTTAGGCTTTCGGTTATTAATTATAGTATATAAGAAAATTAGTGCAGTGCCTATAATTATTGGATTCTTTTTGGTTTATTCTGCTATTCCGATAGTTGAGAATCTTTTAGTAAAATATAAATTATCTTTTTTAAGAGAGTTTTTAGTGAAAATGGTTCATTATTTAGTAGATAGAGCTGTTTTGGATGAGCAGCATGTTTCCTTAAAAGCGACTATGTTATATATATTTTTATTTTTAGTTTTGTTGTATTTTATGAGATATAGTAGAAGGAAAAAAGAATATAAAGATTATTCGGTATTTATCATTTTTATTCTTGCTTTTTGTATTCCAATGGTACAGCAGGCAGATATTTTTAATCGTTTCCAGTTATTTTTGCCAATTGTTTTTATTCCCATTATTATGGAATTGTTAGAGGAATTTTTGGGGAATAAAATAATTAGTATAA
This sequence comes from Lachnospira sp., assembly GCA_017621205.1. GTDB lineage: Bacteria > Bacillota > Clostridia > Lachnospirales > Lachnospiraceae > NC2004. The sequence goes on from JAGATQ010000049.1 coordinate 25,205, forward strand.
AAATAAAACAACATAACTTTCAACCATATTTTGGTATAGGGCTAATGTTATTAGGATGTGTTGTTATTGTCATTTATTTCATTGGAACATGTAATGATAGCTATTTAGGTGCTCAGGAGTTTTTTTCTCTTGATAACTTTATGAGAAATGGTAATATGTATGGTCCGGCATATTGGAAACAGTAGATTAAAAGATATCTGAAAAAGGGATAGGTTTATGAGAGAAATATTTTTACTAACTTTAAGCTTTCCTTATGGTAAGGGTGAAAAGTCATTTATTATACCAGAACTTAATGAGTTATCAAAGGAGTATAAGATAACAATATTATCTTGTGCCAGACGGGAACAGATTGAGGATAAGATAAATGAGACAATATTGAATCCCAATATTTCTGTTATATTACTAAGAGACCATTTATCTGGGATACAAAAGGGGATATATTTATTAAAAGCCTTTTTTTCTCCTTTGCTGTGGCAGGAGTTATTCTATTTAGTAAAAAGTGGTAAAAAAATATATAAAAGCTTGTATTTTATCTTGTCATTTTATGCAAGGGCATGTAATATAGAAAAGCAATTGAAACGGTTAAATATATTACATGAAGATGCAATATATTATACTTATTGGTATAATCACTGTACATTAGGTCTGTTGTTTACAAAAAAGAGATATAAGAATATAAAAGTGATAACTAGAACACATGGCTATGATTTATACCATGAGAGGTGTCCCGGAAATTGGCAGCCTTTTAAGCAGTATATGACAAAATCAATTGATGCAATATTTTTTATTTGTAGTCACGCAAAAGAATATTATGTGAATAACTTTTTGATAGATGCACAAGAAATAAATAAATTACATTTGGCAAGACTTGGAGTGCCACCAAAACAAAAACGAAATTTTTTAAGAGATGATAGTATATTTGAAATGGTAAGTTGCTCTAATGTCATAACAATTAAGAGAGTTGAATTAATTATAGAGGCTTTGGCATTGTGTAATGATGATATGAAGATTCATTGGACTCATTTTGGCGACGGTGATTTAATGCAACAGATAAAAAGGTTGGCAGAAAATAAATTGGATTCCTGTAAGCATATCTCATATACATTTTATGGACATGTTTCCAATCAAACGGTGATGAACTATTATGAATCACACCCAATTAATTGTTTTATAACAACGTCTTCAACAGAAGGATGTCCTGTTTCTGTTCAGGAAGCAATTTCTTATGGGATTCCCATTATTGCAACAGCAGTGGGCGGGGTTCCAGAACTCGTGGAGAGGAATGGTGTTTTACTTTCTGCCACCCCTTCTGCTACTGAGGTTGTCAATGCAATTAAGGAGATATATTATGCTTCTGAACAACAAATAGAAGCATGGAGGGATAATTCCTATAAGCTGTGGAAAGAGAAGTTTAACTCCGATGAAAACTATAAATCATTCGTCAAGCAAGTAACAGAATTATAAAGGAGCAGGAAGATGCCGGGATTTTTTATAAGTAACTGTCAAAAAAAAAGTGAGCTTAGTAATTGTATTCCAGAATATTGTATCCAGAAAGATTTGTCCAATCAGCAGTTCCAAATAAAATGGAATACCTTGAATAAGTTTATGAATGATAAATGTATGATAGAAAATGAGCATTATATTGTAATACAGGATGGTTATTTATTAAATAAAGGCAATCTTGTTAAGCAGTATGGTGTTTCCAAAATCGAAGAGCTTATTGTAGCAATGTATGAAAATATAGGAGATACGTTTTTCAAGTTGTTTCGTGGCAGCTTTTCGGGAGCAGTATATGATAAAGTATTAGATAAATGGCTTGTCTATACGAATCATATCGGTGACCATGCGATTTTTTATTCTATTATCAATAATAATTTTTATATTGGTTCTCAGGTAAATTATATTTTAGATGCCTGCAGGGCGAATCATGTAAAGTTACATTTTCATGAAGCAGCAGCATATCAGATGCTTACTTTTGGATTTATGGAGGATGATTCTACCTACGCCAGTGAGATAAAGCGATTGCGTGGTGGAAAATATATCTGTATTAAAAATGGAAATGTAGAAGTAAAGGAATACCATTCTTTTTCAGTGGAGGAATACTCTTTAACAGAAAAGGATGAGGAGGAATGGATAGAGCTAATAGATGAGGCATTTCAAAAAGCTGTCCAAATGGAATATGATAAGGATAAGGAATATGGATATTTGCATCTGGCAGATTTGAGCGGTGGGCTTGATTCTAGAATGAATGTTTGGGTAGCACATACTTTAGGAATAGAACATTTATTGTGTTGCACATACTGTAAGGCGGATTATCTGGATGAAGAAATTGCAAAGGAGATTAGTCAGTATTGGGGGGATGAGTTGTTTGTCAAACCGTTAGATGACTGTTCTTTTTTGTATGACATCGATGAAATTATTAAGATGAACAGCGGATTATCGATATATTTTGGGATAACTGGCGGCAATAGAATGTTAAAAAATCTGTCTGTTTGGCGATATGGGTTGGAACATACGGGACAATGTGGTGATGCAATCATTGGCTCTTTTTTTAAGGAGAGAGATGACTGCAAGAAGCATATTCCATCTGGAATGTATTCAGAACGTTTTAAGGGGAAATTAGATACTGATTATCGTAATTCTTTTGATAATTATGAGATATATTTATTTTATACAAGAGCATTTCAAGGGGCTAATTGTACCCACTTGATTCGTACTAATTATACAGAAGTAGTCTCCCCCTTTTTGGATGTTGATTTTTTAGAGCTGTGTTTATCCATTCCATTGGAGCTGCGAATGAACCATAATATTTATAAAAAATGGATAATTAAGAAGTATCCGAAAGCGGCAGCTTTTCGCTGGGAAAAAATAAATGGACTTATTACTGATACCAATGCGAAGAGATTTATGAAAAAGCTGGTTTGGCGTGGTCCCCAAAAGATAAAGGAATTGTTTCAAAAGAACGGTCCGGCATATAGCATGAATCCACTTGATTATTGGGTGAATCAAAAGCCGCAGATTCGAGATTTTTTTCAAAGATATTTTGATGATAAAAAGGAGCTGATTGAACGAATGTGTTCTTCTGAGTTACAGAGGGATTTGAACGATATGTTTGATGTAGGTAATGCGATGGAGAAGATGATGGTTCTAACAGCTATTGGAGCGATAAGCTATTATTTTGGAGATGCAGATTATGAGAGATAAATTAAAGACTCTTTTTTCTACTGGCTTTTTTCATGTTTTTGGTGGTAATGTATTAAATAAAATTTTAGTGTTTTTGAGCAGTGTAATACTGGTCAGAATATTAACCAAACAGGAATATGGAATTTTTACTTATTCATGGAATATTTATAATATTGTTATTTTACTCAGTGGAATGGGAATTGCTTCTGGATTATTACAGATATGTAGTGAGAAGGGGGGAGAGCCTGCTTTTTGTAATCATGTTTTACATTACAGTGTGAAACAGGGAATGTTATTCAATGTGTTATTAGGTGCCGTATTATTACTGCTTGCCTTTTTGGCACCTTTAAAGGTAAAGGGAGCAGACATATTATTATTCATGCTCTGTCTTCTTCCCTTAATCCAAATATTGTATGATTTGTCAACGAGTTATCTTCGTTCCCAAAAACGGAATCAGGAATATGTCAGAATAACGGTTATAAATACGGTATTAGTGTTGGTCGTTTCCGCATGCTGTGCTTTTTATTTTAAAGAAAAAGGACTGATAATGGGGTATTATGCTGCATATCTTGTAACGGTTCTATATGCAGTAATGGTTATGAAAATTCCAATATTCAATAGAACAACAACAAATGACTTAGACGATCAGACGAAACAGACATTGTTTAAAATCTCTTTTATCTCTATGTGCAATAACGGTCTTTCTCAATTGCTTTATTTATTGGATGTATTAGTAATTGGTATTATCATTGCAGATGAGTCTGTTCTAGCAAGTTATAAAGTGGGAACAATGATTCCGTCAGCATTAGCATTTATTCCACTATCCTTAATGACGTATGTTTATCCGTATTTTGCTGAAAAACGGTTAGATAAAAAATGGTGTTGGAAACGATATAAGCAAATTGTTATAGGTTTTGGATTGTTTAATTTATTTATATGTTTATGTTTATTTATTCTGGCACCTTGGATTGTACATACATTTTTTGGTGCACAGTATGATGATTCCATAGCTGTTTTTCGGATATTATCTCTGAATTATTTTTTTTCAGGTACTTTTCGTGTGGTGTCTGGCAATTTGTTGATAACGCAGAGAAAACTAAAATTTAATTTACTGGTTGCATGCGTATCTGGTGTTGTGAATGTTATAGCAGATATAGTGTTAATCTATTTTTATGGTTCTATTGGTGCTGCTATTGCTACTGTTCTTGTTACATTGGTATCTGGCATTCTTAGTACAACATATTTGATATATACATTGAAAAAAAGATAATATTTTAAGGCAGTAAAAACATGAAAGAGACGATAGAATATTTTGTGAATATTACAAGAAATTATATAAAACTAATAAGAAGGGATTGAAAAATGAAAGATGATAGGAGAGAATTTGACAGACAGACA
>JAGATQ010000050.1 GCA_017621205.1 Lachnospira sp.
CGTCCATGTACTTGGTTGTGGAATGTGTTATAATATCTGCGCCCCACTCAAACGGGTTACAGTTAATAGGGGTTGCAAAGGTATTATCTACAATCAGAGGCACCTGATGATCATGAGCCACTTTAGCAAACTTCTCAATATCAAGAACTACAAGTGCTGGGTTTGCAATGGTCTCAGCCAAGACACATCTGGTATTCTCTCTAAACGCCTTACAAAGCTCGTCATAGGATGCGTCGGGATCTACAACCGTACATTCGATTCCCATCTTTTTCATGGTAACGGTAAGCAAATTAAAAGTACCGCCGTATACGGTTGAAGACATTACTACGTGAGAACCTGCTTCACAGATATTAAATACTGCATAATAATTTGCTGCCTGTCCCGAAGAAGTCAGCATGGCTGCCACTCCGCCCTCAAGCTCACAAATTTTCTGTGCCACATAATCATTGGTAGGATTCTGTAATCTGGTATAAAAATAACCTGACTCCTCTAAGTCGAACAACTTTCCCATCTGCTCGGAGGTCTCGTATTTAAAGGTAGTACTCTGGTAAATCGGTAGCACTCTCGGTTCGCCCTTTTTCGGTTGCCAACCGGATTGTACACATATGGTCTCTTTTGCGTAATTCTTGCTCATGCTTATCCTCCCTTACATCCGCCGGATGCTCTTATTATTCATCCCAGTTGTGATATACTGCCTGCACATCGTCCTCTGCATCCAGTAAATCAAGAATTTTATTCAGGTTCTTAATCGCTGTTTCATCTGTAAGCTCCACATAATTCTGAGGAATCATGGTTACTTCCGCAGAAGCCATGGGAATCTTTGCTTCTTCCATTGCTTTTAATACTTCATCAAAAGCATCGGGATCTGTTAAAATCTCAAAGCTGTCCTCTTCTTCGGCAAAATCTTCTGCTCCAGCATCAAGAGCCATCATCATAAGCTCATCAGCATCCCCTTCATATTCTTCTTTATCAATAATAATCTGTCCTTTTTTATCAAACATAAAGGATACACAACCAGGTGTTCCGATATTACCGTTTCCTTTGGTAAATGCATTTCTTACATTCGCTGCGGTTCTGTTCTGATTGTCGGTAAGGGCATCTACAATAATGGCAATACCGTTAGGACCGTAGCCTTCATAGCTGACATACTTGTAATTTACATTTCCTACATCACCGGCTGCCTTCTTAATTCCTCTATCAATGGTATCGTTAGGCATATTGTTTGCTTTTGCTTTTGCAATTACCTGTGCCAGCTTATAGTTATTGGCAGGGTCGGGACCGCCTTCCTTTACTGCTACAGCAATTTCCCTTCCGATAATCGTAAAGATTTTACCCTTAGCGGCATCATTTTTTTCCTTTTTGTGCTTAATGTTCGCAAATTTTGAATGTCCTGACATATTAATCTTTCTCCTTTTTGTCTAACTTAGTTATTTCTTCTTCTGAATAAGTATCCTCATTTTCTTCATCCCCGGCAATCTTAGTTACCAGTACATTTTTTATCATACGATTTTCTACGGTAAGAATTTTGAATTCATACTCTCCTACCATAACGGCGTACTGCTCGTCCTCTTCCTCGGGAATCTTATCCAATTTGGAAATCAGGAAACCGTTTAAGGTTTCAAAATCGTCCTCATCAAAGGTAATATCAAATCTCTCCTCCAGTTCATCTAACGGAGTCATACCTTCAATAATATATTCATCGGCATTTTCTGTCTCCTCGATATATTCTTCTTCTTC
>JAGATQ010000051.1 GCA_017621205.1 Lachnospira sp.
GATTGCCGCCAATATGAAAAGCAAGAAACGCCCCTCTAAGTTGCCCGAAGAATGGGAAGTGATACCCGACACCCATGAGGGGATAGTCACGCAGGAGGAATTTGACACCGTACAACAGCTTATGACGAGCCGCAGGCGGGAGCAGAACGCAGGGGGATTTGAGAATATCTTTTCGGGCGTTATCAAATGTGCGGACTGCGGCTATGCAATGCGGGCGGCGAGTGCCAACAGGAGGAAACGCCCCGACATCATCGACTGCGTACAATATACCTGCAATAATTATGGCAGATATGGCAATGTTATGTGTACCGCACATAGCATTGAAGCGAGGGATTTATTCAACGCTGTCCTTGCCGACATCAACCGATTTGCGGATATGGCGGTCAATGATGAAAAGGCGGTAAGGGCGATTGAAAAGCGGCTCACGGAAACAGACCAGAGCAGGGCAAGGGCACTGGAAAAGGAGCAGAGAAAGCTAAACAAACGCCTTGCAGAACTGGACAGGCTGTTTTCCTCACTCTATGAAGATAAGGTGATGGAGCGTATTACGGAGCGGAATTTTGAGATGATGTCGGGGAAGTACCAGAAAGAACAGCTTGAAATCGAAGCAAGATTGAGGGAGGTAACGGAAACGCTCAACGACAGCTATGAGAAGTCGCAGGGTGTCCGTGATTTCCTCTCCCTAATCCGTAATTACCAAGGCTTAAAGGAACTGGACGCAACCATCATAAACGCACTCATAGACAAGATACTTGTTTCGGAACGTGAGAAACTTACAGACGGAACGGTAAGACAGGAAATCAAGATTTATTATAAATTCATCGGCTTTGTCGGTGAATTACATATCACGCCAACCAAGCGGTGGACGGCGTTAAAGCCTAAGAATTGTACGGTGTGCGGTGTTGAATATGTTCCCCGCTCTGCAATATCAAAGTATTGCCCAGAGTGCAGAAAAAGGATAAGAAAGGTTCAAGGAACGGAAACGAAACGCAGGAGCAGGGAGCGAAACAGACAGGCATGTATTGAACTGTCCGCAAAAAATGACCGACTGATGTGGACCACCACGAACCAAAGCCAGCACATGTAAAGGCAAATGAGTCTAAGCTGGTAAACAAGTTATTTGATGCCTGTCTTATGACGGCTTCAGATAACGGAAGGCATCTGTATACGCAATACCGGACTGCCTTAAATATGCTGATGCCCAAAATGAATGGCAAACTGTTTGAAGCAAAAACAAAGCTCCGCAATGCACTGATGACTCCATACCCTTATAACTTCGGAGATGGGAGCACGGATGTCCTCACATTAGAGCAGGTATTTTACAAGCTCTATGGAGAGTATGTGGAAGCAAAGCAGCGATGGTCAACCTTAAAGCTCAACAAAAAGAGTGAGCTGGCAGAAAAATACCCGGAGCCAACTCCCGATAACTATGCTAAGCGCCAGGATGAATATCTTGACTGGTATGGTAATGTTGCCGAATCAGAGGAGCTGGTGGTGCAGGAAAAGCTCGGAAAGGTACTGAATGTCTTTTCCCCGGGAGATATGGAAATCATTAATGGAATTTTGGAAAGCGGTGTAGGACGGGAGCTTACGGAAGCCCGCAACGCTTTAGACAGCGTAGAAGAATTAAACCCCGACGGTGGTACTGTTTTTCCGGTAAACCTATATCCGCAGGATTGGTTTAAGCTTTTGGATACGTCGTTTACCCCTGTCGATTTGCTCGAAAGCCCTGCGGCATTGTCCCAACAGCTTCATACGCTGGAAATGCAGCGAAGCAATATTAACCTCAATATTAATAAGCTGCTGCAGGCAATTCCGGATGATAACAATGTAAAAGAGCTGCAGGAAAAGTATGAGGCATGCGAAAAGGCATACAATGATAGCTTTGGGGATTACATTAAAGGGAATACCGAATTTACTATGGATATGTTTAAGACTGCTATTGATGTCATTGCATCAAAAACAGACAATCCAAATGGTAAGGCTGAGGACATTATCTCACCTTCCACCCAAAAAAGAATATTTGGAGTAGAAAATGAGAAATTAAAGGAAGCAATAGATACCCTTTCCAATGGTATGACCGCCTGCCTTACCGCACAAAACGAGCTGGTTCAGTCATCCAAGGCTGCCACCGACAGTGCTCTCGAATGGTGTACTGCTAAAAATAAGCTACAGCTCAAAGCATTATTAGAGCCATTAAAGCAGCAGCAGGATGATATTAACAATGAAATCGCAACACTAAAAGAAAAAATCAGCCTTGCATCGGTTATTCATCCTGACGAGACAGAAAATGCGGATGGGCATGCAGATAAAAGTGATAATTCCACGGTAGCACCAAATAACATACCAGACCGTTTTACCCAGATTATTATTAACAAGAAGCTTTCCTCTGCTAATACAAAATCCAGCAGGGATTCCCATGCATCGCAGTCAAGCGTAGGCGTTTCCTTCTTCTTTGGCGGTTATTCCAGCAACCAGTCACATCAGGATTCTGCCAGTGCCGAGATGAGCGATAGCTCTGATGTTGAGGTGCAAATCGGTATGTCTGTTGCGAAGGTGCAGATTGAGCGGGAATGGTTTAACCCCGGCATATTTCTTCTGACAGCGGATATGTATAACACCTCCAGTCAGAAGATTTCCCCGCTGGAAACAAGCACAGATGATTTACAAAAGCGTTTTGACAGCATGAATGAATGTGTCTTCCCCTGCTACCCTGTATCCTTTGTAATTGCCAAGGATGTTACAATTAAATTCTCCTCACAGACGGCAATGTCCTCCTCCTTCGCTAAGAGTGTTGAGGACCATTCCTCTAAAGGCGGTGGATTCTTTATATTTGGCGGAAGCAGTTCCAGCTCCAGCTCATCCGCAGAAAGCAATTCTACGGCGGCTTCCACTGCCCACAGCGTAACAGTAAAATTTACTTCTCCGCAGATTATCGGCTATTATCTGGAAACCGTTCCGCCGGATAAAAGCTCTCATATCAGCAGTGCAGTTACAAGAAGCGATGATGATTTTATCTCTGTATTTGAATTTATTGAGACATTCAAGAAAATGTTAGATGATCATAATGAAAAATATGGACAGAAGAAATTAATGGAAGCTTAAGATGCTTTTAGGGCTATCGCCATATCAATATATTGATAGTTACCTTGTATGCTTTAGAGACATCCTATCGTATCGTGAAGCGACAGCCCATTTTTATTTTTGCAAACAACAAGCCAAACAAGATGCCCCACAGTAACGTAAGCTGCGGGGCATTTAACTTTTAAGAAGTAATAGACTAACCCATCAACCGGGAAAGCTGTTCTACCAAATCACCATTACCGGATACCGAGATTTCTCCTACCTTTCCACAGATTTTCTCTAAGTATTCCAGCTTCTTTAATTTGTACAGTGTCTCATTTTCGTCCATTAGCTTTGCTGTATTTAACAATGACCTTGTGGATGCCACCTCCTCCCGGCGCTCAATTACATTTGCCTGTGCCCTCTTCTCTGCGACCAACACCGTATTCATGATATCCCTAATTTCTCCCGGCAAGATAATATCCTTGATTCCCGCCGTAGAAAATTCCACGAAATACTGTGCTTCCTCCTTCTTCAACCGTGCCGAAATCAACCCGGAAAGCTCAACCTTTTTCTCAAGAATCTCATCTAAACGATAATTGCCAACCAATTCACGGATAATAAGCTGTGCATACGAATACAACTGCTTTGGCAAATTATTCCTCTTCAGTACGACACTCTGGGCATCCACTACCCGATAGCTGCAAACTACATTCAGACGGATGCCAATCTTATCTTTTGTCAATATCTCCTGACCTAAAATATCCAGTTCCTGCCATTTCTGGTCTATGATAGAATAGGTAATTTCCGTATTGTAATTCCAAAAATAGTACACACCGGAAGTCAGTGTTTTTACAATTCTCTGATTGTAGCACACCAATGCCACCTGTCCTTCTAAGACAGGTACCTTAGTATAGTACTTAGTTGGCAGAACAGACAACATTTTTTTGGTAATCTCTTTCCCCATTTCCTCTGCTTCCATTGAAACCAGTCTGACCTTTGTCTTTTCAAATACGTTCCAAAAAACATATTCATTTCTTGTGGTACATCCCCTTAGGACACCATCTACATAAATAAAACCAATATATCCATCTGGTATCTGATACCGTACGGTAGCCTCCAGAAAATTCTTGTCCTTTGCTAAAATTTCATACGGTACATCTATGTATTCCACTTCTCCAAGCATTTCCTCCGTGACAACCTCATATCCCAGCAATTTGGAAAAATGATACTCCCCGGCAGAAAGCATTTTTACAAAACGTCCCTTTTTCAAAACAAATGCTGCTTCATTATCTCTGATATTATATTTCATCCTTCTCTCTCCTTTCCATAGTTCCATTTTAAATCAGATAATTGAGAATCGCATCATCGCCATCCTTCTATCTGTTATTTGTAAGTTGATTTCATATCCTCTACCTTTTCTTCTTGCTTCATAAGCGGAGCTCCGTTAAGCATTGCTTTGTCTGTTCTGGTTCACAGCTTACAGTCACAGGAAGTCAAACAGACCTTCCGTTCCTTCCCCTGCTTTCCAAAAGGCAACGCAATACGGTATCCCGTCACTGCTGGCTTATCAGGCAATTGCATCCTCCAAAAAGGCAGCCTCCACTGGCAGTGCCAGCAAAGTATACCTTTTCGGTGCTGAAGAAAAGGTAGGTGACATGGTTTCATAGAATTGCTTAACAGGCAATTCACCTACTTGGTTTGGGCTTGATGGATTCGAACCATCTTAATACCGACTTGCACTCTACCATTGAGCTACAGATTTGCATCTGGCCGGATTTGAACCGGCAAATTACAAGTTTTTTGTACCATTTCAGATTAATCCTCTGAATCTATGGTGAAAGAACTGTACGATATACCGACAACGGCACGCCGCTGGCATCATGGAGCACAGGGGTACTTTAACATACCACTTGCATACTCTCATACAGTACCATTCCTTCCTAAATTATTATCCCTTCAGTACGCCAACCGTCTTCAGCTTGCGAATCGGCGTAACCAAATCCATCTGCTGTGCCATAACCTCATCGATATCCTTATAGGCAAACCGGCACTCCTCTGCCACATCATTTTTTCTGGCTTTACCGAGAATGACTCCCTGCTCCTTTAAGTCCACCATAACCTGCTCCGTAGTAAAGGCTGCCATTGCGCCGCTTCTGGAATATGCCCGCCCGGCTCCATGGGAGGAGGTACAGAAGCTCTCCTTATTCCCCTTACCTTCTACGACATAGCTATAGGAACCCATAGCCCCCGGTATCACCGCTAACTCTCCCTCACGGACACGGGTTGCTCCTTTGCGGTGAACCCAGACATTTTCATTGTAATGATTCTCCAACGCCGCATAATTGTGGTGACAGTTAATCTGCTCCGAAAATTCTACCCGTATATCCGTATGCTTTTCGATGGTTTCCTGTACTGCGAGGCAGGAAATTTCCATCATCCGCTCCCGGTTCTCGTAAGCATAGTCAAGAGCCAGATTCATCCAGTTTATGTACTGTTTTCCCTGCTCTGTATCCACCGGCAAAAATGCCAGCTTTGCTTCATCCGGCACTACGCTGTAATACCGTCTGTTCCACTCCCTCGCCTGATTATGGAAATAATCACAGATTGCCTTTCCCAGGTGGCGGCTGCCGGAATGAATCATAATACATAAATAGCCCTCTTCATCCTCCTGCAGCTCCACGAAGTGATTGCCGCCTCCTAAAGTACCTACCTGATAAAACCCATCCCCAATCAATGGCAGCAACTCCTCATTTGCCTGATACTTTTCCAGCTCACCCTGCGCTCTGTTAAGTACTGAGGATTCCTGTGGCGTCTTGTAGCGTTTCACTCCCACTGGAATATTTCGCATAAGATTTCCTACAATCGTCTGAATGATTGATCCATTTCCCGTCTGGATATCCCGGATATCAGCCACCTTCACATTAGTAGCAGTAAATACCATACCGCATCCAATATCCACACCTACCGCATTGGGAATGACTACTCCCTTGGTTGCAATTACTCCCCCAATCGGCATCCCTTTGCCTGTATGAGTATCCGGCATCAGGCACACCCATTTATGTACGAAGGGCAGGTTGGCAAGATTATACGCTTGTTCTAAACAACTCTCTTCAATTGCCTCACGGTCTCTTAACCAGATTTTTAACGGATATTTTGTGTTCTCATTTAATACAAACATCTTACTTCACCTCTCCTTTTTGATTACAAATATGTTTTGCTTTGCTATGAGCCAATCATACAATAACTGGAAAAAATTATCATTTCAAAAAAGTTGCGAGATGAAATTATAAATCAATTATAACAAAAGAACACCATAAACGGATAAAAATCGGGGAGTGAGAAGGAGAAAATGGTAAAAAAATGGGAAGAAACGGTTGACAACAAAAAACAACAAAGATATACTAACAATAACATCATAAAAACAAGGAGGGGATTCTATGACCATTGAACAGATGCGACAGCAAAAACAAGAAAAAGGATACACTTATGCACAGATAGCCGAATTATCCGGCGTCCCATTAGGCACTGTCCAGAAGATCTTTTCAGGAGAAACAACCAATCCACGCTATGATACATTACAAGCTTTGGAGAATTTATTTTCACAAAGACCTGTACTAGCAGAAGAATCCCTCTATACCATTCATCAGCAAGGCAGCTACACTCTTGAAGATTATTATGCAATGCCGGACGACCGCAGGGTAGAATTAATCGACGGATACTTTTATGACATGGCTTCACCCACTTTTTTACACCAGAGAATTGCCGGAGAAATCTATCGTCAGATTGCCAATTATATTATGGAACATGACGGTGACTGCCAACCGTTGCTATCTCCCATAGACATTCAGTTAGATTGCGATACAAGAACCATGGTACAGCCGGATATTGCCATATTATGTCACAATGACAGAGTCCGTCATTGGGGAATCTATGGTGCACCGGATTTTATATTAGAGGTCATATCCCCTTCCACAAGAAAGATGGATTATACCAAAAAGCTAGCGAAATACGAAGCAGCCGGGGTAAGGGAATATTGGATATTAGACCCCTATCAGAAACGACTATTAGTTTACTTTTTTGAAAATGAAAGCTACCCCTTTATCTGTGGACTGGATACTCCCGTTCCGGTTAATATTTATGACGGAGCATTAAAGCTTCAATTTGAACACATCCTGAACTGGATTGAACACGAGGTCATGGAAGAATAAACAGATTAAGGAGGTTAATGATGTCCGAATTCCAAGAGCTAATTAAAAACTTTAGCAAATGCCGGGATTATGTCCGGGATTTCTTTGTGTACGGTTTTAAAAGCCGGGCAGATTTCTCTGCAAAGAGCGGACGCACCTATGACGATGAGCGAAGAAGAATCGAAAGCTGGCTAGGTGAGTATGTCAAAGCTGATTACGGAGCCGAATCTGATGCAGCATCTGGCAACAAGGGGCGCTCCAAAAACATTTCCCTGCAAATGGACAGCAATCTGTTGGAAACCAATCCACTATACCGGGTATGGAAGACGAAAAGCTTTACAGACAACGATATTATGCTGCATTTCTTTTTACTGGACATTTTAGACGACGGTGATCCCCTATCCATTACCGAATTAGCCGATGAAATAACCGCCCGCTATGAAGTGGTTTTGGATTCCCAGATGATTCGCCGCAAATGCAACGAGTATGTAAAGGAAGGTTTATTACAAACACAAAAATCCGGCAAAACGACGCTTTATAGCAGAAATATAACATGGCAGGAATTGACTACTGATACGGCAGGCAGTGTTTTAGATGCTTTTGAATGTTCCTGCTCTGATAATCTGTTAGATGCCCTTCGGTTCTACCAGCTTAGCGCCCCCTTCGGCATAATAGGGAGTACTCTTTTAGACAATCAGAAGACGGTCAATGCTCATTTCCGTATTAAACACAGCTTTTTCGTTCATACACTAGAGGACGAAATAGTATTAGAGCTCCTGCAAGCAATGAGGAAAAAATGTAGTGTTCTGGCCTTTTGCCAAAGCAACAAAAATACAGACATGCGAAGAGAATTCGGGGTTCCCCTTCAATTCTTTGTAAGCACCCGCACCGGCAGGCGTTATATCTGCATGTATCGCACCACTACCAAACGTTTTCTATGCCTGCGCCTGGATCAGATAAAAAAGGTAGAGCAAAAAGAGCAGTTCCCAGAATATAATCAGATTTACGAGAAGCTGCTAAAGAACCGGGGACAGGCATGGGGTGTCTCCTTCCAAGGCTCTAACCAATCGAGAGAACAGAGACTTGTTCTAACGCTACATATCGACGAAGCTAAGGAATCGTATATTCTGGAGCGGCTTAGGCGGGAAGGTAAGGGGGGCTGTATTAGCCATATAGGAAACAACACCTACACCTATGAAACCGAGGTCTTTGATATACAGGAAATGGCACCCTGGCTTCGTACCTTTATTGGAAGGATTGTATCAGTAGAAACTACGAACCGGCAATTCTCCTCCCGTTTCCAGTCGGATTTAGAAGCACTATACCAGATGTATGAAATTGATTGAAACCAGAAGGGAGTAACGTATATGACACTTTTTTCAGAAATCAATAATTGTTATTATCAGATTGTATATGATTTAATTACCCACACCTCCCCTCTGACAAGAGAAGATATTGCAAATACAATCAACACCTTGGGGTACGAGGAAAGTATTCTATATCTGCTCCCAAAGCTGATTGAAGATTCCGACACCTCATGGAATCTATTCACCATGGAGGATACTGTCTATCAGCCTAAAGTACATGCTGCGCTTACAATTCCCTTAAGCGAGCTGCAAAAGTCATGGCTCAAGGCGTTACTTTTGGATTCCCGCATCCGCTTGTTTTTATCAGAGGAACAGCTCCATCTGCTAGAGGGGCATTTAAAGGAATGTGAGCCTCTCTTTTACCCTCAGGATTTCTATTATTATGATGCCTTTACTGATGGAGATTCCTTTGAACATCCAGCCTATCGGGAGAATTTCAGAATCCTTCTGTCTGCCATTAAGAAGCAGCAGTATGTGAACCTCTCCTTTCAATCTCACCACAACCACCGGATTCATCACTGGTTTCTTCCCTGTAAGCTGGAATATTCCATAAAAAATAACCGTTTCCGTTTACTGGCATTGGAGGTCCGAAAGCACAGCCGTTACCGTTTTTTTACTATTAACCTCTCCCGTATAACGGAGATTATCCCCCTAGAGCAGTATGCCAAGTATACACCGGACATCAACCGTTACATAAAACGTGGCTATCATAAGGAGCCTGTTACCCTCCTTATCCGCAATGAGAGAAATGCCTTAGAGCGAACAATGCTGCAATTTGCTAATTATGAGAAAAATACAACCAGAATTGGAGAGAATCTATATCAATGTGAGATTTATTATAATAAGAGCAATGAGACGGAGCTGTTAATTGAGGTCTTATCCTTTGGACCAATGGTAAAGGTGATTGGCAATGCGGGGTTTTTAAAGCAGCTGCGGGAGCGGTTAAAGAGGCAGAAGGAGATGGAGGGCAATTTCATTGATTGATTAAAACACCACTATCCTTATCATTATTATATTGCTACTTCCCATGATTTAACTTGACAATTTTATGGCACAAGGAGATACCAATACTTTTTCCCTTGATTCTTTCTCTGGAATAAGGTAGCATTTGTATTTAGTATTACTATCATCTCTTCATCAATATAATCTGATACCTTAACATCAACACATTCTTCTTACTTTTCGAAATTTTAGGGTAGATGCCATTACATTATATAAACTCTTTCTTTATACTATGAATACGAATAAGAACAGGATCCTGACCATTATATACACTTCCGCCTTTATTTTCTATTGAAGACAGTATCTCAAAGCCAATCTTTTTTAATTTTTCCTCTAATTCCTCTTTACATATAAATCTTCGATAATGATCATTATATATGTATTCATTATAACCAATGCATGTACCCATTCCGTATAGTTCATCATGAATACTTCTTGCTTCTATAAATAATGAACCATTTTTTTTCAAAGAATTCCATGCATTTTGCAACATAAAATCTTCTTGATATGCTGTAATCGCATGTAAAGTAAATCGACTATAACAATAATCATGCTGCTTTTGGAAAATCGCATTATTAGATGCAAAATCTTCGCAAATAAAGGAAGAATTACCAATATCATCTCTATTATTTAGCATTATAATAGCCTTCTCAGAAATATCTATCCCCACAACTTCTATGCCCTTTTTCATAAAATACAAACTATCCCTGCCATTGCCACAGCCAAATTCGATTAAGGATTTGCCCGGTTCCATATATTTCACAACTTCGGCAGCAAATGGGCTTTCTGCATTATCTTGAGAAACAGGATTTCTCTGATAATATTGATTCCAATAATCAGTATCTCTATCAAAAGAATCTTTTTTTACTGGTTTATAATTTATAATCTTTTTTACAGCTTCAGAAATCAGACAATCATCATTATTTTCAATTGTAATATCTGGATTAACTGGCAACTCGGCTTCTACATCAATTCCTGCAACACTTTTGGAGCCCATCTTTTCACTAGATGAATACAACCCCTTTTTATCTCTTTTGCGAAGAATTTCTATAGGAACATTAATATATATTTCTACATAATTTTCAATGTTATTTCGATTCCAACTACGAACTTCATGAAACATAGCAACCGTACAACAAATAACGGAAATCCCCTGATCCGTTATTGTTTTACACAAGTTACTATATTTTTTTGCTCTTTCCTTCCGGTCTTCTTTACTATAACCACCACCAGTAATATATTTTAAAATATCACCATCTAATATTATTATATTTTCTACTCCTTGATTTTTTAAGGTATAATACAATTTAGTTCCTATTGTTGTTTTCCCTGCACCAGATAAACCTGTTATCCAATATAGAGTTCCTTTTTTCATCATGATAAAACGCTCCTCCCACCTGAATATCTTAATATACAATATATCAAATCGTCTACATACTAATTCAGAATCTATTCCTTTTCTTTTATGTATCTACCATCACAATAAACAAGTCCAAATATATTATATAGTTTTCTCGCCGCAACAAAAAAATCATCCTCAAAAACATTTATAAAGTAACTACCTGCTTTTTCTTTTAATTCATCCATTCTTTCCCTGTATTGAGGATTATTCGCAAGATTCTCCATTCCAATGTCACAATTTACATATTCCTCTCTTCCATCCGCATATTGGTTATAAAACTCCGTTGAAGTGTAACATCCTCTACATTGAATACGCCGTATTATGCCGTCTCCCTCTTGTTCTATTAATTTATCTATAAATTTATCATTGTAAATATCCAAATCTTGAGTTAATACATAATCAGACAATGCTTCTTCATAATTGCCACCTTCAATAATATAACGGATAATATAATACAATTTATTGCCTTGATAAAGTCTGGTCACCTTTTCTGACTTAATATCCTTACCTGATATCATCATAAGGATATGACCAATTTTTTCATGCCAGGTTCCCAAAGAATCGTCATAGCCTAAATAATGATCTACTTTGCCATGATCACTCATAAAAATATTCACACTAAACTCACTATATGCTTTTTGATACCATTCCAATTGCTCATTTAAATATTTCTTAGCATCTTTATATTGTTCTATAGAACTCTCTTTATAGTTACCCGTTTCATGTTCTTCTATTGATAAAAAAGACCTGTTGTTATTTCCCCAAAATGGACGATGTGTCTCTACAGAATTATGAATACATACACACACAGGTTTATCCGACTGTATTAAAGCATCCCATGCCTCCCATTGCAATTGGGAACAAGATGTCTCATAAAAATTCCCCAAAAAAAGTGAATATCTTTTATACTCATCGGCTAATTTTTTAAGTGTACTGGTATGCCCTCCAATATAATGAAATGCATATCCATTATTCTCCAAATATTCAAGCAGCAAAACCTTATTATCGTATTTCTTCAAAGCATACAATTTATCATCAATAACCAATTGATTAGTCATAATCATTGCCATTGACATATTGGTAGCCCCCATAACACGATAAGCATTTTCAAAAAAAAGACTTGAAGCTTTTAGATTCTTAAGATAATTCAAGGTTTCAATTTCACCATAACATAACGCATCAATCCAATTCCATACAATGTCTCTCTGCTTGCGTAATTTTAAAGAATGGTTAATCTTTTCAAGCAAACATTCAAATTCAGACCAAAACTCCTTGTATAGATAGCTTTTTTCATAACCTTTTTTTGTATATTCATCAATATACTTTTTCGCATTTATAAAATCTTTTATTTCTAAATATGCTGCTATTATTTTGGATAAAAGAATCTCAGCATCCAATTGTGTACTGCTTTGCATATAACATTGACGCAGAACATATAAATTCTCCCCATATACAGGACTGCTATAAAACGGTTGCAAACAGGCAATTCCCTTTTGTTGTAATATTTCATATAAGTCAATCACTTGAAAATCTTCATTTAAACAGTGTTTTAAAGTAAACAACTCTCTTGCCATTTCAACACGATGTTTAAATGATGAGATAATAAATATATCTATAGTTCTATTCGGAATATTTTTTATATCAATTACTTCTATCCCATGAAAACCTTCGATGGTTTTATTTCTATCTATCACATATTTAACTTTTTTACGGTTCGCTTCTGATAATACTTGTAATAATTTATCCGCATGCTCTCCCCCTCCCCGCAATGCAACACATTTTTCTTCACCGAATGAGTCAAATATTTTATTAATCATTTCCGCTATATGATATTGAAAATGATATACTCCTGCATCAATTTTATACTTCAAAATTAATACTTCTAATTCTTTATTAATATTTAAATTATCTTTCATCTAAGCCCCACCCCATTTTATATAGACAAATTCATCGAATATTTTTGCATTAATCAACGGACACTAGTATCTGAGAAAAGCATTACTATCTATAAACTTTTTAAATAATCAATCTCATGTGTTGGTAATTCATTTAATGGCAATGTTAAGGAATGATAGGTCATTTTTGCCGCTTGTTCCAGTACTTCCATACGATAAAAGGCTTCCAACAAATCCTTTCCTACAGTCAATACACCATGATTCTGTAATAAAACAATATTATTGCCTATTACATTATTAGAGACCTCTTCTGCAAGCTCTTTTGTTCCCATCATCTTATATTTTGCTATTCCAATATTTTTAATGTTTTTACATGCTTCAGCAGTAAAATGCAAATTTATTGGCATTTTTGTAGCAGAAAAAAGGGTAGAGTAGTGAGGATGTGCATGAATAATTGCATGAATATCCGGCCTTTTTTGATATACTGCTATATGCATCATATATTCCATACTTGGCTTATGAATACCTTGAATAAAATTTGCCTCAATATCCAAAATTACAATATCTTCTTCTGTAAGATTGGCTTTATCGATACTGGAAGGAGTAATTAAAATTTCACTATCAGATATCTTATAACTAATATTTCCTCCCAGACTTGTTGTTAAATTTGAATTACACAACCGTTTCATATAATTAATAATTTGTCTTTTCATTTTTTCCTCCAATCTATTTTTTATAGAAAAATACTCGTTATATTGCTTTGCTAAATTCTTCCTTCATAAAACGCTCTGCGGACATATACTGTAAAATCATATTTTCTCCTTGCGAATTATTTATTTGAAGCAGTTGATTAATCTCTTCTATAAGAATACATATTTCATCAATACTATCTGCACAAAATCCTACGCATCCCATCCCCATTTCCGGATGTACTACTTCGCCAATGTTGACAGTAATCTTAACGTCAATATTTTTATTCATCAATTCACTTTTGCCTAATATTTCTTTTACCACACCCTCTCGTCCACAACATAATTCATAGGAATAAATATATCTTTTTATTGCATGGCCTAAACCGCTCGGCAAATCTTTTTCCAAATGTTTTGTTCCCATTGCACACTCTACTGCCCATTTAACAATATCTATCTCTCCGACATGACTATATTCAATCGGGATAATATCTGCTCCAAACCGATGTCCCATTTCAATCGCATAAAAATCTCCATTCTGGTTCATAATCACTTGAACCCAAGCAATGTTATCTTTACATCCCATTTCTTTAAGGGAACAAATAATTTTTTCATTCATTTGTTCCATAAAATCCTTGGCAAAAGGAGTTACATTACTGGCAACAAAGGAACTTTTCACTGCAAATTCTTTTGGTGCCATGAGAGAATGAAAAAATAAAAAGGCGACCTCTCCATCAGCCAGAGCATAATATGCTACAAATTCTTTCCCATTAATCTTTTCTTCTACGATAATTTTAGGATTTTTTGATACTGACCGAGCTTTTCGATAGGCGTTTATTAACTCTTCTTTATTATTACAGAAAGAAATTCCTATACTGTCATTTTGGTCTACCGGTTTAACCACAACTGGAAATTCTACTTGATCTAGTTCTTCCTCTGTTAATGCATCTGTTAAAAGGTAATCCCGCGGAACATTTAAACCTGTTTTTTTACATACCTCTTTAAAATCTGCCTTGTTTTTTGAGTAATGAAAACTTTCCTTTGTACAATAACATGGCAGATGAAGTCTGTCGCACAACTCAATCATACTTTCTATGGCATAATCACTTGATGCAGTGATGATTGCATCAACTTCTTCTTCTCTACATTTCCTTTCTATTTTGTCATAGTCTGTATAACTATCCATCCAATAGGAATCTGCCATTTTTTTTGCTTCAGAATGTTCAGGAGCCACCCAATCTGTCACAATGGTATGTATCCCCTGACTCTGAGCATACTGTATAATTTCCCGACTGCCAGGGCTTCCACCCAATAATAGCAATTTTTTTCCATTCATTTTTCTTTCCCTTTCATTTTCAGCCAGCATCCATGGGCAAATTAATTTATACGCCTTATACTACCTTTTCGATTCTAATTACCTGTGCTCCTTCTATAGAAAGCTTCACTGCTTCTTGGGCAAATTGCGGAAGGCCTTCTGTTATCATGCCAATTGCAGCACCATTCATAAAGCCATTCGGTCCAAAACACCACCCTCTATCATACCATAAGTCGAAGGTTACCGTCTGATCCTTCTGGGGCATTATAATAATTTCTCCAACCGACGGTAGGCAGGTCTCGTTTTCGTGCTCATATTTAGGGAAATTTGCAATGGGGAGCCAGATTTCGCCCCCTCCCCATTTGGCATGAAAGGCTTGTGTCTCAACTGGAAGAAGTGAAAGTAAACTTGCTGTAACAATTGGACATATGTCCTCTCTCAACGTGGCAATAGCACTTACACCAGACTTAATAAAAGTTATTTTTATTTTATTCATATACAATTCCTCCTAATATCATATTAATATCTACTAATTTTTCTCGAGCAATGTGTATCCACCATCTGCAACAATGATAGAACCTGTAAAAATATTACTTGTAGCAAGCATGACATAAATTTCAGCAAGCTCTTCAGGCTTAATAAACCTTTCGATAGGAATAGAACCTAGCCATTTTTTTAGCAGATTACCTTGGGTTTTACTTAATGTTTCAGTCCAGACAAAACCAGGAGCGACCGCATTTACAAATATATCCGGAGCGTATTGCAAAGCAAGATTTTTCGTAAAACTATCTACCGCAGCTTTACCAGCACAATAGCCCATTAAATGTGTACGCCCAGCATAATTTATTCCCCTAATGGAACTCGTGTTAATAATATGTCCTTTCTTCATATATTGTTTTACTTTTTTGGAGCATAAAACAGTTGCAATAAGATTACTATTAATATCTCTAATCAATGTTGCTTCTGTAATTTCATCAAATGGTGTTGAATACGCATGTCCAACATTATTTACGAGAATATCTATAGAAGAATACTTCTCAGCGACCTTTTCAAACAGAAAATCAACACCTTGCTGGTTTGACAAGTCTGCTTGAATATAGATAGCCTTTCCCCCAGAATCAATAATTTCTTGTGCAGTAGCCTCTCCTTCTGTTCTTGAATTATGAGAAACTACAATTACTTCAGCACCTTCAAATGCAAAGGTCTGTGCTATGGCCCTGCCAATTCCTGTTGAGGAACCGGTAATGAGTGCAACTTTGTCATATAATCTTTTCATAAATAATCTCCCCTATCACATGTTTAAATACAATAATAACCTGCTAATTGAGGAACTTCTCAATTGCTTGAATGATTGTCTCTTTATCCTCTTTGGAAAGCCCATAATACATTGGAAGACGGACTAATCGATTGCTTTCTGTTGTCGTATAATTATCTGTTCCACTGAAATATCCATACTTTATTCCGGCTTCTGAACTATGTAATGGTACATAATGAAACACACAATATGCACCCTTTTCACGCATATAACGAATAAATCGCTCTCGCTGCTCCAAATCTTTTAGCTTAACATAAAACATATGGGCATTGTGCTTACAGTAATCTGGTACATATGCCAACTCTAAACAATGTTCTGCTTCTAAGTCCTTTAAATGTTCATAGTAAAATTGATAGCTTTTTAAACGGTCATCATTGATTTTTTCTGCACATTCCAGCTGCCCATATAATAGAGCTGCATTAATTTCACTTGGAAGAAACGAAGAACCTACGTCTACCCAGCTATATTTATCAACCTCACCGCGAAAAAACCTTGCACGGTTTGTTCCCTTTTCTCTAATGATTTCTGCCCGTTCCAAATATTGTTCATTATTAATGACTAATGCTCCGCCTTCCCCCATTACATAGTTTTTGGTTTCATGAAAGCTGTAACAGCCTAAATCACCTATGGTACCCAATGACTGGTCTTTGTATGTAGCCATAACGCCCTGTGCTGCATCCTCTATAATAGGAATGTTATATTTATGAGATATGTTATTTATTACGTCCATTTCACAAGCAACTCCGGCATAATGAACCACTACAATAGCTTTTGTTTTTTCAGTAATTGCTGCTTCAATCAGTTTTTCATCTATGTTCATTGTATCCGGTCGAATATCTACGAACACCGTCTTTGCCCCGTACATAGCAAAGGCATTGGCCGTGGATACAAAGGTATAAGAGGGCATAATCACTTCATCGCCGGGTTGGATATCCAATAAAATTGCTGCCATCTCTAATGCAGCAGTGCACGATGTTGTCAACAAAACCTTTTTTGCCGAGAATTTGTTCTCCATCCATTCACTGCATAATTTTGTGTATTTACCATCTCCTGCAATTTCGCTGGACTTTATAACATCCGCGACATATTCCTGTGCTTTTGGTATATATGGTGCTCTATTAAATGTTATCATTGTTATCTTTCCTTTCTGTATTGTTACCTAATCATTCATCTTTATAATTGTTTTCAAAGAATGTTTCCCATTCGATAACGATATCATTATTTAATTTATTAGCATCATATAATTCTTTTTGAGGAAATGCAACGAACTCTTCTAATGTCTCATACTGTATGTCTTTAATGTTATTTATATCAACTAATATTTCTTGCATATAACTCATCACATCTATGTCTGCATATATTTTTATACCAGCAGCTTTTAATAATAGAATTGTAGATTCCGCAGCAAGCCTTTTTGCGGGAAACACTGCTACATCAATTGCTTGTAAAAAACAAAAATATTGTTCCTGCTTTATATAATTAAGAATTGGGATAAACTTATCACCAAATAAATTTTTTCCCATCTGTATAATATATTTTCGGTAATCATCAACCCCATACGATAATGGACAATATATTTTAATATCTTCATCAGCATATCTCTGCAATAGACGCAAGCCTTCAATATGATTCACATACTCAAAAGCAGCATGTCCCAATAAAATATGAGTGGAATCATGAGCAGGTGGTTTTTTTATCATTGATTTGGGTATATAAACATAATAAGCATTACTATCAATTTTTCCTTCTATACCATAATTTTCCTTTACTGCTTTATAGGTTCCCGCAGTTACAGAACAAATACCTACTTTTTTTATAATTTCACTTACTTCAAAAGAATCCTTATCAAAATACGCATCGCCGCCAAAGCATCCCCACACCATCTTCGATGCATAACACTGGGTCAAATCGTATACCAATTTTTTCGTTTCTTTTCCCCAAAAAGCGGAATGAAGAATGATTTTATAGGCATTTTTATAAATTTTTTTCATTATGTCGTAATAAAATCCCTGATTACAATCTAATTTTTTTGGAATCAACCTGTTTTTATCTGTAATAGCATTATTAATACTTCCATGAACATCATCTAATATTAAGACATTATGATATTTTTTACACTTCTCCATTAAAAACGGAAGAATTCCGGCAAAATCATCTTTGATTCTATAGGCTACTATAAGCAAATGTTCCTGAATAGGGAATTTCTCTTCCAACATCTGATAAAATGGTATAACAAATTTATCGTTAGAAAAAATGTGGATATAGCGGTATTGCTTTTCTTTTTGGAGAACTCTACTATTGCTTTGAAATACCTTTTTTATATCAAAGAATTCCGGATAATAAAATAAACAATTATTAATCTCATTCTCCTCTAGAACTTTCATAATTTCCCGAAAATGAAATACAAGTACTGATAAAATAATACATTCAGAATAGTTTTTTATTGCTGTAAGAGAACGTATCTGATAATTTCCAATTACCTGACCATTCTTCTCTTCATTACTATCTATAAAGAACACAACATTTTCCGCAATTCCTAACGCATCTATAGCTTTTTGGTTCCTAGTGGAAGCACCATACATAATAATGCGTTTGTTTTTAAGTGATTCAATTCCTACAGTTTTTCCAAAAGAATCTATCAACATACTCTTCCCCCCTTCATTATAAACTTACTTACGTAAACTTCTGTCAGTGAAAGCTTTTCATAAAATAAGTAGTCTGTTCTCCCAAATTAAATAGCATATCTAAGATGGATACCCCATGAACAAATTCACCATATAACTGGGGGTATTCACTATAACCAGAATAATCCATATATGTAAGTTTAATACCTGCATCAGCAAACATCTGAGGGTGAATATAGTCTTTCGCTGCCGGTCCTGAAATATATTCATATGCATCTGTTTGTTTGCAAATTCCAACAAGCTTTTCTGTCTTTCCATCATACAAAGTATAGTCAGAGGAGTATGTTATTTTTGTAGTAATATTAAGAATATCGCAAATTTCAGTTAAAAAAAGATAATTTATTCTGCTTAAATATTTTTCATCCTCACACCGTTTATATAATTCAAAAATTCTGGTCTTATATATATTAAAACATGTAGCTTTTGCATAATTCATCTGCAGGGCATTCCAATGTTCCATACACCATTTTGAAGATACTATTTCTGTTTCTCTGATTTTCTGTTCAAAGCGTCCCTTTGTTACAACAGGAATCGTTAACCACATTATACCATGTTGTGTTTTAATGAGATTTCTGTTACGCCAGTCTCTCTTTGTATATTGCATATCATCATATAGCACAAACTCGTCAACCATGTTAATCATGTCAAAATATCCCTTCCACGGAATATAATTCGACTGTAATATTGCGATTTTTTTCATAACGTTTCCTCTCTTAATAAATTATCTGGTTTGGATGTAGAGAAGTGCCGTTTTCCTTCCACTTTTTTTTGAAACCGGACAACTCTTCTTCTGTATAAAAATGTCTTATAGAGTCTCCCGCATAATAATAATCAATCAAGTCTTCTGGAATCTCTAAAGCCTGCTTGCATTTCTTATAAAGATAACTATAGGGCTTATCATTACCTATATTACTGTTATGTAAAGAAAATTCCTTTACTCCAAGAAAATCAGCTATATATTCAGTGCACTCATTCAATTTTTCCAATTTTATAACCATACATTCCACATTGTTTTGCCTAATGATAGAATATCCTTTTTCTTTGTCGAAGGGGTGGACATATACATCAATATTAAAAATTTCCTTCAACTCAAAATCGAACCAAGAAAAAAGCCATGGCCTGTTTCTGTCAAAATTACTGTTTTTTAGTAACGCTGCCACTGGTTTTAAGTCTGCATCAGTTAGTCCATCACAGCCATTATACAACGTTTCAATTATTCCCGATGTGAGCTGATAGGATAAATGTTGATACCAGTCTCTTGTTAAATCGGTGATTGATTGAAAAATACTGGAAATATCTCTCGCAAGAGGGTCTCTGACCAGTGTTATAATTCTTATTTTTTCTTTGGAAGAAATAATTCTTTGAATTTTTTGCAAATACTCTAAGGACTCCTCTGGTGGTATACCATTCATCCATGGATGAAAATAATGAATATGAATGGAACCACATCCAACTGCTTCCAGACTTTTCATAATGGTAGAAGAGCCTACCTTTCTTCCCTGATATACAAGGACAGCATCACTTTCCATAAAACGAATAATTTTTCTCCCATAGCAATGTTGAAGATATCCTTGATACTCAACTTTTTTAAAATTAATATATCTGGTATATTGTTCGTTGTACCATTGGGAAAATGATAGTTCCATCTTAGGGTTGTTCCTGTTTAATACAAAGGCTGTACGAAACCCAAATGGGGTCACAAAATTCAGATTATCACATATCACTAAACAATCTTCTATAATTTCCTTTACAAAGGTAGAGCAGATAAGAATGATTGTACTTTCCACAGGGATAGATTGAATTACATGTTCAAATTTTTCAATACGCCATTCATGGAAAAAACCTCCTATTTTTTTGTCAGAGCCATCACAACATGCGATTACATTCAATCCCACTTTTTTAATCAAAGAATACATACGCTCAGCTAATGAAGCAATTCCATAAAGAATAATATTATGTTGGTATAATATCTCTATGTTTTCAATTATTTCATAATCTAATACGTTACCTTCCATGTTGAGTATTTTCCCTCCAATGTATTTATTCACCTTAAAATTTACATTGTAGATAAAATGTAATATTCATATATATTATTTAACTAGTCCATATATCGGCATTTTGCTATCTTATAATAACATATATCCATCAAAAATGACACCATTTTCCCATTATAACAATTTTTTCCGTAAACATCATCTTCATGCCAAATTAAAAGTAAACTAATTCCAGTTTCTGACATTTTAAAATTGTAAAAAAATCTCTCTATTTATTCATCTATTCCAGCCAATGCTCCTTATAATCATAAATATTAATAATTCTGTCTTCCTCGCATAATTCTTCTGATTTAATTTGCTCAATAATTTGATTATTGTAACTATTCGCTATTATGACAAGACACTCTGGATTCTCCCGAATGGCATCCGGAGTTTTTATTTCACGCTCCATAAATTTCTTGCCCTGCTTAGCAGGATTATTATCAACAAAAAACGTATCTTCATTGATTGGAATACCATACTGTTCAATAATTTTGTAAGCAGCCGAACCAGTTCCCCATATAACAATCTGTTTGCTCACTATCTCGCTATACTTCTTCAGTGAAAATGGTTTTCTGGCATATATAGAAGGCATATCGTGTTCCTGCAGCCATTGTGTAACTGTTTTTGCATACTGCATATATTGTTCTGATAATTTCGGTATATCGCCTGAAACCAATGCCAGATGATATTCTTTTATTGCCCCGATATATAATTTCTTAATAAGCGCAAAATACCTTTCTACGTGTTCCCTGCCAAAAAATTCATAATAACCAACATAGGCAAATGCTGCCCGCATGCTCTTCTCATACATGGAATATGCAGATGCAAGACCATTACCATGATATCGGTAATATCCGATACATTCATTTACAAAATATGCCTTCCCCCTCTTAAGATGAAGCAGATTTCTAAAAGTATCTGCACGGGAGGTCTGTTCAAATTGAGAGCCTACTAATTGCCTGTATTCCTCCGGAACCCCATTAGAAAAATAAACATTCCGATATATACTGGCTAACGTGTTAGAAAGAAGTTCCTTATTCATTAAAAAATCATCATAGGTACTTGTAACGGATGTGATACCCGGACGGTGATATCTCAACTCGACGGTTCCGTCATTGAAAAGCTTATACTCGTTAGCACCATATATTGTATAATCCTGATGTTCCTCTAAAAAATCTACACCCTTTTGAAGCCAATCCATATCTGACCAATAATCATCTGGATCTATCAAGCAAAAATATTCACTATCCATTCTTTCTAAGGCTTTTAAAACATTGCGAAATAACTTACAATTTTCTTTAGCATATATCGCAAGAAATTTTTCAGGGTATTTTTTTTCATATTCTGCAATTATTTCCACCGAGTTGTCTCTGGAACAATCATCTGTAACAATTATCTGATAATCAAAATTGACCTTCTGTCCCAGTATAGAATCAAATGTCTGACTAATATATTGACCATTATTATATGATGGTATGATAATCGTCATTTTATATTTATGTGTACTCATACCTCTACCTCTTTTCTTAACTATTATATTACTTAAAAAGTTATCCACACATAAACAAGCGTACTTTTATTCTGTATAATACTCCATCACCTGTTCTAAAATAATATCCCATGTATATTTTTGACTGGCATAGTTCCTCATATCATCAACATAAAAGTTATGCTTTTTAAGCTGATTATAAAAATCAATAATCTCCTTCATATTAATGGGCTGACTATCATTAGACACCTTTAAAACATAGCTTTCTTCTCCACTAAAACCGCCATCATCATATCCATAAACAAACGGAATACCTCTTGCACAATAATCCCCTGATTTAATCGGAGTGGCATATGTCATATTTTTTTTGTATAATCCCAACACCCCAATAGCGATATCTGCCTCATCATACAATCGGTTTAGTTTTTCCCCCTCTATACGTCCCAATAATTCAACATGCTCCTGCAATTGATATTTCTCTGTCAACTGTAAATACTTATCCGTTTCTGTCCCTTCCCCAACTAAGCGTAAAATTATGTTTACCGTTCCATTCTTTGCGTAATAATCTGCCATCCCCTCAATTACTCTCTCATATCCATGCCAATAACTCATGGCGGCAACCGCAATTAATACAATAGTTCCATCTGGTTTTCTAATATTATGTACCGGATATTCCTCTAAATCAACACCATTTATTAATGGAATACATGGAATGCCAAAAACAGTATCACAATTCAAATATGTTGTACATTGTTCCAGATAAGCAGCCAGCTGCTCTCTATAATACTGATCCTCGATTCTTACTCTATTATTAGATATCTCAGCATCATAGGGAATTGTCGGAAATTCCAAAACGCTTTTCACATTTTTTCCTTTTAGTTCTTTTATAAACTCAATAAACCATTTATCCGACATATTATAACGGATGTATGTCCTCTGTATTCCATACTTTTTTATCCATTCCAAAATCCATTGATTACATTCCTGCTTTGTAATTGCCAATTCCTTTTCCAATATTTTCCCATCCGACATCAGATATACCATTTGTCCACTATGCGAAGTATAATAGACAGGAGAAAACTTTTTTTCAAACACCTTTATCTGGGCAAACACCTTTTTTTTAATTCCTATATATCCCTTGGAAAACAAATCCACCAGTATAATATATATCATTGCTCCACCATTCCTTCCAAAAATTCTCCCAAAAACAAAAGCTGTTTTTCATCAATCCGTTTTGATAAATCGTCCTTTATCCTTTGATAATATTTTACCGGAGTAATAATTATTTTTTCACCAGCGTACTCCTCCATTAAATCATCAAAGGAAATTGCCCGGATTCCCTTGACATTCACAGATAGTCCGCCATTTTTATCTACTACCGCTTTCACATCCACCATAGTATGAATCGCATTATATAGCTGCACTCCCAGATAGCCACCACCATAGATATAGAGAGATTGAATATGAAACAATTCTAACCGTTCCTTCATCCACTCCGTCTCTAACATCCTTCCCATCATATTATAACAGGAGGACTCAATCCTATAATCCTTTACATATAAATCAAAAAGCTCTTCTTCAAAATTCATTTATAATCACCTCATCACGAAACATCTGGAGGGTTTTGTTACCATTTCACCTTTCCCATTGTTCCTTCTTTATAATCTTTAAATGCCTTATCAATTGCTGCCTTATGCTTATCCACATCGATATCTACTTCCACATTTTTTTGAATCTTTGTTACACTATCCTCACATTCACGTGCAAAGACCGGATCCAGCGATTGATATTTATCAGATAAGTATAAATTATTACGACAAATATAATAATATCGGTCTGAAGAATATTTGTTAATGACCATTTTCTTTCCATCTACAAATCTGTATTCCACATTCTCATCCTGTATATTATGCTTTAAAAAAGCATTATTTATCTTAATAACACTGTAACCATGTAACCGCATTCTAACACAATATTCATAATCTACCGGGTCAATAAACAATGCTTCATCATAGCCACCAACCTCTTTTAAAACTATGAGATTATGCATGGCACCACTTTGATATACCTTATCAAAATAGGTATAGCAGCAGTCAAAAACAATATGTTCCTCCTGTGTAATATTAGGAGCAATGATTCCGACTCTTTCATCACACATCTTACTTTGTGCAAATGCAATCATCCGCTCCATCATGCAATTTCCTGCTTTACTATCCTGATCAAAAGTGAATAACCAATCTATTCCCTGAGAAAGGGCTTTTTTAGCTACCGTATTAATAGGCTCCGATAATCCTGCATTGTCCTGATTAGCAATATAACATACATGCTGTAGCCCTTTTAACTTTGCAATCAATTTCTCATTCGGTGTTCTGGAATTATCATAAATGTACAAAATATCGACATCATTGGCGTATGTAATAATATTGTCGTATACAGCTAGATTCGGATTATAAAGTATGGTTACCGCCGCTACGTTTACGTTCCGCACTGCCTTTAAATCTATCTGTTCTTTTTCCAATACCCTTTTCTCATCCAGATTGCCTAGTATAATATTATCAATATTAATTACATCCACCTGTATCCCTGCATGAGTCAATGCTTCCTTTATATCCATTTCGTAAATGCTGTTCATTACGAATACAACATCTGCATTTACATTATGATAATCAACAATTTCATGTCCCGTTTGGAGTTTTGTTCCATATTTTTTTTCATTTTTATCAAATACATAATGGATTCTTTCTCTCCTCGGGTCATATACATTTAAAAAAGCGATTCCTCTTTCGCCTGCACCCCAGACAGCAATTGTCTTATTTGACTTAATCAATGTCATTATAATTTTTTCAATAGTCTTTTTTTTCCCCTCGAAATAGTGTTCATATATATTTCCTGAACGCAATTCATTCATCCCCTTCCTCATTAAGTCAAATTCAAAGGTGTCCAAATCAAAAGATATACTCTATATGTAATTCTTCAAGCTGCCTGCAAACTTCTTCACGGAATTGTACAGATATACCAAGTAATACACATACATTCTGTTCTTGTGAGATTTCCCCCAATTCATATATTTTATGCTCATGACAATATTCTTTATCCTTATGCCCATTTGACACTATATGCCCCTCATATGTTACCTCAAGCAGTTCTAAAAAACGGACTATTCTGTCAGATGCTTTACCAGTTCCATAAATGTACAATCTCTTTTTAGCCAAGACTGCTTTCATCAGTTCTTCATAATTGCTAAAGCTCTCAAACATTTCTTTTTTATGTTGTATGTGCAAATCAGCTAAATGCTTTCCTTCAAATTTTTCCCTTTCTCTTTTTAAAGTAACATAAAACTCTATACTATTTTTTTCAGTAGTTATCTCATCAATTTTAAAATCTATATATCCCAAAATATTCAATTGATAAATCAATATTTCAAATGATTTGGGGGTAAATACACCAGAATGCATATCACAATATTTTTCATCGCTGTATTCTTTGATGCTTGAATCCATATCATCTAACCAATCATTATTTTCATCCCATCTAAACGTCATATCTTTATCAAAATATATCCCGCTATTAGGCACATAGGTACCATTTTCTTTTACACGAACCTGATTCAACAGGACGTCAATCATTGTCCCAATGGAATGATTATTGGCCTTTGTTCTATATACATGGTTATCAATCACTGTTCTAATTGATACCTCTTCTCTAAAATAATCAAACTCATATCTCTTATCAGGAATAACTAATTTAATTTTCCCATCATCCTTTAATAATGTTGAACAATCATTTATAAACTCGATTATGTCAACAACATGCTCAATCAAGTGCGAAGCTGCAATAACATCATAGTAACCTTTTTTCCCTATTGAAGATGCGTAATGCCTCGCAACTACAAAATCAACCTCTTCAATTTTATCAGCGTCATATCCTATGCTATCCTTATACTTTTGCCTCAATTCTTCACCGGACAAGTAGTCCGCTATTTCTACATTATATCCATCGGATTTAGGATACATGGGAAAACACAACGGACCTATCTCTAATATTAAGCTATCCTTATCAACCCCTCTACATGCAAATTCTTTTTTTATTTTGTTCATCATAACAATCCTTCCTGTTTACAAACAAATATCCTCTGTCATCATCTCAATGCACTCTACAATATCAATCACACTGAATATATCCTCGGCTCTCTCTCCAAACCCTCATAACACTCCAATATAAAATCAGCTATCTCACTGATAGAAAACAGCGACGTCACAATATAGGTATCATTGCCCCTTCTCATTGCCTCATAAAGCCCCATCACCTCAACACCTTCTTTCAAGGTGCCCCAAATGGATTCCTTCCTGTCAATAAAACAGGTCACACCAATATGGTACATCTGGCAAAGGAAATAAAACTGTCTTCCGTTCTCCCCTGCACCATATAGGGCAATCTCTTTGATGCCGTCTGCCTGCACCTGCTCCACGACCTCCTGCATGGATTTGATAATTTCATTCTGGGAACCATTTTTCAGTGCTCTTCTGACATAGTAAAATTCGTCCAGCAGCGTTACGGTTCCCTTGGGCCATGTAATATTGCTGTTTTGATAAGTGTAGCTTACATTGCACTTGTCGATGAAATCTACACCCTTTTCTCTTGCCAGAGCAAGGTGCTCCTCAGTAATAATCCCCTTTTTATAATTCGTTCCAAAATTGGTATCTGCCTCAAAATCTGCCAAAAGCTCTGCCTCTTCTTTTCGTGGCATATCAATCAACCGATGGAGTATCATAAACGTTTCCCTTCGGTTTGCAAGACAGGCATCTGCAATATCCGGCTTTCTTCTTCGAAATGCAAACCAATATTTTTGGAAAGTAAATGCGCCTTCAAAAGCTATATTTGTGAAATGTTCATTATCTACCCCTGCTGACTGCAATGGAACAATGACATCCTTCTGTCTTTCATAGCCTATGGTGCTGCCCTCCGTCACTGAAATGAGTTTTTCCAAGACATCCGTCGTCCGGTGAATGGTAGGAATCAAATCCCGGTTTTCTGCAAAGGTGCCAAACATTCCTTCAAAATCCAGACCATTATAAAGCCGTTCTTCCGTTACCCCTACTGCAAGAAAATGCTTCATTCTATGTGGTACCTGTTCTATCGTAAGGCACTGCTCCATCCACATTTGTATCCTGCCAAAAAAGCCAATATCTATCGTAGCGATACCATCCATATCTCCTATTTCCTGCTTTAAATAATCCACCAGCTTTCGTCGTTCCTGCTCTATATATGTTTCAATCTGTCTGACATTCTTTTCCTCAAGGAAACGATTAATAATATACTCCTTTAATGTCCCCTTCCCATATTCCATTCTATGGGTTTCTTTATGCTTTACATCAAGATATTCCTTTATTTCAGAAAAATCACTCTCAGCAAGTCCCATTAACTGAAGCGATTCCCGAATCGTTAAATTTCTGGCTCCAATCATGTTCTCAATTTCTTCCCGGGTTACCATAGTAATAGATGGAATATAGGTAACCTTTCGGGATACATAAATCGGATGAACTGTAAGCTCAAGACCCAGCTCCTTCGCTTCCCTCTTTAACAGCTCTCCAAGCAGGTATCCTTCTCTCATCAACGGATATATTCTCGTAATATGAAGCTTTTGCAGACGCTTTACAACCCACGATATGTATAAGGAAAGCACCGGACCTGTCACCGCAGCGCCCAACTCATAGGCTGTTTTTTCCCTGCCTTCATAAGAAGAAGCTGCCATACACATTTTACGCAGAGACAGTATTCCCGGCTGTGGTACATTATGTCTGATTTTTTCATAGTCAAAAATACTGTATAGCCTGTCTGGTATCGCATCGTAATGAAATGCCTGCATCCCACGCTTTAACGGTTGCTCATAATCTGCATTTTTATTATCACCAATATGTAGCATATCCTTAGGCAAAATATCCGGATATTTTTGAAAGAGAATATCAAATAATTCTCCGGTTTGCTTATTGCACTTATATTCATTAGAGACAATGATATCATCAAACATTGCCGTCTCTATCTGGTTAGCAGTCAAGATATCCCGAATGGTATCACTGCTAAGATACATATCGGATACGAGAACAAGGATACATCCTTTGCTTTTCATTTTACGAAGCCAATCCAGAATAACAAAATTAGGATAGCAGTATTTCTTTTCCAACTCTATTTCTAATTCCTTTAAAGCAGTAAGGTCCTTCGCAATATAATCGGGATACATCTGATAGATGTCCTCTAAGGTGACCTCCCGGCAAACTGCATTCGTGCGGGCTCTTCTTTCCATCTCTGCCCGAAATTTCATATACTCCTTCGGATACATACTTGTCTTAGCAATATCTCTTTGTTCTGCTTCCTTCCATACCAACTCAAACAAGTCGACCGGTTTTGCTACCGCCCGAAGCAATAACGTATCAAATATATCTACACTGATTAACTGATAGTCCTCTACTCCTGGTAATGTCACTGTCTCTCCTCCTACCCATCCCACTCGATTACAATCTTTCCCATCTGCTTTACAGCATCCTTCTCAAAGGCTTTCGGTATATCATAAAGGCCACGGACCTTCACGACTTCGTTAACCAGACTGGTTAAATACTCTGTTATGTCATCCTGCTGATTGTAAAGCTTTAACAGCTCCTCAAAATCCTGTCTGCCACTGCGGCTGCTGCCAAAAATCCGAAGTCCCTTTTCCAGTACCATCCTTGTGGGAATCTTTGGTGGCAGCTCCGATACTCCAAGCAATGCAATGGTGCCTTCCGGCTGAATACGGTCCACAATCTGTCCAATAGCTGATTCCGACCCGATTCCACCAACACATTCCACTGCATGGTCTACAGAAAAATTCTCCGGCACTTCACTCGTCAGCATCGTCTCATCCACAAAGGTAAAGTTACTTAGCTTCTCTGCATTCACCCCGCATACGGTAACCTTAGAATCGGGCAGCATCTTCTTTAGCAGAAGCGCCGTGATATAACCCAAATTGCCATCTCCCCATATCCCAATTCTTTCCTTGCGATTATGGGAAAACATAAGCAATCGTTTCATGGCATGAAGCCCAACCGATACCAGCTCGGTAAAGGAAGCAACCTCATCCGTCAGTTCCTCTGGAAGTGGAAGCACCCGGTCAGCAGTAGTATAAATCAGCTCCTGCATAAATCCATCATATCCACTGGAACGAAAATGGCTGCTACGGAGGTAATTCTCACTGATAATCTCATCCTGCTCTGTTGGTACATTGGGAATCAGCACCACCCGCTGTCCAACAGTAACGTCATCTGCTGCACTGTAAACCACTGTGCCTATCGCCTCATGAATCAACGCCATAGGCAGCTTCTGCTTTAATATTTCAACCGGACGCTGTCCCTGATAATACCGCTGGTCTGCATGGCAGACAGATAGATAGGTTGGTCTCACAATCACTGTATTTTTCTTTATCTCCTCATTTTCAAATGCCACCTCAAAGCGTTTCGGTGCCACCAAACGATAGACCGTATTTAACATAGGCTACTCCTCTTTCAACAATGATTTTGCCACATCCACGTCATAGGGGTAGGTAATCTTAATATTGTAAACCTCTCCATCTACCAGCTTCACATTCTTTCCCTTTATTACACATATCTTCGCCGCATCCGTCAAAACCTGCTTCTCCGCTTCATTTAAGGACTGGTACAAATCTTTCAGCATCTGTGCCTTAAAGGATTGCGGCGTCTGTCCCTGATACATAAAGCTACGGTTGGGAATCTCACTGATACTCTGTCCATCCGTGCTGGTCACAATCGTATCCGTCGCGGGTATTACTGTATCACATGCCCCGGTCTCCTTAGCCGCCTGAATATTCTCCTCAATAATGCGGGTAGTCACAAAGGGTCTTACCGCATCGTGCGTGACCACAATCGTTTCCTCATCCATAGCTCCTTTTTTTTCAATATAGGAGATGCCGTTCATCAGGGTATCGTTTCTTGTCGCACCGCCCTCCAGAACAACAAGCTTCTCACCGCCATCCGGAAGGTATTTCTTCAGCAGATTCCCCGTGTGATTCATCCATTGCTTCGGTGTCAGAACCAGTATCTGCTGAAACTTAGGATTCAGATAAAACTTCTCTATCGTATGAATGAGTATCGGTTTTCCCTTTAATTCAATAAATTGCTTTGGCTTTTCCATGTTACCCATACGCTGTCCGATTCCTCCAGCAAGAATGAGTGCATAACAATTGGTTTCCTGCATAATATGCCTCCCTGTTTTTTGTATCCTGCTCGCTTAAAGCATAATTTTTATCTGTTTATTCTATCTCTTACTCATGTAGAGGATGACTTTACTTGTTTCTTCTGGTTTTTAACTTCAGAATCCCGGCAATAGCCCTCACTGTCCGTCTACAAGACCTGGCATCTGCCTGCTTGTACATCCTGCTGCGGGACTCCTGTCTTAACGGTAATGCCTCATCCCGCCTTTTCACTGCTTCGATGCATGCAATCAGTTCCTCCATCGTGTGTGCCTTTTCCTCTGGCATATACTCTTCCCAGTCAAAATAGGCATCCCTCGTGTCAGAGGAATATTCCTCATAATCATAATGAAATGCCACCACCGGACGGTCCAGTAGCTTGTAATCGCTGTAAACAGACGAATAATCCGCTATCATCAAATCAATTTCCCCTAAAAAGGAATTAATATCCACCTCTGCCGGAACATGGTAAATATTGCTATACTCCATCGCTTCAAATTCCTTTTTAAAGGTGGATTTCGGATGCAGCTTGCAGACCAGAATCATGTTGTGTTCCTTAAGATAAGCATTAAATCTGGAAAGCTCCATCACCTCTAAAAACTTACTTTCCGAGGGGCGAAAGGTCGGAACATAGGACAGCAACTGATAGCCATCCTCCTTCCATTCCTTAAGCTTCCTGTGAACCTCCTGCTCCTCCCGAAAATAGATATTTTGTATTCCACTGTCCTCAAATAAAATATCATTCCTTGGATATCCTGTCTCTATAATATGCTCCATCGGAACCTGAAAGGCTCTTGCAAATATCTCGCTCATCATCGGTGCCGTCGTTAAGATGTAGTGACTTGGCTTCTCGTCAGATAATCTTCTTGGGAAGTATTGAAACCGTTCCCATGCATTCTTCGGATGACGCACCTTATCATGTTCATTGTCATAGTTAATCCGCTTATTTCCAACCCCATGCCACAGATTAAACTTCACTGCCCTGCCACTCTGCCAGAAATTGATATCCTTAGAATAATTGTCAAAGATATAGATACCTCCCCGAAGTGCCATCCATATCCCTTTTAGAGAGTGATAATAGTATGCCTCATACCCCTCTTCCTTTAGAAACTGTACGACATCCTTATTGTGGCTTATCCAAACCGCCCGGACAGACTTTACATACTCATCCTCTTCAAAATAATGTCCTGCATTCCTATAGTCAGCCACTACCTTCTTCACCTTATCAGAAGCATAATCACTATGCTGGCTCACATATAAATACAGGTATCTCGGATTATCCGCAAACCGTCGTCCAAAGGTGGAGCCAAACAGCCAAAGCTTCTTGTTTCTGGGCATGAAAAAAGATAACCAATAGATTGGCAGCAATAATAATTGTCCCCAGTATTTCACACCATTGATTATCTTCATAATATTCCTTCCGCCTCCTTGCCTCAGGCCAAGACTCTCCTTGGCAATGCCTCCCTGCATTTCTATCTGAATAATATATCGGCAGAAGTGCTTATAATTATAATATTACATTATTTTCACTTAATTCCAATATAAATAAACAATACAACTAACATTATCTTTTTGATTGAAATAAAAACGAATCGCATACTTTTTCTTATATTTATATTCCAAATAGTAACCCGCACGTTGTTTTAACTTTTTATATGATTTAGTTTTCTCATATTTCTTGGAAGCATTTGGTTTTAAAAATTGTACCAATTCATCCTGTACACCAATGATTTTTTTATTTACCTTACCATACTTTGATATAACCGTTTTTTTAGAAGAACCTAAATGAATCCCTCTAGCTGTAACTATCTTAACATTCTGTTTATACTCTTTTTCTTTTTCCAACCAATTACACATTGCCATAGTAGCTGACGTAGTCTGCAGATAGTAATCATTGGACTGATTTGGATCTGCTACACAGGTGGCAATCCAATCCCGTCTCGTTTCACATACCCTGTATGCAAAATCACATTTTTTTAATGAAGATTGCTTTTGATAAGAAGCAAATCGAAATGTCTTATCAAGATTAGTTCCATAAGCAATATAAGATACTTCTTCAGCTTCATTAAAGTAAAAGCGAAGCTGAAGAAGACAATTCTCTTCGTATAAATATCCATAAGTCACATAGGATTGTACATTTTGCAAAAATGTCTGATATGCTTTATTCCCTTTTCGAAACAACTGATAATAATACAATGCCGGCTCCCATTGTGTATCTACCATGTTCACAGAAGTCTCGCCATATGCATCCAACACTTGTTGCTTAGTGCTGCCAACAGTAATTCCCCTCTTAGTTGTCAGAATTGAGTCCTTATCCGAACCAACTATGTAATATTCTGCAAAATACTTTCCTCCTACCCCTTCAGCATAACGAGCATTTTCAAGAAAATCAATATAGTTAAATTTATCCTTTTTCTCCCCACACCTTAACACAAAATCTTTTTCTGTTAATATATTTTTCTCCGCATATACTTGAGGTGCATTCATTCCTAAAATTATCAGCAAGATACTTGTTATAACAGTTATTTTTATCAGTCTTTTCATGGCAATCCCCACTTACATCTTACAAATTACAACCTTTTCTATTTTTTGCCAGAGACCAAATTACACTCTGCCCTCCTTATAAAAACCTCTTTAGCAAAAAAGTAAGAAAATACCCTTGCTTTACCAACATATCACCGACTATATTTTCATATATATAGCACCCTTAAAAGTATTAAAATTTTTGTTGTTTCTTAAATCTTCCTGTGCCTCTTCATCCAATAAGGCGATTAAAAGACCCATATCACGAAAATATAATTTATAACTATTGGGATTATAATTTCCCTTCAAAGGCAACTCCGGTATATCCATGGAATTCATTTCGTAAATTTGACTCAATCTTATTGTAATTGATGCCCATTAAGAAAACAGAGCAATTTCCATCAGAATAGCAATCAAAAATCATAAAATTCCATATTTTTTACTCGTTTTATCACATTTTTCCAGACAATCCTTCACGTCCATACAAATATTCCTGTAAATATAATGCTTCCTAAACTACTCAAACACAACAGCATACAGACATTCTCCTACACATGCCTCTCAAGCCAGTCAAGAATATCCTCATGCACCTTAAAATACTCCAGCTCGTTTAGGATTTCATGGCGTGCCCACTTATACATATGCTGCTCTACGTCCTCAATCCCAAGTTCCCGGTACTCATCCACAATGCGGTCAATATCCTTTCCATAATGTCCCACAGGGTCTTTGGTTCCTGCTCCAAAAAACATCGGTACATGCTTGGGCAAATGCTTCATATTCTTCTGCTTCTCAATATACCAAAGGGTGTCAAATAACGTTTTATATCCATTAACCGTAAATTTAAACGTACAAAACGGGTCATTTTCATATTGTTTTAAGATATCCGGGTCTCTTGTCACCCATGCTTGTGCAGATTTATCCTTTAAAAAGAGAATATTATACGTTCCAAATGCCATAAATTCCATTAGGTTACTGCGGCAATGGTCTCCCTTAAGCTTATGAAGTGAGGCGAGTACTGCATATCCCAAAAGAAGAACCGGCTTTTTCTGATAACCCGTTCCAAGAAGCAGTAACCCATCCAACTCATCCCCGTACATCATAGCATAACGCCTTGCCATAAAAGAACCCATACTGTGTCCCAGCAGGAAAAATGGCACATCTGGATACCGTTTTTTGATAAATTTTGTAACCCGGTACAAATCCCGTACCACCGTGCGGCTTCCATCCTGCGCATCAAAATACCCAAGTGCTTCCTCATCCTTTGCCGTATATCCATGTCCCAGATGATCGTTCCCAACCACTACAAAGCCTGCATCATTTAGAAAGTTTGCCAAACGCTCATATCGCTCCACATACTCAATCATACCATGGGAAATCTGGACTACTCCCTTTACCTTCTGTTCCTTTGGTCTCCATACTACTGTATGCAGCATGTCCTTCCCATTTGTAGAAGGAATTTTATAAACTCTTTTTGCCATAATTTCTAAATTTCTCCTCTTCAATATTATTTCTTCAAGGGACTGACAAACACCCTTTATTCCACCTTGGAATCCTCTAAAAGCTGCATCTTCATCTCATAATAATCCGGTGTCATATCCATGTAATGAATATGCGGATACTCAAACCGCTGTTCCTCCTCCCATATCTCCTCGGAGAGCTGGCGGTTGACATAGTCAGCTATCTCCTTTAAGCTTCTATGCTCCATAATGCATTTTCCATCCTTAAACACCTGCTGCTGCAGCTCTACTGCCTTACAATTCTCAAAGAAACGGTTCTTCCATGGTTTCGTCGGGTCAACATAACGAAACGGCTGGCTCATATCCACCACCTCATCTGCCTTGGCAATCATATCTGCGATGGCTCGTCCCTCTTCATCGATAATCCGGTAAACCTTCTTTACTCCCGGATTCGTAATCTTCTCCACATTCTCAGACAACTTAATCCGTGGCTCAAATACACCGTGTTCTTCTACTGCCGCCAGCTTGTAAACTGCTCCAAATACCGGCTCCGATTTTGCCGTAATCAAACGTTCACCAACGCCAAAGCTATCTACCTTTCCACCCTGATTCAAAATGGAAGCAATCGTAAATTCATCAAGACTATTGGAAATAATAATCTTACAATCGGTAAGCCCTGCTTCGTCCAATTTTTTCCTTGTTTTCTTGGTGAGATACGCCAGATCTCCGCTATCAATGCGAATACCCTTCAGCCGTTTGCCCATTGGCTCCAAAACCTCCTTGGCTATACGGATAGCATTAGGGATGCCACTGTGAAGCACATCGTAGGTATCCACCAGCAAAACAGTCGAATCCGGATAGGTCTCAGCATATTTCTTAAATGCTGTATATTCATCCTTATAAAACATAACAAAGCTATGTGCCATCGTCCCACTAATCGGAATATCAAACATCTGACCAGACAGTACGGTCGCAGTGCCAACTGCACCTCCGATATACGCAGCTCGTCCACCATACACCGCTGCATCCATATTATGGGCACGTCTCGCACCGAAATCAGAAACCGCCCTTCCCTGTGCCGCCTTTACAATCCGCCTGGTTTTGGTCGCAATCAGCGACTGATGATTCACCTGAAGTAAAATCGCCGTTTCAATTAACTGTGCATCAATCAACGGTGCAATTACGGTAATAATCGGCTCATTTGGATACATCACTGTCCCCTCTGGAAATGCATACATATCTCCACGGAACTCAAAATCTGCCAAATACTTTAAAAATTCTTCGGAAAATAAATTTTGTGAGCGAAGATATGCAATATCCTCCTCTGTAAAATGTAGATTTTCAATATATTCTACAATCTGCTCCAATCCTGTAAAAATAGCAAAACCACCATCATCCGGATTCTTACGGTAAAAAACATCAAATACAACCCTTGTATCCTTGTCCTGATCTTCAAAATACCCATTACTCATCGTCAACTCATAAAAATCCATTACCATAGACAGATTTCTTTCCATATTCTGTGTTTTGTACATTATCTCATTCCTCCAGTCATAGTGTGCTTTTACTTGCTTCATATCGCTTTCTTTTCTTTTTTTAGATTCACAAACCCGTGCTTCGCACTCTTTATTTGCTTCGCAAATGTTTGCTCATTAATAATTTCAAAAGAAAAGAAAATGCTGCTTCGCATCGCTTCCTTTTCTTTTTTGAAATTATTATATACTATTTTTTAGAAAAATACATTAGTTTTCTGCATTAAAAATAGCTTATCTGTGATGTTATATGGCATGGAAGGGAGACACACTATATTATTTGTTCCGTTGTTCGGGAATAAGGATTTCTAGATATTCCCATATTGGTATCAATGTGCTGACGCAACCGACGCACATTCGCCATTCATGGCTCAGAGTGCGTCTTTTCGGGACATCCAGTCCCGAAATTGCTAGTTATCTAATGGGAATATCAAGAAATACTAATTCCCTGCCAAAGTCACAGATAATATAGTGTGTCCCCCTTCCATGCCCCTCAAGGTTATAGATTATACATTTTTGTACGAAAGATATTTATCCAACCGTACTGCCATTGCAATAAATAGATAACAACAATGCAACAGTAACTACTTTAGTCTGGAAAATAGGATTAATCACCCAACAACTTTATCCAAGAAATAGAACCAGCCACCTCGACTACTTTATTCCGAAAACTAGGAACAGTTACTTCAACCATTATGTTTTAAAAAAGAACCTATCAGTAACTTCAGGGGCATAAAACCGGAATGTACTATGAATTTGTGACTTTGGAAGGGAATTAGCATTTCTTGATATTCCCTTTAACACCCAGCAATTTCGGGGCAAGGATGTCCCGAAAAGACGCCATCGAGCCAAGATGGCGAGTTGGCGTCGGTTGCGTCAACAACTCATTACTACACGGGAATATCCTAGAAATGCTTATTCCCGAACAACGGAACAAATCCATAGTACATTCCGGTTTTATGCTTTTGAACCTACAGAATCTCTTTTTTAATACACACTTAATCCGCATTTTATTCCCTCCCACAAAAAAGTATCGGAAAAAGAAACGGAAGCATTTCATGAAAAAAAAGCATGCGGTCAACGGTTTTATAAAAAGGCTTTGTGATGCCGGAATAACAATATAGAAAACCCTTATACATCTGCTGATGAACGTTTGCCCCAAAAAAACTACTATTCTTTGCCCCTTCTGTCATGGACGTTACATCAATCATCACCCCTGTGCAGTTTTTAGAAAGTACTACAAAACGCCAGCCTGCTTCCCGCATCCCTTTGGCAAAGGCAAGTGCCATATTACTATCGGGGAAAATAATATGCATGTGAAGCTTCATACATTCCGGTTCATATATGCAGTAAGGCTTTTTTACTAGCAATTGCCATCCTTTTTTCCTAATCAGCATACTTCGCTTTCCTTTTTCATAAAGTGCAAATGCCATATCAGGACACCGCCTGTCTCTAACAGGATAATATCGACTACATCCTCCCTCTTCCAATAATTGAAGCTTCATCTTTAGAAAAATTGCTTTTTGTTCCCAGCTAATATACAATAGATATTTCTTCTGCCTATACACAAAGCTTACGGTAATACTATTCTTCCTTCTCTTTTTACCCTTTATACCCCTATCCCTTTTTACATAATCACTCCGATTAAGAAACACGTCCTGCTCTGCCTCATAATAAAACCCATACCGTTCAAGTAATACATTTAATTTACGGTATCGCTCCAATGGTGTCATTGACCAGATTTTTAAAATGGCACGCTTCATCCGCACCACCCAGACAATACTAATTGTTGCAATAATACCCAAAACCACGAACAACCCTGCCATAAAGCACCTCAAAAAGCACTTATGTCATTGTATTCAAAAAGGGGTTGGACTGTGATATGATATATATCACAAGGAGGATAAATAAAATGACCACTATCTATATACTAACCCACAAAGCATTTACGCCACCGCCAGATACTCTATATCAGCCGTTGCAGGTTGGTGCCTGCTTACATGAGGATTTAGGATATCTAAGAGATGACACAGGAGACAATATATCTGACCAGAACCCTTT
Source organism: Lachnospira sp. (assembly GCA_017621205.1). GTDB lineage: Bacteria > Bacillota > Clostridia > Lachnospirales > Lachnospiraceae > NC2004. The sequence continues at coordinate 38,257 of JAGATQ010000051.1, forward strand.
TTTTAGTGAATTAACGGGGCATTACTGGATTTGGAAAAACGATACGGAATCCGATATTATCGGCTGCTGCCATTACCGCCGTTTTCTTATAAAGGAGGATAATACTCTGTTTCAGGAGGCGGAGCTTAAAGCAATGCTTTCCCATAATGATATCATTACAACGAAGCTGCTAACCCTTAGTCATAGCTACTATGAGGCATTTGATGACCGGCATAACAAAAAGGATCTGGATATTTTGGGGGAAGTGCTTTCAGAGCTTCAACCAGAATACAGTGAAACCTATAAACGCATCGTCCATAGTAACCGCACCTATTTTGGCAACATGTTCATTATGAAGCGGGAACGCTTCCATCACTATATGGAATTTCTGTTTCCGGTTCTTTTTGAGGTACAAAAAAGGGTAGATATGTCAGGCTATGATGGGTATCAGAAACGCCTCTTTGGCTTTTTATCCGAGGTGCTGCTCTATGTGTACACCTGTGTCAATGACTTAAAGGTGAAGGAGGCGTATGTCGGAATGGTGGGAGAAAAAACAGAAACAAAGGAATTAAAGGAGAAGCTTTCTAATTATTTTGAAAAAAAGGATATTGCTGGAGCTAAGGCATGTTTTTTAAGCTATTATGAGAAACGTCCAGACATATTAATGGAAGCATCGGACATTAACCATGAGTGCCGCCTGTTGATGCAGGCAATCTCCACCTTTGAGTGGGAGAATTCCACCTATGGCTATAGCCGTCTTGACGCCACTACCAATACAACAGAACTGATTACCTTTTTTGCCACACTGAATGAGCTGGTAACAGCCCACCGACATTGCGGCAGCCTTGAGGATTTAAAAAAGGAACACCTTACCCTTAAAGAGCAGGCATTCCTAAAACAATACGCTGTTACAGAAACCGAGTTTATGATTGCTAACAGGATTCTACAACCGGAAACCCAATCGCCACCTCAAACCACTCCCCCTCCTTGGCAGCAAGGGAAATAGTAACGCCAATATCCTTCGCCATACACTCGGCAAGGTACAACCCCATACCGGTCGCCTTCTTTTTGTCCTCTCCGGTATCTCCGGTAAAACCTTGGTCAAGCAGGAATGGCAGCTCCTCCCTCTTGGCACCGATGCCATTATCCCAAATAAATAACCATATTTTTCCATCCTCCTCTGACCGGCTGCTATAAAGACGGATTACCTTTTCCGGTTTTTTTTCATCCCGATATTTTAATGCATTGTTCAATGACTGTTCCACAATAAAGCGAAGTCCCTTCTCATCTGTATAAACAGTGTCATCGGATAGCTCTAAGTCAAACCGGATTCCCTGTTCCAAAAAATAATACCGTTTTTCCTCTACCATATCCTCACAAAGTGCTTGCAAAGAAATTGTAGAAAACACATAGTCCTTATGCACCGCTTTCAGCCTTGCATAATAAACAATCTGCTGTACACATTCCATCATCTGCTGATTCACATAGGAAAGCCGCGAATAAAGTTTCTCATCAATTCCCTGTCTGCGGTTTTCCAGCAAAAGTGTAAATAAGGACAACGGCACCTTAATCTCATGTGCCCAGCCTTCAATATATTCCTCATACTCTCTTCGCTTCCCCTGTTCCTGCTGCATCTCCTCCCGCAGCCAGAAATATTGTGCAAAAACCGGCTTTAGAAGCTGCTCCTTTGCAGGGGGCAATAATGATAGCTCTGTCTCCCATGTCTGTGACTTATCTTCCGTCACAGAAAGCAGTTCCTTTAACAGCTCCGCCTCCCTTCGGTTCTGGGAAACCTCTCTCACTATCAATATAGCAAGCAGAAACACCCCCACCATCAAAAGAATGGGCAAAAGATAGAAAAACTCTTCCCCTCTTAAAATCCACAGCATTCCACCCAGCAGCACCACCAACACCAGCACTACCAAAAGATACCATTTCCGTTCCCTGATTACCGCAAACAAATCCTTCATGTCCTAAAGCAATACCCCTTTCCCCTTACCGTTTCGATTCTATCACTCAACTGATACTCTGCCAATGCCTTTCTAAGCCTTGTCATGGTAACATGGAGTACATTTTCATCAATATATTCCTCCGTTCCCCAAAGCAATTGAAACAACTGCGTCTTCGTTACCAGTTCTCCCCTATGCTCCATTAATTCCCCTAAAATACGCCCCTCATTTTTAGGAAGCACAAAAGAATCCTCCCCAACATATACAGTATACGACCGGACATCCAGCAAAAAACCCGCCCCATCCAGTAAATTCAAAGGCTGCTTTGTCTTTCTAAGCACATTCCGAATCCTCGCAAGCAAACGCTCACCGTGACAGGGTTTTGTCAGATATTCATCTGCCCCCAATTCCAATGCCGAAAGCTCATCCTTTAATCCATCCCTTGAGGTAAGAATAAGAACTGGAATCTGCGTAGACTGTTTCAGACTACGGCATATATGAAACCCATCCGTCATTGGCAGGCTTAAATCAAGCAATACCAAATCCGGATTCTCTTTTATCACCTCAGTGACAGCATTTGCAAAATCAAGTATCTCCCCTACCTGATAGCCTGCCTGCTCCAGCACATACCGAAGCTCCTCCCGCATAAAACGGTCATCCTCTATAATACTTATGCGTTCCATAGCAATACCCTCTTATTTTCTCTGTCCTGCCAGTTTTTTCATTCTATTCTTCTGATTTTAAGCATATCATGCATATTCTTTCTGGTAAGATGGCTTACCAAGTTCATATAGATTACCTCTATTACCCCATATAAAATAATAACAGCAAATGCGATAAAAAACAGCATCACAATTTTACCCCTTAAACTACCCGGAAGCATATTTCCAATCAATGTCATAATACCAAACACCCCACTGATTAACGCCATAATAACCGGAATCCCGAAAAAGTACCTTATCTGCCGCCTAGTGGAAGCATGCAGCATGCCATAATCACTTCCAAGGCATAACAGCGTACGGTAACGCTTCACCATATTCCTCTGCTGCATCAGAAATTGCAGACTTACAACCGTATTCGCAATCAGGAAAAACAACACTGCCATATAAATGGTCAGATAACCAGCAGCAACGATATAAAATATCTGCCTGCCCATATTCTGCAAATAATTCTCATATTCCATACCGCTTGAAGCAAACAATTTATCCACCTCGGTAATTGCACCAAGAAGCCCCAATTTCTCAATGAATTCCTGCTTGATACAGGCATTATAATAAATGGACTCATTGCTGACATCCTTATAGCTGTCATAATCTGAATCAGGCAGAACCAAGCCAAAACCTATTGTAATACTCCTATCCACCACAATATCCTCACTGCATATTTCCATTCTTACCGTATATTCCTTACCGTTAATTTTCAGTGTAGGATGTAATGCCAGAAGCCTCTGATATAATTGCTCCGTCTCCGTGCCGGAAAATTCCGAGTCCATATAAAATATGACTTCATTCTCCTTTAACTGATATGGTTTTTTACCACTGTTCTCACGCAGCTCATTAATACACCTTATCGGCATAACATGCGGGGAATACACCCCTCCCACATCATCCGGCAGAAGACAGCTTCCCGCACTGCTATAGCGAAACGCCTCATAGTCCTCTTCTCCCAAGGATTGAATCTTTTGTTCTACATCCGAGCAATCAAAATCAATCACTTTTTTATTTCCTGTATTCCCCTCACCGGCCGCCCTATAGGGGTCATCACTCAATACCATATAGGAAACAGATACCGGAATCCAACGGGAAATATATTCTGAAACATCCTCCCTCTTGGAAAATGTCTCAATCTGCTCCTTACTTTCATCGTCCCATATCTCCATTGTAAAATCAAGCGTATGGGAATTATTCTGCATCTCTGTTACAGACACGGCAACACCATAAGCCAGACAAACCGTCGCAACAAGCATTAACAGAGAAGACACGGTCAGAGAAGAAAGCCTAGACATCACATTCTCCTGAAGCTGTCTAAAGGTAAACACCGCCAGAACATCCTTGTTCGTTTTCCTGCCGGCTCTTCGGACCAAAAAGCTTAACAATCCCCGAAATACACTGTATGTTCCAAAGCTTCCAGAAACAAGCAGTAAGAGCAGCAAAAACAGATTCCGAAACAGATTACCGGATATACCAATCCAGTAAGCAACAAGCAGGCTAATCACGCCCACGATAAGCCATGCGCTTCCCGACCGGACGCTTCGTTTCTTCTGCTTCTTCTCCGTCTCCTCCTGCATTAAAGCTGCGGGCTCCCGCTGCATTAATCTCGCACTAAGCAAAAAATTTGCAAAAAATTTAATGACTAGAAAGCCAAGAGCCGTTAACAAAACTGCAGATAAGGAAAAGGAAAAACGATGTCCAATAATCCCAAGCCCAATCAACCTTGCAGTAATTAATCCCACAAGCTCGGAAAGCATAACCGCCACCGGAAGCCCGATAAGCAAGGAGATTCCACTGGTAATGACATCCTCCAGCATCAGCATGCTAAACAGACTGCCCCGTTTGCTTCCAAGCATCAACAGTAAACCAATCTCATGACTTCTCCTCTCCAACTGGTAACGCTGTGCAAAATAGATTAAAAAGAATAACAAAAATAACGATACAATATAAACTGCACGAATCAGCATAAACAGCTTGTTTAACGCATCGGATTCCATTTTTCTAAGAAATACAATTACATCCTGCTGATTTAGGGATAACAAAATATAAAAAGATATAATAGCAATCAGCAACGTGAAAAAATAGATTCCATTTTCTTTATAATTTTTTTTACTATTCCGGTATATCAGATTAAAATACATTGGCACTACCCCCTAACAATTGCGACTGCATAGACAGAATCCGTTTATAAAACTCCTGTCTGTCCTCCCCGTTCTTACGCAATTCATTTAGAATGCCTCCGTCCTGAATAAATAAAATTCTGGAACAGTAGCTTGCAGCATTGGCATCATGGGTCACCATCATAATGGTAGTCCCCTGTTCCTCATTCAACTGCTTTAGCTTTTCCATAAGCTGCTTCGCATTTTTAGAATCCAGTGCTCCGGTAGGTTCATCTGCCAGAACAATATCCGGATGCAGTATCAGTGCCCTTGCTGCTGCAATCCGCTGCTTTTGTCCCCCGGACATCTGCTCAGGGAATTTGTCAAGCACTTCACCAATCTCTAAGTACTCTGCTAAACGGTCAACCTCCTTTGTCAAATCCTCCTTTACTCCATGGATAGATGCCGGAAGCAGGATATTCTCCCGCCCTGTCATATTGTCAAGCAACTCAAATGTCTGAAACAGATAACCAATGCGGTCTCCCCGGTATCTTGCAAGCTCCCTGCCCTTCTGCTTACTAAGCTCCTTACCGGAAAGTAATACCTTTCCTCTGGTTGGTTTCATCATCGTTGCAACACAATTCAGCAAGGTCGTTTTTCCCGAACCACTGCTGCCCATAATCCCTAAAAACTCCTCCTCCAAAACAGAACAGGTCAGGTCATTTAAGGCATGGGTCTGATTTTCTCCCTTACCATAGATTTTGTATAGATGGTCAAGCTCCAATAATTTTTTCTGCATAATACCGCCTCCCTTATTTTTATGATTTGATTATAAGGCAAGACGCTTGAAAATAACACTTACAGATTTTGTAAGGTTTATTTACATTACCTACATATTGATTACTCCAAATTGTGCTAAGGTGTAACATACCAGAATAACCACCAACAACACCGGACAGAGGTATTTAATCATGAGACGGTAAAGCCCACGCCGAAAGAAGGTTTCCCCGTTTCTTGTAATCTCCTCCTCAATGACCTCGGTTTTTGTTACCCAGCCAATCAAAATACAGGTTCCCAATGCGAGAAGCGGCATCAGTATACTGTTGGTGAAAAAGTCAAAAAAGGTTAAAAAATCCATACCAAGTACCGTAATATGAGACCATGCACCATTGCCGAGGGAGGAAGGAACCCCGAGCAGGATACTGAATACGACCAGAATTACGGCTGCTCTTTTCCTGCTAAAGTGCCATTTATCCATAAACATGGATACCGATGCTTCCAAAATGGAAATAGAACTGGTAACCGCCGCTAACAATACAAGGACAAAGAACAATGCTCCGATAATCTGTCCCGCAGGCATCTGTTCAAATACTCTTGGCAGTGTCATAAACATCAAGCCGGGACCTCCGCTTTTCAATCCCTCCTCCCCGCTAAAGACATACACAGCAGGAATAATCATCAGTCCCGCCATCAGAGCGATTAATGTATCGAATATCTCTATCTGGTTTACCGCCTTGGTAAGATTAATCTCTCTTTTCACATAGGAACCATAAGATACCATGATTCCCATGGCAATACTCATAGAAAAAAAGAGCTGTCCAAGAGCCGCACATATCGTAACCAGACTGCACTTTTTAATATCCGGCAGGAGATAATACTTTACCCCCTCTACCGCCCCATCAAGGGTGACAACATAACAGCATATAATAATCGTAATCACAAAAAGCACCGGCATCAGAATCTTACTCATCCGCTCAATTCCCTTCTGCACTCCCCCTAAAATAACCAGAAGGGTAAGAAATAAAAATAACAGGAAAAACAGAAGCGGTGTCCATTCCTGACTAATATAACCGGTAAAATAATCTTCTCCTGCTGCCCGCACCCCTTTACCCGATACAAATAAAATAGTATACTTCATGACCCAGCCGCCTATTACACAATAATAAGGCAGAATCATTGCTGGAATCAGCAAGCCAAGATATCCAAGAGGAGCAAATTTTTTGTTTAACTTTCCATAAGCAGTAATCGCACTCTGCTTCGTCTTTCTACCGATAGCAATCTCCGTCATCAGCAGGGCAAATCCAAAGGTTAATGCCATAATAATATAGATAAAAATAAAAATACCGCCGCCATGCTGGGCAGCCAGATAGGGAAATCTCCAAAGATTACCCAACCCGACAGCACTGCCTGCGGCAGCTAATACAAATCCAATACTTCCGGTAAAATGACTTCTCTTCTCCTTCATGATAAATCTCCTTTATTTTATCTGCTTCACAATATCCACTGCATTGACAAAACGCTCATACAATGCCTTATCCTCCACGGAATTAACCTCAATCCGGTACTCTGCCGGCATAAAACCTCCAGCCATCGTAAAATGACCTCCTCCGTCTCCAATTCCTTTTAAGGCATTCATTGTCAAATCCCCAGCATGCACGCCCGGTTCTTCGCTTCGTACTGAGAATTTCAATCCCCCGTTGCGTTCCGCATAAATTACAGCAATCGTTACCGCATCCAAACGTAAAATAAAATCAGAAACCATAGCAATTAAGGCATCCTGACAATCAAATGGAATCCGTGCCAATCCAATACAATCGTAAATCTGGATATTCTCAATGGCAGCACCATAGGCACGCAGATCTTTTAGCTCAATCCCATTATTGTACATGCTCTGCACCAGTTCTCTGTCCGTGTAATCATAAAGGTACTCTAACATCTGGATATCCAGCTTTGTCACTCCACGGTTCATGGAATCCGTATCCATTTTCAATCCATAAGACAGCACGGAAGCAATCTTTTTAGTCATTGGTGTATTGCTTTCCTTAATATACTGGGTAATCAGTGTCGAGCAGGAGCCGCAAAGCCTGACATCCTTATAAAGATATTCACAAGGCTTGACTGTCTTATGATGGTCAATAACTGCCACCTCTTCTCCAGGAATATCTGTTAAATTGGCATTGTACTTCTGTCCATCCACCAGTATCACATAGTCGTCCTTACGCAAATCAAGCTCACAAATCGGACGCATGTCAATATCAAAATTGGTAATCATCTTGGCAACACTGATTTTATCAACATTGCCATTGTAGCATATATTGGCTGGAATTCCGTGATAGTCAAGAAAATATTGCAGACCGTATGCACTCGCAATGGCATCCGGGTCTGGAAAATTATGGGTCTGAATCCAGATACGGTGTCCTCTTAAAATCGATAATAATTTTTGATAATCCATTGAAACCTCTCCCTTGTACTCCTTATGGTTCTTTTGCCAGCCCCACTTTCGGCAGCGGGGAATTATATATACACTTCTCTCGTGAACATCTTACCCAATATTGACAAAAATTACAAGTGAAAAGGGGAAAGTTTTAGAAACCTCGTCAAATCTCTTTTTTATAAAATTTCCCCAAAATCTCTTTTTGGGTCAATCCGCCAAACATCATAGCAAATTCATCAAATGTTGCATTTTCGTCCAATCCAAGACATGAAAACAATTCGCTTCTCATTTTTTTATTGATATCATTTAACAAATTTCCTTTATATTCGAATGAATTCTCCCCAATAAGTTCTGGATATATTCCTATAGATACTCCACCATGTGGAGAATGATACTCCTTCAGGTATTCTTGTAATTTCTTAGAAATTCTTTCATATGGCAGTATCGTTACTGCTGTTCCCCACTCAACATATAAGTTAAAGGACTTAGGATATTCTACCATACCATCCGAAACAAACATATCATATGTATGAACAGTTGTATTAGGACTCAGACTCTTTATCCTGCAACAAATAAGGCTGAACTCAATATCATCCTCCTTCAATTCTTTATGTCCTACAATTGTATGTGTACCCCAAATGATATCATTGTCACCACATATAGTTACTCTCCCCAACGGATATTGTGCCAATTCCTCAACCGACAAGTCCGGATTAGTAGTTCTCACATTATAAAACCTAACCATAATCGGAACCATCATAACTGATTGCAAACTGTGCTGTTGAGGTAATTCCTCCCATTTCTGAATTCTACGGATTTGTCCGGTAATCAAGCCATAACAATAATGAAACCGGTCAACTTCTACTCTGAAAATATCCCCTGTATTATACTTCACAGTTATATGGTCGCTATATTTCAACCGTTCTATACGCTCGAAATAATCCTGCGGGCAGCTTTCTATATAATATTTCATAAAGTGGTGAAAATCTGCATCATTCTGAATTTTATTTATCTTTTCATGCTCTCCTATTGCAATCCTCTGATTATTTCTCTGATTACATATAGACATACTTGTGGAAATATCCTTGTGCATATCCAGATGAAAATGAAATGTACATCCTAATGGGGTAATTGCCAAAATATTCGTTGCTGTTATTTTTTTCTTCTTTCCACGTTTCGTTAACGGTAATAACCATTCTCTATTTTCAGTTAACAAATTCGTGTCATCTTCCTGAATACTTTGATATATAATCCGGTTATTAGGAGAAAGAATCTTTTTTTGTTCGACAATTACTTTCTTTATTACATTTTCTTCCCAGAAAACAGTAGTTCTTTTGTGCCAAAGATTTGTTTTGCTATAATACTGTGTAATGTACCACTCTTCCATAATAGGCTCTAACCCAAGATACTGGCGTTCTTCATTTGTTATTTTGATATAATATTCTTTTCCAAACAATTCATCCCATTTTGTTGCCATATCTTTACTCCTTTATGTTATTCTTCTGGCTGTTAATATTATCTAAAACTCGATTAAATAAAAGGTAAAATATCATTCAAATCTCTCTTGAACAAGTATTCATAATATCTACACAGCTAGGAAAAACAAGCGAAAATAAACAATGCCTAACCTGTCAGCAAACAGGCTAGGCGTATCCGTCAGGACATAAAACTTCATGTTTGGGAGCATCCACTTTTGGAGTTGGACACTATCCGTTCGGAAGGCATCTGTTCTAGCAGATGTCTCTCTTTACGTTGAATATAACATAAGCATAGTAGAAATTCAAGTATGGATTTAGGATAAGACATTTTCATAATCCCCAGATAAATCACCACATCCTATATTTTTAAACGTTTAAATAAAGCAGAAGAATTTAGGGAGGTGTGGATAAACCCGCGCAAACTCAAGAAAATTTTACTGTTGACAACACTGTCTATAGATGATAGACTATAATTGTCTACAAGCAATAGACACATAGGTGTATTTTGTTTTGCAGATAAAAAAGGAGATATTACAATCGAGGAGCAAGAGCATTGACATATGGCAGACAGAGGAGGTTGCATTATGGAGGATTACATGTTAGGCGCAGTGGAGAGCAAATTTGCTTCCATTATATGGGAACACGCACCTGTTACAACAAAAGAACTGACAAGGCTGTGTGAACAGGAATTGGGTTGGAAGAGAACTACTACATATACAGTGTTAAAGAAGTTGAGTGAGCGCGGACTTTTTGAAAATCAAGGAGGAACAGTGGTAGTAAAGCTTTCCAGAGAGGAGTTTTATGCCAGACAGAGCCAGAGCTATGTAGAACGTTCCTTTTTGGGTTCGCTTCCCAGCTTTCTGACGGCATTTACCTCCGGCAGAAAGCTAAGCGATAAAGAAATCGCAGAGATTAAACAAATTATTGAGAATTCAAAATGAGAGGAGGGATTTTATGGAGGAAAGTATAAAAATGCTACTGAATATGAGCCTTGCGGCAAGCTTTGTCATACTTATTGTTGTGTTGGTGCGCAGACTTTTTGCATATATGGGAGTGCCGAAAAAATATGCGTATTTGCTATGGCTGCTTCCGTTTATCCGTATGGTCAGTCCATGGTCCTTAGAGAGTAATATGAGTTTACTGCCGGATATGACGCAGATAGTGGAATATGCCGCCCAGGAGGATGCGGTATCAGGTGCGAAATTGGACATGGGAAATGGAGTATCGGGGACAGTGCCGGATTTGAGAAATGGAGTATCCGATACACCGTCCAATGGAAAGAGTCCGGAATCTGATACAAAATATTATGGTAATAAAGATGATTTATCAAATCAGGGGTATATATGGAATAATGATACATCCGATGTGCAGAAGGAAAGTATATCATCGAAGAAGGTCTTAAATAAAGCAAAGGATAGAAACAGCAGTATATGGTTGTGGGCGCTGGGAATTTGGATGACGGGCATTGCAGCAATTGTTTTTTACAGCACTGTCAATTATATAAAGTTAAAAAAACGACTGGATGCATCCTTTCTTTTAAGAGACAATATCTATCTCCATGATGATATAGATACGGCGTTTGTGGCAGGGTATATCAGTCCTTGTATTTACCTGCCTTCCGGTCTTTCCGAGAGGAATATGGAGTATATTATTTCTCATGAGCAGGTACATATTGCGAGAAGGGATTATCAGATTAAGATGCTGGCATTTGCAGCCACAGCAATACACTGGTTTAATCCCATTTGCTGGCTGGCTTTCGTACTTTTAGGAAAGGATATAGAAATGTCCTGTGACGAAGCGGTTATTGATAAAATGGGCACAGAGGATAAAAAAGCGTATGCGAATGTGTTGCTTCATATGGCAGCAGGGAAAAGGCGGTTTGCGGATATACAGCTTATGTTTGCAGAAGGAAATATAAGAGAAAGGATTGAGAATATTATGAAAAGTAAAAAACCAATGTTGACAGTGTCTGTACTGGCGCTGCTGGTTATTGGGTTATTGGCATGGACGCTTTTGACCAATCCCGGAACAAAAGGAAAACAGCCCGGTACGACAAGGGAAGAAACGGCACAAGGTACAGAAGCGTACAATACAAGTACAGAATCCAATAATACAGGTGCAGAGGGTAATGGTGCAGAATCTGATAATAAGCGATTTGATGTGAAACCGGCTTCTTTGACCGCAGTAAATCCCGATGATTTGCCTTACGGTGAAGTGCAGATAACAGCACCAATGGTGACTGATTGGGGGGCGGATTGTGTGAACCTGATTCACGCAACTCCGGCATACGCCGTAGGTTGGGGTAATATGGGATTATTTGTGTATTCCGTACAAAAGAAAAAGCTCACCGGTGCTGTGGATGTGAGGGCAATCGGCTGTGACGCAACGCAGGGGGACAGTTATACGGATGTATTTGTAGGCGATTTGGATAGAGTTGTATATATGCATCCCATAGATAAGGATTATATGTTTGTTTATGATATACTTGAAAACACATTGGAAAAACAAAAATTTGAAGACGGGGGTAACAAAAGACCCAAAGGAGTGAAGGCAGACGATAACAGGCAGGAGACGGTGGATATTTTGAATGGGCAGGTACCAGATGGATGGATGAGCACTCAATGTGAGATTTATATGCTTGAGCCGGATGAGCCGGATCAAAAGAAACGTCTTGGCTATCTTGCCAGTGGCAGTGGTGAAATCAGTGATTTATCCTATGTAATTATTGAATGGAATCAGGCTGAAAAAGCATGGGGACCTTCCGATAACGGCATATGGTCACCTTATATGGAAGAAAGGTATCCTTTCTTTAAGGGAGAATCGGACAGATTAGTATGGCATCGGACAGATTTTGAAAACCTCACATGGGAAAATGAAGCGTATTTTCTAAAGGCGGACGATATCTCTGCAAAGGGTTTGACATTGGGACTTTGTAACCAATCCAATGCAGATATAACTTATAATGAAGAATACCATTTGTATGTCCGTACAGCATTTTCCGATGAGTGGAAGGAGCTTCCGCATTTGCAGGAAAGCGATTTTCATGAAGAAAAATACACATTAGAAGAAGGGGCAACGGTGAACATCTCTATTGACTGGACATGGCTATATGGAAAACTTACCGATATTGATTGGGCACAGCTATATGGAGAACCTACTTCAGAAATTAAAGCAGAAGAATATAAACTGGTGAAAAAGATATTTGTGCCTAAATCTGAAGATGATAAGGAAGAGGGAAATTCTTCAAAATATAAGGAGGAGGAGCTGACTATTAAGTTTACTTCGCCTCAATAACATTCATAGCGGATTTTATGATGGAAACCTTTCATGCGGTTACAGAGTTCTGTAGCCGTGGTCCATACAAAAGGCTACTTTTCCAAAAAGTGTTGCCACCCCCTCCCAAGCTGATACTTATCATATCAGCTTGGGAGGGGGTGGCAACTACCCTACGCTAGAGGGTTACCTTTCATAACAACCATTTTTAACATTTATAAATATATCTAACTTCCTGTAATTCTTTTCCTCCGATATTATCATCTAAATAATCATCTGTCCTCAAAAATCCGAATCGCTCATAAAAATATCTTGCTCTAATGTTATCTCTAAGTACCCATAAAAAAATATTTTTATATCCCAACTTTTCCAATTCCCAAATAGTGGCTTGCAACAAAACTTTCCCATAACCTTGTCCAACATAATCAGGCAACAAATATATTGATATAATTTCTCCCCAATCGCTAAATTTTTCAAACCTGGATTTACCAAAGCTACTCGTTCCAATGAAACTGTTATCGTCAATGCAAATCAATGTTTTCCTATCAGGATTATCCAAATTGGATACCCACTTTCTCTCTGGAATTGAATTAAGATAGTCTTGTGGAATGATACCAGCATAAGCATATTTCCAACTTTCCTCATATATCCTGCTTATTGCTATTCTATTGTCAGTTGGTTCCATATAGCGAATTTCCATGATACACACCTCCGGCAATTATTTTTTAGTTTGATTATATACTTATGTCCGTCAAACATTATTGATTGTACCATTTCATAAAATGATACTTTGAAACCTCATCCACAAAACCGACAGATTGATATAAACGGTATCCATCCTCTGTAGATTTCAGCTCCACAACACTTAGATTTTTTTCCACTGCATCTGACAGAATTTTGTTCATAATCCCCTTTGCATACCCTTTATGCCGATACTGTGGTTTGGTATAAACATTCAAAACTGTTCCCGTTTTTCCAGTTATAAATGCCGGACTCATTGGTTTTTCAACTACCAGCAAAAAAGCACAGGCAGCAACTTCTTCTCCCTCTCTTATCAAATAACAAAAGATATTTTGATTAAGGTTCTTTTTAAAATAATCTGGCAAATCTCGTCCGATTATCTCCATATCACCCTTACTTAATTTACCATAATCCTCTTTCAAATATGCTAATCTTAATTCTGTCAATAAAGCAACATCTTCAATATTTGCGTTTTCAACTATCATGGGAAACCTCCTTTATCCAACATTTGCTAACGGGTTAACAAAGCCAATTTCCTGCCACACATCACTCCTAAAATACAACAAATCACACTTAGTGCAATATAAAGCCCTCCCTGTACATATAATTTATTTTCAAATAGTCCATAAGCTTCCAAGGAAAAAGTGGAGAATGTAGTAAATCCACCACAAACACCCGTCTTCCAAAACAAAATAGCATTTTGTGATACATCCTCTTTCCCGCTGACAATACCCATTATAAATCCAATCAATACAGCACCTAATATATTGGTAAAAAGTGTTAAAACCGGAAATGCAGTTTTGGACGGGAGCAAACTTATTGCATATCTTCCCATTGCACCTGCTGCACCGCCGAGAGCTACCCATAAAAATCCCATTCCTTATTCCTTCCTATTTTTTATTTTCAATCATCATACCACAATCATTCACGCCAAACAAGATTTCAACACCGTTATCATATTTTAGTATTCACTTAACAACCTGTAGTTGTCAATTATAACAACTATAACACCGCTCCAAACAAACAACCGATAGCGGATTAGAACTGGAATTATTACAGAAATATCTCTTTATACCTCTTGACATTTTCCAGAAGAACCATCAAAATAAACCTATCAGAAACAAACTGGATGCATGGCTTACATTCTTCTGCATGGATGAACCAGAGACGATTATCCGATTGATTACAGAATATCCGGAATTCAAACCAATGTATGAAGAAATCTATGAGTTATGTCAGAATACGGAGAAGGTGATGGGTATGTTTTCAAAGGAATTGCTGGAACTTGACCGCAATACGGTACAGTATATGATTGATGTAATGCAGGATAAGATTGACGAAAAAGATGCCGCCCTGCAAAAGAAGGATATTGCATTACAGGAAAAGGAAGCTGAATTACAAGCACTTAGAAAGCAGCTTGCAGAATTAAAGAACGAAACAGCCTAAGAACAATATATTTTCAATCCAAAAACAAATGGCATCCTTCGCAACACTTTTCCATAGTTATGAAGAATGCCATTTTGTCATTGCCAAAACTTCTCTTTACATCTATATGAACTTACTCCCCTGTTACCTCTTAATCAGCTTCTTATACGCTGCTGCCTTTGCCTTTGGCACACTGATTTTCGCCTTTTTTGAATATTCAAAGACATCCGATTCCACTGTTTTTAACTGTGTCCCCTTAATGACTACACTGGTGAGCTTATCACAGTAGGCAAATGCACCCGAACCAATCGTTTTCACATTGCTGCCAACCGTAACCTTGCGAAGCTTTTTAGAAGAGAAAAACGCATAGTCCTGAATCTCTACAACCTTATAAGAAATCTCATTTACCTTAATCACATCCGGTATCGTAAAACTTACCGGAGAGCTATCCTTTGCCCCTAAAAACATACAGGTTCCCTTGGTCTTATGCGATTTGATAATCCTATACTTCCCCTTTTTATAAGTTATCTCCTCATCCTCTAACAGCGTCCCATCTGCATAGCGATAAGAAAGCTTACTCCTTTTGACATAAGCTAATGCCTTAGAAGCTTTCGCCACCACAATTTCCAGCTTGTCCGACGTATCATAAAAGGCGTTTTTGCCAATTGATTTCAGTGTCTTGCTGGTAACAACACTAGTAAGCTGTGTACATCCCATAAAAGCATACGCTCCAATGGAGGTAGTCTTCTTCAAATCCATATCCACCAAAGAACTACAGCCCCGGAAAGCATATTTGCCAATTCTTTGAAGCCCTCTGCCAGTACTCACATCCAACAACCCTGCACAATTATAAAAAGCAGCATTGCCAAGCTCCCTAATCACACCAGAAACCGTAACATTGGTAAGCCCTGCACAATCTGAAAAAGCATACGCTCCAATTGCTACCGATTTTGAGAGAATATTGATATTGCCCATTGCTGAACATCCGGCAAAAGCATAGCTTCCGATTGTCTCCACACTTACAGGTAGAAAAACACTTGTCAGCTCCGCCTTACCACGAAATGCATTGGCAGCAATTGCAGTTACCGGCTTATTATCAATCCTATCCGGAACAATTATATCCGTTGCATCTCCACTGCATCCGGTTATGGTAACTGTCCCTCCAATGGTTATGTAGGTAAAATCCGTTTCCTCAGCAGACACTCTATGAACTGTTCCTAACACTAAGGAACATAGTAGTATCGACAGCACACAGAAACTTAATCTCTTCATATTCATATTCGCTCCTCTCCTTGTTGAACATAAAAGGTAATTGCCTATCCTTCATTAAACATCATTGTATCACAACAATGTTTCAAAATCTTATCCGTTTTCTTACGATTTTCTTAAAACAGCTTTGATGTATAAATTTTTCAACACAGGAAAATATATACATGTAACCATTCATAGAATTCAAAACGAATGAACTAAAGCAATTGCGAAATGTATGGAAAGGAGTTATCATGATTTTAACAGAAAAAGAAACCATTTTACTTAAGGATACCCAGACACAGGAACAGCTTTGTGTGCAAAAATATACGAAGGCTGCTGCCAAGGCAAAAGACCCCCAGCTCAAAGCACTATTTGAAGAAATTTCAGAAGATGAACAGGAGCATGTAAAAACCGTCACCAAGATATTAAATGGCGTTATTCCTGTTGTCCCAAGTAATACGGATAAGACAAAATCCAAGGAATCGTTTACTGCCTATTATGACGACAATGCGGACGCAACAGCAAAACAAGAAGATACTTATCTGTGCAATGACTGCATTGATATTGAAAAATATGTGGCAGGAGTTTATAATAACAACATTTTCTCGTGTCAGGACCGCCAAGTCTGCGAAAACCTAAATCATATCCAAAAGGAAGAACAGCAGCACGGAGCATCCATTCTCAATTACATGAGTGTCAATGGGATGTTATAACCAGTTCCCGAAAAAGCTGTAAAAATTCAGCTTCCACCTTTTTGAAATCTTGAAAGTAAAAGTTCGGCTGGCTCTTCATTGGAGCTGCCGGCTTTTTTAATTGTTCGCCCATATAATGATAAAATTCATAATAAAGAAGTGTATCATCCACATCGCAAATAAGACTCCACTCCTCTTTTGTGACATCACTGCCCAAAAAGTGGATGAAAATTTCGGACAACAGCCGATTTTCATCCTCAATAAACTGAGGCATATCCTTTTTTACCGGGCGGGTCACATCAGAAAGATAACTTTCCGCCGCATCGTGGAGCAGACACGCTAAAATAAGACGTTTACTGTATCCCCTCGCCTCTGCTTCCCTTGCACACGCAATACTGTGCTGTCCCACCGAGTAAAATTCAGGAAAATGTCCATTGGCACGGCAAAGCAGGGAGAGTGAATGAGCAATATCCTCAATTGCAATCTGTTCCCTATCCGGCTGCAAAGGGAAAAAATGTATCTTACTATAGGTTGTAATATAATCTGCCATAGTCATCCACCCTTCCTATCTTTCCCGTTTCTCTTTTATCAATGAAGAGATATCGTTAATTTCTTCCTCAGACAAATGGGTATATTCGCTTAGTTCTGAAATGCTTGGCACACGCAAAAGCTCCTTTGCCAGCGCTTCCCTGGCATCCTGTAACAGGCGGGCACGCCCGAGTACCATCTGCTCCCAATTATCATCCTCCAAGGTTTGGTTAATATAATTTTCCATGGATTTTTTTATCTCATTTTCAATATATTTTTTTATATTCTTTTGCTCTCCCTTGCCCTTTAGCTTCTTCACCGCCAGAAGAAGTCCCATATTGCCCTCCTGCACTACATCCTCCATGTTAACCTTTAGCAGCACATAACGTTTAGCAATAGCTACGACCCGATGCAAATAATTGTGAAGTACTACATCCGCTGCATCATCCTCACCTGCCAGTAACCGCTCATAATAGGGAAAAAGCTCCTCTTGTTTTAACCTCTTAATGCTACGAATATCCTTTAAATACATTTTGACATAAGGTGCATTTAAAAATGCCTTCTCTGCTTCCTTCTGTTTTTGTTCAGACTGCCTAAGCTCCTGAACTACCGGTGATAATTCCGCTTCCTGAACGCTCTCCTCATCACTTGCCACCTTATTGTGCATCCTTTTATCGGCTTCTGTCTTATTATGTGTCCCTTTATCACCTGCTTCCTTCAGGGTCCCCTCTGCTATAACAGCATCCTGTCCCCGCTGTCCCTTCAACAGATATTGATAAACCAGCTCCTCTTGTTCCGCATTCAATTCCATATCTTTAAAATAAACCTTTAGCTCCTCTCGGCTGACAGGCTTTCCACTAGTCCCTACAAGCTCCATTACCTCATGCAACACTTCCATAAACGATGTCTTATCTAACATATAACCACTCCTTACCTATTTTTCATAAATCTTTATGGGAGATGTCCCCTCACCATTAAAATACTCATATACCACCCGTGACACTTCCCATATATGGGGAATCGCCACCTTATCCTCCATTGACATAATAACAAGAACATAATCTGCTCCATCGGAACATACAATGGCAGCATCATGCTCTGCCTTCTGTGCCTCTCCAGTCTTATGTGCACATACCGTCCCCTCAGGCAAAGCCCTCGAAATCTTATCATTTTTCTGCTGCCCCTTAAGAAGCTTTAACATACTCCTGCTCGCCTTCTGGCTTACCAGACATTCCCGGTAAATATCCTCCAGAACATGTCCACAATCCTCCACCGAAGTCGATGACTGGCATAACCATTGGTCCTTAAATTTAGATGGACGGAGTGTACCACTAGCTACCGTCATAGTATATCCCTGCTTCTGGCAAAACTCATTTAACAGCCTTGTCCCCTGTAACAGATTGCCATTTCCGTGAATCGTCAGCAGTTGATTATAGGCATCATTATTGCTTACTGTTATCATACTGTTAAGCAGAGAATCGAGCTTTTCGCTTTCCTCAAGCTCCCCCTGTTCCATCCGGTCAAATGCATATACCATATTATAAAGCTTTATCAGACTTGCCGGCTTTATCTCCTGGTTATTGATGCTAACATACTCATTGGTATCAAGATTCTTTACATAGATGGACCATGTACCAGCATAGCCCTCAAGCTTAGGCAAAAGCGTCTCCTCCAAATCCGATAATCCCCGCTTTCCCCGCCCATAAAGCTCCTCTTTCGGTATCAGAATCCCTTGCTTGTCCACAAATAGATTCTTGTCAACGGACTGATTCGTAACAAGAAAACCCGCTTTATCAAAATAATAACACTCTCCGTCAATAGTATGCCAGCCCGTTACCCTCTTACCTTTCTCATAATAACAGCGTTTCCCGGAACGGATATTCCATCCGGCAGAAGCATGGTGCAAGACAGCCGGCTTTGGTTGCTCCTCTGTCATATCCGCACCTTTCCCCAGCTCCCCTAATTCTATTTCTTTTTGAAAAAATGGCAAGCTAAGCCGTTCCCCCATATAGAGATAACAAAACAAGCCTGCTGCAATCAAACAAAGAATTAGTAATAACAAATATACTATTATCCGTACCGGACTATTTCCCCGATGCCCATTATTCTTCATAAAACATGCTATCCTCCCAAAATTACGCTTAACCAGGTAATTGCGAAACCTGTAGTTATTAATCAGATAGTCAGAATACTATATAAATTCGTGCCTTTGTACCGACCGCAGGGAGGACAACGAAACGAATTTATATAGTATTCTGACTATCGTATCAGCAATGCATCATTTCGCAAATACCTATGATACTTAACAATACCCGATAGTTTCCTACCGGGCATCATTCTTAACCTACAAGCTTTTCAATTCCTATGTCGATACGGCGAAGTGTCTCCTCCCTGCCAAGAATATACATAATCTCAAATGCTCCCCCCGGTGTCATCTGTTTTCCGGAAACCGCCGTACGAATCGGCCAAAGCCCCATACCATTCTTAATGCCAAGTTCAGCAATATAGGCAATAATGTAATCATGAAGACCCGCTTCACTCCACTCACCATCATAGGCTGCAAGCTTTTCCCTCATTTTTCTAAGAATATCTAGAGAATTCTCACTGTTTGTTTTCATTTTCTTATGTGTATATAAAGCGATATCGTAATCGGGAAGCTCTTCAAAGAAATCAATATGTCCCTTAATATCTGGAAATACTTCGATTCTCGTCTGAACAAGCTCTGCTATGCGCTTTTTATCTACGTCCTTTGTTACCACCTCATCGATATAGGGCTTTGCAAGCTCATAAAATCTGTCAAAATCCATCTTCTTAATATATTCCCCATTCATCCATTTGAGTTTGGTGAAATCAAATACTGCCGGAGACTTCGATATATGAGTATAGTCAAACGCTCTCACCAGTTCCTGAAGACTAAAAAACTCCTCATTGTCTGTCGGTGACCAGCCAAGCAGTGCCACAAAGTTCACCACAGCCTCTGTTAAAAAGCCCTGCTCCATTAAATCCTCGTATGAGGAATGCCCGCTTCGCTTAGAAAGCTTCTGATGCTCCTCATTGGTGATTAATGGACAATGTACATAAGTCGGAACCTCCCAGCCAAATGCCTGATAAAGGCGGTTATACTTCGGGGAGGAGGATAAATACTCATTGCCCCGAACAACATGTGTAATCCCCATCAGATGGTCATCCACTACATTTGCAAAATTATAGGTCGGAAATCCGTCCGATTTGATAAGAATCATATCATCAAGCTCTGCATTCGGCACACAGATTTTGCCATAGATTTCATCCTCAAAGCTGGTCTCTCCCTCCTCTGGCACATTCAGACGAATGACATAAGGAAGTCCCGAATCCAGATTCCTCTGAATCTCCTCCTTAGACAAAGAAAGACAGTGCTTATCGTACTTCGTAATCTCTTTTCCATTACCATCAATATCCGTCTTAAGCGAGACAAGACGCTCCTGACTGCAAAAGCAGTAATATGCTTCCCCCTTTTCAATCAACTGCTTGGCATAGTCCATATATAGCCCTGCCTTAACACGCTCACTCTGCACATAGGGACCAACCCCGCCATCCTTGTCGGGGCCTTCATCATGTCTAAGTCCTGTTTTCTCCATTGTGCGGTAAATAATGTCTACTGCACCCTCCATCAAACGCTCCTGATCGGTATCTTCGATTCTTAAAATAAAGTCACCATCTGCATGCTTCGCAATTAAATATGCATAAAGTGCTGTCCTCAAATTACCCACATGCATTCTGCCTGTCGGGCTTGGAGCAAATCTTGTCCTAATCTTTGTCATGTTGTCATCCTCTTTCTATTCATATTAATATCTAATTATAAAAAATATCCCTTAGAAAAGCAATAAAAATCCTTCTTTACATGAAAGCCAGCAGTTTTCTTGGAACGTATGCTTCTATATAGATTCCATTCTCCCGGTACTCTTCCTTAATTAACTGTCCCTCCCGCCTCACTCTGGCAAGCAGTGATGCCTTGGCAAATGGCAGTGTTTTTTCAATATAGATGCTATCCATCAAAAGCATCTCCTGAATTGCATGAAACAGTGCATCAAAACCCTGTCCGGTTTTGGCGGATAGATATATCTGGCACTCTGCCTTACAATCCTTTAGCATTCTATCTGCTTCCTCAAGGTCCGCCTTGTTAAATACTGTGATAACCGGCTTGTCCATTATATGAAGCTCCTTTAGTGTATTATAAACTACCTGCATATGAAGCTCTGCGTCCGGGCTTGCACTGTCCACTACATGAATAATAATATCTGCATATTTTGCTTCCTCCAGAGTAGACCGAAATGCTTCAATCAGATGGTGCGACAGCTTATGGATAAAGCCTACGGTATCTGTCAATAATATCTCCTGCTTATTCGGCAGCAAAAGCTTCCTTGTCGTCGGGTCCAGGGTAGCAAATAATTGATTCTGTGCATAAATATCAGCCCCCGTCAGCTCATTTAGCAGTGTACTCTTTCCGGCATTTGTATAACCAACAATCGCTGCAAGAGGAAGCTCTCCATTTTTACGTTTGGAACGTTGAACCGCCCTGTTTTTTGCAACCTTTAAAAGCTCTTCCTTTAATACACCAATTCTCTGGTGAATTACACGCCGGTCTACTTCCAACTGCTTTTCTCCCGGTCCACGGGTGCCAATGCCACCTCCCTGTCTGGAAAGCGAGGTGCCAAGTCCTGTTAAACGACTTGCCCGGTAGCGGAGCTGGGCAAGCTCCACCTGAAGCTTACCCTCACTGGTGCTGGCACGCTCGGCAAATATATCTAAAATCAGCAGCGTGCGGTCAAGCACCTTGCACGAAAGCATATCATTGAGGTTCTTAAGCTGTGCCGGAGACAGCTCATCATCACATACAATGCCATCCGCAGCAAGCCCCAAAATCATTGCCTGCAATTCTTCCAATTTGCCCTTGCCAATATAGGTAGCAGGGGAAAACCGTTCCCGGCTCTGTATTAAACGTCCCACACAATCTGCACCTGCCGTATTACAAAGTTCCTCTAACTCAGATAAGGAGGCGTCGCACGCCTCCTGTGTTCCAAGGGCAGCTCCAACTAAAATAAGCCTCTCCCTCGTATTTTCTTTATTCTCCCTACACGCTTCTTTATTCATTCTATATACATTCCTGTTCCTTTAATTGCCATTGTCTACTCCGGCAGAAGCTGCCTTTTCATCCGAAATACGGGTAACTAAAAAATCGTATTCCCGCTTGCCCTGTTCATCCTCCGGATAACGGCTGATATAATCTGCAAAGCAGTCAAAAGCACCATCAAAATCACCAGTATGCTCCAAGGCAATGCCCTTTTCATAAAGCAGCTCCTGAACCAACGCTGTCTCATTACCACTCAATGCCTTATCAATAAGCGGCAGAGCCTCTTCATACTTTCCCTGCTGCATATAGCAGTAAGCAATTTTGGCAGTGGAAAGCATCTGCTCTCCATGAGCCTTTTCGTATGCTAAAAGCATCGCCAGTGCCTCCTCATACTTCCCAGCCTCCGCAAGACAATGCCCCATATAAAGGTCAGCAGTTTCATTGCCTGTCTCCTTCAGTATCTTATAATAGGAATATGCACTATCATAATCACCACTTAAATAAGAAAGCTGGGCACATTTCGTCAGCTCATTTAATTGCCCTTTCGATGGGTTCTCAAGCACTCCTGTTTCTAACACCTTCTGAACCGGCTTAGAAATCTGCTTTCTTAATATAGCATAACCAGAAGTGGCTGCTTTCTTCGCTTCCTCCTGCCGGTTTAGAAGCAGGCATATCTCTGCCAACTGGTAAAATACCTCACTGGAAGCACCCTTACATTTCGCTGCCTTGTTAAAATAAGTATATGCCTGATTATACTTTTCCTGCTGTTCATAGCAGATACCAAGGTTCGCATACAAATCCACACCGTTTTCTGAAAGCTCAAGAAGCTTCTCATAATAGGTAATCGCAGTTGTATAATTCTCCTGTTTCATCTCCCCATCAGCAAGATAAAAATAAATATCCTTATCCACATCGCCAGAAAAACTCTCCTGCTGCTTTAATGCCAGAGAAAAACAATCTGCCGCATCCCCATACTTCGCCATACGGTAATAACGAATGCCCTCTTCTCTCAAGACTTCCTTGGCAGAGTGGTGGGCCTTAAATTGAACCATGCCATAACCGCATAATATGATTAATGCTACTATTACTATATATTTTACCCTTTTGTGCATCTGCCCTGCTCCTTGCAATATTTTTTAGGTATTTGAGAAATCGACAAAACCAACATGATAGTCATAATATTATATAAATTTACTTCGTTGTCTTTGCTTCGCAAAGTACAAAGGCGTAAATTTATATAATATTATGACTATCCACCTAGTGGCTATGGGTTTCTCAATCACCTATTTTTACAATTAAACAATTGCGAAATAACTATTCATATAAAATGACCTAAGATTTAATGAAGATATATTCCGCAAATATCTAATACAGTATAACACATACTCATATTTCTTCGCAATACAGAGGAAGCTTTAAATAATAACCCCGAAGCAAATATATTTCCCTTGTAAAACTTTGTCTTTCATTATATTATAAAGAAAGGTATTTGCGAAATAGAATATAGCTGAAACTATCGTCTATATAATAACGACTATCGTTTTAATTTCAATGCATTACAAGGAGGTACTCATGGATTCCAAAAAATCATTTCAAAACACGCTGCTTCTTATCATTATAGGAATAGTAGTATACTGTGCTATTCAAAATTATACAGTAGTATTTAAGCTATTTGGTTACATTATTAATCTGTTATTCCCATTTTTGTTAGGTGGTGTAATCGCTTTTATTATCAATGTACCAATGCGTGGCATCGAAAAACGACTGCTTCCAAATTGCGAATGGTTTAAGCCCTTTCGCCGGGGCGTTTCTTATATTATCACCCTTTTGTTATTAATTGGTATATTTGTTCTTGCCCTCTTTGTCATTATTCCTGAGGTCAGCAACACAATTAAAATTATTATTAAACAGGTACCAGTTGCCTTTAACGCATTTCAAACATGGATTTACAGTGCAACAGCGAATCTTCCTAATGTACAGTCATATCTGGATGATTTAAACATAAACTGGTCAACCATCTCCACACATGCGATTACTATCATTAAAACTGCGGGAACCACCCTGTTTTCGTCAAGCATTAGTATTGTGTCCGGAATCATTGGTGGTATTACTACCTTTGTTATTGCATTTGTTTTTTCTATCTACCTCATTCTGCAAAAAGAAAAATTGGGCAGACAGACCAAGCAGGTACTATTTTCTGCCTTATCAAGGCAGCGGGCAGAACGTATTGTATATATTGGAAGACTATCCGACAAAATATTCAGCAGCTTTCTTTCCGGGCAATGTATTGAAGCGGTAATACTTGGAACCATGTTTTTCATTACACTAAGCATTTTTAAGCTGCCCTATGCCCTGTTAATCGGTGTAGTCATTGCAATCACAGCATTAATACCTATTTTTGGTGCATTTATCGGTTGTTTTATTGGTGCATTTTTAATTGTAATGGTGAATCCTATGCAGGCACTTTGGTTTATCCTTATTTTCCTTATATTACAACAGGTGGAAGGCAATTTAATCTATCCTTATGTAGTAGGCGGTTCTATTGGACTTCCATCTATCTGGGTTCTGGCAGCAGTCAGCGTTGGCGGCAGTCTGTTTGGCGTAGCAGGAATCCTTATCTTTATTCCACTGTGCTCTGTTTTATACTCCTTAATGAAAGACGCAGTCCACAAACGTCTCGCTGCTAAAAATATCGGACCGGATATCTGGGATGCCAAGCCTGCCATCGTATTAGAGGAAGAAGAACCACAGAATAAAAAACGGGAGAAAAAGGAAAAGAGAAAGAAAAAAGAAGTGAAGACGGATACAGAGAAAGAAATACCTCACAAGGAATAGCTATACTATTCAGTACACATATTATACAATTATATATTTCAAAAGATATATAAAATTTATTATTCTATTGTGATAATAACTATAATCACTGCATTATATTTATAAATTTAAACTTCGCATATAGAAATTGGGGGTTGAGCTAGTAATTATAGTATTCATAAGAAAAACTATCTGAACACGCCGGTCCTTGATTTTGCGTAGCAAAATCTTAGTACCGTTGCGTGTGAGGCAACACGGTGTGGGCTTTCTCACTAGGTTCGTATACACTCACCAAGTGTTCAATGCTACCGAAAGCGGGTTTTTCGTTGAATACTATAATTACTAGCGTAATCTTCACGTGCGAAGTTTGAGTTTATCAATTGCAAAGAAAGCGAGGATACCATTATGAATTCATTAACAACAACCCTGCTACATAAAAAAAGCGGTCTGGCATTTCTTATGCTCCTGCTTTTAAGTGCATGTTTTTTGCCAAAAACGGTGATGGCAGATTCCAGCTACTCTGTAAACCGCTATGGAGAACTGACAACGTACAGTGGTTCTCCCAATGTTACAATCCGCTCCAACACCTCTGCCATCTCTACTAGTGCTTTTGACAAGGTAAAGACAAGCAGCTTTACGGTAGCATCCGGTAATCAGTACTACAAATCCATCAATGGTGTTTTATTCAATAAAAGCGGCACTATGCTGGTGCGTTTTCCGACAGAGAGAGGTGGAAGCTATACGATTCCTTCTACCGTTACCAAGATTGCAGGCTCAGCTTTCTATCGGTGCAACAAGCTGACAAAGATTACAATGTCAAATAAAGTTACCACACTTGACAGTTATGCTTTTTCAGAGTGTAGCAAATTGGAGACAGTGACCCTCTCGAATGCCATAACTGAGCTGCCTTATGAGGCATTTTCCAACGACAAAAATTTGAAAAAAGTACATATGCCTAGCAAGCTGCAAAAGATATCCGAGCTTGCCTTTGATGATTGCTTTAGTCTTTCCTCTATTACCATCCCATCAGGGGTAGATACAATAGAATCACAGGCTTTTTCCGGTTGTAGAAGCCTTACCTCTGTTACCCTGCCGGATGATTTAAGCGACATAGAATATGCCGCCTTTGAAGACTGTTATTCATTAGCGAAGGTGAGCTATGGAAAAAATATGACATATATTCCAAGCCAGTGCTTTGCGAACTGCGAAAAGCTTACCACAGTTACAAACATTGAAAATGTGGAGACCATCAATTATGAGGCCTTTGGCAGCTGCAAATCACTAAAAAATATCAGTCTTCCAAAAGAACTGGAAAGTGTTAGTTCTTATGCCTTCTACGGTTGTGGCTCAATTGGCAAAATTACTATCGGAAAGAAAGTAGTTCATATTGATAATACCTCTTTTAACGGAGCTGGAACAAGCTTCCAAGTAGCAAAAGAGAATAAGAAGTATTCCTCTGCTGACGGACTGCTGTTAAATAAAAACGGAACAAAACTCATTCAGGTTCCGAAAGGAACAAACGGAGCTTTAACGATTCCAAAAGGCGTGACAAACATAAATGCCACCGCCTTGCAATACAGTAACATAAAAAGTGTCCGCATCCCGGAGGGCGTAACCAAGCTATCCAAATGGACCTTTTCCCACTGTAAAAGACTGGTCAATATAGCTCTGCCAGCAAGTCTGAAGACCTTTGAAGCTGCCCGGACCTCTCCTTTTGATATTGAATCTGACAATGTCAAGAATATTGAGGTTGCAGCAGATAACCCTTATTTTTCAGTGGTAAATGGTGCATTATATAACAAGAATGAAACAAAGCTTTTGTATTTCCCTCCTGCGAAACGGGGAAGCTTTGCTCT
Source organism: Lachnospira sp. (assembly GCA_017621205.1). Lineage (GTDB taxonomy): Bacteria > Bacillota > Clostridia > Lachnospirales > Lachnospiraceae > NC2004. The sequence goes on from JAGATQ010000051.1 coordinate 65,376, forward strand.
TTCTGCAAACTGTAAGAATCTCAATAACCAGCTCAAGTACAATAAGCTTACAAGCATTACGATACCAGCAAGCAACCCCAATTTCATCTCATCAGATGGTGTCCTCTATGATAACCGTGGCAAGGTGATGCGGTGCTATCCGTTAAAACGGAGTGTATATACCATTCCCAAAAAGGTAAATAATGTTGATTATCTTAACAAAGTGCGGGAGTCCTGTAATATAAAAAGCATTAAAGTTGCTAAGGCAAATAAAACCTTTACTGCAAAGGATGGCGTTTTATTTAAACGGGCAAGTATGACACTCCTGTTTTATCCGCCAATGAAACAAGGTGCTTATGTAATCCCCGACGATACCAGACATATCGATGAGGAAGCGTTCTGCGCAACACAGATTACAAAGCTAACCATTAGTAAGAATATTACAAGAAGTGCCTACACCACCTATTATCTTACAGATTGTAAAAAGCTTACAGAAGTCACTGTAAAGCAGGGAAAATTAAATAGTATTACCTTGAATTTTGATGGAAGCAAGCAACTGAAAAAGATAACACTGCCATCCACCATTATGACAATGAAGCTTAGAAATCTTCCGAAGAAGGTAACCATCTACGGCTGGGACAATACCGAAGCCAAGAAAATTGCCAAGAAAGCGAAGGGAAGCTTTGTAAGCCTTGGCACGATTCCTGCACAGGTAAGCGGAATCAAGGCAAAAAAAATTATTGATACTTATGAGTTAAGCTGGAATAAGAGCAGCAATGTCAGTGGATATCAGGTATATACCAAATATGAGACAATCGCTAACCTGTCCGGTGCCGATAAAACAAGCTGTAAGATTAAAGATTTAAGGGACAATTATGATAAAATCTACGTCAGAGCTTATATCACCAAGGGTAAACAGAAGATTTACGGCAAAGCTAAGGCATATTATGTAAAATAATCTTTATTATCACAAAACGAATAGAATGCAAGTATCAAAAGGACTATTGTAGTCTGGAATTGCATGCAAAAGAAACACTTATTCCGTTATCTGGAAATAAGTGTTTCTTTATATATGCCCCCTAAAATTATAAGCAACTCTTTGGATACCCAACAATCCCATTTTCTTTCGCAATTATCTACACATGGGACAGGCTTCCCTTTTTCACCTTCAGAGTCTTACTTTCCTTATAAGGACGGAATAACAGGTATAAAAATACAATTACAATCAATACTGCCACAACCGTGCCGACACCAAAGCTTCCATATACAAAGAGATTGCCGAGCTGGTTCACTACCAAGGCAGCTAAATAAGCAAACCCACACTGATAACCGATGGCAAACCAGAACCATTTCACGTTATTCATCTCCCGTTTAATTGCACCCATTGCAGCAAAGCATGGAGCACATAACAGGTTAAAGATTAAGAATGCTAATCCACTGACTGCTGTAAAGGAGGCTGCCAAAGCCTGATACACTGTACCTTCTCCTCCACCATACAAAATACCCATCGTGCCTACAATATTTTCCTTGGCAATCAGACCGGTAACAGATGCCACTGTCGCCTGCCAGTTTCCAAAGCCCTGCGGAATAAAGAGCCATGCAATCGCATTGCCAAGAGCTGCCAGAAAGCTTTGGTCAATCTCTTCCTCGGCAAGCATGGTAATATGTCCATCCACCATTCCAAAATAGGTTAAAAACCAAACTAATATTGTAGAAAGTAATATAATCGTACCCGCCTTCTTAATAAAGGACCAGCCCCGCTCCCACATGCTGCGAAGCACAGAGCCAACTGTCGGCATGTGATATGCCGGAAGCTCCATAACAAATGGTGAAGGCTCTCCTGCAAACATTCTTGTTTTCTTTAATATAATACCAGAGCAGATAATGGTTAATACTCCAAGGAAATATGCTCCTGTGGAAATCCATGCAGAACCACCAAACAACGCTCCCGCAATCATGGCAATAAATGGAACCTTTGCCCCACAGGGAATAAAAGTAGTAGTAATAATCGTCATGCGGCGGTCTCTCTCATTTTCAATGGTACGGGAAGCCATAATGCCCGGTACACCACATCCTGTTCCAACCAGCATCGGAATAAAGGATTTGCCGGAAAGTCCGAACTTTCTAAAGATACGGTCCATAATAAATGCTACACGGGCCATATAACCACAATACTCTAAAAAGGCTAACAAAATAAATAATACTAACATCTGCGGCACAAAGCCTAACACTGCACCAACACCTGCCACAATACCATCAAGAATCAATCCCTTCAGCCAGTCCGCACAGTGAATAGCATCGAGACCAGACTCTATCAATGCTGGTATACTTGGCACAAAGACGCCGTAATCTGCCGGATCTGGTGCCACATAATCATATTCGCTATAAACATCTGCTGCCGCAACTAAGTCAGCATATTCTGACTGAACCTCCTCGGTTGCCAAAGTTTCCTCATCCTCGACAAGATAGGATGCCTTATCACCATCCTGATACATTGCCAACAGGTCTTCCATTGCTCCTGCTGCCGAAGTCTCAGAAAAGCTTTCACTCTCTGTATCCAATGCCTCTGCAATGGCATCAACATCCTCGCCCTGTTCCTCTGCATAAGAAATAAATCCATTGATTACCTCGCCGGCTCCGTCATACTCCTCTGCCACTTCTTCATAGCTTCCCTGACCAATACCAAACAGATGGAAGCCATCACCAAATAGATTGTCGTTGGTCCAGTCCGTACACCACGCACCAACCGTATTCATTGCTATATAGTACACGAGAAACATCACCACAGCAAAAATCGGCAATGCCAGAATCCGGTTTGTCACCACCTTATCAATCTTATCAGAAACACTTGATTTCTCGTTCGCAGCTACCTTCTTTACACATTTCTCAATGATAGAAGCAATATAATTATATCGTTCTCCGGTAATAATACTCTCCGTATCATCATCAAATTCTTCTTCCAGACGATGAATCTCCTCGGATACATCCGGTACATGTAAAAGCTGCTCTACAATCTTATCATCCCGCTCCAAAAGCTTAATAGCAAAAAAACGTCTCTGTCCCTCGGATACATCTGCACCGAGCTTATCCTCTACAGCAGCAATTACTGCTTCCACACTAGAAGCAAAGCTATGTACCCGCATTACTGCCGTGTTCGCTTTCGCTCTAGCCACTGCTTTGTCAGCCACTTCCTTAATTCCTTCCCCCTTCAGGGCAGAAATTGCAACAACCTCACAGCCCAGGCTCTGTTCCAAAGCATTCATATTGATGGTATCGCCGGATTTCTTCACAATATCCATCATATTAACTGCCACAATAACAGGAATTCCAAGCTCGATTAGCTGTGTGGATAAATATAAATTTCGCTCAATATTGGTTCCGTCAATAATATTTATAATCGCATCCGGCTTCTCACCAATCAGATAGTTCCTTGCCACAACCTCCTCAAGCGTATAAGGAGACAGGGAATAAATCCCCGGCAAATCCATGATGGTAACATCCTTATCCGTTTTTAATTTACCCTCTTTTTTCTCCACTGTCACACCCGGCCAGTTCCCTACATACTGGTTTGAACCGGTCAAGGCATTAAACAATGTCGTTTTACCGCAGTTCGGGTTACCTGCTAATGCAATTTTAATTGCCATGTTTATGCTTCCTTTCTTCTCTTAATATTCGTAGGTATTTATAGATATTTGCAAAACGCCAGGTTACTAATACGATAGTCATAATTTTGTATAAATTTGCTTCGTTGTCCGAGCGTAGCTCGGTACAAAGGCGCTAATTTATACAAAATTATGACTATCTGCCTTGCGAATAGGAGTTTCGCAATTGCCTACATAGTTTATGATGTACTAGGTGTTACAAAGATGACAACAGCATGACTACAAATAGAAGCTTTGCAATTATCACCAAATAAATCATTATAGCTACCTGAGGTTATATATAGCTTTCTTTGATTAGCTTAGACTAATCACTATGTAAAAAAAATATGCTATACAATACTATATCTCTTTACTTCTAAAAGGCTATTCTACCTGAATCATCTGGGCATCTGCCTTACGCAATGACAACTCATAACCTCTTACCGTAACTTCTACCGGGTCACCGAGCGGGGCTACCTTTCGGACATATACATCCACACCCTTAGTAATACCCATATCCATAATGCGACGCTTAACAGGACCATCACCAGTCAGCTTCTTTACAGTCACCGTCTCACCTGTCACCACTTCTTTTAATGTCTTCATATTGCATCCTCCTTAGGTCAATTGAACCATAATTTTATTAGCCATATCCTTACCGATAGCAACCCGCGAATCCTTGATATTCACAATCACATTGCCACTCATCTCTGAAATCACGGTAACCGTTGCCCCGATAACAAAACCAAGTCCCTCTAAAAACTGTCTGATTTCCTCTTTTCCACCTACTTTTCTAATAATAGTAGGCTCACCTTCTCTTACCATTGTTAGCGGCATATAAGCACCCTCTTTCTCTTTAATGGCAACCCTTACAGTGACCACAATCACCACCACAGCAAGCCTTACCGCTCCTCTTATCCTTGATGATACTTCTTATTGCAGCAGCTATAGCAAGCAATACAATCGCTCCAACAATCACTGTCCCCATAAGCATCCTTCTTTCAAATTGTAATTATATGAATATGCTGTTAAAAACTCCTATAGGTGTTAAAGCATTCGATTGGCAACTGGGCGGCATACGAAATCCCAGCTGTCAATCGGAATATATAAGGAGTTCACTAATTTCATAGTTAGTATATGCTAACATCCATTAGATGTCAACAACTTTTTGAAAATTATTTTTGGAAAATACTAGTTCAATGTATCCCTTTCTGTTTTCATAACTGTTTTAATTCACATATATTGTTTTTTATGTTATAATCGTTGAAAACAATATTATAACAAGGGGTGACAATATGTCAATGACAGAATCTTCCGAGAATTATCTCGAAACAATATTAATACTTAGTAAACAGCTTCCAGTTGTCCGTTCGGTGGATATTGCTAACGAGCTGGGCTTTAAGAAATCCAGTGTGAGTATTGCAATGAAAAATTTAAGAGAAAAAAAGCATATCACTGTGACAGATGCCGGCTTTATCTACCTGACAGAAAGCGGCAAAGAAATTGCCGAGATGATTTATGAACGCCACGAGTTTCTTTCAAAGTGGCTGATGAACATGGGGGTAGATGAACAGACTGCCACAGAGGATGCCTGTAAGATGGAGCATGTTATCAGTAAGGAAAGCTTTGAAGCAATCAAAAAACATATTAAGCTGTAAGAGCCCTATATTTACCTCCCCAATACCCTTTTAAGCACATTAATATTCAGTCTTTTGAATTCAGTATCTCAAATACCTTCTCTTGCTTCTGGTTCAACTTTTCTGCAATCTCTGAAACGGAATATCCTAATTCGTCCAGAGTTAGGATGCGCCCTTCCAGCTTGCCTTCTTGTCTGCCTTCCTCAAACTTCTCATCATATTTCATCTGCAACGTCATATAATCAAGCCTCCATTTCTCATTATTTCTGACAGATTGTACTGCACCATCCAATTCCTTGGTAAAATTATCTTTAGGCTGCTTTCCGTCAATATAATCCAGTAGCTTTTTCATATCTGGTGTCACATCATCTATTGTTCCTTTTGTGTTTAAAAAAATCTTGGTTGTATCATCTCCCAACCCTAACTCAAAATTCTCAATACAGCGGTTCTCAAAGGTATAAATATGCCGTCCTTCGCCAAACAAATCAAATGTGCACACAAAAATAATAAAGCATTGCTTTAAATCCTTATAGTTCTCACCCTTTTCCAGAATGCTTAAGTCAATCATGCCTTGGTAATACCTTGTTCTCTTGGGCAGGTTCGCCTTCCCGCCTGTCTGCATCTCGATGTTATAAACCGTATTCTTCCCATCCTCTACAAATATATCCAACCGTACACTTTTCGAATCCTTGGATAAATCAATTATCCGTTGGACATCCGGATACTCTATGTGGGAAATACTGATATTAAGTATCCGTTCCAAGAATGGCTTACAATATTTCGGATTACGCATAATAACACCGAACATAAAATCGTCCTTTAGCTGTAGGTTTTCAAATGCTTTTTCTTTCGTTATCTGATATTCATTACTCATGTTAATACCTCCCCGTTTTGGTTAGTACACGCAAGTAAATCCCATCATAATCCCAATTTATTCTTTCCTTCTGTATATAACAAATATTCCTGTTTGCAGTCTAACATATTGCAGGAAAATCCGCAAGGAGGTATCCCATGGTGTTTGGGAGTTACTTTCCCTCCAAATCACTGAAAAAATGGTCAGCATAGCCTTCTATACCAACTACTCTTTGCTATATTTTATAATGCTGTTAAAAGGCAGCAAGCTATTCGCATAAGCATCAATTGCTGACGCAGAGATACGGCCATGAAGATACCTTTTTTGTTCCAGTATCCGCTGTGCCTGCTTTCTTCTCAGAGCCTTGTTAACCTGCAGCTCCATCGCCTCCTCCATTCTTTCCTGACGCTTCTGCCACCAAGTTTTTTTACGTTTTCCATCCCTAGGGGAAGGAACGCTTGGACCTGTCGGTCCCACACTCTGACCAAGGTGCTCCTCTATAGTGGCACCAAATTTTTCTACATAAAAGCTTCCAGATGCACCGGGCATACCAAAGAAGGGGTTGCGAACGGAACGATTCTCCACCGTATAGCCGAGCACCCAGGCTTCATAATCCGGGTCATTCTTCATCTGTTCCCAGCCTTCATCCGAAATAGAAACCACTTCTTCATCATATACTCTCGTTACATTAAAAGGAATACTATATAACAAACTGGTAATAAAGCTCTTATACTCCTCCATTGTCATATCCTTAGCAGACACCTCCGCCACTCCCTTTTTCGCCCTTACTGCCTTGCCAGCCCGCACCTGAGCATCCACATGATGAGCCTCGCTTGGATGCTTTCTTTTGTAGACATCCACTACGCTATCACTCTTTGAGGTATCCCTTGTTTTATCTGCTTCCTTTCGGGCTGCCGCCTCTGCTACCTCGGTGCGAAAATCCTTCCCTGTCCCCTGTTTCTTAGCATTCCTCGCTGCCCTGTTACTTAACATTCTATTGTAAGCTATCGTCCTAGCATTCATACTAATAATATCACTCATATCTGCTCTCCCTTTCAATAATACAGTTTATTAGGCAATTATGAAACTATTCATTGCTGATACGATAGTCATGATATCGGTAGTTAATAATTTCCCAATCCCATCTTCAATTATAGTATCGGATAAACTATCCGTTTCCTTTGTCCGACAGCAGAAATAGACCATAAGCAAACAAAAAAAGCCTCCCACATCATTATACAAGACCAGAATACTCTTGCAATAAATGTGTGAAAGACTTTAAGATAACCATCTCAATTCTGCAAAGGGCTATATACAAAATCTCAGATAACTGATATCCGTCATCTCTTATATGTCGTTGGTGCAAATAAAAGCAATAGCGGAAATATCTCTAAACGTCCTGCCAGCATATCAAAGGCAAGCACCATCTTAGACAATGGAGAAAACATTGCATAGTTGCCACTCGGTCCAACCATCTCCAGACCTGGTCCTGTATTATTGATAGTTGCCGCAACAGCAGAAAAATTAGTTGTAAAGCCAAAATTATCGAAAGAAATCAAAAGCACAGACACCGCAAACAAAAAAATATAAGTAATCAAGAACATATTGATGCCCCTTACAACCTCATGCTCCACCTGCTTTCCTTCAAATTTCACAATTTTGATACTCCGTGGATGAATATATTGCTCAATCATTTTTTTGACAGATTTCAAATAGATAACCATACGGGAAACCTTCATTCCGCCGCCCGTGCTTCCGGCACAGGCTCCTACAAACATCAGCATAAGTAAAATTGTCTTAGAAAATTCCGGCCACATGTTATAATCCACAGTGGAAAAACCTGTTGAGGTCATGAGAGAACCCACAGTAAAGGCAACATGACGCACTGCCTCCCCAACACCATCAAACATATCCCATACATTCAAGGTAATCGCAATGACAGCCACAATAATAATAGCAAAAAACCAACGCATCTCCTCACAGCCAAATGCCTGCCTAAACCGCTTGGTTAAAAGCAGATAATAGACAGAAAAATTCACTGCAAACAAAATCATAAAGATTGTAATAACCACCTGCACATAAGGAGAATACTCAAGGCAACTGCTATTTAATATGCCAAAACCTCCTGTCCCCGCTGTGGCAAAGCTCATGGTAATTGCCGAAAAGCCATCCAGTCCCCCTAAAAGCAGTAAAACAACTTCAATCAATGTCATCCCACAATATATCTTATAGAGATTGGCTGCGGTACTCTTCACCTTAGGAACCAGCTTACCAACCGTTGGTCCCGGAGATTCTGCCTTCATAAGATAGATATTCTGGGCTCCTGCCAATGGTAGTATACTAAGTACAAATACAAGCACTCCCATACCACCAATCCAGTTACTAAAACATCTCCAAAACTTGGAACACTGGTTAAGTGCCTCCACACTGCCAAGAATACTGGCACCCGTTGTAGTAAAACCAGACACTGTTTCGAATAAGGCATCAAGATAATGTGGAATGTCACCATTCAATACGTATGGAAGTGCTCCTATAATTGCCAAAAGAATCCAGCTTAAAGAGACCGTTACAAAACCTTCCTTTGCAAAAAAACTTTTGTTTTCCGGTTTCTTTAAGATGATTAACAAACCAGCCAGAAATTCTATCCCACCAACCAGTAAAAAGCTAAGCCCTGCCGTCTCTTTATAAAGTAACCCAACAAATGCAGGCAGAAGCATAAATGCCCCTTCTACCTGCATCACTCTTCCTAATATATACACCACAACCGGAATATTCATTTCCTTCACCAATCCTTGTAAATTACTGATTTATTGCCTATTTTCCCACCATATCCATGATATCCCGCAGGCCTTCTCTCGTCGTTACCACAACAACGGTATCTCCCTCCTGCACCACTGACTGACCATTGGCTATCTCAATTTTCCCCAGATGGTTAATGCAACTCACCAGGATATCCTGTTTTACATGAAGATCCTGTAACGGAATATTACAAATTGGACAATTCTCCCCAATCACAAATTCCAATGCATCTACTTTATTATCCATAATACGGTACAAGGTCTCTACATTACTTCCCTGTGAATTCTGCATGGCACGCACATACTGTACAATGTATTCTGTTGTAATATTCTGCAATGACATCACACTGCCAATATCCAACGCCTTCGTAACGCCTGCATAATTACTATGGTTCACCATCGTAACGACCTTGCATTTAGAATATTTCTTTGCATACAGGCTCAGCAATACATTCAGTTCATCCGACGAGGTCAGGGTTGCAAATGCATCCGCCCGCTCCAGTCCCTCCTCCGAAAGCACCTCCGGTTTCGAAGCATCCGCATGAATCACGACCGCCTCCGGGACTTCCACACTAAAGTGTTCACACTTCTCCCTGTCCGAATCAAACACTTTAACATGAATTCCCTGCCGAATCATAGCCTTGGCAACATACTCGCTAATCTTGCCTGCCCCGACTAAAATAGCACTACGAACCCTTCCCAATCCGGGAATTCCCATCTTCTTCACAAATTCTGCAGAAGACTTCTGATTGCCCACAATAGCAATACGGTCTCCAGAAAGCAGCATAAAGTCACCCTGAGGGATAATGACCTCATCCCCCCGTTCCACAGCACAAATCAGCACTGCCTCCCGAAAACCACGCATCACATCAGAAATCGTCTGATGATGAAGAAAACACCCTTCAGGAATCTCCACCTTTAAAATCTCGACATGTCCCTTTACAAAAGTATCTATCTCGATAGCTGCCGGCATCTTACAAAGTCTTGTGATATCCCCAGCCGTTGCCGCCTCCGGATTCAGCGTCATGGCAAGACCAAGCTCCTTTTTAATATATGGTATCTCTGACATATATACCGGGTCGGATACACGGGCAATAGTATGGGAACGCCCTGTCTTGCGGGCTATCATACAGCAGAGCAGATTCACCTCATCTGACTCTGTCACAGCAATCAGAATATCTGCATTCTGCACCCCTGCCTCCGATTGTACCTTGAAGCTCGCACCATTGCCAACAACTCCCATAACGTCCACCGTATTCGTTACATTCTCAATCCGTTCCGCACTGCGGTCAATCACTACCACATCCTGCTGTTCTGCAGCCAGAGCCTTGGCTACCGCATAGCCCACCTTGCCACAGCCTACAATAATAATCTTCATAATATTGTCCTCATTGTCCTCCATTTTAATTTTCCCTTATTCGTAAATCATAACCATAAACATTACTATTTTACCACCTTTTCTATATTATGCAAGCCTAAAAAGACTAATAATAAAGCAATCCGGTCTCCCCCGTTTACTATTCACAATTTTTAGTGAGATATTTTTCATCAGGTTAACCAAACGACCTGCCCCTTATTCTTTTTAATACTTTTTTTCTGAACCTATTTGTGCTAAGATTGTAGCGAACTATTATAATCCTGCAAACATGAGAAATGGGGAAATCTGATGAAAATACATAGTAATAAAAAAGAGTTACAGCTACACAGCCTTATGTGCTGTGTCGGCGGTTTTCTCGGTGCATATGCCATCCTGTGCCGGCTTGAAAATTTCGGTTCTGCCCAGACCAATAACCTGATTCAGGTCTGCCTTTGCTTTTTAGGCAGGGATTTCTTTGACTTTATGCTCCGGGTTGCCGGTATGGTACTTTATATGGCAGCAATAGCAATCTATGCAATACTACATAAAAAAACCGGAATCAATTTACAAAAATATGCTATCAGTATAGATATTGCAGGATTAATTCTTCTCTCCCTCCTGCCCTCTGACATGAATCCGGTCGCTGGTATTTTGCCCATTTTCTTCATGATGGCAACACAGTGGAGTGTGTTTCACGGAAGTGGGGAGTATATCAGCTCTACCATTTTTTCTACGAACAATCTGCGGCAATTTACCCTTGCTGCCAGCGAATACCTAATGGAAAAAGATACCGCCAAGCTGAAACGTGCAAAATATTTTGCTAATTCCCTGCTCTGCTATCATGTCGGTGTTATCTATGCATTTTTCGCCTGCCGTGAGCTTGGTGTACAGGCAAGTCTTCTCTGCCTGCCAATTGTCCTGCTTGCTTTTGGAATGTGCAGTATAAAAACCCAGATACAATCTGCTTAATGATAAAATATAAAAAAGACCAATCACAATGCATGGTCTGAACATTAGCATCAGCCGGAGACAAACTATCACTGCCCCCGGCTGATATGATATATATAAGGTTATGAATGAGCCTGCTATCGCTACTGCTCAACTTTAACTAATGAAAAGTCTGACAGGGTAATATCCGAAGCTGGTGTCTCGACACCCGCTATCTTACCCATGGAGACAACGAATGAAATATCATTGTCAGTTGGACGTGGATTTCCTTCATCATCATTTCCAACCGTAAAGTTGCATTCCACCTCTTTCTCTGTATCCGCTTCTAATGCAATATCCGCTCCTCCATACCAAGCATAGCTAGCATTTAAAAATGCCGCCTTAATTGTCCTTGCTGCCGTGGAGGTTACCTTAAACTTCAACTGATAGCTTGCACCCTGCTCCAAAGTAATTCCAGCCTGCTTAAGCTGTATGTTCCAATCCTCATCACCAACATTGCTGATAGAGTATACGAGCTTATTGTCTGCAATCTGTGTCGTTGCTGCACCGGGAGAAGTAATTGCTGTAACATTCCATGACGCATCACCACTTGCGAAGTCGCCATTCTTTAATAAGTTTGCTCCTGCCGGAATCTCTGGCTGCTCCGGTTCTTCTATCTTCTCTAAGAGGATATTATCAATACATACCCGGTGCTGGTCCGTAATATTCTTACCACCTAAAGCAATATTAAAGATGGAACCGGTATCGGTATTTTCCTTCATCTTAAATTCCTTAGAAACCGTCGTATATGCTCCGTCTGAACCATACGCACTTAAGCTGCAGGTTTCCTGAACATACGGTGTCCAATCCTCACCGCCATCCGGTGTAGAATGTATTGCACCATTTCTCTGAATCGCATACTGGATACTACGGTCTATAGAGCTCTTAGCATCAAAGCTTAACCGGTACCACTGTCCCTTCTCCAGCGTGACATCATTCTGCTTCACTTGAATCTTCCATTCCTGGTCTGCCGTGTTTTTAATCGTTAAATCCAACGCATTATCTTCGTTCTGGCTATCTACTACATAGCTTGCTGATGCACTGTTGTCCACAAATACCTCATAGCCTGCTGTACCTGCATTAAACTTACCATTCTTAATCAATGCATCCTCTTCGAGACGGACATCATCAATATAATATACACCTGTATTGGCAAAACGAATACCAAAATCCTTTCCAGCATCAATATCTTCCTGTGTAACCGTAAAGGTATCCTTATAGGTTGCCTCACCGCTTGTCAAGGTGAATTCCTTCTCTACTCCGGCAACACTTACCACTATCTTCTTGCCTGCTTCACCCTCTGCCTTCATGCTATATGCATAGGTTCCCGGCTCCAGAGCCAGAGCAGTCTGTGAAATAGAAGCATCTGCACTGCTTACGTCTGCCTTACATCTGCGTCCATCAGAAAGCCCGGTAACAGAAGCAGTTACTCCCTCTGAGATATCCCAGTAACCAAGACGTTTTTCTCCCTCTTGGAACGAACCATTATATACATAATTGCCATCTGCCAATACTGTCTTGTCATTGGAAATCTCGCCTTGGGCTGTCTTCTCAAGCCGGACATTGCTGATAAATACCGTAGCCTTGGATTCGGTATTACCAAGGTTAAATTCCAGTCTGGAATTGGCGTCATTCTCATCCTTCACCGTATACTCATACTCAAAGGTTTTCTTTTCTGTCGTCAATGCTACCTCTGTATCATTCAGATATCTGCTAAAGGAGCGGTCTGGTGCAGAAACATCCACCTTCATCGTTCTTGCCTCCGTAGCATAGGCATCAAATGTCAGTTTATAGGTTCCTTCCTGCTCGGCAGGAATACCTGCCTGTACAAGCTGGATACTATAATCAGCAGTACCTGCATTCTGCGTCTCAATCTTAATTGCATTATCAGCAATGCTTGCAGAGCCTTCGCCACCAAGCGTTGTCAGGAATGTCCAGTCAACATCTTTCTCACCTGTTAACTCTTCCGGTACTGCAAAATCTCCATTATTTACATAATTTCCGGTACTGTCCGGGTCACGGATGATAACTTCTTTATCTGGCTTTTTCACATTGCTGTCATCATAGCTGTCCTTCTGGTACACTCTTACCGAATCAATCATATAGGACTGGCTGTTGATATCCTGATCCTCATCCGGATACCCTACCCAGCTTCCACCTACTGCCAGGTTAAGAATCATGTAAAATGGCTGGTCAAATGGTGCTGGATATGCTACCGTTCCCTGACCGGGAGTCTTGGAATACCAGTCATTTTCCTCGTGGAATTTCACACCATCAATGTACCATGTGATTTTACCCGGCTCCCATTCACAAGAGAACTTATGGTAATCTTCAGAGAAGCTTCCCTCACTCAATGTATAGGTTCCCTGACTTTCACTATGTGGGGCACCGTAGTGAATCGTTCCATACGCCTTATTAGTTTCCTGTCCCATAACCTCCATAACGTCAATTTCACCACAGCGTGGCCATTGTCCATAGAGGTTCTCGTCTGTTGGCATCATCCAAAAAGCAGGAAGGAAGCCCTTGCCATCCGGTACCTTGGCTACTACTTCAAACAAACCATAGGTGTAGTCATGTTTTCCCTGTGTATTCAAACGGGCAGAGGTATAGCTGGCATTGCCAGATGCATCTACCGTCTTTTTCGGCTGAATGGTGAGCTTGCCGTCTGCGACAGAATAATTACCGGAAGCTGTATACTCCTGAAGCTCCGCATTTACCCAGCCCGGCTCATGCGTTTCTACATTCCAGTCATCCATATTAACGGAATCACCCTCAAACTCATCCTCCCAGACCTTCTCATATCCTTCATAAGAAAGCTTTACCGGAGCTTCTGTTGTCGGTTGCTCTGCAGTTGTCGGTTGCTCTGCAGTTGTTGTTGTACTGGCAGTTGTGGTCGTCTGCTGCTGTGTTGTTGCCGTCGATGCTGTTGTTGCCTGTGCATCTGTAACCGTAACAACACATACTGCACTCTTCTTGCTTCCATCCAGTGCTTTTACCATTACCTTAGCAGTACCTGCTTTCTTAGCCTGAACCAGTCCCTTAACTGACACAGTGGCAACCGTTTTGTCACTACTACTAAATGACACCTTCTTATAGCTTGCCTTCTTCGGTGAAACGCCAGCCTTTAATTGTAGAGACGAACCAACGGTAAGAGCTGCCTCTGACTGATTCAGCGTTACCTTGGTAACAGGAGTTCCAACAATCACCTTTACCTTTGCCTTCTTTGCTTTGTTAGCAACACTGGCTATTGTGATAGTCGCCTTTCCCTTTTTCACTGCCTTCAGCTTCCCTTTGGCAGAAACCGTTACCACCTTGCTTTTAGAGCTTTTGTAAGTCACCTTTTTACTTACTTTTCCACTCGTCTTTACAGCCGGTTTTAACGTAAAGGTTTTCCCTTTCTTCAACACAAGTGTATTGCTATCCAGATTCTTAACTGTAACGCTCTTTACCTTTCCACCAGCAGCACTAACATCTGTTGGCAGAATGCCTATCAGACCCATCATCATGACAAACGTTAATGTCATTGCAACCACTCTTTTTGCTCTTCTCATAAACACCATCTTCCTTTCTTTAATTATTTATTTTATTGCTTTATCCAAAGCTTAAGAAGCTCCTCCCGAATGCCGTCATAGTGTGCATCCGCAAAACCAAAATTCATTTTTTTATAACTCCATACTGCACAACCAATTCCATACTGCCGAAATACCTTATCCACATCCGTAAACCACCGCATGGTATCCTCCAATGGTGCTTCATCAATGACACCAAATTCACCACAGTAGAGTGGTACATCTGCATTTTCTGCGGCAAGAATCGCTTCCTCTATCATTTCATGGATAAATTCTTCTCCCATTGTTTTCGATAATGCCTTTGTTACGACCTCGCCCTGATAACCAATCGGTATCGACTTCTTCCGGTAATATTCCATATCTTCCGGATAAAATATATCCTCTTCTTTATCTATCGTTTCTACCCAGTATGCCTTCTGATGAGTAAAAAGCAATGGCTCATAAAAATGGAAGGTAAAAATAATATTATCCTCTTTTTTCGGAATATCTAACAGCTTTAAGGTCTTTACACTATTCCATTGAATTCCTCCATAGATAATTGGAACCTTCTTTGTAATTGTCCTGATAACAGAAACCGTCTGTTTTATCAAATCATTCCAAAGCTGTGCATTCTCCTGCTCTACCACCTCGTTCAAAAGCTCAAAGGCAACATGATCATACTCTGCAAATGCATTGGCAATTTTTTTCCACAGATTTATGAATCTTTCTGCCACAACCGGATCTGTAAACAACGTATTTTTTGCACCATCACCCGCATCATTAAAATCATAACCGTATGCCTTGTGCAAATCCAAAACGATGTTAAGCCCATATTTTTTACTCCAGTCTATCACCCGCCTAACCAGTGCAAAGCCCTGCTCCTTTGTCGTCCCGTCCTCTTCTTCAAGTACTTCATAATCCACTGGCAAACGTACATGGTCAAAACCCCAGCCAGCAATCTGTTCTATGTCCCTTTCTGTCACAAAAGTTTCATAGTGCTTTTGCTCATGCTCACATTGGGATAAATATCCGCCTAAGTTTATTCCACGTTGCAAGTTCATAATAGTCAGCTCCTTTCATATTATTTTGATGATTGATTGTGAAACACTAAGTTACTAATACGATAGTCCTAATTTTATATAAATTTGCTTCGTTGTCCGAGCATAGCTCGGTACAAAGGCGCAAATTTATATAAAATCACGACTATCTACCTCACAAATGGGAGTTTCGCAATTATCTACATATTACAGGTAGACACTGTATAACAATGAGTTATTTTGTATTGTAATTTTCTCATATAGAGCAAAAATAACATATCGTTTTACTATCTTTTTTGTCATTTTTGTGCTATAATTAATATTAGTAATTGTAAAACTTATATTCACTAGGTGGATAGTCATAATAGTATATAAATTTACGCCTTTGTACTTTGCACAGCAAAGACAACGAAGTAAATTTATATACTATTATGACTATCGTGTTAGCTTTTGTTGGTTTCACAAATACCTAACAATTGATATAAAAGAAAGGAGCATCAACATGAATCCTCAAAAAGAACTATTTTATCAAGAATATGTAAGAAGAGAAAATGAAGTATTGCGGGCCCCCTATGACCCGGAGCTGGAATTTTATGCGGTTATCCGTTCGGGAGATATCAAACGCACGAAAGAGCTTTGCAAACAGCCGCTTATTGAGAAAGAAGGATTAGGTGTGCTGTCGAAAAATTATGTTCAGAATATGAAATATCATTTTGTCATTACAACTGCCATGGTGGCACGCTTCTGTATTGAGGGGGGGATGGAGCTTTCTGAAGCTTATGGTATCAGTGACTATTATATCCAGAAGGCTGACGCTATGACAGATGCGAAAGCAGTATCCGACCTCCACCCGGTTATGTGTCTTGATTATGCCAAACGCATGCAGAGTTTAAAAAAAGAGAAAATCTGTTCCAAGCCGATTGCAAGCTGCATTGATTATATCTACGAACATCTCCACACCCGGATTACCATCGCCGCACTGGCAGATTATGTATCCTTAAGCGAGAATTATCTTTCCCGCCTGTTTAAAAAGGAAACCGGCAGTACTGTCAGCCAATACATCATGACACAGAAGCTGAAAACTGCACAGAATATGCTAATCTATTCAGACTATACTGCCACACAGATAGCTATGACTTTAGCATTTCCAAGTCAGAGTTATTTCACGGAACAATTTCGCAAAAAAACTGGAATGACACCGATTCAGTATCGCATGCGGTATTTTCGCAATACAGAAATCGGGCATTCCTTGGATAACACTGGCAAATAAGCTCTTTTATTGTGCTTCCTCTGCCACCTTACAAAGCTCTTCTAAATATTTTTTCCCAATCGAACTTAAGGGCATCTTGCGCTTTTTGACATAACCAATCCGCATCTTGCGCTTCGTTCTTAGCGGAATGGCAACATAATCACTACCGTTCAAATCCTCACATATAAGCCCGGAGCATAGCGTATAACCATTTAACCCCACCATAAGATTCAGGAGAGTGGCACGGTCATTCGCCTTAATAACCTGCTTATATTCGTATGTACTAAAAACCTCCTCTGCCAGATAAAAAGAATTATTTCTTCCCTGATCAAAGGATAAGCACGGGTAATCTTTCAAATCCTCAAGGGAAAGCCTCTTCCTCTTAGCCAGTGGATTGCCCTTCCACATATATACATAGATACCACAGGTAAACAGCTCCTGATATGCCAAATCATTGTCGCGAAGTACTTTTGCCATTGCCCCTTCATTAAAATCATCCATATATATAATACCCAAATCGCTCTTTTGCATCTTTACATTTTCAAGAACCTCATAGGTTTTTGTCTCATGAACCGCAAATTCATAATCCTCCAGATTATATTTCTTCGTCAGATTAATAAATGCCTGCACAGCAAAGGTATAATGCTGCATAGATACACTAAACTTCTTTTTTAGCCTATGCTTATCACTAAATCGTTCCTCAAGCAACTGGTACTGTGCCATAATTTGTCTGGCATAGCCTAAAAATTCTTCTCCATCCGCCGTAATCTCCACCCCACGGTTAGAACGAATAAATACAGCAAAACCAAGCTCCTCCTCCAACTCCTTAACGGTGCTGGAAAGTGTCGGCTGGGTAATAAAAAGCTCCTTAGCCGCCTTGTTCATTGATTTTTTCTCCGCAATACGAACAGCATAACGTAATTGTTGTAGTGTCATAATTTATCCTCTTTCCTTAATGTAAATTGATAGCTGTGCAAATAGGTATCCATTATAAAGTGAAACTCCTTTTTGCAGTTTAGTTGCTGCTTAACATCTTTCAAACAGTATAACAGCTTCTATCAAAAAAATAAAGGATTATGTGTTTTTTTATTATATTTTGCGAATAATTATCCATTAGCTATAACCAAATTATCTACTGCACTGCCCGAAATGCTTCTTCCAAATCCTCAATAATATCATCAATATTCTCTGTACCAATGGAGAGACGCACCGTATTCGGCTTAATACCCGAATTTAACAGCTCTTCCTCTGTCATCTGGGAATGGGTGGTAGATGCCGGATGAATCACCAGCGATTTCACATCTGCAACATTGGCAAGCAGGGAAAAGATTTCCAGCTGGTCAATAAAGTCCTTAGCCTTCCTGTCATCTCCTTTGATTTCAAAGGTAAAAATAGAGCCGCCCCCATTCGGAAAATATTTTTTGTATAATTCCTGCTGTTCCTTATCGTCAGATACCGATGGGTGATGCACCTTCTCCACCAGAGGATGCTGATTCAAATACTGCACAACCTTTAACGCATTTTCCACATGACGCTCCACCCGAAGAGAGAGTGTCTCCAGACCCTGTAGGAAAATAAAGGAATGGAATGGCGAGATAGTTGCTCCGGTATCCCGCAGTAAAATCGCCCGAATCTTTGTTACATAAGCTGCTGCCCCGACCGCCTTGGTGAAGGTGATGCCGTGATAGCTTGGATTAGGCTGGCTCAACCCCGGATATTTATCCGTTGCCTCCCAATCAAATTTACCGCTGTCAATAATGACACCGCCAATGGTCGTTCCGTGCCCGCCGATAAACTTGGTAGCAGAATGTACTACGATATCCGCACCGTAGGAAATCGGACGAACCAGATACGGTGTTGCAAAGGTATTATCTACAATCAAAGGCACCTGATGCTTATGGGCAATCGCTGCAATCTTTTCGATATCGACCACATCCGAGTTCGGATTCCCCAGTGTCTCAATAAATACCAGCTTTGTATTTTCCTGAAATGCCTCCTCAATCTCCGCTTCATTAAAAATATCAACAAAGGTCGTACTGATTCCGTAACTCTTTAAAGTATGCTCTAACAGATTGTAGGTTCCTCCATAGATATTCTTCGCAGAAACCACATGGTCTCCCGCTCCTGCAATATTTTCAATGGCGTAGGTAACTGCTGCCGCTCCCGAAGAAACTGCCAGTGCAGCAACACCCCCCTCCAAGGCTGCAATCCGCTTCTCAAACACATCCTCCGTTGGGTTGGTTAATCTTCCATAGATATTACCCGCATCCGTTAAACCGAATCTCGCCGCCGCATGGTCGCTGTTCCTGAATACATAGGATGATGTCTGGTAAATCGGAACCGCCCTCGCATCTGTAACTGGGTCCGGCTGCTCCTGTCCCACATGAAGCTGTAATGTTTCAAATTTTAAGTTCCTCTGTTCTCTTGTTTTCTTTGCCATAATTTTGCCCTCCTGTTTTCTATTACTAAGATAGGTAACTATCGAATTCTTTACTTGACTAACTTAGTAATGTAATTGTTACTTTGTATGTTAACTTGTTCCTAGTATAACACTATAATTCCTACAGTGTTAGTAGGAATAAGTTTTATCTGGTTATAAAGTATTTTTATAACCAAACAGGACTTTTTTACATTAGGGCATAAATACCTAACTTAATCTTCACTCAACTTGCAAATCCGCTCAAAACACTGCTTTACCTCCCCTCCCACACTTTCCTCATCATCTTCTCCATACATGCTGGCAATCTCCTTCTCCATCAACGCCCTATCCCTTACCGTTCCAGAAACTCCTGCTTCCTTTAGCTGCTCAACATAATATAATACAAAGCCCCATTCTGCTGTTCCCTCAAAAATTGTAGATGTCTCTGCATCCAATTCCGCTCTGGAAAGATTCATTTTCACCTGTTTTCCATTTTTCATTGACAATAAAAATATATTATTTTTGACAAACCCAAGCTTTTTTTCAACATATAGCTCATATTCCTTAACATCCTCAACAGAATACTCCGTTTTGTGAAAAATATGCTGTACGACAACCGATTTCTCATAAAATATAGTGCCATTGCTATCTGCTGCCACAGAAATTACAAGTGCCAAAAAGACAAATAAAATACTACCTTTCCATGTACTTGCCAATCGTTCCTCTCTAAAATCCTCCAAGACCTTGCCTATTCCAACACATGTTATCATCATCGCTGCCAACTTACCATAAGAGGCATCCACCATCATCATTTCTTCTGTTCCTGCCAATGCATAATAGAGTATATAATGAATGATACCATATAATATACAACTCAGGAGACCGATTCCAGCACCGATTAACGCCGTACTCTGCCAGCTTTTCAGTTTTATTTTCCCCAAAGTCTTCCCTAGATTCTTCCTCGCTCCCTGATACAAGCTTGTGGTACTGTATATTTTTAAGTATCGAACCGGACAATAGGAAACCAGCCAGCTAAACAAAACAACGGCAAGCACTGTCACAATATATCTTCCCCAATCCACCTGATATTCAAAGAGTACATGCGGGAACGCATTATCCCTTGTGAAAACGTGTATTCCCAGCAAATGAATCAAAAGAGTAGTAAAAAAAATTCCTCTCCTCCATGGCAATAACTTTCGCCGCACATATTTCCCATATACCTCTCTGGAAAAGGGAAGAAACTCCGTGACACATCCAACCGGTTCCATTACTGTCCCTGAAACACTCTGCTTACAATAATAGGAGCATCCAAATAGCATACCAAACATAGCCGAAAAAACGAGACTTACACTTACCATAATTCCAAGGAAAAAACCATCCATCAGGTTAATCCTCAAATAGTCCGTCACAGACGCCATAAAAAGCAGGAAGACAAAATAGGCGGAAAATATAGAGCGGTAACCTTTTCGTGCTATGTTTTTTTCTTCCTCAAGTTCTCTGGCAAACTGCTCCTCCAAGACTGGTTCTAGCTTGTTATTTATTGCTTCTCTTTTTTTCATATAACTTCACCTCTCTAAATTTAGTCTATCAGGCGTATACAAAACACATCGTCGCCAGACTCTTATGCATAATACTCTTCCCTGCTCGAAAACTTTACCAGCCTGCCCTGCTCCATTACCCCTACAAAATCCATAACATCTTCTATATCACTTACGATGTGGGAGGACATAATAATGGAAATCCCCTTTATAATCTGTTCCTGCAACATCTCCATCAGCTTCACCCGTACCACCGGGTCCATGTTTGCTGTTGGCTCATCCAGCAATAACAGCTTCGGCTGTCTTGCCATGGCACAGGCAAGCTTTAGCTTCATCTGGCTTCCTTCTGACAAGTGTTCTCCCACATTCACCAAATCCCGCTCAGAAAAATCAAGCCGTGACAGGTATTCCTTAAGCAATTGTTTATCAAATGACGGAAAAAATACGCTCTGTCTTTCAATATGCTCCTTCACTGTTCCATAGCGAAACATTCCATTTTCTGCCTCCACATAGGCAACCTCCTGCTTATAACAGGTTTCAACAGGAGAACATACCGCTAAGCTCTCCTCATCTCTAAGGCACACTGCTCCTCCGTCCGGCTCAAGCACCCCGCCAAGCATTCTTAACAGTGTCGATTTCCCAGAACCATTTTTACCAAGCAGTCCCATAAAATATCCCTGCTCCAAGGAAAAGCTTACATCCTTTACCGAAAATGTCTTTGCCCTTCTTATCCTCCATCCCGAAGCAAGTGTTACATAAAGATTGTTCACCTCAATCATATATCTCCCTCCCACAATAGCTCTACAAGCTCCTTCACGTCCTCCTTGGAAAGCCCCGCCTTCCTGCACTTTAAAAGCATACCGGAAAGCTCCTGTTCCACTCCCTGTACCTCTTTTTCAGCAAGATACTCCAAATCGGGATTATCTACAAAAAATCCCTTGCCCGGCACGGAATATACCATTCCCTCCTGCTCAAGCTCCTCGTATGCCCGTTTTGTAGTAATCACACTTATTTTTAAATCTGCTGCCAGACTTCGGATAGAAGGAAGACCTTCCCCCTCCTTTAAGCCCCCTTTGATTATCTCTTCCTTTAATTGCTTTACAATCTGCTCATAGATGGGGACACCGCTTTTTGATTCAATCCGTAAATTCATATCTTTCCCCCTCTACTCATAATCTGCCACTAAAAGCTGCTTAGAACACTTGTAAATTACCCATGGGGACAGCATCCAGCCAAGCAGTACCAGAAAGATTAAGAAAAAAGCAGCAATTCCCTTAATCAACCTTGGAATCAGTTCTACCCCCACCATATAACTGGCACAAAGAACCATTGTCAGGCCAATGGCAAGCCAGCTTAAAAATATTGCTGTCTTTGCAAAGCCTCCTATCCGCAGAGAGATTGGTGTATTCGTTCCCCACTTCACCTGACAGTTTCTTGCATAAAGGCATATTTTTTGCTGAAATACAAATAAAAACAATCCTATGGAAACGATACATGCCAATAACAGATACTTTAATAACGCCGTCCCGCTCATTACTGCATCTGCCATATAGCCTACATTATTCCTGTACTCCATATAGCGTTCGTTATACACATACTTCATTCCAATATAACAGTTGACATAGCCGAACAGGTTCACCACACCGTAAAACAATGCTGCGATTCCCGCCCGGATAATATAATACCATTTCAGCCTTTCTCTGGAAACCGGAAGGATATATTGAATATGGGGCAGATGGTACAGCTGCCTTTCATCCGTCTCCGTATTAAGAGATGTCCCTTGAGCTGTCAATAATGGAAATAAAAACAGATAAGGAAAGGGCAGGAAGAATCCCAACACCAGTGTTGCCGCTACTGCCAAACATTTGATTAAGAGTTTTCCCTTACTTTTCTTTTGTTCTAACAGCATATCTAATATAATGATTTTTAACATCTTTCCTTCCCCTCACTTTCCATTTCATATCTGCCTGCATCCACATAGTACATCAGCTCCTTTAAAAACACCTGTCTGCCGTAAGACTTGAGATTATCGGGAAGCTCTCTTAGTGGTATATTCAGCAGATATTCCTGATGCACCTCATTACAACGGCTTGCTACAATCCACTGCTTACAGGAAGCTACCTTATCCTCCGGCAGTTCCAGCAGACAAA
The DNA here is from genome assembly GCA_017621205.1 of Lachnospira sp. GTDB lineage: Bacteria > Bacillota > Clostridia > Lachnospirales > Lachnospiraceae > NC2004. The sequence continues at coordinate 88,569 of JAGATQ010000051.1, forward strand.
AGGAATCCTTAAGCTCCTCCACAGAACCATAATAATATTGCTCTGATACAGACTCGTTACTCCCCTGCCTGAGCCACAGCACATAATCACAAAGCTGCTCCAACTCCTCTACCAGGTGGCTGACGAGTATCATATATTTATCTCCCGAAGACATTATCTGCCGAAGCTCCTGATAAAAATCCGCCCGAAATTCCACATCCAGATTGGCTGCCGGCTCATCCAGCAAGTAAAGCTTCGCCTCGTAAGACCTTGCAAATGCAAGCTGCTGCCTGATTTGCTGTCCCCTTGACAGCTTTCCGATGCGATATTCCTTAGGGACTTCATACTTTTCAAGGTAAGCAAGATACTGCTCCATTAAAAAGCCCTCATAATAGCGTCCGTAAAGTGCTCCCACTTCCATGGCTGTAAGCTGTAAATCAAATGGAGTCTCTGACAAAACATAGGCAAGCTTAGCCTTATATGCCGTTTCCTGTTCTCTAAGAGAGCACTCCCCTAACAAAACATCTCCTGCGCAACGCTTTAGATTCTCCCTCTGCATCGTATGCAGTGCATGCTCATCGTATGGGTCATACAGTAGATAGCTACCAAGCAAAACCCGAAGCAACGTGCTTTTTCCACAGCCATTTCTCCCAATTACACCTAGAATATAACCCGGCTCCAGCGTAAAGCTCACGTCCTTTAGAGTGAAGCTGCCAATATATTTAGTGATGTTACTGCATGTTAACATGGTAAGGACTCCTTTCTTGATTGTCTTAGTATTAGGTAATTATGGAACAATACATTACTGACACGATAGTCATAATATTATATAAATTTACTTCGTTGTCCGAGCATAGCTCGGTACAAAGGCGTAAATTTATATAATATTATGACTATCTGCCTAGGCAATTACAGGTTTCACAATTATCGAATATGATGCCAGGGTCAAAAGGTCAATATGCCGTTCATGCTTGCATGATAAGGCATTTGAACTTGGAACCCGCCAAACATGAGAAAGGAGCAATTTACGCAGTAAATTAGCGGATTTCAAATGTTTGCAGGATTGCAGGAGTTGTGAAACAACGGAGCAATCCGTGGCATCCATTGGAGGCAAAATACCTTTTGACCCCAACATCCTAATATCTTAGTATACTTTTCCATTTGTTTATATACAGTATATACAGATATATACGCAATGTCAAGAAAAAAATGAAAAGACATAACTGCCTTTTCATTTCCACCAGTACCATACTATATTACAACTTAATTTATTTCTATCAACACCTTCTCCCGGTCAATAACCAACTCGTCCTCTGTAACCCTACAGCCAAGACAAAGCACCTGAACCCCCGCCCCCACCGCTTCCTGCAATGCCTCTCCAAATTCCTTGTGCATTACCGTGTTGGGACGAACCTCATCGACTCCCTCCATCTGGATGACAAAAGCAGCTATGCAGTGATAGCCCTCCCCTGCCGCCTTTCTAAGCTCCCGCAAATGCTTTACGCCACGCTCGGTCGGTGCATCTGGAAAATATCCGATGCCATTCCTCTCTAATGTACACCCCTTCACCTCCATCAAAAAGCGTTCTTCTCCCCGTTCCATATAAAAATCCAGTCTGGAATCACCATACGTATATTCCGGCTTGACAAGGGTGTAATCCTTAGTAAGAAGCCATTCCTTCACCACCTTATTCGGTGCCTGGGAATCAATATTTACCAAGCCCAGACCTTCCTTATATACCCCAATCAAATCATGCTTCGTCTTACGGTTTTTATTATCCGACATCTCCAGAATAACCTCTGCCCCCGGCAATAGCAATTCCTTTAACCTGCCAGTATTCTTTACATGCACGGTTTCAAGGACATTCCCCACATAAACCTGGGCAATGAATCGGTTCGCCCGGTCATGGAAATGGCCGGTAATCACTTTGTTATATTTCATTCTTCCTCCATACTGATTGTAGTGTTCAGTTGATATTTCTTTTATCGTCGCTGTCATGGCAGGTGTGATTAGCCATCTTGTCTGCAAATGGTTAGACAGAAAAGACAACAAGGACAACAACTAGCCTGGTGGGTGCTTTGCCACTATAAAAAGAAAAGAAGAGTCCCCGAATTGTACGGCAATACAATTCGGGGATTCATTCCTTCGTCCACATGGACTTATCGTTTCTTTTAGCCTACTGGCATTATAGCATATGCAGATTTTGATTGCAATATACAAATCTCTTAAGTTTCCGCAGTCTTATGCACAATTTTCAAAATATATATTACAATCCCTTATGCTTCCTAACCGCAGCCGCCAGCAAATACTCTATCTGGCTGTTAATGGAGCGAAAATCTTCCTCCGCCCACACTGCCAAATCGTTCCAAAGTGAAGGAGCCAGACGAAGCAGAACCTGCTTTTTGCTTTTCTCCTTCTCCTTCAGCTTCTTCTCCCTAGCCTTAATCTCCGCTTCCTGCTCCTCAAGGCGTTTTTGCCGCTCCTTTAACTCTTTCTCCTTCTCATCAAGGTTCTTCTCGTCCATGCTCCACCACCTTGTTTATTATTACTAGATATTTGCGAAACTCACAGCCGTTAGGTAGATAGTCATAATGCTATGTAAATGAGTGCCTTTGTACCTTGCGTAGCAAGGGCAACGAAACGAATTTACATAGTATTATGACTATCGTATCAGTAACATAACATTTCGCAAACATCTATATTAATTACAAATTGCTATACTAGTGTACTGTATCATTAATATATCGTTCCACTGTTCACCACAGGCTGCGCACCCTTATCACCGCAGAGTACGACAAGCAGATTACTGACCATGGCTGCCTTACGCTCCTCATCAAGTACAACAATCTCATCCTCACTAAGCTTGTCAATCGCCTGCTGTACCATACCAACAGCACCCTCGACAATCTTCTTACGGGCTGAAATAACTGCCGCCGCCTGCTGCTTTTGCAGCATTGCTGCCGCAATTTCCTCTGCATAGGACAAATGGGTAATCCGCACATCCTCTACCTCGATTCCTGCCACCATAACCTTTTGCTGCAGCTCCAGCTTCATGCTCTCTGCAATTTCTTGTGAACTGCCACGAAGCGTCTTCTCATTGCTTTCCTCGTTCTCCTCTTCCTCTAACAAATCGTATGGATACAGACGGGTAATTTTACGAACCGTCGAATCACACTGTGTAGATAAAAAAGTAGCATAATCATCCACGTTAAAGACCGCCTTTGTCGGGTCAGTTACCTTCCAGATAACCACTGTACCAATAATAATCGGATTACCAAGTGCATCATTAACCTTCTGAATCGCATTATTCAAGGTCTGCGTTTTTAAAGAAATCTTCTTTTTGAGGTTTGCTGTTGCCGTTTCATTATTGCTGTTTCCCTTATCTGAAAAAAGAGCGTTCGTCATCGCTAAAATATCCGTCTTCTGTGGTGTTACAGCCGAACAAAAAGGATTTACAAAATAAAATCCCGGTGCTTTAATCGTCCCATAATATGTACCAAATAACGTTAGTACCAATGCTTCCTTCGGATTCAGTACCTTAAATCCACTACAAAGTACACTGAAAAATATAATTCCTAAAATGGAGACAATAATCAGGCTCACACCAGCAGCCATAATATCCATCTCACAGAAAACACAACCCGCAATAATTCCAAGCACACAAAGCACAAAACCCAAAAGAACCAGGAACAGCATCGAAAATCCCCTTACCTTTGTAATCTCCCTCTCCTCTAGCATCATCTTCTTTTCCTCACTCATAAGCTCCTCCTATCCATGCCCTGTTACAGAACCATTGTCTGTACAAAGGCATTGTTGTGATATCATTTTGATATCATTATAATATAATATTGGAGTTGGATTGTCAAGAAAGAAATTTGTAATATATATGGCCTGAAAGGGGAACACGCTATATTATTTGTTCCGTTGTACGAGAATAAGTATTTCTAAGATATTTCCATAAAGATGAATTGTACTGACGCAACCAACGCACATTCGCCATCCATGGCTCAGAGTGCGTCTTTTCGGGACATCCTGTCCCAAAATTGCTGGCTATCAGATGGAAATATCAAGAAATACTAATTCTCTACCAAAGTCACAAATAATATAGCGTGTTCCCCTTTCATGCCGCCAAGGTTACAGACAAGCCATTTTAAACAAACGGTATCTAGCGAACTTTCCTGATATTGTTATAAAACGTCAACAAAACAATAATAATGTAACGTTAACCACTTCGGTTCGAAAAACATGAATGTCCATTTCAACTACTATTGCAAAAAGAAGCCATCTGCAACTTCAGTGGCATAAAAACGAAATGTGCTATGAATTTGTGACTTTGGGAGGGAATTAGTATTTCTTGATTTTCCCTTATGTTGCAGCAATTTCGGGACAAGGAGGTCCCGAAAAGACGTCACCGAGCCGGGATGGCGAGTTGGCGTCGGTTGCGTCACTCATCGCTTACAATATGGGAATATCCTAGAAATACTTATTCCCGTACAACGGAACAAATTCATAGTGCATTTCGGTTTTATGCCGTTCGAATCTATATAATCTTCTTTTTACTACACTCTCACACCAACACCCTCTTCAACTGCTCATCCTCATGAAGCAGCCTCTTCGCTTCCTGCCGATATTCCTCCTCATGCAGATAGGTGTGGCGGTGCGGCTTTATCTCTGGTGCCATGTCAATAGCCGTTTCAAAATCTAATCGTTTCATTTTCAGTGTTTTTACATAATCCCAGAAGCCTGTCTCGGTAAACACCGTATTTATCCGGACAAAACGGTGGTTTTGTACCTTTGCCATCAGATAAGTAGCAATTCCTACCTGAATTCCATGCAGCTCCGGCGGTTCTAAAAATTTATCCAGTGCATGGGAAATCAGATGCTCACTTCCACTAACCGGAACACTGCTCCCCGCCAGCTCATTTGCAATCCCACTCATCGCCAGAGAATCTACCAGCTCCTTTAAAAACAAGTCATCCTTAATACTTTTAAAGGGAGTACGCACAAAGCTGTTTACCGCTTTCTTAGCAATCATCATAGCGAAGTCATCCACGACACCAACCCCATGCTGCTGTTCATAAAGCCAATCATAAAGGGAGGTAATCTTAGACACCATATCCCCAATGCCAGAATAGATAAATTTCTCCGGTGCACTCTTAATCACATCGGTGTCTACGATAATGCCATAAGCCATCTTAGCAGGGACACTCGTACGTTTACCCGACACCAGCATGGATGCCGAAGAGCTGGAAAACCCATCACTGGAGGTAGAGGTTGGCACACTAATGAAGGGGAGCTTTCTCAAAAACGCTGCATATTTTGCCGCATCAATCACCTTGCCGCCACCAATACCAACCACAGCCTCCGTCCGGTTGTCCATAGAAAAGGCAAGCTCTACTACGTCCTCCATGTTAATGCTGTCAAGTTCCCGATATGAAAGGACATTTACACCTGCTTTATGCAGAGAATCCATAACCTGACTGCCAAACAGCTCAATTAAATCATTGCCAAAGAATAATACTACATCATCAATCTGCTTCTCCATCAGGATAGTTCCTATATTGTTAAGCATTCCACTTCCCACCTTAAGTACGGTAGGTATTGTAACAGACTGTCTATGATTCATAAATCTACCTCCTACTACACAATGTTTAAATACATAAAAAGTAATTTAATAACCCTAAAAATCCCCTTCACACATATAGCTTCCAAGAATCTGAAAATGCTCCGTCTCATTCATCATCTGGAAAATCAGAGCCTGCATTTCTTTCTCCAAAAAATTGCCAGAGAGTTCTACATAAAATTCATAGTTCCAGTCCGCCTCCTGATTAGGCTTAGAGTGAATCTCGGTTAAATTCACATTGTAATCCGAAATCATGGAAAGAATGCTTGCCAGAGCACCACTTTTATTTTTGCACACAAACATAACTTTCATGCGATTGTGGTCTGGTGTTACAACAAGCCTTTTAGTAAATAAAACCACTTTTTTTCGCACGCCACTGTCAGTTACAATCTGGCACTGGTTAATATAGAGCTTTTTTCTTACAAGCATGCTATGAATCTCATCTGCTGCCTGTACACTGACATCCTCCAAAATACCGATTCCAGCCTCCACCTTATCCTGTTCAATAAGTTCTCCTACCTCATCAAAGCTGTCTACTGTCATCACTTTATCCTTAGATACCATATTGCAGATATAAAGCTCTGGCTTAACCATAGCAACGCTGTCTACCGCACTCTCTGCTGTTTCATACTCTATACCAAGACAATCTCTAAGCTCTAACGTTCTGCCATACTGGTACTTCCGGCTGATTTCCATAATGCGTTTGATGAGAGCAATATACTCCTTTTTTATATCGTCCCCCACATCCTTGGTAAGCTTGTCAATAATTGCCAGTTCCCGGTCTGGTTTAAATATATCATCCCCAGTCTCTGCCTTGACTTGTGCCACATTATCCGCCAGCTCCATCCGTTCCTGAAATAGTTTTTTAATTTCCTTGTCTACACGGTCAATGTTGGTTCTTACTTCTTCTAATGTCATGTTGGTTCCTCCTGTTTTTTAGTTTTATTTGGGCTTTTTGCTTAGAAATTGTTTGGTGTTAGTATGGAAAAGTCATAGTTTTATTTCTCTCACGCATGGAACAAAGATATACTATAAATTAGCTCCGTTGTGCGGGAATAAGTATTTCTAAGATATTCCCATATAAGGTGGTTGGTGTTGACGCAACCAACTCTACATTTCCAGACACCTGAAAAGGGCTTTATAATAGATACATACTTATTCTAATAATATGTTTACCTAAACTACACGATTAATTTTACCTTATCAAAGAAGAAATCTCAACGTCTATTACCAAAAACTGGAATAATTACTTAAACTGCTTTCGGCACAAAAGAGAATTGTTGTAATTTCGGGCGGCGGTATGGAAGCGGAGCATGCTATAGATTTGTGACTTTGGCAGGGAATTAGCATTTCTTGATATTTCCACCTAGTACCTAGCAATTTCGGGACTGGATGTCCCGAAAAGACGCTGTTTGAGCCATGGATGGCGAATCAGCGTCGATTGCGGCAACCAAGACTTACTTCACGGAAATATCATAGAAATCCTTATTCCCGAACAACGGAACAAATCCATAGCATGCTCCGTTTTCATACCGGTAAAAATACCAACAATCCACCGCATAACATTCCATTCCTTGGTTATGCTATTTTAAATAAATGATGTAATTCAAGGAGGGAACTCTATGAAGGATAAATTATTTGGAGTATTACAGCGTGTGGGACGCTCTTTTATGCTTCCCATTGCGATACTGCCTGTAGCCGGTCTGTTACTTGGCATCGGCAGCTCCTTAACCAATGAAACGACTCTTACTACCTACGGTCTGATGAATATACTCGGACCGGGTACTTTTTTCCATGCCATTCTTCAGGTTATGAGTGACGCAGGAAATATTGTGTTTGCAAACCTGCCAATTATATTTGCCATTGGTGTTGCTATCGGTATGGCAAAACGGGAAAAGGAGGTTGCTGCTCTGTCTGCTGCCATCGCCTTTTTTATCATGCACGCTTCCATCGGTGCGTTAATTACAATTAACGGTGGAGCGGAGGCTATGCTTGAAGGTGCCGTTACCGATGTGTGTGGTATCTCTTCTTTGCAAATGGGTGTATTTGGCGGTATCATAGTTGGTCTTGGTGTTGCTGCTTTACACAACCGCTATTATAAAATTGAACTGCCACAGGTGGTTTCCTTCTTTGGCGGCACCCGTTTTGTGCCGATTATATCTGCCCTTGTCTATACTGGTGTAGGAATTCTGATGTTCTTCATCTGGCCCTTTATCCAGAAGGGAATCTACTCTGTAGGAAATGTGGTGCTGCAGTCCGGCTATGTGGGAACATGGGTATACGGATTTATGGAGCGTTTGCTGATTCCCTTCGGTCTGCATCATGTATTTTATCTTCCCTTCTGGCAGACAGCAGTCGGCGGTACCTACGAAGTCGGCGGTAAGATTATTGAAGGAGCACAAAATATTTTCTTTGCCCAATTGGCAGACCCAACCGTTACGGAATTTACCGTTTCTGCAACCCGTTTTATGTCCGGTAAATTCCCTCTTATGATATTTGGTCTTCCGGGAGCAGCACTTGCCATGTATAAAACTGCCCTTCCGAAAAAGCAAAAGGCTGCCGGTGGTTTACTGCTTTCCGCTGCCCTGACATCCATGCTCACAGGTATTACTGAGCCCCTTGAATTCACCTTCCTGTTTGTAGCTCCGCTACTATATGGAATCCACTGTGTATTTGCGGGTCTTGCCTATATGCTGATGCATGTATGTAATGTCGGTGTCGGCATGACCTTCTCCGGCGGGTTGATTGATTTGTTCCTGTTTGGAATTTTACAGGGAAATGCCAAAACACACTGGTACTGGGTTGTAATTGTCGGAATTGGATATTTTATCGTTTACTATATTTTGTTCCATTTGCTGATTGTAAAGCTGAATCTGAAAACACCGGGGCGGGATGACAACGAGGAAGTAAAGCTTTATAAACGCAGTGATGTAGATAATAAGAAAAATGATAATGGAAAAGACACCACTTCTGCACAGATTATCAAGGGCATGGGCGGCAGAGATAATTTATCCGATGTGGATTGCTGTGCCACAAGGCTCCGCTGCACTGTTAAAAATGCTGCCCTCGTCAGTGAAGAATTATTAAAAGCTACAGGAGCTTCCGGTGTCATAAAAAAGGGCAATGGAATACAGATAATCTATGGACCCAAGGTATCGGTTATTAAATCCAATCTGGAGGATTATCTTGCCATGAATATCGAGGAAGTAGAGGAAGATGCCGAACATCCACAGAAACAGGAGCGAACTGCCAATACCAAAAAGCCGCAGAAACAAAAAGCAGCTTATGATACCAAAACCCCACCGGAGCAGAATACATCTGTCGATACTGGAAAAACACAGCCTGTAAAGCCTGCCTTTGAGGAAGCTATTACCATTCCCAGTCCTTTAACTGGAAAGGTTACCCCTCTAAGCCGTGTTCCCGATGAAGCCTTTGCAAACAAATTGATGGGAGATGGTATCGCTATCCTTCCGACAGAGGGTACGCTTTATGCACCAGACGACGGAGAAATTCTATTTATCTTCGATACTATGCATGCCCTAGGCTTTAAGACAAAGGATGGTGTCTCCCTTATGTTCCATGTTGGTATCGATACAGTAAAGCTTAACGGAAAGGGCTTTACTGTCCTGGTACAGAATGGACAAAAGGTAAAGAAGGGGACTGCCTTGATGACGATAGATTTAGATTATATAAAGCAGAATGCCCCCTCTATTATAACACCGATTCTGATTACAGAAGGAAACGAAGGAATGACGATAATTCCATGCAAAAAAGGCTCAATAAAGGCACTGGAGCCTTTGGTAAAGCTAGAGCCGGAGCATAATTGATGGAAATATACCGGAAAGAATTGCTATATTGGAAGCTACTATAAGACAAGCTATTGCTGTTTATTTAGCGTTTCTATTTCGTGCAGCTGCTTTACCGTCACCTGCACCCATGCTGGCCGGAAGCCACTGGCAATGGCATTACGAATAGAGCCAAGATTGGACCATGCACAACAGTAGAAGGGGACAATATCCCGTTTTAGAATCTCTGTTGCCAGTCTGGCAGTAAGTGCTGCCGCAATACCCTTCTTGCGATATTGCGGCAAAACATCTATCCCGATTTGCCACATAGTCTCACAGTCTGCCGAAGCTCCCGCCAGCCCTATCAGCTTCCCGCCTTCGTATGCACCTACCGCAAGCACATCCAATTCCTTTCTCTTCTCACACAGGGCATTGCCCCATTCCTCCCTGTATAGTTCCTGAAAATCCTTGGGCAATAGCAGACGAATATCACAAGCCCCCTTTTTCTTCATTTTACGTTCCAATTTATCTGCCAGATTGTCCCCCATCAGCACATCGACATCAGGAAGGGAATATTCTGCCATAAAGCAAACATCGTATCCTAATGGACGAATGCAGTTCATCAGATAATGTAAATTAGGTGTCTCAAAGCAATGCTCCACCGAAAACTGATGGATATATTCTGTCACAATTTCTTTCAACTCTTCTGAGACCGATGCAACAATACATGTCCCATAGGAGGTCAAATCACAGATAAAGGGAAGCTCTAAATAGCACCTGGCTTCTTCCTTTTTCTGGGAAATAACTACCTTGTTTTTATCTGCCATAAAGTCCTGCCAGTCACAATTGCTGTCTATGGCAGATTGTTTCATGGCGGTTTGTAATAACTGGTTGTTATACATTGTTGTCTCCTTTTCAATACTTTTAAAGCTTTACCAAACTACAAGAACCGATTTTCACTACCCCTGTCTCTAGTACATTGGATACTACTAAGTTTAACATAAACAAACTTAGTATTCAATGTACCAGGATTGTTACCACCTGTGTTTCAAAAACAACCGACTATCTGAAATCGGTTGTATCCAACGCTCATTTCCCCTATAATGCTCATACAAGGGATTGCAAAACCTATTCATCCATAACACTATTATTGAAATACTATATAGTTTCACAACTAAAAACATAGTGAATAAGCGTTTCGCAATCACTCTAATAGTACTTTAAGGGAGGTGTTACCATGAATGTCGAGATAAAAATCGACAGCTCTTATACCGAACCTAAGATATTGATTATGACTGCATCCATGAACGAGGAGCTAAATAATATTTTAAACAGACTATCAGAAGCTGCTCCTCCTATTATCTCCGGTTATAAGGGCGAGAAGGTTGAAGTGCTGGAACAGCAGGATTTAATCCGTATCTATGCACATGCAGGCAAGGTTTTTGCTGTAACCGATAACGGTGAATATGTCTTACGCCTTAGATTATATGAGCTTGAAGAACGGTTGAAAACCCATCAATTTGTCCGTATTTCCAATTCGGAAATCATCAACTTAAGAAAAGTAAAACACTTTGATTTGAGCTTCACGGGTACGATTTGCGTTCAACTATCCAATGCTACAACAACGTACGTTTCCAGAAGATATGTTGCCAAAATTAAAAAGATATTAGGAATATGAGGTGAAATATATGAAAAAGAAAATTATATTACGTGGTGCTTTAGGCTTTCCACTTGGAATCACTATTGGTTACTTAATCACTATTATTATTTCCCTATTCTTTGCCGACGGATATTACTCGCCTTGCGTACCGGAATTAATTAGCATGCTGGGCAATGAAATCAATGCCGTTATGTTACAGGCTTTGCTCTGTGGCTTGCTAGGCACAGGCTTTGCAGCATGCTCGGTAATATGGGAGATTGAGCATTGGAGCATAGCAAAACAAACTGGAATTTACTTTTCAATCATCTGTATCATTATGCTCCCGATTGCCTACGTTTTATGTTGGATGGAGCATAGCATTGCAGGCTTTTTAAGCTATTTCGCAATTTTTGTATTGATATTTATTGTTATCTGGGTGACACAGTTCGTAATGGCTATGCGAAATGTGAAAAAAATAAATGCGAAGATTAATGGAAAAAAGGAAGAGTAAAATAATTTTTATAAAATGATGATTCACACACCAACATATAAAGGGGCTTACCTGCTAATTATCCGGTAAGCCCTAATACATATACCTTTGTAAATAAAATTACTTCCTTTTCTTCCTCAACACCCCAACCACAATCCCATTAATAAAGAAATCTTCTATTTTTATCAAAATATCCTGATACTTTAAATTCCCCGGATGTAATAGCACATGTTCTTCCCCATCATAGTGAAACTGCTTTACCGTAGCTTCATTTGTTGCCATATTTCCACCGACAATAATACTTCCCTCTGGAGCAGTCGACTGTTTCTTTACCACTATTTTATCTCCATCCAATATGTTAAAATCAATCATACTATCCCCAGTAACATTTAGTATGAATTTCATTGAAACATCTTTAATAGCATCCAAAGGAATGATACAGTTCTCATCACAGCTTTCATTGACATACCTTAAATTACCTGCCGCTACATTACCTCTTACAGGCAAATATCCATATTTCACTTTTGAATTATCAAACGCATTATAAATAACAGGCTCTTGCTTTAATATGTATTGATATTCTTTTTCCCGATTATGTTCAAAATCATAATAATAAACAATCTCACACTCAGATTTTTTCTCTTCGTAAAATGGAATAGTATCACAGACGACATAGTTTCCATTCGTATAGTGTTCAACAATCTCATTCACGCCATCGGTGACTACGATATATTGCGGTGCATTCCCCGGAAGGATATAGCTTTTTACCTGTTTTAATGCATTTCTTAAATCCTCTCCCTCCTGCTTTATTTCCACATAAATAAAAGGGCTTTCGCACTGGACATCCTCATACACTACAATATCTACAAAGAAGCTATAACTTCCACGTTTTATACTTTCCTCTATTTTCAACAAATCGGCAGGATACCCATAGTGAAGCTTTAATTGATTTATGTAGCCCTGGCGAACTGCTTCTTCCTCCCCGGTCAACCTGCTTACCCTTTCTATTGCATCGTACTCATCAATAGGAATGCTGAACACCGCTTCCTTTTCTTCATCCGATAACTGCAAATACTTTGAATCAATTTCCTCAATGAAAGAAGATGCCTTTAAACTGCTGGTAAGATACAACCGGTTTTTGGCACGTGTCATTCCAACATATAATAACTTACGTTCTGTATCAATGATTTCGTCGGAATAAGGTAATATTCCCTCATTCATTCCAGCTATAAACACCACCTCTGCCTCTAATCCTTTTACTGCATGTAACGTAAGCAACTTCACCGTATCCACCAGAAAAGCATTTTCCTCTTTTTTCTCTAAAGTACGGAACACCTCTGCATCCACATGATGCTTTAAAAGGTAATCTTTCAGCCGGTTCAGGTAGCCATTCTCCTTGGCCACAACAACAATATCCTTTAACTTATATTTCAATGAACAATTTTTTATTTCTGAAGCAATATAGGCAAATTCTTCTTGGATACTTTCAAAATGGCGATATCTTGGTTTGGCACCCTTCCGCTCTATCAGCTCCGGTTCCACATAGTTATCACTGTTTTTTAAGTCCGCATCGTGGTTTAATAAGGAATAGGCTGCCTCGGCAATCTGCTTTGTCGTCCGATAATTTTTAGATAAAATATTAGACTTACCAGACATGTCAAAACCAACACTCTTAAAGCTTTGCTTAGATAGCCATGAATTAGTATAAATACTCTGTGCAATATCAGCAATGAATATAATATTGCTATCTGCTGTGTCATTATACATAGAACGAACAATCTCCAATTGCACCCTTGATAAATCCTGACTTTCATCTACAATAATAAACTTGTATTGATAAGGATGAATTTCTCCTCTTGTTATCATTCGATATAACCGTACTGCATTGGAGGCATAATCCGTCTTATTGTCCTGTTTAAGAAGATTTTCATACATAACACACAAATCAAAAATTGCTTCACGATTCTTTGAACCCTTGGCCAGGCGAAACCTGTTTCCTCCAATACTATTACGTCCTAAACGGTCAACCTGTAAATATTCTTCCCTCGACAGATAAAGGCAGTGCCTTATCCAATCCACTTCTTCTGCTAAAAAAGAAATATTTTTTTCTTTTAACAATGTATTATCAGGATATTTCGATAAAACCTTTTGGAGGGCTCTTTTCATATAATCTCTTTTTTCAGAATTCTTCTGATTCTCGATGTTACAAAATACCTCTTTCCCCTGTTTTTTCATGAAGTAATTAAGCTGGCTTGTAATTAAACTATCCATTGTTCTAATATGTACTTTCTCTTTATCCAAAGAAACATCATAAAGCCGGCAGAGATAGTCCATATATTTTTGCAAGGTTCTGTTGTAGGTTACGAGCAACACTTTTTCATTATCTAAGGCCTTTTGCTGCTGCATCAGTGCTAACTTGAACAAAGCCACTGTTGTTTTGCCACTTCCCGCAACACCTCTAATCAAGCTTTGTCCTGCTGTTTTAGCATTGATGATTCTCTTTTGATCTACACTTAAGTCCATTGTGATTCTCCTTCTGTAAATGTATTATTTTCTAAATTATATAACAATATAATACAACAAACAACAATATTATCAGTTATTACCAAATTAACTATTGCCATCAGACTAATACACAACAAAAAGATGGTTACCCATCAAGTTCTCTATCCGGATAACCATCTTTATTTAATCTTCCCTATCCTCTTCCCAACTTAAAACATTACCTGTAGCTGCATCAATTTCAAAATCATATTCTATATTCTTATGGTGAATCTCTCCTTCATAAACTACTCTTCCATCTTCCCTGTCCTTCTCAATCTGAATGTTCTTTGCTCCGGGAACCTTAGCAAGAGCAATCTTCTTCGCCTCTTCCTTCGTTATCTGCTTTTTATTATCGGACGTTTGGGTGCCACCTGTAGCATTTTTATCATTACTTTGATTATCTTCAATTTCTGAATCTGCCTTCACAACACTTCCGTCCGCAACACCAATTTCATAATCATATTCCTTGTTTCCGGCATAAAACTCGATATCATAGACCTCTTTACCAGCCTCGTAATCCTTTTCAATTCGTTTGGATGTCACATCATCTTCCTTTACGCCAGCATGCGAAAGTGCCACACCGAGTGCCTCTTGTTCTGTGATACCCTCGGACTGTACTGCCGTACTGCCATCCGAACCCGATGTTCCTTCTGCCAAAGTATGCTCCTCGGCATTACCTGATTGAGCATTGCCAGATGTCATATCCTCTGTAACTGAATCCTCTGCCGCCATATCCTTCGTCTGTTTTGCTGTCTCACCTGCACTGCAGCCACTTAAAAACAAAACACATAAAAGAAGCAGTAACCCTATACAGCTACTTTTTATTTTACCTGTTTTCATATTTTGTTGTCTCCTTCCCTAAAATAGTAATCAATACATAGTATAGCATTCCCTAATATGTCAATTTTATTTTAGTTTTTTAGACAACTAATCTGTTACTCTCCGAAAATATTCATCAATGTTTTCCTTAATCTCATCAGGCTTTAAATTCTTGGACAGATATCCTGCCGGCTTTAACGCTAATACTTTTTTTACGCTCTCCTTATCCACTCTTCCGGTCAGGAATATAACCGAAATATCTGCAAAATCTTTTTCAGAACGAATCATCTCCAACACCTGTCTGCCATTACAAACCGGCATCTCATAATCCAGCAAAATCAAATCTGGACGATTAAGTGTAAGACTTCTAATAGCAGACAGACCGGAATCAGCAAACGAAACATCATACTCCTTACCAAGCAGCTCCTTCATTGCCTGTAGCATTACATCGGAATCATCCACCACAAGTATTTTTTTCTTATTGATGGTTTCCTTTTGTCTCACCTCATTTATCTTGAGAAACTTCTCAATTTCATCTAGTGCATTTGCAGGCTTAATCGATGGCACATCTATATTTTCGCTCAAATGAGGTGCTATCACACAATAAGAAAAATATCCTTCTCCCGTATCAAACAAGAGACTGAACTGTGGTTTTTCTCTCTCGAATACCTTTTTAAACTGGTCATATGCCAGCAGGTTTTCTGATTTCACCTTATAATCTGTCGACGAAGGGAAATGTTTCATAATACTATTTACAAATTGACGTGCGGAATACCTGACAGCATTCACCAGCACCATATTCACTTTATCCGTTTTAACTCCTATCATTTTACCGATTGTATTAATCAAAAGCTTTTCTTCAAAAACCAGAAGCGTCTCCCATTTCTTTCCCTGTTCATTACTATAAACCAAACGATAATAGAGTCCCTTCCCGAATTTCTCGCCGCCATAGCTCTCACTGATTACCTTGGCGTCAAGCTGGAACATATCATATAAAAGCTGAAGAATCGCCTCCCTCATAACAGCATGCTCATCCTCCTGGAGAAGATTACCCCACTTGCTTACCGCATTGCCGGTAATCGCCTGATCCTCTGATAATGTATGACCTAACAACCATCCGGTACACACCCCCAGAAAATGACCGATAGCATCCTCGGAATAATCTGTCTGTTCCAGTTCCTCTTCCAATGCCGGAATTATTTTGTCCCGAAAATCATCATGTATACGCTTATGTATCTTATATCCATCGTAATTAACAGACTTCATATATTCTTCTTCATCAGCGAAATGCTGTACCGCATGCTTCTTAAAGTACTTAATTCCTTCCTGGCAGACCCACTGGCTTTTTTCTTCATCTTCCCCATACAGATATAGCTTATTAATAATCTTAAAAAGTTTTCTATGTTCCTTATCAATAATATCAACACCAATGTTAAAGCGTTCTTCCCATACTAAATGATTGTCCATCTTTTTCCTCCTTCACCACGCCGATATATAAGCATAAAAGCACTCTTCCCTGACTGCAATGCGTTTTATTAAAATCATTATAGCACAAAAAAAAATATTTACAAATTTTTCCGAAAAAATTAGTTATTATACTCCAAAAAATGCTCTGATTTCCTGTTCTGCCTTCTCCATATCCGGTTTTTTCCCTTTTTGGATATGGAAATGATATACACCCCCGGTATTGGAATTTTTTATATTAATGGTAAGTCTATTACTGTTATAAAACTGTGCATCTGATTCCTGTATCATATCCGAAAGCTGCTTAATCTCCTGAAAAAAATCTTCATTCAGATTGCCGGATGATAGCTTTAATATTGGATAGCAATATCTTTTTTCCCCTTTCTCCATGTATTCTAAGTTGTCTTTCTGAATACCTGATACATCGAGATAATTTCCCAAGCCAACATAATCAATCAATGCAATTAATTCCTTATAGGAATAATTATAAGAAATCGCACCCGAATCATCCAGAGCAGCATAAAATTGCACTAGCAAAGTTCCATCATTCCTGCTGCAATAAAACCATTGGTAATCCTCTTTCACCTTACCATCGGCAATGAGATAATATATGCTATCCAGCGTATCCGGAGTATCTATCGAAGAAACATAAAACTCATCATCATATTTTTCCTCCAATATATGTTTTACCTGCTCCAGACCAGAGAGTTTCCCTTTCAAGCCTAAAGAATCATCCACATCTCCCCCCGTAAACTGATGAAGCAATCCCAAGATAAAACACCATGTTCCAATAACGACAATAATTTTTAGTGCCTCCTGCAGGCTCATTTTCTTTTTCTTATTTTCCTGTTTCCCGGGTTCTTTATGATGCGGCGGCTCAATGGGCGGGTCTTCCCTTACAATAGAGTCAAAATTAATAGTCTGTTCTGCTGTTGGCTTTAGCATAAGCTTTCTACCACTGTCCGGGACCAGTTGTTCAAAATCAATTTGAGCTTCCTCATCAGCTTCCATAGGGTTCCATCCCTGCCTTGGTGCTTTAGGAATCTTCCCCTCAAAATCAATCTGAGCTTTCTCCTTATTATCCTCTATTACAATCCTCTGCCTTGGTGTTCGGGGAATTTTCCCATCAAAGTCAATGCTATCCTCATTTACGGGCTCCGGCTCCCCCGGCTTATCCGGGCTGTCGGCAGTAAGCTTATAAAAATCAATCATCTCTGACTTCTGTATTGTGGTATGATTCCCATGGGAAAGCTCCGACTTCTGTACAGTGGTATGATTCTCAAGGGAAACCTCCGGCTCGGATTCTTTCTCATAGTGAAATTCTGTACCAGCATACCCTTCGGCATAGGAGACTGCCTGCTCATAAGCATTGTAAACCTCTTGAAATTTCTCAGGCTGCTCCTCCGGATGATACCGTGCTGCCATCTTCGCATACGCCCGCTTTATCTTTCGTTTATCTTTCGTGGGCTCAATGCCTAATGTGCTCCAAATACTCATGTATCCCGCTTCTTTCTGTCCTTATTTTTCCTCCTCATCCGGCTCCTTTGTCAAAGAACGGATATATAGCTGTTCCTCATCTGTATCTAGTTCCTCCCTCAGAGAATCAATAAACATCCGCTCCTCCTCATATTCCTCTTCCTCGTACTCTCTCTCGTCAAAGGAAAAATCAAACAGCCCTGCTTCTATATTAGAAAGCACCACCATCAACCGTTTTCTGATATGCTCAATCTTTGCCTCGTTCCCCTCTGACAGTACCCGGTCAAAATAATCAATAATACCTGCAATATAATTTCTTACATCTCCCGATGTTTCCCGGTACAATGCATTCGCCAATGTAATAAGATACTGGTTTTCCTCCTTGGATTTCGGGTCTTTTTTCAATTCAGTGAGCTTTTCCATCTGTTTCTGAAGCTCCTTGTCTGACAATCCAAGCTCTTTGTTGACAATAGTTTTCTGGTAAGTCATCCGGGTGGATTCCACCTCTACATCCACGTCCAGTATACCGTTGATATCGTATGTAAACCGTACCTTTATCTTTTCCTCACCTGCAGGGCGTGGTTTGACCTTAACAGACATCTTCCCCAGATGTATGTTGTTTTTCGCATAGTATTCATCCCCTTGATAAATATTGAGTTCAATTTCCCTCTGATTGTTGTGTGCCGTTGTATAGTAGTCCCATTTACTGATAGGCAGCACAGAATTGCGGGAAATAATAGGGGAAAAATATGGGTTGGCTATATCGGATTCATTGTGTGTGTCTACCCCCAGTGAAAATGGGCAGATATCCGTCATAACCAAATCTCTAATGTCTTCATTTCTGGATTTCATACCTGCATAATAGCCTAGCCCAAGTGCAACCGTCTCATCGGAATCTCCTGAGGTAAATAAATCCTTTTGAAGCAGATAATAAAGATACATGCTCACCACTGTCATCTTGCTGGAACCACCTACCAGCACAATCTTAGAAATATCCTCCAGGCGGAACTCACAATCATTCAGCACCTGCCGTATCGGCTTTTTCATCCGGCTGAATATCTTTGCAGAAATCTCCACCAGCTTCTCCTGGGTCAGGGAAACAGTCCCCTTCACCGCATCCAAATCAAGAGAAATCTCTGCCTCCCTATCGACAGACAGCTTCTTTTTAAGCTGCTCTGCCTTGCGGAGCACAATAGACTGATCCTGCTTGGACAACTTTTTGTACTCCTTTCCTAACTCCTTACAGATATACTTTGCAATCACATCGTCAAAATCGCTGCCACCAAGATGATTATCTCCGCTCACTGCATTTACACTAATGACATTATCAAAGCATTCCACAATGGATACATCCAGTGTTCCACCACCAAAGTCAAATACCATATAGATACAGTCTTCCTCTTCCTCCTCCATGCGGCATGCCAAGGCTGCTGCCGAGGGCTCATTAATCAACCGTTCCACCTTAACACCCGCAATCTCTCCTGCCCGCTTCGTCGCTTTCCTGCGGACGTCATCAAAATAGGCAGGAACCGAGATAATGACCTCCTCTATATCCTCCTTCAACTCTCGTCTGGCATCCTCCACGAGCTTTTTAATGACAAAGGCAGATAACTCCTCCGGCTGATACTTCCCTCCGCGCAAGCTGTAGCTTTTTTTAAGACCCATGGAGCGTTTAAATACACTTACTGTATTATCCGGGTCAACAATTAAAAGCTCTTTAGCTGATTTGCCCACAATTACTTCCTTGTCCTTGTTGATATGTACGACACTCGGGGTGAGATATTCGCCAAACTCATTGGGAATTAACTCACTTTTCCCGTTCCGGTAAACAGCAATCAAGCTGTTAGTGGTTCCTAAATCAATTCCTACAATTGCCATGTTTTTTCTCCTTGTTGTTTGTGCTTATCAATATTATATGTGACTCTTATTGTGAGCTACGTTATATTCCTGCTTCAATTCCTCCACCAAATATTCATCACTTCTGCAATGCATATCTGATATTCCCTCACTTACTTCCTGATAGGTAAGAGAGTGATAAAAAAAATCTATAGCCTCCCGATTATTTATTCCTGTCTGCTCTGCAAATTTTTCAACTATCCGTACATACTTCTTTTGTAATAAAATAGGATTAGCTTCCATTTAAATCTCCTCACTTTTTAAAAACACAAGATAATTCTTCATCATCTCTTGATTCCGAATACATATCTGTGAATTGGGTTTCATATATCGTAACCTTTTAATTGCTTCCTGCTTTTCAATCAATCCGTCGAAAAAAAGCTCTATTGTATTAAACACCTTATCATTCGCAACACCACCGATAACAACGTCAAAGGTACTCTTATCATTGGCATTTCTGCAAGCCAGAATAAAATCCAGCCATTCATTGTTATACTTATCAAATTCTATAATCTGAAAAGTCTCCCTGCAGGCATCCAGATTAAATTCATATATTGACACTACTCCATGTCCATTACGTTTTTTAAATCTAGCTGCCCATTTTTCAGCTTGTTCTTTATAAGCAGTAACATAAAAACCCTTTCCAAAATCCACATTATCCCTTGAATGGTAAATGTCTGGTGATTCCACCCGCATGGATGAACCATGATATACAATCATTCCGTCACTCCCTGTTCTCTCATATAAGCAATAATATCTTCAACAATATATTCTTTGCTCTGTGTGTGCAGTGTTTCATAATTGGTAATAATGTATTCATCTAAAATATCACTGTCCTCTGCAAGCATCTGATACACTTCATCACCCGTTTTCCCAAGCTTACATGCAATATTTTCAATACAGAATATGGAAAATTCCAATTCATTTTTATCAAGTGCCATAACCATTCGCACCCCCATAACCAAATGTTAATTTTTTTTATTTTACCACAGCTCGCTTCCCTCATAAAGAATATTTTTATCTAATTGCAAAACTTGCATCCGTTAGTTCAAAAAAGGCTCCCGGAATAATCCGAAAGCCTTTATAAACTGATTCACTCTTCACATTGTAAAAATCCTTGGTATCCCTATCAATACCCTGCCCTTGTCACTACATTCTGAAAATCCATTATATCTATTACTATTTTGCTCTTGCCATAGCCTCCTTAAAGTCCTTCGTATCCTTAAAGATTTCATTCTTCCAAGGATTCTTCTTCTGCTCCTTCGCACGCTTCAGAATATAAGCAAAGACAAATACATTAACCATAATGGATGCTACAGAAATCAAGCCCTGTGCTGTCGGCTCTGCCACCGTCGGCATGTTTTGACCCATGGCTGCTGCAATTCCGCCTTCTCCATATACGGAGGTTACCGTCGTAAATCTGCTGGCATCCTGGAATAATGGAAATACTTGTGCAAACATACACCACAGTGCCAGTGTATTGGCACGGTTCTGAATCCAGCCACCCTTGTTCCAAAGTGCTGCTGCAAATGTAGGTGCAAGTAACAGTGCAAGACCACAATACCATGAATGGGTAGGCAGATTGAGATACGTATACTGGAAGTTCCATACATCATACGCCAGTACATATACCCATATCATATCCGGCCACAGCATATCCTGCTTATTCTTGGAGGAATAGATTCCCCACCAGCCAGTCATACAGAAGATATTAATAATACCCGCCAGACCATTTAACACATTCCACCAGCCGCCGTACAGCCATACACCCTCGGAGGATAACCACCAGCCCCCTGCCAGTGAACCTGCCCGGACTGCGGATTCAAAATCAGAAACAACAGCAATGAGAATGTTAATCGCTACAATGGCAAATGGAAATACCTTAAACCATTCTACTTTGCCAAGCTTTCCCCAGTGATACTTTAAAATCATGAAGCCGATACATCCTGCTGTTGCAGCATAGAGCTTAGCATAATGGAACCAGCTGTTCATGTGTACATAGGTATCGTTGTTCAGTGCCCATTCTGCTCCCATCGCTGCACCGACATAAATCGCAATAAAATATACTGTCAATACTGCCGGAAGTACAAAGAAACATGCGATTCCCCCTGCTTTAGAACGACGTGCTATTTCGTTCATCACAACCAGTCCGGCAAATACCAGAAGCCATCCTAATAGCTGCCATCCTGCTGTCTCACCATAAATTTGAAAAAACATACGAATCTCTCCTTTCCTTTTTTACCTACTCCACCTCTATTTCCTTAATATTGAACTCATTTCCCTGCAGGAGGTACGTCTCCTCACTGCCACAATGGGGGCATACTTTACCGTATTCCACCGTGGGATAGGTTTTTTCACAACCTTCACAAAACGTAACCGCAGGAAGTGTTTCAACAATAAGTTCCGAATCCATAAACAGCGGACGCTTGGCTGCCGCCCATTTCCAACAGCTTTGTAAATATGGCTCAATCACTGTAGAAACCTCGCCCAGCTCCAGCGTTACCCTGTGAATCTTAGTGACCTCATTATCCGCTGCCACCTTCTCAAGATGGTCCATAATATGAAATGTTACACCTAATTCGTGCATATTCGTATTCCCTTTTATTCCTTGCTACTCTTTTTCCTCTTAAATTTCAGCTTAATGGACTGCTTTGCCATATTCGGCAAAATGTATTTGAGCTTCTCCTCCGATGTACGCATCACAGATGCTCCCGGAAGCTCCCGGTGAAGCTTGATGGCATCAAACATACATTTCGTAGTACAAACTCCACAGCCAATACATTTATTCGGGTCTACAACAGACGCTCCACAAGAAAGACATCTCGATGCCTCCGCCTGAACCTGCTTCTCTGTAAGAGAGTGCGACAAATCCCGAAAGGTCTGTGCCTGCTCTTTGGCATCCGCCTTTTTAGGGCTCTGTCGTTTGGCTTTATCATATTCAGGAACCGTAATATTCCCCTTGTCAAGCTCAACAAAATCCCGACGGTTTCTTCCAATAGTTAGTGTGCAATGCTCATGCACATACCGGTGCAGGGAAATGGCACCTTCCCTTCCGGCAGCAATGGCATCAATGGCAAATTTCGGTCCCGTATAGACATCACCACCGACAAAAATATCCGGCTCCGAGGTCTGATAGGTTAAACGGTTGGCAAGTGCACCACCGTTCGGTCTGCACTCCACATGCAAGCCATTCAGCATATTGCCCCAGTCAACTGCCTGACCCACAGAGAATATAACAGCACCACAGGAAACCGTTATGGTCTCCTCTTCATCATAAACTGGCGCAAAGCGTCCCTGTTCATCCAATACCCGAACACATTTCTTAAATACAACTCCGGTTACCTTACCGTCCTCACTGAGAACCTCCTTTGGTCCCCAGCCACAATTGATTTCAACCTGTTCCTCCTGTGCCTCAGCAATCTCCTCCTCACTGGCAGGCATTTCCTCTCTCTGCTCCAGACAATACATCAAAACCTTGCCATCACCACATCTTGTAGCTGTTCTGGCCGCATCAATCGCCACATTGCCACCACCGACAACGACCACATCTGATGAAAGTTCAAAGGCTTCCTTCTCACTTGCTTCCCGCAAGAAATCAACTGCCGTATATACTCCATTAGCATTCTCGTTCGGAATTCCCGGTTTTCTGCCCTTCTGACATCCAATTGCTACATAAAAGCCTTTATAACCCTGCTCTCTCAACTCTTCAATCGTAATATCCTTACCGACCTCAACACCACACTGGAAGGTAACCCCAAGCTCCTTGATAACTGCAATCTCTGCCGCCAGCAAATCTTTTTCCAGCTTGTAAGACGGAATTCCATAGCGAAGCATTCCACCCGGCTCATCACTTTTTTCAAATACAGTTGGTTTATAGCCGGTTAAAGCAAGATAATAAGCACATGATAAGCCCGCAGGTCCGGAACCAATTATCGCTATTTTCTCATTAAAGCCTCCCTGCAGAGATGGAATCGTTGGCTTGGGAATGTATCTTGTCTTGGCATCTAAATCCCGCTCTGCCACAAACCGCTTTACCTCATCAATGGCAACCGCTTCGTCAACGCTTCCTCTCGTACAGGCATCCTCGCAGCGACGGTTACAGACATGCCCACAAACCGCCGGCAAGGGGTTATCTTTTTTTATGAGTGCCAATGCATCTTCATAGCGTCCTTCCTTTGCCAATTGCAGATATCCCTGTACCGCAATATGTGCCGGACAGGCTGTCTTACATGGTGCCGTTCCTGTATCATAGCAGTTAATACGGTTCGTATCCCTGTAGTTATGCGACCACATGTGTTCGCCCCAAGGCTGGTCTTTTGGAAGTGGAATTCTAGGATAGGTAATGTCGCACCCCTCCTTATCGCAAAGCTTCTGTCCCAGCTTTACCGCTCCTGCCGGACAGCTTTCCACACACTTTCCACAGGCAACACACTTATCCTTCTCTACATTGGCAATGTATGCGGAACGGGACATGTTGGGGGTATTAAATAACTGGGATGTCCGCAGGGCATAACATACATTGACATTGCAGTTACAGATTGCAAAAATCTTATTTTTTCCATCAATATTGGTAATCTGATGGACAAATCCATTCTCCTCTGCCTGTTTAAATATATCCAGTGCCTCTTCCTTAGTGATATAGCGTCCATCCTTCTGGGTCTCCACAACATAATCTGCCATGTCACCAACAGCAATGCACCATCCCTCCGGGTCATCTGCGCAGCCCTCGTCATGGGTCAGACGGGAACGCCTGCAGGAGCATGGACTGGAAGCATACTGACCCTCATACTTATCAAGCCAGTAAGAAATATGTTCCAAATCAATGGATTCATTCTCCATCTCAATTGCCTTTTCCACCGGAATAACATGCATTCCGATTCCGGCTCCTCCCTCTGGCACAAAGGGCGTAATCTTCTCCAGTGGCAGCCGTGACATGTGCTCAAAGAAAATACCCATCTCCGGGTTGGATTTCAGAATGCTGGCATTCATATTGAAAAATTCCGCACAGCCGGGCACATACATCGGCAGCACATACTGTAGTTCGTGGGCTTCATTTTCCCAGTTGTATTCCAGAAGTCCTTTGCGTGCCATCTCGTCCAGCAATTCCTCACATTTGTCCTCCTCCAGACCGGAAAGCTTTACCATCTGTGCCAGCGTCTTCGGCTTACGAACACCCATTTTTAAGGCAAGCTCTGCCTCTTCATCCGTCACGACCCCTGCAAGCCCCCAGTATTCCGGGTCTTCTCTCGTAATCTTTTCAAGTCCCAGCTTTTGCGGGATTCTGTCCGTAATCATTTTCCCAAGCTTCGCAATCGGCTCCCGGAATGGTTCCTCCGGATTCGGTGAAAATTTCGGATATTCATAATCCGGATACAACTCCTTGTCTAACTCTTTCTCCATTGCGCTTCCTCCCTTCTTTACTTTAGTGTATTTAGGTAATTGCGAAATTATTAATTGCGGATACGATAGTCATAGTTTCTCAACTATCCTCTCCAGTTGGCAATCTCATTGCGTAACCACTGTGCCCAGACGTCAATTCCTTCTCCTGTTTTGGCACAAATCGGAATCACCCTGGCATCGGGATTTCTCTTATGAACATATTGCTCCACCAGCTCCATATCAAAATCAAAGTAGGGCAATACATCAATTTTATTTATCAGAACTACATCGCAGATTTGAAACATCAAAGGATACTTTAACGGTTTGTCATGTCCCTCTGGGACAGAAAGTATCATGGCATTTTTCGACGCTCCCGTATCAAACTCCGCAGGACATACAAGATTGCCCACATTCTCCAAAATTGCCAGTTCCACATCCCCGACCTCAAGCCCTTCCACTCCCTGCCGGGTCATCTCTGCGTCCAGATGGCACATTCCTCCGGTATGCAGCTGGATGGATTTGACACCGCTTTCTGCAATCACTCTGGCATCCACATCGGAATCAATATCCGCCTCCATGACACCAATCTTAAATTCATCCTTTAACGCTTCAATGGTTCTCAGTAGCGTTGTCGTCTTTCCCGAACCGGGCGAGGACATTAGATTTAACAAAAAAACGCCCTTCTCCTTAAGCTCTGCCCGAAGCTCCTCTGCACGCTTATCGTTATCAGCAAAGACACTCTCTTTAATTTCTAATACTCTTATGTCTCCCATCTCACACCCGCTTTCTGATTCCATTCATAATTACTCTAACCATTTCCTCTTTGCCTTCCTCGTAGGTCAATCCATTCTCAACCAGAATCCGGCTATCCATAAATTTCCTTACCGTTCCTTCCACCATAGCCATTACAATAGGCAGGGACACCTGTGCAATCTTATCCTCCTGCATCCCCTTCTTCAGATACTCCTCTACCAGCTTCCAGCCCCTATTCACGGATTCCATCAAACGCTTGTAAGGCTTTGGATATTTTTCCGCTAAATCATGCATCCCGCTAAGACCGATATTGTGGTACTTCGTGGGAAGTGCACAAAGAAGCTGCTCCACCTTCCCAACCACATCAAGACTTTCGTCCGCCTCTATCTCCTCCTGCATCTTAAGAAAATCCTCCGAATATCTGTCTGCGATTCCCATTAAAACCGCCTGCTTGCTTTCAAAAACCGTGTAAATTGTCTTCTTACTGATTCCCATGCTCTTAGCAACGTCATTCATGGTGAATTTCAGACCGTTTTTTGTAAATTCTGCAATTGCTGTATCAATTATTTTTTCTCTCATTATCAGACCCTCTTTTTTATAAAAAAACAGGAAACCAGAATTAATTTTTCGGTTTCCTTTATTTTATCATACTAGGTTTAGACTGTCAATTTATAACGTTGGTTTTCTTAATATAATTGTTTCAGTATGGGGGATTTTTATAGCATGGAATGGGGACACACTCTCAATTTGTTCCGTTGTACGAGAATAAGTATTTCTAGGATATTCCCATGAGGAATTATGTGCTGCCGCAACCGACGCACATTCGCCATCCATGACTCAGGTGCGTCTTTTCGGGACATCCAGTCCCGAAATTGCTGATTGCCAGAGGGAATATCAAGAAATGCTAATTCTCTCCCAAAGTCACAAATTGAGAGTGTGCCCCCATTCCATGCCCCTGAAGATTACTGACAAATCACTTTTTAAATGGAAACGAGGGTTAAACGAATTTATCCCCCTGTTATTATAGAAATGACATAGTTACAACCGCTCCATCCCAGATAATCCTTTCCAACCACTTGAACTATTAGAGATACGAACTTAGAAAGCTTATCTGCGACTTCAAGAGGCATAAAACCGGACGGTACTATAAATTTGTGACTTTGGTAGGAGATTAGTATTTCTTGATATTCCCATAAACCACAGCAATTTCGGGGCAGGACGCCCCGAAAAGACGCCGCTGAGCCATGGATGGCGAATCGGCGTCGTTTGCGTCAATTACTGCTTACTACATGGGAATATCCTAGAAATACTTATCCCCGCACAACGGAACAAATTTATAGTACCGTCCGGTTTTATGCCGTCCGAAGCTAATACAAGTCAAACATCAAATAGTTCAAATAACCTTCTCCATTTCATCATACACAAGAACATCTCCATTATCCGCCTGAATCCGGCAGGTTTTCTTCTCCCTGTATCCACGCTTCAAATACATTTCCTTGGCTGCTAGTGACGAGTCAATATGTACGCTGTGAAATCGCTCTGCAATATTAGTCTCTGCAAAGTCCATAAGCTCACTGCCCAATCCACGGGACTGATACTTCGGCAATACAAAAAGACGGTTTACCGCATTTTCTTTGATTGTTACCGTTCCTGCCAAATAACCGTCTACCTCCAACAGCCACACCCTGCCCTGTTCTATATCCTCTAAAACATGTTCCCTGCTATGGTGCTTTAGGAAAAAATCGACTACACCCTGGGGATAATAATGTGGATAGATCTCGGAAATGGTATCTTTCGTAATCTGTAGAACAATTTCTAAATCTGTTATCTTTGCTAATCGTATCATGAAGTCCCTCACTTCTCTCATTTTCTCTTCAAGAAACCTCTCCTGTAATAGTAGTTCCCAGGTTGCAGGCTGAAAAATAACTGCCCCATTATTTTCTCCTATCTCGTCTTATAAATGGTTCTTGAATATCCTCCGACAGCAACATGCCATATTTATCCGGGCGCCTGTAAGCATTGCCATGTACCTCCCGTTTACGGTACTCCCGCATCTCGCTCAGCGGAAAATCCGCCATGAAAATCCCCTCTGATTCATCTGCTTCTATAATCAGTGTATCTCTCGAACCCGCATCCTGTGGCCGATATGCAATCCCATCAAATGCTGTGGAATGTCCGTTGCAATCCGGCTGCATACACGGGTAATTTACTGTAGCAATGCCTATCATATTCTCATAGGCCCTTCCCCGCAGCTGCGAAATACGATTAATCTCCATAGGGCATGCATTGGGAACAAGCAGTATCTCCGCTCCCTTTAACATAAGAATTCTTGCACTCTCTGGAAATTCCCTGTCATAACAAATCATACTGCCAACCATAACATTTCCCTTATCTGTATTCAGTTCTGCAACAGGAAATTCCTCTCCTTTGGTAAGCCGTATCTCATCCCCAAAATCACAAGTATGTACCTTGGCATAGGTATACACCTCATCCCCAAAGCGGTCGATTAGACATACCGCATTTCTCGGAAGCGGCTCAAAGCGTTCCAAAAAGGTAATGCCAATTGCCATATCAAGCTCCTTCGCCAGCTTCCTATACTCTGCTATAAAGGTGCTATCCTTGCCAATTGCCATAGCCTTTAACACTCCAACATCCTCTGGAATCTGATAACCACAGCTGTACATTTCTGGAAACAGGGCAATGTCTGCACCAAGTTTTTTAGCCTGTCTGCAATATTCCAGCCCCTTTTTAAGATTCCCCTCTAACGTTCCCTCTGGCATTATTTGAAGCAATGCCACTCTTATCTCTATTGGCTCCATCCTTTTCTCCTATCACTCCTGCACGAAAGCATCTTCTTTCAACCTGGAAAACATCTTCATATCCAATATCTTTCCATTCTTCACTGCATTACACCGCAAAACCCCTTCTAACTGAAAGCCTGCCTTCTCAAGCACACGACAGGAGGCCGTATTGTAAGCAAATGGCTCGGCAAATATTCTGATAATATCCGTATGCTGAAAAATATAGCTGCAAACCTGTTTTACTGCACTGGTTGCGATACCCTTGCCCCAGTAAGGTTCACCGATATAATATCCCATTTCAGCCGTTCTAAAATGAATATTTTCACATCGAAACACTCCAATACTCCCAGCAACCTGTCCATCCACAATTATCGCAAATGCAAAGGTCTTCGTTTCGTCAGATGCAAGCATGGCTGTTATATATTCCTCTGCGTCCTTTGTCGTATACGGGCAGGGTAATCCATCCCGTAAATTATTTAAAATATTTTTATTGTTCAGCAAGGCAGCCAAAGCCTGTGCATCTTTTATATCCCATTTTCTGATACTGCATTCCATATCGTTCCTCTCCTTTATTAAGAATGGTTAGTTAAATAATTGTAAAATAAAATGCTCCCTGCACTATCGTCATGATTATCTGTAAATTCACTTCGTTGTCTTTGCTTCGCAAAGTACAAAGGCGTAAATTTACAGATAATCATGACAAAGCCCCATAAATATTAGTTTCACAATTACCTAAAAATGGTTAGACATTTATGGAACACATTATTCTAAGAACTCTAGTTGTGCATTACAGACTCTTTAACCGGATGCCGGACAACCGTCCGCAAACGTTCAGAAGCTACCCTTCTCGCATCACTCAGATAAATCTCATGGTGAAACCGTTTATCCGTAATATCTAATTCATACCCCTGTTCCCTCATAAATGCATGCATCTTATCAACCGTTTCCGGTTCATCATCATAGGAACCAATATGCATACATTGCACACATAAGCCCTCATCATAGGTAAGGAACTCCACCTTGGAAAAGTCCTGCTTCTTCTTTCTTGCCGCCTCTTCTACCGCCCAATCAAACTCCTCTCTGGTCACAAAATCCGGCAACCGGATGATAGAGATAAAATGAAAATCCTCCTTGCGGGTATAATCAATTACTTTGCTATTATACTGCCACCAAAAGCCTTCCAGTGGCGGAACTACATAATCAAAGTATCCCTCCATCTGATGATTTCCCTTTTTACTCATCTTAATTGTGAAGGCAATTGCATAAAGCAATCCAATGGACTGCTTGTACTCACCACCCTCGATATTCGGATTCCCCTTCCCCCGAACCGCAATATAATTCATGGGTGGCACCGTCACGATGCCCGGTTTCTTCGGCGGCAGATAAAATTCCTTATATTCCTTTTTGTAATCAAATGCCATCCTTTTTCTCCCCTTCCTTTTTCTTCTTCGGTTTCTTAGGCTTCGGCATAGGAAGCTCCTTCCATGTGGCTGTCACAAATTCTGTTAAGAATTCTCTGTTATCAACATCCTCAAACAAAAAATAATCCTTTGCCCCATCGTAGGGCGGTGCCATTTCAAGCTCTGGTGCAAGCTGTTTTCCTGCTTCTGTAATTTTAATAAAGAGCTGGCTATTGCAGATAAGTGCAAATATTTTCCCATCAAGATACATTCCATACTCCCCAAACATTTTTCGATAAGTAATTGTCCCAGCATCAGACAGCTGGTCCGCAACGTATTTTACAAAATCCGGATTAGATGCCATATATATTTCCTCCATTCTTCTAATAATTGCCACTATCTCATCCCTTATATGCTTTGGTTCCAGAACCTTTACCCGTTCCCGAAAAGTAAGCAGCCATGTAATCAGATTCTCCTTGTCCGTATAGTCTGCCTGAAAAAGCAGATGTCCATCCTCCTGCTCCTCAAAGCTATCCGCACCAAACTCCTCAACAAGCCGCCATTTACAGCCTGCATCGAACAATGCCTTCACCCGGATGCCACCGGGGAAAATATGTTCATTACTCAAATCCGGCATGGGAACCACTCGTTTCACATAGGTGTTTTCCGATAAGCAAAGCCTGTCCATCCGGTTAAGCTTAAATAACCGGAAATCTCTCCTTTTCTCACACCAGCCCCATACATACCAGCTCGACCAGCGAAAAATCAGATAATAGGGCTCAATTCTCCGCTCGCTCTCCCCTTTCGGTGCATAATAAAGAAATGTAAGCTCCCGGCAGTCGTCAATCGCCTTTCGTATCAATTCGATTTTTAAAGACAGGGAATCCTTATACCATGAGGATAAATCAATCAGTACGGACTGGTCTCCAACCATAAAATCCGAAGAACCCATAAGCAGCTTCTCCATCAGCTTACCATAGCGGTTGGTTCCATTTACGCTATCCAAGCTTCGTAAGCCTGCAAGTATGTCCTGCATTTCCGCATTGGTAAACAGGGTCCTATCCATCTTATACTGCTCCATAATCGAAATACCACCATTTACTCCCTGTTTTGTTTCAATGGGAATTCCAGCCTTGCACAAATCCTCAATATCCCTGTTGATGGTCCTTCTGGAAACCTCAAATTTTTCTGCAAGATACGGAGCTGTCACAACATGTTTTTGCAGCAATACGGATAAAATTCCAATCTGTCGGTCAATTTTCATGGGCTCTCCTTTTTATGTAGTTATGATTATACACTATCAAATACGACATCTGTGTGTCATGTTTTAATCTGGTTGTTGACCATCATGTGCTTTCCATTGGCATTCCATTAGTTCCATATTGGTAAATATTGCCTTAAAAGAGGATTCCTCTGGAGAACAAGCGTAGACTCCAAACTGTATCTTCCCTCCACCTTTATTCATATGACAAATCCGCATCTGGTTAAAATGTGCTCCATCTGTCGAACATTCTATACAATAATCATCTTGCCGGCGGCTAAAACGGTACCACATAGACTTTATAGAAGCATCAATAACTGTTGTTGCCCAATCCGAATAGCCTTGATTAGTCACTACACTACCCAGATGCTGAAATGTCTCATTCTCATATTCAATAGAGCCCTTTAACCAATTTTCACTATCAAGGTACATTACAATACCACATTGGTCAAAACGATGGTGACTTTCGTTAAATTCCGTCCTTACAACAAAGCTAAAATATTGTTCCTCTGTTTCCATTTGAAACACTGGAGCATTGTCATTTTGAAAATGATAATAGGTTCTCTGCCATAAATCGGTGTGTGGTTTCGTAAGTATTTCGACTCTATTATTTGCCACATGATATTCTTTAGGCTCTCTTGTCCACTTGAATTGATTCAAATCCATGATTCTGCCTCCTTATTAATTAGTTTAATCCGACTTAAGGATATCCTCCTTAGGTCAATTATACCATAATTACAATAGACACTCCATAAAAATGAATCATACAACAACTATTTCTACCTTAACGTCTTTATAGTCCACAAAATAAAGAATTATATCCTTTACCAATACCCTATTAACATGTTAAAATATTACCAGATAATTCATTACTAAGCAATTGTGAAACTCGTAGTTGTTAGACAAGATAGTCGTGATACTATATAAATGAGTGCCTTTGTACTTTGCGAAGCAAAGACAACAAAACGAATTTATATAGTATCATGACTATCGTATTCGCAATTAATAGTTTTGCAATTGTCTATAATTCATTACCTATGAGAGGAGTACTATTATGAAAAAAACCGTAACCCATTTATTCTTATTGTTTTGTCTGGTGTATGTAAGCTGTCACGCTACTTCAGTACATGCCACAGATGTATTTTATTTTACGGAAAGTGTACAGCAGACTGCTGCAACAGAAGACACGGTCACACTTACCTGGTTACCCTTTGACGGTGCTGACAGCTACAAAATCTCACGGCATATTGCACCCGACCAGCCGGAACAGGAGCTTGCAATAGTCACTGGCACAACGGCAACGGTTACCCTTGGCAAGAACCAGGAAGCAAGGCTGCGGGTTACCCCACTAAAAAGCGGTACCGAGACATCGACCTCAACACTCGTTTCCACTTCTGTACAGACATACACGCTTCCCGCCCCGCTATCCAAGGTGAGAGTAACCAATTCCTTTGATACCGACACAGCCCCTGAAATCGGTTGGGAAGACATCAAATATGGAAATATTGAAGCAACAGTTTATAATTACAAGGGGAAAAAAATCACTTCCGGCACAAGCAGCTCCAGCTGGCCATATGTAACGGTCAACTCCTTAAAGGGGAAGATGGGATATGTTGTTTTTAAGACCTATATTGAAATCAACGGGGTCAAGTATTATGGCAAACAACCTGTCACAATAAATCTTGTCCCACAGCCTAAGATTACGAAAACAACGGTTCGTCAAAATAAGGCTGTCATTAAATGGAAAAAGGTAAAGGGTGCGAAAAAATATATTGTTTATGCAGCCAAGAATTTTTCTACAAATAAATTTAAAAAGATTGCTACCGTATCCGCTTCCAAAAATTCCTATACCTTTAAAAAATGGAATAAGAAAACCATTAATACTAGAAAAGATGCTTATTACATAAAGGTGGTTGCTGTTGGAAAATTTGGAAAGAAAAATGTTAAATCAACGGATTCCAGCCACACCAGAATTCATACTTATTAATATATTGGGTTAGGATTGCTTGTTTATTCGCTCTATCGTTTCATCAACGGATAAACAAGCAGCAAATCTTTGGGGCCACATCATTTCATTGTAGTACTTATATGTTGTCTCTCCATCCATATACTCGTTATCAAACGTCGAATTCGCTCCCAGAGGAACAACCACCTCATACCCTCTTTCAAAAGCAGACTTTACCGTTGCATCAATACAGAAGTTAGTCTGCAACCCTATAATAAATAGTGTCTTTGCTCCCATATTCTGCAAATAGGCTGTTAAGTCAGCATTACCAAAACAACTATTTGTTGTCTTATAATATACTTTCTCCTGCCCCATCGGACGAATTTCTTCATAGATTTCAAACTCCTCATCACCAATCGAAAACCCTGTCCCTGGACCATCATCATGCTGCACATAGATTACTTCCACATGATTACTCCGTGCAGCGTTAATTAGTTTCTTTACATTATCTATAAAGACTGGAAAGTTATATAATCTTTCGTCCGTAATTCCTTTTTGCACATCAACCACCATTAATACCATGATACTACCTTCCTTTCCGTTTCCTGCTAAATAATAATGCTGCCTTTATGGCATATATGTGCTATTTCTTTTAGCCAGCACACCATCTACTATTGTTTTCACGATTAAAAGTCCAACGCTCGGAATTTCCACGTAAAGTGCCTTCGATAAGGGGACTCCCTCTGTCCAAACAAGGAGTTCCATAAAACAGGAATACACCATAAGGAAAAATGAAACTACAATTCCCACAAGTTCAGGCCATAGTATGACATCCTTCCATTTTTTTATATAGGAGAGCCCTCCTAATATAATACCGCAGCATTCCGCAAAACATAGCTGCTCTAATATAACATAGACCAATATACTCTCCCGCATATTTCTTCCCTGTGACAGGGTCATTATAAGAGCACAAATCAGTAAAGTAATCTGCAATATGATAAATATGGTATTAAATATAAAGTACTTCTTACCGATTTTTACCATATCTGTGTTCTCTCCCTTTCCTATTGACGCCATAAATAGCAGGTGTACTACAATACTATCAATTAACTACCTATTATGTCATGCATATAATTGGCAAAACCATGAATTCCCAATACCAGAAGAAGCATAATTAGAACAGCAAAAATAGATAGTAATATTATAATGGTAATTGTTAGTTTTTTCCATTTGTGTTCTTTCAATGTCAATATCATCACATCTATCACATCAAATACAAAGAAATACTGCAGCAGGGAATGCAGGACTACCATGCCCTTTGGACGCAGCTTTTCCTTTGCCGATACACACAGATAAGAAATGCTAACCGGTGCTCCCAACGCCACTACAAACCAAGCCACAACCACCTCTACCAAAACAAATATTGGTCCTACAAATATCATAAAGGGAACCGGAATAAACGAAAACAAACCGCTCACCACTATCAGACACACCATAAATACAAAAAACGGAATTAGAGAATATTTAATAAGTACCGCAGCGTTTAACAGCACAATACGATTTCCCGGTTTGCAGCATTTTATAGAAGCAATTAAAATTACAATTCCAATTATAACGGGCAGCCAGAATAAATGAAATGCTGTCTCTATTCCCATTGAACCTAAAATAGAAGCAATCACCGGAACCAGATAAATGGATAACACATAAACCAAAGAAATTGCATAGATATAATGGAATCCCCCTTTCTGATTCGCTATCTGTACGACAGGCTGCTGTAAGTCATTATTAATATTATTATTCATCTGCTTCCTCCTGACAATTTTTCAAGTATTGGTTTTTGACCTTTTTATATAATATATGTCCAACAACAATATCAACAAATACAATGAAAGAACTACATCCATAAACCACTGCTTCTCTTTTAGAAATCACACCAACTGATTTCGCCCTTATTACCCCGGCAACCGCAATGGAACCGGAATGAACCATTATGCCAAAAAGCATTATAACAAGTAAACATATCATAATCACCAAAAAAATTCTAATAAACTTTGCACCATAGGAATCGTCCGCTCCACAAAATGTGTTTGAAAGTATAAATATCATCCCTATACCACCCGCCACAAAACAGATATTTACCGGCAGCTGAATATACTTTAATATTAAATTTACCCTAAGCAATTCCTTTACATCCCATGTATTCTTCACAGCTTTAATTCCTGTCACAAGATTGCAGACAATGCCGCTTATAAATGTAATAAAAAAAATGATACCTGCTATAGAATAAATGCTCTCATTTTCGCTATCTTTATTTGACAAAAAACTATATAGCAAAACCAATCCTAAAATACATGTACATATAGCACTTGGCAATAATAATACATACTTTTTCATTTCTTCTCCCTGCAAATTTTAAACTTTTTTCGCTTTTTATCTCCGACATTCTATCAAAATAACAAAATAAAATAATAAATTGTTCTTGATAGCCAAAATATTATCAATAACATAACAATCACATATATTATAGACTCCCAATGCCCTATCCCCTTTTTCTGTTCTTTCTGCTTCTTCAACCAAATATCTGTATTATCCGCATTCTTTGAACACTGTTTTAGATACTGGCGGTTATTCGTTTCTGTCAAACAAAACCCTGCTCCCACAAAAAAGATTAATACTTCTAAAACACAGCCGGCAGCCCCATATAACAAAGTATAATTTTTTCTTTCTGCAATCTGAACCCTGCCCGCCTCATATATATAATAAGGATACCATTCACCCTCCTGATACTTTTTTTCAATAGTTGAAGTAACCAGAATCTGAAATCCGTCAACCTCAAAATAGCAAACCGGCAGCACGGCTTTTCTTGGTTTACCGGATGCCACCGGTACTTCATCTTTAATAATCCTCGTAATAATTCCCTGCGTTTCCTTCTTCTCAAAAAACACAGGATACAAAACCGATTTCAATACATCAGGCAGTCCTGCTCCCGCTGCCAGCATAAGAATAAAACAAAAAACATAAGAAAATGTATATACGTTTGCATTTTTTTCACTCAAACGAAGGATATCTTTTTTTATCCTTTTCCAAATATTTCTCATTATCCTTTGAACCCCCAATTAATATATACGGTATCCACAATTGCTCTGCTGGCATCTGCGGCTGTCTCCTTGTTCAAATATACATCTGCAACCGCTTCTGCAAAGGTCTCTGTGTAGGAAATCCCGCCATCTGCCTGTTCCCCTCTGGCATATCCTGAAATACTGCTGCGAAAATCTTCCTTTGTTCCGGTATGATGATATTTCTGCTTCCATATACCATAAGCCTTTTCCAGTACGGATTTTGCCACATTCTGATTCATGCTTAGCTGGTCTGTGACATATCTGCTGTAAGCCTCTTCATTCTCCTCTGTAATGTAATAAAAAGTATCCAATCCAAACTGTTCCATAGCAATCACATTTAACAGCTGATGTCCCAATTCATGCACTACAATCGAAGTGATATCCGAGCCTTTAGGCCAGTAACCGGTTTCTACCTGACGTTCACAATCCCTTAGCAGTTTTTTGCGGTTTTTAAACTTTGCTGCATTTAATATAATTTCATATTTTACTACGAAGGGGTATTGTCCAAATTCTTCATTAATAATAAATTCTGTGTTTTGTGTAACGGCAATATTTCCTGCCTTAGAATTCTCAAAATTACCTAATGACAAATTTGTGATTGTTCCGTTTAACTGCGGAAATGCTCCATACATATAAGAAAATGCCTTCTGAATATCGATAGCCGTTTCCGCTTCTATTTCCCCAAGATTCACTGCCAGTATACCAAAATCCTTCTCCATCTGCAATTCAATTTCTTCAACAGGGGGATTAGAATATCTCCTTCTCTGCCTTATTCCATATTCCCTTATTGCCTGTCTCGCCTGTTCTTCTGAAGAAACATATGCATTGTACTGTTTATTATATTCGATAACGGTTGCCATGCCCTCCCGCAGAGAGGCCCTGCTCCAAGGTTTCTCGGTCGTTAAATTTCCCTGTGAGGTCTTGTAATCTGGTTTTACAAAAAGGAACATTATGACAACTGCCAGCAGGCAAAAGATAATAACACATGCACAACACCACTTTACACTCTTAGCTACGCCTCGTTTCTCTACCATATTACATCCTTCAACAATTTTTCGTTTACAATCTATATGAATTTATACCCATCCCCATACTTATTTATAAAACTGCGTTATTTCCGGAAAACAAAGAAATCCCTAATTTTCTCCATAGACAGCTCAACCTCTTCATCAATCACACTTGCCCGCACACTATAATAGGCTTTTTCTCCTACATCACAAGCCGCATAAATCCGTTGATAATCATGTCCCTCAAAATTATAGTGTTGTACAATATAGTAGCAGGTGTTCCCCCCTATATCCATCGTCTGTATTTTCACTTGATCCTTTATAGAGTCAAAAGTCATATCCCGCTCATTTTGGATATAAGTCATTGCATTTTCTACAAATGCATCCGTGGCATTTAGGCTGCAATCAACATTAATGGCATATCCTTCTGATGCAAAGCTTTCCGAAACAGAGCCTTCCCAGTTATATTCCCCTTGGGAATAAAAGCCATCCGGAACTAAAAAAGTAATGCTTTCCCCTGCCAGGCTTACTGTGCTCTCCTCCTTTTTTTCTCCCATGTCAGAAGAATCCAGATGGGCTGACTGATTTACTATATCATCCAGGGTCGAATCCGGCTCGTCTGTAACCTTTGCTGTTGATGTGACATCCGCAAATATATGTAACAAATCTTCATCGGTCAAACTGTCCGACTGTATCGCAATCTGCCCCCCAAACCGTTTATCCTTATCTGGTGCCTGAGTATATCCTACGAAACATTTATCTCCTGACAGCTCCATGAGAAAATATGCATACTTTTTGCCGCCAAGCTCAGTCTCCTTAATGGTCTGCAAAATCTTTCCACCCGCTTCAATCGTCTTTGACATCAGTGCCTCCGGGTCTTTCATAGACTCCTCATATGAATGCTCCCGCACTCCAAGCTTCATCTGAAAGACATCATCCAGATATACAACAGGTCCCACACCCTCAGCATAAAAACAGCTATAATCTGCTGGCACATGAAATTGAAAACCATCTATAACCATTGTAATGCCATTTCCAGTCTTTACATTTTCTTTCTCCAGCTCTTTGTCAAAAATATCCTCAGTACTCTCCTCTGTATTAGCC
This sequence comes from Lachnospira sp., assembly GCA_017621205.1. GTDB lineage: Bacteria > Bacillota > Clostridia > Lachnospirales > Lachnospiraceae > NC2004. The sequence continues at coordinate 127,053 of JAGATQ010000051.1, forward strand.
TTCTTACCTTCATCAACGACAAAGGGTCCCGAATTGCCGCTTCCTCCCTGCTTTTCACTCCCCTTTCCAAGCAGTAACATTCCCACTAAAGCAATCAAAATTATAACCAGTATAATCAAAATACCAAGTATTAGTTTTGTTCCTTTACTCATTCCTTTTTCCTCCATCAGCCTGTTTTCCTCCTTTCTGTAAGCCAGTTATTTCCTACTTCTCTTATTCACACGATGCATCTGCCATTCCATAATAAAAACAATGAAGAAAATTAAAAACACAATCCCGGATATCAGCGGAAGAATCAATGTTTTAGAATAGTAATCATAGGAAGGACTTTTACCATCCATATAACAGAATACATAATCTCCCTCCCGGATGCCCGGAACATCCAGCCAGATGATTTCGTTTTTAAAATCATCATTTTCAACTTCTGCCTTCGTATATTGTTCATAAATCCTGCTAACATGAACAATGCTATCCGGAGCATTCTTCTGTTCAAATGCATTATTCAACAACAATCTGGCAGCAAAGACAATCGAACAAAGACACAGAAAACCACTTATTAATATGCATACCAGTAAGATACCCCGTTTCGCTATAACATCCATATCCTCTTTGCCGGTATGTTTGTCCTTTTTCTCTGTGCCACTGATATCCTCCTCTTTCACTGTTTCTCCTGTTTCTCTCCCCTCTTTCACCGTGCCTCCTGTTTCATCAATAGCATCGTCCTTCCCCACAAGCTCTATTACTCCCTCTTCCTCCTCCTTTTTTCCTTCTTCTTCAACCTCCTTACCTTTTATTAAATAATCAATACTTACCTGATAAATTTCAGACAACTGAATCAGCTTATCCACATCGGGAAGCGTCTTGTTCAATTCCCATTTTGAAACTGACTGCCGGCTGACATCTAAGCGTTCTGCCAGTTCCTCCTGTGTTAAATTGCTCTGATTACGGAGTTTTTGCAAACGTCCTCCCATTAATCCATTCCATTCCATTTCTTTTGCCATCTCACTATTCCCTTTCCAATCTTCTAAAATCTATCTGTTACAGAGTAACAAAAACAGCCTTTTATTTCCAGCAATTTGGATTCCCATTCGTGCAACCCAAGGTTGCAATCCTTATTTTTCCGTTGTTTCGGCTCGATTATTTAATTAACCAGGATGTTTCTGCATGATATAAAAATATTTAAAAAAAGAAATCCTACTCATTTTTGTAGTAAAATTAAGACATTCTAAAAATTTTACTCAACAAAAAGTAGCAGGATTCCTTACGCTTTATTCTAAAATAAACACCTGTCATATCAATATCGCACTTATCAACATCACTCCACCAACCATCACACACAAAAGACAAATAAGTATTGGTGTCATATAACGCATCAGGTCATATTTTTTGCGTGATACAAAACGCTCATCCGCCACTCTTACCGCCTTTTTTGTATATTGTACTGCCACCTTTGTCCCAGCCTCTGCTACCCGCTGTTTTTCTCTCTGGAGTACATATTCGCCATCTGGACTGAGAATTCCTGAATTCCAGACCTCCTGCTCAATTGTTTTTTGTTGATAAGCATTATAATACTTCAATACCGGATTACGAGTAGGTCCTGTCAGGGAACTATCGTCACTGGAGCCAATATAAGTAAACCCGACTATCTCGGCTTCGCCTTCCTGATAACCTTTTCGAAATGGAAAAAGCAGATGTGCATGAGCAAACAAGTATACAATAAAAAATATACCTGCAAGCAAAGCTACCATCATTATCACTCCACCTATACTCATTAATAAAAATGCCATAAAATAATCCTCCTCTTATACTGTTTCAAAGTATCTTTCTGCTTTTTACAGATTGGTATCAATTTTGTGTTATTCCTTCTTCTCATTTTCCTTTATTAATTATAATATGGAACAATATACTTGACAAGCTTGATTTTTCAAGGCTTAGCTTCTTTACTCCAACCAGCAAAAACAGACCCTGTAATGCAGTTTTTCACACATTACAAGGTCTGTTTTTCACATTAGGCATACATTGATAGAATAAATTACAAATAAATAGTATCACGATTCCTATGTTCATATATGGGATATGCCATTCCCCTTAAAATTCCGTAACATCCGCCTTGCTCATCAGTCTTCCTTTCGACAATATCAACGGAAGTATAATCAGGATATCGCATAGAATAAATCCAACCAATCCTATCTTCGACCCATATAATAAATACAGTCCTTTGGGCTTATATACCAGCTCATTTATCAGATAGGTAAACAGAAAAACAGCCGCAAACCCCATAAGACAGGCAAAGAGATTCATAGATAACACTTCTGCCGCTACCTTTAATTTTATTTCTTTCCTGCTTCTCCCAAGAGCTTTATATATGCCAAATTCATAGGTTCTTTTCAGATATTGCCCTGTAACAACAGAATTAATCGTAACTGCCAGAACAATTGCAATCAGTATATCAATGAGATAAAAAAGAACGTAAAATACATAAAATTGCGGCAAAATAGTACTTCTCTCAGATTCTTGAACCTGAACCTTTCTATCCCCTGCCAGTTTTTTTACATAATGATATAATTCATCGCCTTCCATGGCATCACTGTAAATATAAAGCCGCCCCAGACTATCATCATCCTCATAAACATAAAATGTACAATAGCTGCCGTCATCTATGATTGCATCCACCGTATATTCACCATCCAGACTTTTATCAAAGCTATGGTCAACCATATCCCCCAGCTTCATTCCCTTATCCTTAGCAAAATCCTGACTGATAATCATACTTCTATGCTTACACTTTGAAAAATCACCTTCTATGCCCAGATGGTCAAATACCTTTTGCATATCCGAAACAGAGTTAAATACATAAGCCCATCCACCCATCTCAAGATCCAGTACGGTTCCATGCTGCATACCGGAAAATCCCAAGGCAGAGGACTTAACCATTTTAAGTTTATCATCCTCCTCTACCGCCTTTGTAAAATCAGCAAAATCCTTAAACTCTTCATCCGTACTTTGCAACCCCACCACTACCAGCTTATCCGAATATTCCATTTCCTTTTTAAAGGTATACAGCTCGGAGTGAATATAATTGCCTGCAAGAAACATCAGGGTTGCTAAAAACATCATAAAGATGCAAAGTATCGCCCTCCCCCTATTCTCCTTCATATAATAAAATGCCGAAAATGGTTTACTATTCTTCATCTTTCTTCCTTTCTAATTGCGTTACTTAGCTTTCCATCCCACATTTCCACGGTAATATCTACGTCCGTAAGAATAGACCTGTCATGTGTTACCACAATAACCAATCTATCTTTGGAATATTTCTTCAAAATCTTCATTACATTAAAGGCATTTTCATGGTCCAGTGATGCCGTAGGCTCATCCGCAAAAATGACCTTCGGATTATTTATCATTGCTCTGGCAATTGCAACCCGCTGACACTGCCCTCCCGAAAGCTTGGATGGCCGCTTATAAAACTCCTTCTCCTTCAGTCCTAATGCCAAAAGGTATTGTGTCGCCTTATCCATTAACTCCTTATCATTATTGGTTCCTGCAACAATCACATTATCCATGGCGGTCATATAGGGAACCAGATAATGCTTCTGAAATACAAAGCCAAACTCATTTCTCCTAAGCATTTCCCTATTTTTGTTAGGAAGTGTTGTAATATCCTGACCATTATAGAGAATACTTCCCTCCGTAGGCGTCTTAAGAGTAGACATACAGTACATCAGCGTACTCTTGCCACTACCCGAAGGACCGATAACACCTACCAGTCCCGTATCTGGCAATGTCAAATCAAACCCATTTAAAGCATACATTTTCTCATCAGAATTCATGTCATATATCATACTTACATTTTTTATTTCAAACATTCTGTTCTCCTATTCTTCAATCATATCTATCGTTTTAATATTGTTGATGGTTACTGATATCGGTATCTGCAAAGCTCCTACAATGGCAACAAAGGCCGCCAATATCCTAAGCAGATGCTCCGGATAAAAATATTTATATATAAGACCCATTGGCTCCAAAACAAAACTGCCAAGATAAATCATGATGATGACCGTCACTATTCCTCCAAGAATGATGCTGATTCCAAAAATAAGAACGATTTCCCGCATAATCATTCCGTATACATCCTTTCTGCCAAAGCCAATGGATGTATAAAGACAATACTCATTTACCCTGCTTCGCATAAATGATACATAAGCTACAAGAATAGATATTGCCAGAAATATAACCACTACTATAAGAATGGCAAGCAAAGCAGCGTCAAGCTGCTTGGTAACCAATTCCTCATACATATCAGCCCAATCTACACAGTCATACATTGTATCATATTCCGTAGGCGTAATCCCAATATCCTTTAACACCTTTGTCATGTCTGCATTGGCCTCGTCGCATAAAACAACGATGTACCAGCCAGAGTTGGTATACCCCATAGGCGTTCCAACACAGGTCATATAATCTGACGCAAGCACACCTACGACCTTGAACGTATGACCATAACTTGATTCATTGAAATATCCACCCACCTCCATTTTCTTATTTTTTAAAACCTTCTCATCTACAAGAATCTCTCCATCCCCTTCTGGCATTCTGCCTTCTATCAGTTTTGCTCCCATGTGATTTAAAAATTCCGGAATCTGTTCCTTGGAAAGCAATGGGAAATCGTATCCCACCTGACCAATAATGCCTTGATAACTGGCATATATCGTCTGCGTAAGCACTGCATCACGAATTCCTTCATGCTTCTTTATGTCAGCAATCATGTTATCTCTTGCCTTATCAATTGCCACACTATATTCATCATCCGAAGTATAATTATCCTTCTCCACCCCCATGGTAGCGGGTGTAATATCTAAATACGCCACCCTTTTCGGCTGTTCCAGAAAGAGTGCTTTAAAGCTCTCCTTCGTCGTCAGAAATAAAAAATTAACAATATACATTGTCATAAAGGTTAACGATAGTGCGACAATCATAACCCATACCTGTTTTTTATTATTTCTCACAAATTTTAATGCGGATAGTTTACTTTTCATCCTGTTCTCCTTGTCCATACATAAGCAATTGCCCATTTATTATACTAGTGTACTGTATTATATATCTTTTTCCCTAACTAAAAAAGTGACTGCGGTCATATTATGTATATGACCACAGCCACTTTTTTTGATGCCAAGGTCAAAAGGTATTTTGACTCTGACGGATGCCACGGATTATTTTTTCAACTCCACAATCAGCTTCACTCTATCGTGAATCCCTGTTTTATCATATATATTAGAAATATAATTTTTTACGGTTCCCTCTGAAATATATAACCGCTCTGCAATCTGTTTGTTCGTAAGCCCCTCTACCATAAGCGAGCATATCTCCTTTTCCCTTTCTGTCATATCACCAGAAAATTCATGGGCAGTATGATGTGTACCAGTATTTGCATTTTCACGCAAATTATTGTTCATAAGTGTTGTAAGCTGTGCCATAACCTTCTGGTCTAACACCGTAGTGCCACCCATAATCTGCGTTACCGCTCCTAAGATAACATCCTTGCCACTATCCTTAAGAAGATATCCATCTGCTCCACCTGCAATTGCCTCTGTAATATTCCTGTCATCATAAAATGTAGTCAGTACGAGAATCTTAATCTTCGGATACCGTTCTTTCATTACCTTGATAAGCTCTATACCACCCATCCCCTTCATATTGAGGTCCACAAGGGCTATGTCGCAAGCTTCCTTCATGCTCTCCAGTAGCTTTATGGCAGCATTTCCGTCATTTGCCTTACCAATTATCTCCATGCCATTCAAAGACAATATAATCTCCAAACTATCCAACAGAAGGTTCTCGTCATCTACCAGCAATACCTTATACATATTCTCTCCTTATTCCTAGTACATCATAAATTAAGTTCTTGATAGTTTGGCGAAGGATAAACTTTCACTCTGCAAGGCGAATTTTCGACGGCGTAGCGGTGGCTACGGCTAGAAAATGCAACACAGCAGATGAAAGTTTAGACAAGTCAAACTTCAAGATACTTAGTTTATGATGTACTATAATATACCGGCAGCTCTACCATTCCCTTAAATCCATTCTCATTCACAAACGCTGCCTTGCCACCGCATTTCTCTACATAAGAAATCATCTTCTTAATGCCAAACCCATTTTCAATTCTTCTCTTCTCATTTAGCGAGTCAAAATCACTCTGTCCGTTATCCGATACTTCTAACTTTATATGAGCACTATCTCCTAGCAGAATCACTACAAACTCATCCGCATTCCCATGCTTCACGCCATTTGTCAACATCTCCTGCAATGCTCCTGTAAGAAATACCGCATGGTCGTTTGGTATTGTCATCTCATCCATAAGCTGGTTAAAATTGTAATCCACACGAATATTGGTATCCATTACAAATTCATGGATAATCTCTTCCATCTCGCACTTTAAATCATCGACTGCTATCCCGGCACTACCTTCATCTAACACACGAACCGCCCTTCTGATGGATTCCAAGCTTCCACGAATACGGGTATTGGCATCGTTCATCCTCTTTCTTGCGTCTTCGGGACTCACATCATAGAGCACATCTGCCGCATCCAAGGTCATGATAGCCGCCGTTATCGAATGTCCCACACTATTATGGATATTTCTACTGATATTTTCTCTCTCTAAAAGTCTTGCATTTTTCTCTGCCAGAAAGCTTTGCATCACAAGCTGTTCATTTAATCTCTTCTCGTGCAGCTCACTCACATTGGAAGCGGTAAGCTTTTGGTTTTCCTGTATTTTTCTTTTTTCGAGCCGTTCCATCAGATAATGAATCAGCATCAAACAGAAGAATGAAACTACTAAAAGCAACGTCTTCACTATGCACATTGCCAAGGACATATTGTTATAAATCAGCAATGCTGTAAGCAAAAACAAACATACTCCCATGATGATTCGGATATATTCCCTGACTGCCTTAAGAAGAAAGAATACAATGAAGCCTGCAAATCCACCAGATAGTATAGCAAAAAAGGTCATCAGAAGCAATTCCAACGCAAATAAAACCCTACTCTTACCCTCATTAAAGGATTCATAGGTTGTGAGTACCATAAGTAAGCCTGCTGCCACTATAAATAGTGTTGAAAATTGGCTGGTGAACAGGCTTAGGAGGGTTAGTATTATGATTGTTATGTTGTTTAGAATTGTTTGTATCATAGTGATCCTTGGGGGTGGGGTTTAAAGGTTATTTTTCTGTATTCTGTAAATATTATATCAAATTATTTTATCTTTTTCATTCACTTTTTAAAAACACTATTTCTTTCTAGCATTAAATAATCATAACATAAATCAACTTTATTTAAACTGTTACAAATTGATTCAAAATTTTCTTAAAGAAAATCAATTGCTTGTAATTGATTTTCCAGAATATTATGCTATTCTTTTTATAGGTGGAGGCAGGATTATTAAACCAAAAGAGACTATAGTATTTTAGAACTATCAGACACGCCCTTCAAAAAACTTACCTTTAAGGATCTAGAAAAGCATATGTTATTAGCACAATCCACAACTGCCGATTTGATTTCCCGTCTGCAACAAAAAACCTTGTCATTGTTGCGAGACATACAGACGATAAACGAATAAAATATGTTGAAATTACTGCTCTTGGAGAAACATACTGTAATAAGGCAGAGCAGGATAGGATATTGCACATACGGAAACACTTATTTTAGAAAATCTTTCCGCAGAGGAGAAAGTGATGCTTAACCCTTATTAGGAAAAGTAAACCTCAAACTAAAAGACCTATAAAGTCTGGCTTTCAATCTCATGTAATTGTCTGCAAAAATGAATAACCACGGAGACCTCAAAAGCAATGGAAATATTAATTAAAGCCCCCGTTTCACAGGCAGTATTCAAAAATGCCCTACAAGCGATGGCAGTTACACTTATTTTATTAGTTTATAATTTAGCTAATACTTTTTATCAGACAGACAAATGATGCTTTACAAGTCGCAGCAATCTCCCTTGCCCCCCGATATTTTTAATATTTATGTCAGCAGGTACAATTTTTTGAATCGGCGGCACATCAGTTATTTCCTGTGTATTGGGTAAGGGAAATAACGACTACGCTAAAAAAATCTGCACTATCTGTATGGAATCTGTATCATCATCGAAATAGCCATGTCCACATTATTCCTTGCTTTTATGAACCCTATTCTGCTATTAATAAAATCACATCCAGATACCTTGAGCCTGTCAACAATTTATTTAAACATTGTTGTATGCAGTGGACCTTTTATACTGATTTCCAACTGTTATGCAAATATTATCCGCACAGAAGGAACACTCAGAAAGGTAAGATTTGATGAAATGCTTCTTTTGTGATTGACTTCTATTCTTTGGAATACATAAAAGACTCCCTTCGGAACTTTTTTTGTCCGCACCCCATTCTCTCACTCGTTACTTGAACTCAACATAAAACTTTATATAAATATTCTATTGCTAACATATCTAAATAAAAATACTATCTCTCAATATTATTATAATTCTTTTACAAAAACAATACAATACTCCATTACATTCAAAAAAGCTTTATACGTCTTTTCCTTTTTTCTTTGTGAATTATGCTTATGCGGAATACTATAAAAATACACCTTGCAAGGCACTTCTTTCAACACCATATTAACCACATTGGGAATAGATGCCACTCCATTATCAGAATAACTCCAAACACACGCTTTACTTTTTTGTATTATTGTAACGATTGTATGTTTTAAGTTAATTTCAACTACTTGTATGTTTTTAGAAAAAAACTCTGTTTTAAATCTTTCTCCATTATTTTTGGTTCTAAGTCTTCCTTTCCTTTCTGATGCAGGATAATCATATAATGCAATTGTTTCTAGAACATGATAATAACGACTATATTCATCTCTTTTATATGGTGCATCTAAATATACTATCAAATTTGAGGAACAAAATTTAGCCACCTGATTTAGTGCATTCTCCCATGCTCCATCAATAATATTAATATTATATGAGTATCGTTCACTTTCTGCAGCAACAGCAAGAAGTCTTTTGGAAAACTCCAACCATGCAGATTTTTTCTCTTCTCAATCACTTCTAAAATTGACTTTTCATCTACTCGTTTAGGTTGAGCAAAATGCCCAGCGTGATTAGATGCAATTACACTTACCGTAACAACTAAAACTCCTAACACCCAATTTTTAACTTCTTCGTCTTGTATAGTATCTATTGCATATCTTATATTATCAATCTGCATACATTGCTCAAGCCCAAAATAAATATTTGAAAAATAATATGTGAATAAACGGTACGGAAATAGCTTATTATTTTCCTTCCTAATTTGTATTTTTTTCTTTATTTCCTCAGAAGTAATATCGGTAGATGAATATAAATCAACACGTTCAATATATTCCTTATATTTGCAAAAAACTAAATCTGGATTACTCATATCCATATGGAACACTTCTTTTTCATACTCAAACTGGTTTTTACATTCATCCTGCAACAATCTTAAATTATCTGTATAGTATTTATACAATTGATTTAATATTTCAAAGGCTTTCTTTTCATTAAAACCAGCCCCTTGTATTTTAGCCAATAATCTACAAAAAAAATTGAGCATCAGATGACATATCTGGGCCAATGCATTTGAAACAGCCCCCGAGCCACACATTATATCCAAAATAACACTATCATCTTCAACATGGGGCCACAATGATTCAATTATAAAACCCACTAAACTTTTTTTGATCCCATATAAACACTCGAATTGGCAAAATTTGATAACTTAATTTGCTCTAATCGGTACTTTCTATACATAGCATTCTCAATATAGGCAGGCACAAACTTATTGTAGGTGACGATTGTTACACCCAAAACATCGTACTCCATTCAATCACATTTTTTATATTTATCCTTAAACATGTATATAATATTTCTAACAAAAACAGGTGCTGTTTTTTGTAAACCTTGAATGTTATAGCAAAAGAATGTTTCTTTTTCAATTTTTATTCGTTCAACAAAAAAACTTTCATTATATCCTACATTCCTATAATCCATTTCTGTTAGATTAAAATTCAAATGCATAATCTCTTTACATATATCCAAGTCATCCTTGTATACATATACCTCATCTTCTCTTTTAATTGTCACTATTAATGACTTATCTATAAGTTTATCTAATAATTTTTCATTAAATTCTTTCTTTAAATCAATTTTTAGACGTGTAACAAAATTTTCAAATAGCCAAAAACAAGAATCATCTCTTTTTTCGATACTCATATACAGACCCAAACCTCTCGTCAAATCCAATTATCTTTTTTACACAAAACCCATTTCGAATAAAAGCGTTGTTAACCACCAAACAATTTATATTCTTATAAAAATTCGCTACAATAATTCCATCATGTCGAATTATTTTATTTAATATTTTAATATCATTATCTTTTATTCCCATATGAAAAACATGACTAGAAAATACGGCATCTATATAATCATTTGATAATGAATATAGTTGCTCACTATCAAGAACCACCATTCCTTTTTCAACTGCCTGTCTCCTCATTTTATCATTTGGTTCATATCCAATCATGTTACAATTTGACTTAATATTAATTGACAAACCACTGCCACAGCCATAATCAAGAATTTTTGTCATACTTGTCATGCTAATATTTTGTTGAATATATGAATATAATTTTTTAATACATGTTATATTGTTATTTATATCTATCATATTTTCATATAAATCCCCATAATATGTATAAAAATCTTCCCATATTACTGATTGGGATGCATAATCCTCTGGCAACACAATCAAAAAAGAATCTAAATATTCAATAAAATGCCTCCTACCAATTTGCATTTTAATTTTATTCGGAACAATTGTACTATATATATATATGTGTCTGTATTTCTCCAAAAACACCAAATCCTCAATTAATATATGATTTATAATTGAGATAACTATCATTTTCTTTCTAAATTGATGCATCATTAATTATTCCTCTTACAATATCCATACTCTCAATTTCTAGAAACATGTGTAAACTGTGTGCAACATATGATACCGCCCCCATGCCGATACTATATTCGCATGGTATAACTTTTTCTTTTATCATATCTGTAATTTCTTCTGCAAACTTAACAGATGCATACATGCTTAACGGTAATCCAACTACCGCTTCAACTGTTCGCCAACTATAACTATAATCAATGACCACTTGATTCTTGACAAACCTAGGGGCTAACCAAACTGAAATCAAACTCAATGGTAGGTAATTATCTTCATCTTCAACCACATTGGGAACAACTAAAACAGCTCTCCGAGTTGCAAAATTTTTCCCCCCTTTTAAAGCTTGTACAACATGCTTAACTAATGCTTCTATCTGTCCGTCCTTTGTCAGTTTTTTTCTAAATAGTGAATCCTCCTGCCCAAATGTCTTATTATAGTATTCATCCAAAAGTTGTTCATCATTTATATAATAGTCTGGTAAATCACTACTGTTAGGAGTGGATAAAACAATTTTAAAATCTATTAATTCAAGCAACTCCCTCCCAGCTTGATCTTTATTGTACCTGTTTCTTCTGTTGCCTAAGAATTTCTAGCACTATCGGATATGCATCCGCTATCGTTTTCACACGACATCCATCACATATATCTAACACAATGTCTCCATATGACAAATAACGTTCTAGTATTCTTCTTTTATTTTTACTTTCTATTATATTGTCATCTATCTGCTCAGATATATCATAATGATAAATTTGATAAACTTTTTTATAAAGTTCTTCAATGTCATTACACTTGAAAATTCTTCCTTGAAACTTATCCTTAAATTCCCTAATATCTTCAATAGACTTAAACGTTTTTTGTGAGATATATTTAAAGTTATACTTATCGTGCCCTTCCCACTCAGCAATAGAGTCAAACAATTCTATAATTTTTTGAGTATCATATATCTTACCATAAATTAATATATCTGAAACAATAGAATTTTCTTTCATGATGGTTATTAATTCACATAAAGCCGCTGCCCAAAAATCAGGCAACCCTCCACCTGTAGTTGGTCGCGTATCTACACGAATTACCTTATAAAATACATCTTCCGGAATTGGACACTCATCATATCCTGCTTGAACAAGCAGTGCACGTTTACATTTTTTATTACAATTTTTTCTATAGTAGTCAATACATATGCCTTCAAAATCTTCAATATTAAAATCATTTTCATACTCAAATATTATTTTATTATCCAAATACACATTTAAAGTATTATTTTCAGACTTAAAAACAAATTCATTTTGAAAAAAATGAGGATTCCTCAATAATCCCTGCGTAATTGCTAAACACAAATCTAATTTTGAAAATTTTGCTGTAGTATCAATCAAAACATTTTTAGATGTACATCTTATATTAGTATCCCATTCTGGATTAATCCACTCTATAATATTGTTAATCTGTCTTTGAAGTTCTTCTATTTCTGAAATATCCTGTGAATATCTTTTAATATATTCCAAAAAAACATTACCTGTAATAGCACAATCCAAATTACAAATCATTCTAGTCCAAGCAAACCTTAAATTCATTGGTCCATACGAGACATTTCCTATGCTATCAATTCTTATAGAATCACGTTGTTTGGATGAATTCCTTTTATTACTATTATTGTATATTTTCTCAGCCATATTTCTAGCTGTTATAAAATCTAATTTTTTATTTTCAATACATTTTATTCCCACTGCCATCGAAAGATTAATTTCATCTGCATCAATAAAATCATGATTTTTTATCTTATCACGGGCTTTTTTTACTGTGGCTACAACATCTACTACATCACAATATGGAAATAAGATATTAAATTCATCACCTGTTTGATGAATCATTATTCCATAATCGGCAAAAATACTAAATAATAATTGAGAGAATTCTCCCAAAACTTTAGAACCAACATCATGATTATTATTGTCATTAACTGCTTTAAAATGATCCAAGTCAATCATAATTAAAGCAACCTTTTGGTTATTTTCATAGTAATATTTCAATGTATTATTACATTTGTTTAACATCAATGGTTGTTCAGTAGTAGGAAATCCTGTTGTTTTATCTGAATATTCATCATTCCAATAAATAAGGAATGCTTTCATATAATCATCAATTTGAACACTACTACTATTCTCCCAAGCTTCTATTTTCACCTCATATCCATTTTTTAACGCTTTCTTTTTTACCTGGCTTGCCTCTTGTTCCTCCCTCTGTCCATATGTATACATATTCCCTAACTTATCAGTCACTACAAAACTAATAGAAATCTTTTCTTTTTCACATATATGACCTAAATATTCTTCTAATTCTTTTTTTGTATATAACCGATCATTATATATACCTTCCACCATTTGTATCTCCTTAATAATATTTCTTTGCAGCTTCTAACACATGTAGCATATCATAAAATCCTAAAACACTTTTATTATCATAAACATAATCTGCATGATCTAACGCTAAAGACGATGAATTGGCTACTGCAATACTTATATCGGCTCCGCTAAATGATTCAATATCATTGTCATTATCGTCTATCGCTAATATTTTTTTATTGAAAACTTTTCATATCTTTATATTATATATTATGCCTTTAATCATTCCCTCGCCTTTATTTTAACAAAATCATTTCCGCTATCAGTTATCTTGATACCAGAATACTGTTGCAACACTTCAAAAATTTTTTCCTTTTCTTGTTGCTACATATAAATATTATCAATTAAAACAGCACTTATTTCCGTTTGAAAAATTTCTCTAATATGCATATGTTGAACAGGCATGCCATTCACATCCTGCATCCTTTTCCGTTACCCCCAAACATAAACCTCTTCTTTCACACATCTTTTTTCGCTGTCAGTAGTAAACGGAGAGCATGTAGAAAAAACATATACATAAATATTAGATTTTTCTAAATCAACAACATTCAGCATGAACCGAACACCCATGTTAGGAATATAACTTGCATATAGTATATTTGATGTTCCATACTCTACAACCACTCCGCCATTATATAATGCAACGGGCATACCAACATCTATACCCAACTCTTGCATTCTTGCTTTGGCTCCATAGTAAGTTCTTCCTGTTACCACAGTAATTTGAGTATGTTTCTTTTTTAATTTGGCAATTAACCTTCTTATTTGTCCTAATACAGGTGCCTCTAACAATTTAAATTTAAAGGGTCTCTTTGCCTTTCTATAATACTCTTTTAAGTAGGCATAATATGTACCAGCTGTATTCGCCACATTATCAAACGATTGAATAAGAGAAGCAATTAATATCGCATTTTCCTTATCTGTTAGCACCCCTTCCTTTTCCCATTGCTTAATGTTATCAATACATCCTTGAATATGACATGCATTCTCATATGTAAAAAACTGTCTCTTTCGGGAATACTCACTAATCATCCATCCTTCATAGTTTATAATTTGTGACAAATATTTTTCTAAATCACTGTCAGTTTTTAAATTCAAAATTTTTTCAATTTAAAGAAGCATTCGTCTCCGTTATTTTCTATCAATGCCACTTTAAAGCAGTGAGCAAAATTTAAAATATCCCCTGTTATAACTGAGAAACCAATTTTTTTCATATAATTTCCCACTGTCCCAATTCCACCAAATGGATCACAGAATACTCCACTTCCATTATACTCTTTAATAATTTTTTCGATTTCACCCAATAATAATGTCTTCGAACCCAAATATCTCATAGAATAATCTCCTATTTAAACAACAACTGTTCACTCTTATCAGAAAGAAATTTCTCACTAATCAAATCATAATAATTTTGTGCACTATTAATTCCTAAATCACTTAATTTTTCTATGCTAGTCTTGTCAACCTTATCTAACGCAACTTCTCCTGTTGGAACAGTTTCCTCAATTCTTATATAATTATCACCAATTATCAATTTACAAATATTAGATGCGTACTGATTTTCTGCATTCATAAAACATTTCTGAAGTATCAAAAAGTTTGACAGCCCCATCTTTTCTTTTCCTGTTGTTTGCTTTCCACTAGTAACACTTCCTATATTTAATATCACTATATCTTCTTTATTCCAATCACACCGTGTAATACCTTCAACTAAAGCAATTAATGATGGATTATTTGCTCCAACACCTCCATCTACATATACTCCACCGCTCATTTTATAAGGACTAAAATATATAGGAGCCGCTGTAGTTGCCAAAAGAACTTCATGCATTTTCTTATCTTTATCAAAATACAAATCCACAGCATGTGGTGTTTTAAAAATTTGCACTGCATCAGTATTTAAATTATATGTTGGTATCAATAACCTCGTTCTTGCGTCATTCATTTTCTTATCATCAAATATTTTTTTTAACTCATTTTTTAATGGTTGCGTACTATATTTTCCTCTAAACAATTTCCAATGTTCCTTGGGAAAAATTTCCTTTCCCTTATCCATATATAATTCTAAAATCTCATGTGCTGGAATTTTAATTGATAATGCCGCAGCTATTATAGCTCCCGTTGATGTACCCGCCAACATGTCAAAGTAATCACATATATTCCCGCCACAAAGTCTCTCAATCTCAGTCAATAAACTAGCAGCATACACACCTTTAATCCCACCACCATCTATAGCTAAAATTTTTTTCATTTCACACACTATAACAAGCATTTTTATAATAAATGCACTCGTCCTATCTCCTTCCAACTCAGAATCCAACAAAAATCAATAAAACAAAAGTATGTTCGCATTTCTTTTATAAAGAATCTTTGTTTTTTTGTTTACATTATTACTCCAGCTAATTTCGCATCTCGCAGTGCAAGAAACTTTTAATTTAATCAATAACGTTACATTCCCCTAAATACTTTTTCAATCCATTTACAAATTTACTAATATATAGACCAACTACAAAAGAATAGTGTACCTAACCAGACACAAAAATAATACCCACCCATCCTTCTCATAATATTTTCCCCAATCAAACAATGTTGTCACATTATAACGCCTCATTGTCAAGGAGAACATTAACAACCATAAATAACTCTGTATCTTTTTTCAAAATAAGTAAAAGCAGTATCTATTTTATTACTAAAACGATTTTACCATCTAATAATCAGTATCGAAATGCTTCTATACTCATTTATATATTTATACAATGCATACCCTTTCCTAAGTGTTTTCCGCTATAACCTTATATACTGTTCATAAAAGCACCCTTCAACGCTTTACTAATTAAGACTTTACTTATTTTATCATATATTTCATCTTTATGAAAGCAAAAATTGACATTTTTCATTAATTTTAGATAAAATTCATTAGTAAAGTATATTATAAACCCATCTATTTCTACTCTACCCCCCATGCAACCGTTCTCAATCTTCGATAATCAGCAACCCATTCCGCTCCATTTCAAAGAACACCCCTCGTTAATTCTTCAACCAAATTCCGCCACCGTAGGAAAATTGAATTTAGGTTGGTATTCATAACCCAGAGTGTTACAAACCTTTACAAAAGCAGTTTCAATTGTTGCAACATTTCCATTGGCACCAAACTCACACACCAATAATCCGTGCGGTTTCAGAACCTTATGTATATTTTTCAACAAGGTATTATGGTCACTAATCCAATGAAATACAGCATTGGAAAAAACAACATCAAATTCATGTTCAAAGGGTAAAGCAAGTGCGTCACATATCTTAAATTCAATGTTACTAAATTGTTTTTTGGCTTTATCTATCATACTCTGTGAACTATCAACACCTACAATCTTATTACAATAATCAGCCAACTGAATAGTAAGAGTACCTGTCCCACAACCTAAATCCAATATAGCTTGTTTATCATTCTTAGGCACAAATTCTAATAAATCCTTTCCATATTCAGCTACAAAACCATGACTTTTATCATATAATGTTGAATTCCATTCCATGTGCATACGCTCCTTAAAATTTATTTGCTTTATCACTGTAACCCACACCTCCTCAATACACCCTGTAACGTTCTCATTTGAAAACAGATATATCGGATGAAAGAATACAATATGAGCTCTTGGATTACACTATACACAATACATTGTAGCCTGGCAAGCAATTTCAAAAAGCTGCTACACTTTAGTGAGCCTTAGTGACATTATGATTTTATTATGGTATAGTAGACTTCCGATTTAAGAAAAAGGAGTTGATAATATATGCCTCAAATGAACAAGGGCAGTAAATTTATTTTTGGAAAGTCACTGATACGGAAGGATTTAACAATACATCTTCCGACGCAAGCGATTAGAGAATACAACGCTACAACAGAAGGAAAGATTTATCTCTTTACTGGAAGTAAAGTCACTGGTGGTTTTTGTGTGACAAGAAAAGGATTATTAGAACCATCAAAATTAGGACACATTCTTACTGATAATCCGGATTTACAACAATACCAGATCGCAGAGGGCGAATTTATCCAATATAAAGGGCGGTCATACTGTTGGATTAGTATCTCAGAAAATGGTACGATTCAATTCAATGAGGAAATAATGGAATTCCTCAATTTGAATATTGGAATGAAATTATTATCTATTAGAAGCAGTGATATTGCTTTCACAATGGGGCGAAAGGACCGTTATTAGAAAAGGCGGAAAACTATGATGGCAAAATCACTTTATATTAATTTCTCCTCAATTCCATTTCCATACATTTCCAAACCTCCCCCATACAACAGTAGCTTTCTACCTCTTGTAATTCTACTGTTCGAAATCCACAGGATTTATAACATTCTATGGCAACCATATTATTTTCAAAAACACCTAATGATATTTTTTTCACCTTGATGAAATCAAAAGCATACTCTATCGCTAAAGAAAGCATTTCTTTGCCATAGCCTTTTCCACGTTTCATATCGTCAACAATCACAAAACCAAGCCGGATTTCATCATGGTTATGTTCATCGGGAAAACGCATCGTAAAATGTCCTATTATTCCGGTGTCATCAAACGCTGTCATACCCCATATATTTTCATTGTCCTTATCCCTATCATAATACAAATTCATATCCTCAGCAGTGATAGGATATTTCTCATAACGGTCTGCACTCCATTGGTGAAAAGCATACTCACTTTTGAGCCATTTCGTTATTGTTTGTGCATCGCAAGCCTTATATGGTCTTAATCTCAATCACAACAACCTCCTAAAAATTTATTTTACACTTTTTACAACAAAAATGCTGTTGCATTCTATCTTGTCACAAAGTATGGGTGAATTTTTCGCACACCTCACATATCCCCAACTCATTGACTTTTAATGGATTAAAATATTTTCTTATGTTTTGGGCAGATACAGTGGAAAATTCACCCTGCCCCAAATTTCTTGTTAATTTTTCCGGCATATCGGGATTATATCCCATGCTTCCACAACAAATACATATGTTAATCCACTTCTTCAACTTCGGATATTCCCTTAAATAATCTAATCCCTCACCATAGCTAGATTTCATCTAACTCTCCTTTACTATAACATAGATTCACACATCTTCTATGCCATTCTTTTTCAACCTGAACTTGCTTTGTCACTTATTTTAACTGTTTTTTCTCTCCCCTATGTGCCGTTATTATAGTATAGCTATGGGCATTTACTGTAATAACAATGTCATCTACATTGACATACCAGTTTTTCCCTCTTCTTGTAACAAGAGCATGAATCGAATTGATTTTATCTTTACACCATGCAACAACATCATCTGTATCCAAAGACAGATTTCTTTTTATTCGTACTATCCCCAACTCCGTAGTGTGTAATTTATCTAAATGATTGAACAGCTCCAAGCTGGAATCTGTATTTTCACCTTTTTGCATACTGTCAACTAAAACAACCATTTTACCCATCCCTTTACTCCTCCTTTGTATTTATGAGCCTTCTCAACAAAGCAAAAAATCACACTTACGAATGTATCTTATTTTTAATACGCAGACATGCTTCTATATGCATAATCCAATGCCTTGAAAATGGCATTTGAATTAACCCACGAATGTCCTTGTTACACCAATAATCAATCAACCAAATTGCATTTTCATCTGTACTAACAACTTGCAAGGATTTTAAATATTCTTTTCTTTCCTCTGATATTTTCTGTTTCAATTTGTCATAATATAAGTTTTTGATTATCTTTTCGGTGCTTTCCTTTACTTCAAAAATATAAGAATACAATTCTTGCAAATTAAGCTGTTTTGAAAAGTCTGCAATCTGTTGTTTTACAAGCTCATTCCCTGTTGTGATGATAGGCGAATTGATGCGTTCTTGATAGTTGCCAGCAAAAAAAACTTGTTCCTCCTCACTTATCAATACATGTGCAACGATATCTTCTATACGAAAAATATGCCAAATTGAATAAGCAATCGTTTTGCTCTGATAACCATCTGCATTAATAAAGGGAATTGCATCAAATTCCTCTCGATTTAATTCATCACGGAAAGATATTAGGGTTTGAATTAACTGATTTCGTAAATCAAATAAAGTATCGATACCCACTTCATAAGTATCTTTCTTTTTTATTTGTATTTGCATTGTTTTATTAAGTTCAGACCATTCCTTATTCACAATCAATTACCTCCACCATTATCCCAGCTCTATTCCTTTTTCTCTGCACCAGTTTATATATGCTTCTCTGCCAAAAAAATCACCTACATCACCACACAAATGGAATCCATTCTCACTTACTATAAATGGCAGAGGATTATCCCAAATCGATGTTGTGCCTATATTTCCAATTACAGGCAGATTTGATTTATTGCGGGTAGTATAGATATCAATGCATAATTTATTACGCCATGGAATTTTCTTCTCTCCCTGTTTGAAGTAAGTTAAAAACGTCATTGGTTTCAATGTGTTTATGTCGATATCATCCAACGTTACTTCAAACTGAAATAAAAGAGGGGTAATTGCAATATGACACATTGGATAAGACCAACACCCCTTTGATAATTCCATTTTTTCACCATCATCCAAAACTACAGCGATTCCATAAAAGCCCTTCTCCGGATTAGTACGGATAACATCTCCTTTACAAAACAAACTGTATTTTTTACTCATAATATATGTCTCATCTCACTTTCGACAAAGTATTTTCCCCAGTCAAACAACGGTGTTGCGTTATCCTTCTTGTCAGAATTCGTATGGGAAATATGGGTATATGTCACCCATGGCATAGGAGAACATTGAAATACATCATTGCCAAGCAGTCCAGTAAATTATTGCTTTTATTCTTCTTTATCATTTTCCCTTGTTTTTACACTTATACTGAAAACATCTTTACCAAAACGATTAAATATGACAAATGTATTTCCATGCCATTCCGCCTTTGCATATAAACGACTGCCCAACCTATCTACATACCGAGTGTCATCACTGATTGCTTCTTGGCAGTAACTATTTCCTTTTCGATCTGCAATTTTAACATACCACCCTTCCCCTGTTTCGGCAGAAAGAGTTCGATATACATATGCAGTTAACCCAATGTTCTTAACTCGCTTTGTCAGCTTATCAATACATTCCTGCCGTACAAACTGGTTACTAATGATATTTTCAAATGCATCCTCTATCTTCTTTGTTACTTCTTCAGAACAGTGACTTCGTTGTGCAATATCTAATAGAGCATTTCTTAAAATCTCCCAAATAACCATTGGCTCAGTATTGGTATCTGCTTTCTCAATCGCATTTATTTCCTCCTGTTCCAAATAATATATTGAAATATTAAAGTTATGATCGCAAATATATTTTTCCTTCCCTGAAGCAAGACGAATCTGATGGGCACAAATAGTTATCTTACCACTTCCATCAATGTCGGTCCCTTTAAGCTCTTCTTCTATCATACGGCACATATAAAAACTTCTATTATACAGAGGCGGTTGGTTTTTAATTCGTTTGCGATGTAAATAGTTACTTTTAGTATATATCGGCAGTGATTCCTCTTTCTTTTCAGCTTTCTTATCTCCTTCAAGTACCAACGTGTGAAATTTCATTAATAATTTCCTCCATATACCTCAATATTTCGACAAATTCTGACCAGTCATTCACACTATCATAAATAATATACCATGTCACTTCATATAATTCCACATTTTCCGCTAATTAAAATGCGGAGCAGTTTTGATTTGCTGGTTCACACCTTTTAACAGATAAAAAGAGCAGGTCAGTCTCTACCTGCTCTGATGTGAAAATTATACAGTATATTATTTTAATTATGCACACAAACGTCCAATTTGCTCATACCTCTCTGTATTTAACTGCTCTAACAAACAGGCATACGGGTCCAACTGGTTACTCAAAATCATCTTACACACATTGGCCGAAAATCCGCTGACCAGTGCCACTCCATACTCATTCTCACGAACCGGAATCACATTGGTACGGCTATTGCAGTTCCAGAATACCAGTTTCGGCATTTGGTAGTCATACCGGGAATAACGGTATTGTCGAGTCTCTCCCCTATGCAAACACATCTTTATTGACCTCATATCTCTTTTCTCCCAAATGACCAACGGATGTTATCAGGTTTGCTTTGCAAACCTGATAACATCCGCCAACTTATACTCCCTGTACATTAAATCTTTTTAATTATTATCTTCTTGCCCTGGCCCTTATTCTTCAAAAGCTTCTTGTAAGCTGCCAGCTTCTTCGCAGGTACCTTAATCGTTGCCGTGCTCTTAATTCCCTTGAAGGCATTCTTGCCTACCTTCCTGAGCTTTTTAGACTGAATCGTAATTGTACCCAGCTTCTTACACTTGTTAAAAGCACTGCTTCCAATTGATGTTACATCCTTCGGTATCGTAATCTTCTTTAACACTGCACAACCGTTAAATGCTTTTACACCAATCGTCTTTAGCTTAATGCCGGACTGGAAGGTCACCGCTGCCAGCTTTTTACAACCATCAAAGGCACTGTCCTTAATTGTCACCACTGACTTTGGAATAGTTATCTTTGTCAGGGCACTGCACTTGTAAAATGCCTTTTTCCCAATTGTCTTTACCCTGGAAGGCTTTTTGAAGGTAACTGTCTTTAGTGATGCACAGCCTTCAAAGGCACTGTTGCCAATTGTCCATATGCAGTTGCCAATCGTTACTTTCTTCAGTTTCTTATTATTCTTAAAGACGCCGTCTGCAATGGATACCACTCTGTATTCCACGTTGTCTACCGTAATGGTATCCGGTATGATAAATTCCTGTACGCCCGCATCCACAGAACCGGTATAGATAACTGCCGGTGAGGTATCCTTATCCTCTCTGTCAATACTTGCCGGATCCACGACAGTGAACTGTGCCTTGCTCTGGTCATCGGTCAACTCTGCACCTATCTCCTTCGGCGGTATAGGTTTCGGGGTCTCTTCCTGCGGAAGCTTGGCAATCGTCTCTGTCTTTGTCTCACCGCAGACTGTGCAGGTATAGGTCTTTATACCCTCTGCCTGTGCGGTTGCCACAACTGTTACCTCGCCTGCATTCCAGTTGTGTGCTTCTATCACCACATCGTTACAGCCGCACATCTTCTTATGGGTATCCTTATCGTTCTTTATCCACTCGCCATAGACATGCTCATGCGGAAGCTTGGCAAGCGTCTCTGTCTTCTCAGTGCCACACACCGTACAGTGATAGGTTATGGCACCCTCCGTGGTCTCCGTCGGTGCAGTTATCACCTCACCTGCATCCCACATATGCGGTTCGTACCTGCCTGTCGGTTGTCCGCAGCCCTTACACATCTCCACATGGATATCTGCATTCTTCTTTACCCAGACATTTTTATGATTATGGCTGTCTGAAATCTTTGCCAGAGGGGACACCTTCGTGCCGCCGCAGGTCTTACAGGTATAAGTAATCTCACCCTTCTCTGTCGTTGTCGCTGGTTTTGTGATAAAGCCCTCATTGAAGTCGTGGAGTTCGGTTACCGTCTCGCCGCACGCACAGGTCTTTTTATGGTTCTTTTCTCCATCAGCCACCCAGTCTCCATAGACATGCTCATGCTTTGGAATTGTTTCTGTCTTCGTCGCCTCACATTTTGTACATGTGTATACTTTTTCCCCGACCGTAGCCTCTGTTGCCGATACTGTCACCACACCCTCATCCCAGTTATGCTCTTCTGTCAATTCCTTATCGCCGTAAATACATACGCCTGTGTGGTGAATGCCGTCATCTGCTGCAACCCAATCGCCAAAGCTGTGCTCATGTGCTTCTGTGAGCTTGGGCAGCACAGTCTGCTTCACTGCACCGCAGACAGTACATTGATACTGCATAATACCTGTCTCTTCTATGGTTGACGGTTTCAAAACGGTTCCCTTATTCCATGTATGCACTGCTCTTGCCATCATGGAACCACAGCTACACGCTTTCCAGTGATATGTCTCATCATAGGTGTATTCTTCACTATATTGGTGCTCATGGACCAGCTTCGGAAGCACCTCTTCCTTGCTCCTTCTGCAGACAGTACACCAATAGGTCTTAATACCAGTCTCCGTCTCCGTCGGCTCCTGTGTCACCATTCCCGCATCCCATGTATGTGCCGCTCTATCCTTTTCATCGCCACACCTACATATCTTCCAATGCTCAAAAAAACTGTGTGACCAGCCGCCAAATTCATGCGTATGCCCTGTCGGAAGCTTATTAATCTCCCTCGTCTTCGTCGCCTTACACGTCACACAGGTATAGGTTTTAACGCCCTCCGTGGTCTCCGTCGGCGACACTGTCACCCTGCCTGCATCCCACTCGTGCCCTTTTGTTACAGAATTACCACCGCAGTCCTCGCATTTTCCAGTGTGGGTATCTGCACCATCCGATGTCCAGACATAGTCTTCAGAATGCACAGCTTCTTCTTCATATCCGCATACGCACTCATGGCAATGCCTGCTGCCATCTTCTGTTGGCTTCCACTTGCCATAGCCGTGTGCAGCTTCATTTGCCCGCTTACCGCAGGAGCATTCATCCCAATGTCCCTTTGCATCATAAGAATAGAAAATATAAACATGCTGCTCTATCTCTATTCTCTTTCCGCAGCTGCACTCTCTCCAGTGGTTGACCTCGTCTGACCGCTTGACATAGACATGCTCTGCAGTCTGCTTCTTCAAACCACAAACGTTGCACGCCTGCCAATGGTAATCTGCATCATACACGGTCTTCCATGTATGAGTGCCCAACTGCTTCTTGTATCCGCAGACTGTACACTCTTTCCAATGCAGCCCTGTCTCCTCATCGGTCTTCCAGTCGGTAAAGGTATGGACCTCTCTTGTCTCTGCAAACTCATATCTGTCCCCGTCATCACAGACATCCCAGTGCTCAGTTTCATCATAAGCCTTAAGATGCTCTTTATTCGTATGCGGAGGCTCATTCTTCGGCAATACCTCCTCCTTCGTCTCGCCACAGGCGATACAGGTATATACGTTTAAGCCGGTCTTTAATTCCGTCGGTGACACTGTCACGACACCGGCATCCCATGTATGGTCTGCCATAATCTCCTTGCTGCAGTCCTCACAAACCTCCTTATGCTGGCTCGCTCCAGTGGACACACAGTCACCAAACTTGTGAGCAGCCGTGATTACCACTCCACAGTCACACTGTGCGTAGTGGTTCTCCGCCTCCTCGTCACACAGCCATTTTCCATAGGTATGTGCCGCAATGTTATTCTTTGCTCCACATGCACAGGCATACCAGTGATTCTCATCATCATGCTCCAATGTTTCAAATTTATGTGTTTCTATTTCTGTCTTAGCACCGCAGCTGCACTGCTTCCAGTGGGAACTGCTGTCAGACCTGTCTAAGTTGAATGCATGCGCTGTCTTGTCATTCTTGACACCGCAGCTGCACTCCTGCCAATGCTTCGTCTCATCATGCACAGACCTTGTATAGGAATGCTCTGCATAATTGACGATATTACCGCATGCACACTCCTTCCAATGAGCATCCTCTCCCACCTTCCTCTCATAACTGTGGGATTCCTCTACCTGATAGCCGCAGCCCTCAAAGGTACAAGAAGCGATATGGATTGCACCCCTGGATTTCGGTTCGCCCAGCGTATGCTCCTCTTTATTTGTAATATGCCCGCAGATACACTCCTTCCAGTGATACGTGCCGTCATACTTCGTCTGATAGTCATGTGCACCCTCTTCATGATATACTACCTGAACCTGAACCTCAAATACATAGCCCTTGTCGGTCTCACTGTAGGTCATTCCCTCACCGACAATCCATTTACAATTTGTATTGCTGCCAGGAATAAACACAGCCTTATAATTAGTATTCTCCGCTACCACCGTAGAGACTGCTGTCAGCCACTTATAGATACCGCCCTCTGCCTGCGGCAGCTCTACCTGCCCGAGGGTATTACCCCTATATGTCTTCAATCCCTCCGGAATCTTCGCCGTTACTTCTTTTGGTGTCACCTCTACTGTAATGTAAACGCGGACAGTACCGTACCGCTTCGCATCTGTCGGCACATAATTCGCATAAAAGCGGTTGCTTCCCACATTGCCCACTGAGGTTGACGGCGTCTGCCATACAAAGGCACCGTTTTCATCAGACGGCAGTGCCACGTCCGCCAACGTCTGCCCGTACACTGCCTTAACATCCGTTGGCAGGGTATAGTTCGGGTCAATTGTATTCATTTGTATACTAACCTTGCCCTCTACCCGTCCTTCCTCTTCATTCCATGTACCGGCAGAGATATTAACCTTGGACCAGTCATAATTGTCTGTGTCGTTCGGCGTAAAGTAAATGTCAAACTTTTCGCCCGCAATACACTTCTCCGTGATATCCAAAGTGTCATCCGGCCAACTGTAGGTGCCCGTGGACGGCTTCGGCAGAGCAATCTGCGACAGCGTATAGTTTGTGTAGCCGTATAGATTGGTCGGTATGGTCAGATTCGGCACTGCCTTTTCAATCGTCACCTCACCCGGTTCAATCTCTGCATGCGTATCCACTGGCTGTTCCATTCTGGATATCTCTGCATTCATCTCCCCCGCCTTGTTCTGGCAGGTCAGCCCCAATTCCCTTTGCACGTCTGCCTTTGAAATATTGCTGCTGTTAGAAATCGCCAGCACTGCGATTAAGACCGAAGAAAAAAGTAAACAGCAGATAATGCTAAATATGACCTTTCCCTTGATTGAATTCATCACAAAAACCTCCTGTACATTTTATATTCACTCTTGTGTCGTCCAAATCCGCATATCCTTCGTAGAACTGCAGGCGGGATTCACTCTGTTAGGATATTATTATAACAAAATTGTCTATTTCTGTATAGTATTATGATATATTTTTAATCCCGTCTGCACCGGATTTTTACCAGATAGGATTTCTCCTATACAATCTGTAATTGATATTCAGTTGTAACAGCTATCTTTCGATTGCCGCACCACTATACTATCTTTCTTGCTCTGATTTGAACATTTCATCACATGGTATTTTTTCCGCTTTCCATACCATGTGACGGTATTTTTGAAATCTTAATGTTAAATTATTGCTATAACCATGACCAGACAAAAAAAGGACACTTTTCAAAATTTCTCTTGAAAAGCGTCCTAAGTACGCAAATTTTTTTAATTAGGGATAAATGACAACACCGTATTATTACTCATTATCATGTATTATGCGTGTCAAAAATGTTGTCTTTTTGTTGTCTTTTTTTGAAAAAAACCCTTACAACCCTTGATTTTTCTAGCTTTCTGACTTCAAGCTCTTCATCGTCGGGAAGAGCTTTGGCTCTTTTTCTTACTCTTGCAAATCCTTGCAAACCCTTATTTTTCGGGCATTTGAGCCTTTTACACTCTTTCATACTCTTTGCTAATTTGTTACCAAAAAGTAGTCAAAAAGTGGTCTTCCCACTGAAAAAGTAGTCATCGAGTTATCTGATGTATTGTTGTGTCTGACACAATAATACTTTCGGATTATACCATATTGAAAAGAAAACCTCAAGAGGACTCTTTTCTAAAATACATCCATGTTCTTTGCTAAATTTTCGATTGCTGTTTTGGTTACTTCGTCATTTAC
>JAGATQ010000052.1 GCA_017621205.1 Lachnospira sp.
AATCTTAATTAAGGGGAAGGCTGTGGTTACCTTAGAAGCAGCGGAAGTGTTTGCAGAGGCTGGTATTTTACTTTTGGGCAATGAATCCCAGACGGTAGGACCGGAGGATGCCCCCATGCAGGTACATTTGAAGCTGTTGGGGGCGGAAGTGGTTCTATTGGAAGGAATCCGTCTGCAGAAGGTGACGGAGGGTGTTTATATTTTGAATGCGGCGCCCATCAATCTAGGAGGTGCGGACGGTGCACCCTGCAGAGCTATTTTGTTGGAGATGTAAAGCCGAGGAGACAATTTAAAGAGAACAAAGAATATTGTGACATCAAGCTGTGAATAAGGTAAGACAATTTTTAAAGATGTTATGGGAGGCAACTATGAAGAGCATTTTAATTAAAGATACCACGAAGCAGGAGCGAATCGCGCTGATTAAGGAGTGGCTTCCGCCGGAGGATGGTCTGGAGGAGTGTGAAATCGACTTGTGGGATATGTACCGCGATTATATAGACGGTAAGAAGGAAGTGGCCGAGATTAATGCAGAGTTTCGGACAGACTATTATGCGGAGTAGGAAATCATGGATTATATTTTTATCATTGGCCCCAGTGCAGTGGGCAAAACCACTTTGGCAAAGGAATTGTACAAGCATTACAATGGGGTATATTTGGAACAGAGCATGGTTCCGGAATTTATGATTCCGGAGAATGTTTCGGACATTGGAATATATGAAGAACAGTTGTGTTGGGAGAATGTTCTGTTACAACTAAAATTCTTTTATGATAAAGGTCTTAGTAATATTGTGGCTTTGGATTTTGATGACGTCAGAACCAGGGAGCTTCCGTTACTTTTTAAGGGCTATAACTTTGTGACATTAAAATTAGTATCAAGCGATACAAATCAGACAAAGAATCAAATGATTCATAGATATTATAACGAGGGTGGATTGTATATACCCGATTATGTGGAAAGAGCAAACGAGGTCATCATGAGCAGAAGGTTATTGCCCAATGAGGTGCAGATTGATATTGCCGGAAAAACCAAAGAGGATGTGCTAAAAGAGGCGATAGATATTATTGATCATTTTAAGCCTCTGACAGAGTATGAGTATGAATTGGGAGACGAGCGTAACTATTTATCCTGGGTGCAAAGCCGCGGGTTGGTTTAATGATGTCATGGGAAGATAATTTGGAAATGCTATTGTCCACAAAAAGGAAGTAGACAGAACACCGCTTTGTGGGACAGAAAACCGGAAGGGAGAAACTAAGATGGAAAAAAAGCAGATTGAAGTAATCCCCTATTTAGCATTTAAGGGAAATTGTGAGGAGGCAATTAAGACTTATATTGCAGCATTTGGTGGAGAGATTTGTTATATATCTCGTTGGTCTGAGGATACGTTTGATGTGACTCCAAACCAAATTGGAAAAGTAATGCATGTGGAGTTCACACTAGGTAATACCCATATAGCAGCGGGTGATACCTTCGATGGTAAAGGCGTGAACACAGATATGAAGCTGATGGTTCATATGGATTCCATGGAGGAAGCAGCGAATACAGTGTCTATACTGGCAGAAGGGGGAACGGTACTTTCTCCGTTACGACCACATCCG
Organism: Lachnospira sp.; assembly: GCA_017621205.1. Classification (GTDB taxonomy): domain Bacteria; phylum Bacillota; class Clostridia; order Lachnospirales; family Lachnospiraceae; genus NC2004. The sequence goes on from JAGATQ010000052.1 coordinate 1,597, forward strand.
GAACCGGATGATAGTGGCTGTGGCTCTGTTACAAGAGATCGTTTTGGATATACGTGGATTATTACATGCCCAAATCCGGATAAGCAACAGAGCAAGTGATAATATAGTGAAGAGGATTAAGTACAACTATGTCAGAAAGAACAATAGAGGATTACATAATCAACGAATTATCGCCGGAAGACCAGGGCGTTGCGTTGGACTTTGTGAAATACTTAAGAAATAGCGAAATGGAATTTGTTAAGGATAACGGATATTGGAAGGATAAAATCTATTATCTAATAAAGTATCATGCAGAGTGTGTTTGTTTTATAGCGATTAAGAATCCCGATGAGAAAGAAAATCGTTGGACCGTATGGTCGGCTGATATAGATTCAGATTGGCTTGGAGAAAATCAATTGGAGGAAGAACTGAAAGAGATTGCGTGGAGCCATGTGGATACTTGCAAGAATTGTGGTTCTTGTGGTGGTGGTAAACCTAAGATGATATTCGGTAAAGAGTTCTCCGAAGTCTGTGGCTGTACCTTTAGGATTGATAATCCCGGTGCAGAGGATTTGCGGTTTATGAAGAAAATGGTGGAGATAAGGAAGAGTGAGATATGCGGAAAAAAGTAAAAATAGATGTTAATTCTAATGAATTGCAGTGGTTATATTCACAAGATTGGGAATATTTTGATTACGGGAATTGCAAAAGGCATTTACAGATTATATTTCCTTATAAGCGAGAGATGAGTAATGATGAGAGGTATCCGCTTATTTTATGCATTCCCGGTTCTGCCTGGCATAAACAGGAAATGTATAATGATATTCCGCAGTATGCAACACTTGCCAAGCGTGGTTATGTAGTAGCAGTTATGGAATATAGGGAATCTGATATTGCAATCTTCCCGGCACAAATTGAGGACGTATGTAATGCACTTAAGTTTTTGCCTGCAATTGCAGATAATTTTCATATTGACCTAAGTAGAATTTATCTTATGGGAAATTCATCCGGTGGACATATTGCCATGATGTCGGCACTTTTTAATGCGCATGGATTGTGTGAGAAAATGCCAAAGATTTCAGGCATTATTGCTGAGAGTGCATCAACTGACATACTAATTTGCGCAAAGGAGGCACTCCCGCCGTGGATGCAGGTTCGTCCGTCGGCAGTACTCTTGGGAGTGGATGCAATTGAAGGTAATGAGGAACTGGCGAGGAAAGCGTCTTGTGATATGTATATTATAGAGAATATCGAACTTCCGCCGGTGTTGCTCATACATAGTGAATATGACCCGATAGTTTCGGTAGAAAACAGTAGAATGTTATATGAAAAGCTCCATACTACACAGCATGAGGTTTATTATTATGAACTGGAGGGCAATGATGCACATGGTGGAGTGATTTATTATAGTGATGTGGTGTTGGATGTGATACAGGAATTTTGTAGTGAGCGTAGATAATTTTTACAATAGCGAAAGAATTTAAGGAGGACGAACCATGTTAAAACTCAGACCATATAAACCCTGTGATGCACAGGAAATTCTAAGTTGGTGTAAGGACGAGGTGACCTTTCGCAGGTGGACTTCGGATAGGTATGATACATACCCGATAACACCGGAGGATATGAACAAAAAGTATATTGATTGCAATGGAGATTGTCCGGAACCGGATAATTTTTTTCCTATGACTGCTTTTGATGAGAATGGTTTGGCAGGGCATATGATTATGCGCTTTACGGACGAGAAGAAGTCTGTTCTGCGGTTTGGTTTTGTGATTTTGAACGATGCTATAAGAGGCAAGG
>JAGATQ010000004.1 GCA_017621205.1 Lachnospira sp.
GAGTATTATATTTTGACTCTGGCATGTTTGGGGGAGGAGTTTATGGCAAGAGGAATCCAACCTGGTCCAAATAAGATTCATGTAAGGCTTGGATGTGGGTTGCCACAAAAATGGTATGACAGACAAAAGGAGTCCTTTAAAGAAATGTTATGGAAGAACAAGGAAGTTCGTTTTTCATACTGTGACAGAATCTATAACGTGGTTATTGATAATGTAACGGTTTATATGCAAGGGTTTGCAACGCTGCCGGTAATGGACTGTATTACATGTAAATCTGAATATGTTGTACTGGTAGATATTGGTGGAGAGACGGTTGATGTCATTGTATGTGAACATTTTCATCCACTTCTTGATAAGTGCAGAATTGATACCAGAGCAACAATAGCCTTATTAAAGGATATTGATTCAGAACTTCAAAGTGAATTAGGAGAGACAATTCCTGAGCAAGACATTATTAAATATATTGCAAAGGGGAATAAGAATGTACCGCCTAAGAATCTATATGAGGAGATTATACAAAGATGCTTGTGCAGGTATTCAGATTATATTTTTACAAGATTAAAAGAGTGGGGTATCAATACCAATTACAGCACGATTTGTTTTTTGGGTGGCGGAGGAAAGATTATCCAGTCATTTGGCAATTACGGTGACAATATACGGTTCTGTGAAGATATGAAAATTAACGCTAAAGGATATGAATATTTTGAAAAAGCATTAGCGATGAAGCAGAGGTAGCACTATGAAAAAAGGAGATGATTTCTTTCGGGTTACGTTTAAACGTGACCTGGAGGAAATACAAAAATTTGAAAAAAACATATCAGATTATTCCAGACAAAGCGGAATCAGCAGGCCGATTCTTATTGCAACTATATGCAACTACTTTTTTGAAAACGATGTTGACCTGTGTATATCCGGAGGCAAACTTACCGCCAAGGGAGTTGTCGGGCATAGTAGCGATAGCATCGGCAATTCTGCGCCTGTCGTAGCATACATAGAATCCGAATCGAAAGCAGAGGAATCAACTATTTCAGTATCGGATTCTGATGCAATGCTACGAGCGATGGGCTTGATATGAATATCGAGGTATACCTCAGGTAATCCCTGCTTAGGAAAATCTAAAAGAAGGATTACCCAAGGTATACCTTTATTTTTTCCTCCGCCCATCGCAAAACCACTATCATCTGCTGTTAATTAACAACCGATGATAGGCAAGTTTCGCAAAGTGGCAAGCCACATTTGCACCAAAACAGCGGTGGCGCTGTTTCTAAACTTGCAAGGGAGTGCTACTCCCTTTGAACCTACGGCAAGAGTTTCACTCTCTGCACACTGGAGCACACAGATAGAATTTATGGTATTGCAGAATGTCCCCCGGACATTCTTTCATCCCATCCATCCTATCTGCTAGGGGCTATGCCCCTGCACCCCACCAAAGCCATTAGGGGCTTTGGTATGCTATACGAATATTTTTTTTGAAAGGAGTAAGAAATATGCGAAAACGAAATAGAGCAATATCCATCCGTGTATCGGAGCAGGA
>JAGATQ010000053.1 GCA_017621205.1 Lachnospira sp.
CCGTTCATGCTTGCATGATAAGGCATTTGAACTTGGGACCCGCCAAACATGAGAAAGGAGCAATTTACGCAGCAAATTAGCGGATTTCGAATGTTTGCAGGATTGCAGGAGTTGTGAAACAACGGAGCAATCCGTGGCATCCGTTGGGGACAAAATACCTTTTGACCCCAACATCATTAAAATGATTATAGCATAAATCAAACTAGAAAATGGATAGCTTTTTTAGCAAACTAAGAGTATAATGGATTAAATACTACATAATTAAGGAGGATATATAGTATGAATAGTAAACGCTACACCAAACGTATTTTTTCGTTACTAATCGTTTTGTTGGTTACTCTAACTGGCTGTACCGGCAATCAGGCAGATATGAGTTTAAAGGAGGATGGAACCTGCTCTGTCACCATACGGTTCCTATATGAGAACAGCTACTATAATTTGTTACAGCAAAGCAATTCAGAACCCTCTTCAAAATCGACAGAGGAATCAGAACCAGAATATGCCATCGAAAGTGGCGACTTTACAGAGGGCAGTCTGGCCTATGGCAAATTCAACTATCACTGCTTCAGCCGGGAATTTTCATTTGCTACATACGAAGAAATGAAAAACTTTTTATCCGACAGAAACAGCTATGTCAATGGATTAAAACAGAATTCCAAAAATCCAACTATTTACGATAAGGTTACAGACACTCTTTTTAAGGATGTCACCCTGACCTCTACTTTGTTCAAAGCATCACTCACTGACAGTGTTGACGATATAGAAAAAGCAACCTCTAAGAAGGGGGAACTTGTTAAAAGCGGAAGCTCCTCCGATGATTTGGACAATTTAAATTTATCAGAATATTACCAAAATGATCTCGGTTTTCGATATGATTTTTCCATTACTATGCCCAACAGCATAATCGCTTCCAATGGAAAAGTTAGCGGCAATACTGTTAGCTGGGATTTAGCATCCATGTCTACAGACGGCATCATGATTGCAGACGCAGGTGCCGGCTATTTAGCATCCGACACAATTCCACCAGTTATCAAAGGGGCAAAAGACGGAGCACTGATTCGCAAAAAGACCCTTATAACTGCTACGGATAATGTATGTCTGCAATCCATAAGCCTGAATGGTAAGAATTTAGGTGGACTTACGGGAGTTACATTAGGCAACGGTAAATTTAAGGATGGTAAATATACCTTTACAGCAACCGATGCTTCTGGTAACCAGTCTTCCATAAGGGTCACCCTCGACCAGACAAAGCCAACCATTAAAGGTGTAAAGAATAACAAGACCTACAAAAAGAAGGTAACGCTAAAATTTAAGGACAAAAATGGTATAAAGAAGATTACCATCAACGGTAAGGCTATTAAGAAATCAACCAAGTCCAAAACCATTCGCAAGCGGGGAAGTTACACCGTAAAGGTAACAGATAAAGCTGGCAACCAGAACAAGGTGAAATTTAAAATTAAATAATGCGGGCACTCTAACAAGACAGGTAACACCTACCTTAAAAGCAGGCGACTGGTTTTATGCCAGCCGCCTGCTTTTACCTACAATTCAAATTGTTCCCATCCGGATTCTATTTGCAGATACTCCTCCTGCTTGCGAAGCAGCAATGCCCGCAATTCTACCTGCTGAGCTGTCACCTGCTCTAGCAATTCAGAAACAATCGTTTTATCCCATAAATCAAGCTTTTCATATAAGAGAAATAGCTCCTTTACCAGATGCTGTTCCTCATACAAAACCTGATATGTCTCTTTTTGTTTCTTCATATAAGCAACCCACTGTTTTTTACTCTGCCCTTCCACCTTATATTCCTGTGGGCATATATCGGCGAGCAGAAAGAACCGTCCAAGCAGGAATATTTTATTAAGACGTCTTCTCTGGCAATAATAAGAAATATCACTTTCCTTATCGTCATAATCCTCCTCTCCCCCTGCAAGGAAAGGGGCAAAGCCTTCTTCATCCGGTCTGGCAAGATAACTGGCAATCTGTTCCCCGATATCCACGAAAAATTGCTTTCTATCCTTTAAAAACAGTGTAACCGCATCCGGCATCATAAGCCTGCACACTGCCTGCATGAAAAGCTCTCCCTGAATAGAATCCTTGGTGTTCCACAGAGGAAGGAGACCCTCTTTAAAAACAGACTCCTGTGCTTTATCAAATAAAAGAATTCGTTTTAAATGGTTACAATTCAAAAAGACATCTTTCCCTAGTCTTTGTATCGTGTCCGGCAGCAAAACAAGCTCCAGATTTTTACAGCCGGCAAACGCCCAATCAGAAAGCTCGGTAGTACCATAGGGAACCATAATTTCTATCAGTTCGCGGTTGCCAAGGTATGCCTTTTTCGGTATTTGATTGGTGGTTGTATGTACTTGTATCATAATTTTTATTTCCCTCTCGTAAGATTATTTATTGATGTCAGGCATATTTTTTCAATATAAATACAAACTATAAAATAGAACATGTTATTATAACATAATTTTTTTATTTTAGATATGTTTCTATATATCTATTCAGACAATTGCGAAACTACTAAATTAACTATTTATGGAAAGGAACAAAAATATGATTAAAAATGAAATGCGAAGTGCACTACCTATGGCGGCTTTAGATGCGATTCCAGAACCAAAGGCAGATGCCCAGACCATAACCGGATTGGTAAAGCAAAAGGGACGGATTATTGGCTATCAGCTTTCCGGGGGAGAAGCTGTGTCTAAAGAAACCGGGGTTGCCATGGCGAAAAACGGAGATATTAAGGGCGTGGGAGTAGCACACCGAAAGGATAATGAGTACCTCAAGTCCCTTCCAGACAGCGAGGAGTCCAATAACCTTAGCAGCCTGCCTAGCGTATCCGCAACGGTACTAAAGTAGGAAGGATTTTGTCCTTCCTATTTTTTATTTATGTAACCATTTCACCATTTTTCATCCGGATAACAGTGTCGCAGAGCAAATCAATATCCTCCTTGTTATGGGAGGATATAATGATTGTTTTCCCCTCCCCCTTCAAATCCAATAATAAATGCCGTATTTCTTCAACCCCCTCCTCATCCAGACCGTTAAACGGCTCGTCCAATATTAGCAGCCTCGAATCATCCATTATTGCCTGTGCTATACCAAGTCTCTGCCGCATGCCAAGAGAATATTTATTCACAGAACGCTTTAGTTTGGGATTCAAACCCACAGTCTTAATAATCTCTTTTAATTCTTCCTTACTTCTCCTGTGGCTTCCCAATTGTGAAAGAATACTTAAATTCCGATAACCACTATAGTAGGGAATAAATCCGGGCGTTTCAATTAAACAGGACATATCAGGGGCAAAATCAACATCTGTCCCTACCTTCTGTTCAAATACAATAATCTCTCCACTGCTTGGTCTTACAAAGCCACATATACATTTCATCAACATTGTTTTACCGCAGCCATTCCTTCCAACCAGACCACATATTTCTCCCTCTGCAACAGATAAATTTATATGCTTTAACAAAACATGCTCCTTAATTTTTAGGGAAACATCCTTTATCTCTATCACCGGCATCTCTAATCCACCTCCTCATGATTATCCAGACTGTACCATTTTATCTGCCTGACAGCCAGTACAATAATGATTGTGCAGCTAACAGCATAATATAACACGCTTGCAAAAACCGGAACCGGCTGCCTGCGAAAACGCCCATCAAAGTGCAGCCATATAATGGAGTGTGCCATGGGAAACACCCACATTAAAGGTGTTTTTAAGGAACAGCACGCTGCCCCTAAGGCAATCAGGCTTCCACTTATAAAGAAACCAACCAGCTTTTGTTTATATATCCGAAACAACAGCATAATACTGACAAGAAGGAAAAAATACATAGCCAAAAATAAAAATGTACTAACTGCTGCCTCATATGGTGCCATCTGATTATAGAGATTAGCAGGGAGCAGCATTGATGTTGTGCTTCCTGCTTCCTCCGGAAAATAATAATCAAAATCCGTTGCAACAAGACTCCATCCGTTATCCAAAAAAGCATAGGGGAATACAGAAAGAACTGTGGCGAAAAATAGTATCAGCAGATAAGACAAAATCGACAAAAAAGAAAATATAAGCTGTCCCGCCAACCAGTTTATTTTTCCTGTTCTAACGAGTACCATCATGCTGTTTCCATCCGTTTTAGGATAATCGGACATCAGGGTTAAATATACTATCGGCAAAATTAAAACAATAAATCCCGAATTGCCAACAGCAATAAAGGGCTCCAACAGATTTAAGGGCTGATTGAGCCGCCCCGACCGCTCCAGCAATGGACTAATTACGCACACCCTCATAAATATATACATAATCACTAATAAAACCATCCTGGAATTGCAAATCCATTTTACATACTCAATAGATGCTATCTTCCATATTTTTGAAAAGGAAACCTTATTCACCTGCATCCTTCCTCCTTTGCATTCCTATTACAAAGCAAATTGCTGCCACCACACAAATCAAGACATGATAACAAATGATACCTCCCGAATTAGGATTATCGGTAGAAATCATTAATAACCCATTCGATTGAAACACAGAATTCTCTCCAAAAAAATCGTAATATTTAAGATAAGACTGGTCATAGATATATTTGAACATAAAGGGGATGCAGATACCAAGATATTGGTTTTTTACAATACCCATGATTCCAATCGACAGCATTCCCCACACACAGCCATAAAAAAGAAGCCCCAGTATATAAAAAAGAAAATTTCTTTTTTCTGAAGCCATCGTAGAAAGCCCGCCTCCATGGGGCAGACAGATAGATACAATAATACTATAAATGAAAAAACCAAATGCAATGACAAGTCCGCCTGCCAGAAACGAAGAGATACATTTGGAACAATAATACCTTGATTTCCCTGTCCGGATAACCTCGTACCGCAGAAACCCACTGGTTCTTTCTATCCGGAAGGCAGGTACAATCACAACAGCCGTCACAAGTGGCAGCAACAGCCTAAACCAGCCTCCGGCAGCAGCGAGCATTGCCTGATAAGCAGTCAGAGACTCATTATCTGCAAGCTCTTCTCCGGAAAACTCTATAATGACGCCAATGACAGACCATTCCCTTCCGTCCCGCATGTAAAAGATAGAACTCAGAAATAACACAACAATCATCATAACCGCCAGAAAAAAAACCGGTGTACAAACCATTCTATAGAGCTCTGTCTTAATCTGCCGTACCATAATCCTCTCCCTCATAATGAACATCCTGTAAATCACAGTAAATGGTTCCATCCTGCATATCCACATCTATATATCCGTACCACTCACTTTCATTAATTGTGTAATCCGGCTTGTCAATGTTACCAATGTCCTTAGAAAGCACAAAGGAATATACCGGTCTTGCGAAAACCTTTACCCCCTTGCCATAGCAATCCTCCTTCTTTTCTCCCTTCGGTGCCTTATACTGATACTTTGGAAACATATCATACTGTACCACAATATCCAGCACTTCAAGCTTCTTAAAGCCGGACAGCTCCTGCTCCACCAGCTTAATTGCCGTAGCCAAATCTATAACCTTATCAATCTCCACGGCATCCTTTACCAGCAGACCGCCTGTAAGGTTTGAGAACTTTTCAAATTTATTTTTCTTTGTCAATCCCACATGTATCCCGGCATCTGTCCTTGCCATATACGACTTGCCTTTCCTATCCTCTGCCATCTCACTTCCATTACTGGTGAAAGGGACACCCTCATAATACCGCTGTATCGTCATAGACAACAGCTCCAGCCCTCCATCCTTATAAACCATACCATTCTTTACCTTGTAGGTAAAATCCGGCTGTTCATACCCAGCCCAATACTCCTTCATCCACTGTTCCATGTACGCTGCCTCTGCCTGAACCGTGGAAGCATCCTTCCCATTCCACAGCGTTTGTTCCAAAGCCTTTTCATCATTCCTGTCAAACAGCGTATACTCCCCATTTCCTTCCTCTGAATGATAAGTATACTGGTAGACAGAACCACAATTCATAGAGGCAAATCCATTATCGCTGGTACACAGAACACAATCCTCCCCATTATCATAAATATAAAAATCATCATCCTTCACCAGACTCTCTGCATTTGCCTCGTATTCCCATGCAATATCCTGTCCGGTAAACAGCTTTGCAATTTCTTCCCTTTTTTCAGCAAAGTCCTCCATATAATGCAAGGAAAGCTCATATACCTTGTCCCATTCTCCAAGATGAATCTCCTCTGGCAAAATCAGGTTTTGTGTTTTGGTCTGTAATGCCTCCTTTTGTGATGTTGTGACTTTGGAAGGCTTTATATAATGCCCATCCTGTATCTCAACCTTAGAATGAGAACCATATTGCTCCATCCGTTTTTTTACTTCATCCGGCGTCTTCTGGCAGCCCGTTATAAGGCATAAAAACAGAACGCAAACTACGCAGCCAATTTTCTTCATAGGTTCCAAGCTCCTCTGTATGATTTCTTAGATAATTGCGATAGTGGTAGTAGATTTTCAATCCACAGTTACCTATTACTTTATCTCTTAATTAATAGATAAAATCTCCTGTGATTTTCTGGGTTGCCGTTGTACCATGTTTTGCAAAGGAAGCTTTAATGGTAACACGAACACCTGGCTTTGTTTTTCTACTGGTTACAGAACCACTCGTTGTAGACTTATCTGCTTCAATCCCATTGGAGGAATACAGCCTCACTACACAGCCTGATGTAATGGATTCTACCGTTGCACTGGTAAACTGATAGGTTGCCGTTACTGTCTTTGTCCAGCTTGTGATATCCTCCGATGTAGGAGCACCTACAATGTACCGCAGGCTATAGTGCTTGGATTCAGCATTGGCATTAATAACTGTAGCAGCCGAAACCAAACTCAAAACTAACATAGTAACTAACATTTTCTTCTTCATAATCGTATCCTTCTTTCTAGTGTATTTTTCTCCATGTTATCATCACTATATAATTTTGTCAACATTTGCATAATGTCATTAGTTTATACTAAAAATTATGTTTCAAAACATTCTCCTATCTTCCAACACAGAATACTTCTATCTCAATCAGCAGGAAGCTTATAAAATAAGAATATCTCATAACCCGCCAGCAGAAGGCAGCCTACAGCATAACAAAGAATATCCTTCCAATCAAATACCGAACCAAGCAGTATACGCAAAAAGTGATTATTCTCTAACCCCAGTAATTTTACGAATTCAAAATACTGCAATACTTCTACTCCGGCTGCAAACAGAAAAACATACAAAGGAAGCAGCCGGAGCTTATCTGGAATCCATATCCGAAGAAAGGTATAGAGAACGATTACTACTAATACATCCCCGATATACGGTCTTACAAAATTGTCGTGAACAAATAATGCAATCGCTACCTCAACTGCCAAAAATAGTATTGTTGCAATTATGTACAGCATTCGTTTCTTCATTTTCTCCTCCTAACATAATATCCAAGCATAACGAACTAATATTATAATATTTTTCACCGTCCCGCCATCAAGTGCCATTATACACTATAATTACATATAAATCAGCTAAACAAAGACTATTTTATGCTATTTTAGGTGGAAAAATATTATGATGCCATGTTATAATAAAAGCAGTATGATAATTTACGCACGAAAGGAGCTTATTTATGAAGAAGATGAGAAACTTTATGGCAAAATTGTTGATATTTACGATGATGTTTTCTTTACTATCCCTGCCACAGGGACTAGCTGTTAATGCCGAAGAAAGCACTCCACAATCTTCCTATTTTATTTATTTTGATGCAGTCAACGGGAAGCTTTATAAAGAAACTTCCAACACTACAAATATCACCTCATGGGTTCCGGCTGCCACAGAAGAGTACATAGACAGCAGTATTACCTGTTCCGGTAACACCCTTACACTACAAAATTTTAATTTTCCCATCACTGACAATAATATTGCAATTGTCATCAAAGGAGATGCCACCATCAATTTACTTGGGGAAAATAAAATCAGCCATTCCGACACCAAACTTCTGTATTCTAGTGACGGATGTGGTATCTATGCTTGTAACTCTTTATCCTTCACCGGTGATGGCAGCTTAGAATGCAATGCACGCTATACTGGTATTCAGACAGATGGGAATTTAACTGTCACAGATTCCTCTGTAACAGCAAACGGAGGATATTTTGGATTTTACTGCAAAGGCAATTTTACCATAAATAGCGGTTTTGTAACGGGAACTGTAAAACAAATTACTGAAACAACTCCATCAAACACAAGGGAGCGTTCTGGAATTCATGTTAATGATATATTACAATTTGACGGTGGCACCCTTATTGCTGATTCTAAAAATGCACAATCATCAAATAAATATGCAGCTTATGCTGTTACGAGCATTAATACCAATAGCAATACTATTTTTACCAATGACACGGGTGCAATCATTCACCCCTCACTTATGGGGAATCATTTTTATACTGATTCTACCAATTCCAACCGTCTGGACTTTATAAAATTATCAATACCGGTAACCGGAATCACCAGTACAACACCCTCCAACCCAAGTCTGGTTGTCGGTGGGTCAACAAATTTAGAGGTGAAGGTGGAACCATCGGGAGCATCAAATCCGACCATTAACTGGTCATCCTCCGACGATTCTGTCGTATCCGTTGATGAAAACGGTAAGATTACCGGTAACAAGGAGGGAACGGCTACCATAACTGCAACCACGGAGGATGGTAATCATACAAAGGAATTTACTATAACAGTAACCAAGGCAGGCTCATCGACGAACCCGAACAATCCGTCTGCTTCTGGCAACGGTGCAAATTCAAACAACCCATCTGCCTCTGGGAATGGTACGAACCCGAATAACCCAAATGCCTCCGGCAATGCATCTGGAACTCCTACTGATACGGAGAAGTCTATTATTGATGGCTTAGGTGTAACGGTGGATACTGCAAAGCAGATTCTTGACGAAGCAGCTAAACTCGGTGTTTCTCAGGACACCCTTCTGATTACGGATAAAAGTATTACAAGCAGTAAATCGGATGCAGACTTAAAGGGTTCCACCTTTGGTTTGCTAAAGGCACGGGCAACGAACCTTAAAAAGAATGCAATTACGGTAAAATGGAGCAAGGTGAAAAATGCAGATGGCTATATTGTCTATGGCAATAAGTGCGGGGCGAAGAACTCTTAC
>JAGATQ010000054.1 GCA_017621205.1 Lachnospira sp.
ACAAAGGTAATGATTATTTTAATAGACTTATGAATGATATTTCAAATTATGATGTTAGTCTATATTTGGATTTTAATATTATTATTACGAATTTAGATTTAGTAGATGATGAACAAAAAAAGATTCTTGTTTCTAATATAAAATCAAAGATATTAGAATTAAAAGAATTGCTAAATGAAAGACAATCTCATAGACAACATATTCCTACCCCTATTGGACAGTTTTCATTATGACATTAATAACTACTGTGATACTGAATCTGGCATACCCGTATATGAATAAGCTGATTTTTAATGCAATTGAGTATGGAGACAGCGGCTTGTTTCAGCGGGCCGTAATTATCTGTGTAATGCTGGTAGTATTGAAGTGTCTGGCACCTTACAGAAGATATTTTCAAATAAAAATAGTCCGTAAAATTGTGTTTGATATTAAAATCCGGCTGTTTGAAAAGCTAATGAAGATGGATATGGATTATTATGAAAAACATCACAGTGGCGAGGCACTTAAGATATTGAATTGGGATGCCAATTCCCTTAAGGATTCCTATTTTTCCCATGTTTTCTGGGTGGTAGGACGACTGGTAAACGGTGTGACATCCATAATTGCCATGTTTATTTATAGTCCTGTATTGATGCTTGTGTCAGTCAGCTTTTGTCTTATAACGGTATATATTTCCATTCACATTAACAAGCAGATAAAGGAAACAGATAAGGCAATTCAGAATAAGGTTTCCCGGCTTACTACACGGTTAAGTGATATTTTAGCAGGTTTTACAGAGCTTAAAATGTATGGTGGTGGGTCCATTGTCTCAGAAAATTTTCACAGTGAAAATGAAAAGGTTTTAAAGGATGAGAGAGAAAGAGCTACAAAAGCGGCAAGCCTTGAAATGATTGCATTTTTTATGGGAATTCTGGCAAACTTTGGAACCATTGGTGTGGGCGCATATCTTGTGGCTTGTGGGCAATTGGATTATGGAACGGTTATGGCAATTGTTTCGCTGCAGATGGGGGTCAGTACACTGGTTCAAAGCGTTGGTTCCGCACTCGCTATATTTTCTTCATCATTGGTAAAAGCAGGAAGGGTGTTTGATTTTCTGGAATTGGAATGTGAAGAAATACAGGATGAAGCTTTAATGGAATTACAGGCAGAAGCTATTCCTTTGGAGATAGAAAATTTAACCTTTTCTTATACCGGACAAGAAAAGGTTTTAAGTAATTTTTCCATTCGACTTGCGGAAAGGGAAAAAATAATGATAATGGGAGAGTCAGGCTGCGGCAAGAGTACATTGCTTAAGCTGATTATGGGATTTTATAAAGGTAACGGGTCAATAAAGTTATATGGTAGAGAAATTAGTGAATATTCTCTTTTCCAATTAAGACAATTAATTACATACATACCACAGGAAAGCTATTTATTTGAAGGTACCATTCGGGAAAATATTGGGCTAGGTAGTATAGGAAAGGCATATGTGACAGATGCAGATATTGTAGATGCAGCAAAAATGGCGTATGCTGATGAATTTATTTGTCGTCTTCCTCAGGGTTATGATACCCATTTAACTGCCGGGGGTAGCAACTTATCTGTTGGCCAGAGACAGCGCATCGCAATTGCACGAGCATTTTTAAAAGATTCTCCAATTATTTTAATGGATGAACCGTCCTCAGCATTGGATGTGCAAAGTGAGAAAATGATTTATCAGGCGATGGAAGAATTGATGAAAGAGAAGGTTGTGATTATGCTTACTCACCAAGGGAATGGACATTGTTTTGTATTAAAAAAGATGAAAAAGAATGGGACGGAATGTAATAACATACAATATAGTTAATAATTAATTTGAGCAATAAATGATTGTTGAGGAAAAAGATATATGGTATATTTATAATGAAGAAAGGGTGTGATTGTATGTTAGCAACAAATGCACAGAAAGTAGTTGAACCAAATGACACTGCAAAGTTGGAGTTTTATCGATTGATTGGAGAAGGCTATAAAGCAATGCAGGACGGCAGAACCAGTACAATCAGTGAAGTAAGAGAAAAACTGAATAAGAGGAGACAAGAGCGTGGCTAGAGTAGTTTTTACTGAACCCGCAGAATATGATTTGCTGGACATAGAATACTATATCTTTGTTGACCTTTGTAATCCTCAAGCGGCTCAGAGAATTTCTGATGGTATATTAAATGCTGCAGAAAAATTAAGCGAATATCCGGCAGGTCATCCATTTGTAGATGATGAGCTTTTAAGAAGTGTTGGTCTACGAATGACACACTTTGATAACTACAACATTTTTTATTACTATGATATGCAAAATGATGTAGTGTACATAATCAGAATTCTATACAACAAAGTGGATAAGCAAAATTTATTAAATAAATAGATATAAAAGTAGATCCTCCAAGTCAATTGTAAGAATACATATTATGAAAAAGATTGGCAAAAAATTTATTATTCATTTCATCCTGTTCATTCAATTATTGCTCTTACCTGCCTGTGCTTACACCGAGGAAGAAAAAAGAATGATGGAGCAATATGAGAAAATCGGCAGGAAAAATGCAATTACATACATTGAAGAAAAATATGGTTTTACGCCTTCCGTAGAAGGATTGAAGTGTGAAACTGTAGCAATTGCATTGGCATTGGACCCATCACCGGCTCCTACAGGATATGTATACGTGGAAATGTATGATAAAAAGAGTAACATTCATTTCTGGGTTTATGCTACGGGAGAAGAGGAAGGTACACAGGAATGCTGGGACAATTATCAGCATGGGGATATAGAAAAAACTGTGGAATATCAATTAGAAGCCTTGCTTGGTACGGATACAGAGCATATTGACCTGACCTATGGTAAATTTGGTGATGAGGAAAGAACTGTTAAGGATACCAGTGATGTGGATAGAGAATTTGGGCTGCTACATGACTATTTTGATGGCACAAATCTGGCTGAGATTTTGAGCAGCGAAGAATATAATAATATATCAGTATGTATGGTTGAGAACAATCATATACCGGATTTGTTAGGCTATCCCCTCGGTGAAATGAATGAGGAAGGAATCTATGAAGGTACAATATCCAATAATAATGAAGTAAGAAACATATTTGGAGAGAATGTTAAGTGCCTGTTTGTGAATTATAATGATGCGCAGGCGTACACGATTGCTCACGAAGAGTATTGTGTAGCAAGCGTTACAAGTTATGATTTTAATATTGATATGGATAATATGTGTTTTTATATTAAAGATTAATACTATGTAGCTGCTACAAGGGATAGTGAAATATTTACAAGGTATGTTAAGTATGATGTTCAAAAATACGATGAATTTTACTATATTCCAATGGGCGGTACTTATTGTAATTTTACGGAAGCAGATAACGAACTGTGTGACGAATCCCAATGGAATGGAAGAGGATTTTTGAATGCGAAAAAGGTATATGGTGCATACAAAGTGGATTCCGATGCTGATTACATATACATATTTATTCCTACAAGCTCTATAGAAGCTGAAAGCGTAACGGAATACATGGTAGATAGGAGCAATATCAGAATTGTGGATCAGCATTATTACAATGATGATGAGAAGGGCTGGACTTTCAGTCTTGGTACTTGTGTGACGGACATTGTGGGTAATTCAGATACGGAGGAATATCTGACGGCAACCATTTATTTACATGATTTTTATAAAGAGAAGATTTTCAGTGTCTTTGTGGACAAAGGAAAGGATGAGTAGGGTATGTATAAGGCATGCCCTATTTTTTTGACAAAATTTGGAGTCCTCAGAACTGTTGACTTACCTTGATACGTATGCTAACCTTTGTCGGGTACGGTTAGATATTACTAACCATGGCTTGGAACGACATTTCCTATTGCGGCACAAGTAATAACTAGTAGAAAGGAAAATTCTATGGCATATATATGGATTAACCCGGTAACAGATAATATGTACGAACCTGAAACACTGAACGAATTTCTTTGTCAGCATGGTTATAAACGTTTTCAGACATCCGGCGACTGGCTCAATATTGTAAAACAAAAATATCGGGTAGCTGTAGAGCAGGCGACACATCCGGTTATGGACATGAGATGCCCGAGAATAAAGCAGTTACTTGATGAACTTGGTGTTACCTCCGATGTTATCAGTCCTGGAATTGCCCCGATTCTTATTCATTGTGGACAGGAAGCAGGTCAACGGGAAGATTTGGAGAATGAAGAAAAAATCATTACAACTCCCTGTCAGGCTCTTGCTGAAATGGGAAATGCACTTGATTTGAAAAATACCCGGTTTGTGTCGTGGAATCGGTTTGTGGAATCAATTGGAAGTGAACCGATGGGCATTGCACCCAAGGAAAGCCCGATTCCCCCCGGTTTTTTTGATGAATTGGGATTAAAAACAGTTTCCGTTACGGGAGAGGAAGAAATACGGAATTATTTTGAAAATTATGAACCCGGTGATGTGCGGCTTGTTGAAATGTTATTTTGTAAAAATGGATGCCATAATGGTGACGGCATAAGGAAATGTAAATCATGAAGAAGGTAACAATAAAAAGAAAGAACTATGTACGTATGATAAGCCCATTTATTGGCATATTGTTTTTTCTGGGAGCATGGTTTGTGGTAAGCAGGCTGGAAATTTTCAGTACCTACATTTTACCGACCCCTGAAAGGGTGTTTAGCAGTTTTCTGAAAATGCTGCAATCCGGTGAGATTTTTGCGGATATTGCTATTAGCTTTGGACGTGTGCTGAAGGGATTTTTGATTGCATTTACGTTGGCATTTGTTCTGGGAATGTTCCGTATTCTTGTGCCGGCAACCGTAAAATACTATGAGTACATTTTGCAGTTTTTTAGAAATGTACCTCCGCTGAGTATGATTCCATTGTTGATTTTGTGGTGTGGCATTGGAGAAATGACCAAGACGGTTATCATTGTGCTGGCTTCCTTTTTCCCTATGTATCTCAGCATTGTAAAAGGCTTTACAGGTTGTGACAAGCGTTTGCTGGAGGTAGGTGATGCCTTTGGGTACAGCCCATTTGAGAAATTCACAGGTATTGTCCTTCCTTATGCTTTGGCAGATATTCTTGTGGGTATGCGCATTGGCATGGGCTATAGCTGGAGAGCCATTATTGGTGCTGAGATGGTGGCGGCTTCCACAGGTCTTGGTCATATGATTTTGTTTGCGCAGCAAATGTCCCGCACGGACAAGGTTATTGTAGGTATTTTTGTTATTGGTATTGTAGGATTTATGACGGATAAAATCTTTGGAATTCTCATCAAAAAATTGTTTAGGGGGACGGTGGAAAATGGGTGGAATTAACTTAAAAAACATCCAAAAAGCATATAGCGTAGATGACCGGATAATCAATGTTTTGAATGGCATCAATTTACAGATTCCTGAGAGGAGTATTACCGTTATTCTTGGCAGAAGTGGCTGCGGAAAGACGACGCTTTTGAGACTGGTGGGTGGTTTGGAGGAAGCGGATGAAGGGGAAATTGAATTTGATGTGGCTCACAAAACAGCTTTTGTTTTTCAGGAACCACGTCTGATGCCCTGGCAAAATGTCCGGGACAATGTGAAATTCGGTTTAAAGAAGCAGGAATATGACAATAATGCTATTCAAAGTATCATCGATATAGTTGGTTTAAACGGTTTCGAAAAAGCATATCCCAACCAGCTTTCCGGCGGTATGCAACAGAGAGTGGCAATTGCAAGGGCTCTTGCCTACAATCCTTCTTTTATTTTGATGGATGAACCCTTTGCTGCTTTGGACTATTTTACCAGAAATCAGATGCAGAAGGAACTGCTTCGCCTACAACGTGATTGCGGTGCCAGTATTCTTTTTGTTACCCACAGCATTGATGAAGCACTGCTTCTCGGACACAAAATTGTTGTGATTGAAAGAGGTCTGGTGAAAGCAGAGTTTAATATTGAGGAAAATAATGAAGAACGCAATCTTCTCGAATCCGGGTTTATTGAATTTAAAAAATGTATTATTGAACAATTCGATTTATAGAAAAATGAAATTGGAGGTTATATGAAAAAGAAATTCTTTGGTTTGGTAATGGCTACATGTGTGGCTGCAACAATTTTAACAGGCTGTGGAGGTTCCAAAACAGAAGAAATGCCGGAGAAGCTGGTATTTTCTTATGTGACAGCACCCTTAAATGTGCCAACTATTATAGAGAAAGAAAAAGGAATTTTTGCAAGTACCTTTGAAGATATGGGCATTGATGTAGAGTATGCAGAGTTGACATCAGGTGCCGATCAAACACAGGCTCTTGCATCCGGTGATGTACAGGTGCTGTATGCGGTAGGTGCATCATCCGTAATTCTTTCAGCAGCCAATGGCGCAGATATCAAGGTGTTGAATATGTATAGCCGTTCTCCCAAGGCATTCTGCCTGTATTCCCGGGATGAAAGCATTACTTCACCTGAAGCATTAAGGGGGAAAACAGTTGCAGGTCCGGCAGGTACAAACCTGCATGAACTGCTGGTTTCTTATCTTGCAACAGCGAATATGACCATTGATGATGTGAATTATGTAAACATGTCTATTCCTGATGCAAAAGCAGCTTTGGATGGTGGCAGTATTGATGCGGCTCTGGTAGCAGGAGCAACGGCATATCAGGCAAAACAGCAGGGATATCATTTGATTGCTGACGGAGAAGGACTGATAGATGCAATCATTGCTGTGGCGGTTACAGATGAGTTTTACAATAAATACCCCGAACTCATTGAAAAACTCACACAGGCACAGCAGGAAATTGCAAAATTCATCAATGACAATGAGGCAGAAGCACTGGAAATGGTAGCAGCTACTCTTGACCTGGAACCGGCAGCAGTAGAAGAAATGTATGAATACTACAATTTTTCCACGGAAATCACAGAGGAAGACAAGCAGGGATTTCAGAATACTGCCGATTTTATGTTGGAGTCCGGTATGATTGAGAACAGGCCGGATATTAATAGTTTGTTTTAAATTTATTTAATAAAAAATTTGTATGTTTACATTTTTTGAAAAAACTCCTTTTTATTATCTAGCCGGCAAAAAAGATAATAAAAAGGAGTCTTTTTATGGAACAATTAAATTTAAAATTGACACTGAACGCCAATGGCTCTATTAAAGCCAGTTGGTCGAAAATTACAGGAGCTACAAGGTATCAGGCATATATGTCTCCGGTAGGGGCATCTTACGTTCTTTATAATGAAAAGAACCTAACCACAACATCCTACACCAGTGAAGCTAATCTGGAAGCAAATAAACAGTATCAGGTAACCGTTATTGCATATGGTAAATCTTCAACTATTACCTCAGATGGAAAGAAAATACTTATTCCTCTCGGTTATTATAACAATACCCCATTATCGGTTCCCGCAAATGTAAAGGCAACCGCAGATGCAGTATCAGTAACCGTAAGTTTTGATAAAGTATCACGTGCCACAGGCTATGATATTTTGTTTGATGACAAAGTCTACAGTGTAACAAGTACATCCAAGAAAATTACAGGGTTAACACCTAAAACAAGCCATACCTATGCTGTGAGAGCCAAAAATCCAAGGCTGAAAAGTGAATACAGCGCCACAAAGACAATAAAGACTCTTGCACAGCTTCCGGCAGTACCTTCCAATATTAAGAAGACTGCCACAGGTACCACTGCAAAAATCAGTTGGGGTAAGGTAAGTAAAGCTACCAGTTACGAATTAAGATTTAACGGTAATGGCTATAATTTAACGACAACTTCTAAGAAGTTTACCGGATTGACTCCGGGTAAGAGTTATCGCTTTAAGATTCGCTCTAAAAATGCAGATGGAGCCAGTGCCTACACTGATGTTAAGACAGTAAAGACAGCACCAAAGCCACCAACAACGGTAACTGCCACAAGTACCATTAATTCTGTAACTATAAATTGGAGTAAGGTAACTGCAGCATCGGGATATACTGTGGAGTTCAATGGCACAAAATATCGTTGTGGGAATTCCATTATTTCCAAGACGTTTACGGGGTTGACACCGAAGACAGCCTATACTTATCGGGTTTGTTCAGAAAGTGTAGACGGTTCCGGTACATACAGTACTAAAAAGACTATTACAACATTGCCCCAGCTTCCTGTGGCACCTTCTAATAGCACGAAGGCTTCTACAGAAAATTCTGTGACTATCAGTTGGAGTCCTGTAAGTGGAGCAACCGGATATGATGTACTAATAAATGGAATGGTTTATAGCGTGGCAGGTACCTCTTGTACCATTACCGGACTGAGCCCCAACACAAGCTACACCTACCAGATTCGCTCGAAAAATGCAGATGGAGCCAGTGCCTATGGAGCTGCAAAAACAGTAAAAACAACACCATTGCCGCCATCTGCCCCGGATGCCACACCTACCAAGGATTCGGTGGCAATTTCATGGACTACTGTGACAGGTGCTACCGGTTATGACGTACTGTTTAACGGGGTGAAATACACGGTTTCAGTTGCATACATAAGGATTCCAAATTTAACACCCGGTACAACCTATACCTATTCCATCCGTGTGAACAACGGTGATGGCAGCAGCTCTTATTGTCCCACAAGGACAGTTACTACCATTCCCAACCCTCCGGCAGCACCTGCAAATGTCCGTGCAACTGCTACCGAAAATTCCATCACAATCTCATGGGATGCAGCCAGTACAGCTACCTCTTATGCTGTGTACTTTGAAGGAAGTGAGCGCCTGACATCAGGTACATCTTTAACAATTAAGGGGCTTAGCCCCGGCACAAAATACTCTTATAAAGTGCGTGCCAAAAATGCAGGAGGATATGGTCCATACAGCGCAGAGAGCGTGATGCAGACAATTCAGGTAGTACCGGATGTTCCTAAAAATGTGAAGCTTACCGCAAAAACGGATTACATTATTATAGAATGGTCAAAGGTCTTTGATGCAGACAGTTATGATGTCCGTGTTGGCGGAAAAGTCTATAGACTCACCGGAACGGCTCTTAGAGTAGAAGATTTAGTGCCAAACACAGAATATTCTCTTCAGGTCCGTGCAAATAATGAGGCCGGTAGCAGTGAATACACTGAGGCACAGACTGTTTGGACCCTGTTAGAGACCCCTACAGATGTTTGGGCGAAAACCACCATGAATTCCGTAATTGTCAGCTGGTATCCTGTGGAGGGAGCGACGAATTATGACGTGCAGTTTGATGGAGTGCCTTATAATGTAACGAAGAGTGAAACCATTACCCAGATCGGGGAAAATGAACCGGTGGAAGTCAGGCTGGATACATATGATTCCATGGATGGAACCAATATAGCTATGTTGACCAATACGGATGAAGAGGAAATTGACAAGCACATGTACAAGTTCTTTGTGGGCTTGGAGACCGGATCAAAACATACTTATTGCGTGAGAGCTAATAATGCACACAGCTCCAGCAGCTATAGTAAGTTAAAAGAGGTAACCACAGATTATGAATGGGAAAGCAGGCTGCCTCTTGGAAAAAAGAGAAGAACCTATCCTGACGGCAGAATGGCATATACAGGAATTGATCCGGTAAATGCCCTGACAGGTGCATTTCTGTGGAGCTACACATGGCTCGAGGATTTTGGAAAGGATAAGCTTCATTTTACAACCATGTATGATTCCCGAAGAGAGGGAAATTCAAAGATATTAGGAAATAAATGGACCCATTCCTTAAATTATATGCTGACTATGGATGAAAAAGCGGCATATTTTACAACTCCTAGCGGAGATGTAATTACATTTGACAGAAATACAACGAATGATACTTTCCGGGTAAAGAATGGCAGATATTCCGGTTATACTATGGAAAAAACTGTGAATGGCGGCTATGGGGTGAAGACTTCAGATGGTACAGAATACATTTTTGACAGTAATTGTTGCTTAGACCAAATGTCGGAAAACGGACAGGTAATCTATCAGTTTGCATCAAATGAAGCAGGGCAGATTGTTGAGATAGAAGGCAGACATGGAAGATGTTTATACCTTACTTACGAGAATGGTCATATTATTCAGGCTACAGATATGAAGGGAAGTACGGTTAAGTTTTCTTATAAAGGAAAACAGTTAACTTCGGTAATGAATGCTGATGGCAATGAAATGTCCTTTACTTATGACAATAGGGACAATCTGCTGACTATTTCTGATTTTACAGGAGAAAGATATCTGACCAATACATATGACGTATTGGATAGAGTGACACAGCAGAGTGTTCGCGGAAGAGGAGGCTGTGAGGCAAGCTATGATGAGGAAAACAGAGTAACAACCTTCAAGGATGAAATGAAAAATGTTACCAAATATTATTATGACGAAGCAGGAAATGTTACTACTGTAGAAATGGAAGGAACCAAGATTCAAAATAGCTACAATGAAAACGGGCAACTTACAAAGCAGGTAGATGCTCTTGGAAATGTGACGGAAATGGCATATGACGAATGTGGGCGTATGAATTGTGTAATACATCCCGATGGCACCAAGGAGCAGGCTTTCTATAATGACCAAAACCAGCCTGTCAGAGTCATTAATTGTGATGGTACGGAATGTCTGTATGAGTATGATGAAAATAACAACCTGACAGCAGTGCAGGACGAACGCGGTAATAGCTGTTTTTATACTTATGATAGTAATAATAATCTGATTTCATATACCGATAAAAATGGAAACCTTTGGACTTATTCCTATGATGGAAATGGTCATTTAAAACAGGCGAAAGACCCGGAGGGAAATATCTATCATTACAGTCATGATGCAGTTGGCAGACTTACTTCCTATACTTCTCCGGAAGGAAAGACCACATCCTATCATTATTCGGAAGCAGGAGATTTGCTTCGTATGGAAGAGCATGATGGTGCCATTTGTTATGAATATGACAGGAATGGTAACTGTACCGGAATTGTAAATAAAATGGGGGATATGCAAAGAAGGGAATACGATAACATAGGAAAGCTGTCCCTTGCTACAGATTTTATGGGAAATGAATATTTATTTTCCTATGATAAGAAGGGCAATTTAACCAAAGAGACCGACCCCCTTGGTTACAGTGCAAGCTATGCCTATGATGCTTTTGGCAACTGTATCGAATGGATTGACAAGAACAGAAATATTACGCAGTATTCCTTTGATGCGGCGAATCAGCTTACAGAAGTAAAGGATGCACAAGGTGCTGTTACCAGATACGTCTATGACACCATGGGTCAGGTAAAAACCATTATCAATCCTTTAAACCATCAGACCGAATATACTTATGATAATGCAGGTCGTCTGCTTAGTGAAACGGATGCCTTAGGAAACAGCATCTGCTACACCTATGATGAAGTGGGCAATCTTTTGACCAAAACAGATCAGGAGGGTGCTGTCACAGCTTATTCCTATGATAAGGAAAACAGACTGTGCTCCATTCAGTCCGATGCAGGAACTGTTAAGTTTACCTATGACAAGCTGGGAAGAGTCATTGCTGTGGAGGATGCCAATGGACATGCGGAAACAGCAGAATACGATGGGGATGGAAACCTCACAGTAGCATCTGATAAAGAGAATTATCGTACTGCTTATACCTATGATCAGTCAGGTCGAATGATAAAAGTAATTGCACCTAATGGCGGTGAGACATCTTATGAATATGACAGCAATGGTAATTGTACAAAGGTTACGGATGCCGAAGGTAATTCCTATACTTATGTTTATAATGCCAATAATCAGGTAATTCATGTGACAGACCCCTTGGGACATGATACGTTTTACGAATATGATGCAGTGGGACAGCTGATATCTGTGACAGATGCCAAAGGCGCAAAAACTACATTTGAATATGACGGTAATGGAAATCTGTATAAGGAAATCAATCCATTAGGCGGAGAAAAAACATATAGATATGACTGCCACAAGCGTTTAAGAGAGGTTACAGATGAGGAAGGCTATCTGAGTAGTTTTCTGTATGATGCAGCAGGTAACATGACCTCTTATCTGGATGCCAATAAAAAACGCTGGACCTATACCTACGATGCAGCAAACCGCCTGACAGCAGTTACAGACAGAAATGGTGATTGCCTGACTTATACATATACCAAGACCGGAAAAATTGCCAAGGTAACAGACCCGGAGGGTGCGGAGACCAGCTATCAGTATGATGCCATGGGCAGACTGGTAAAGATGTCTGATGCCCTGGAACATAGCTTAAGCTTTACCTATGACAGGATGGGCAGGGTATTGTCCCAGACGGATGCAAATGGTAACATAACAAAGTATGAGTATTCCCCGGCAGGTAATCTGATAGGCGTTACGGATGCAGAAGGTAATACAACTGCTTATACCTATAATGCGCTGGGTCAAATGCTGACAGCAACCGATGCCCTTGGAAACATTACTTCTTATACCTACAATGCTTTGGGACAGGTAGCTTCCATCACAGATGCCATGGGAGCAGAGACCACCTTCACCTATACAGCCAATGGACAGATTGCTACCGTAACAGATGCCAATGGAGGAATTACGGAGTATACCTATGATGCCTGCGGCAACCTGATTCAGACCAAAGACCCTCTGGGCAACATTGTATCCTATGAATATGATGCCATGAACAACCGGATTAAGGAATGTCTGTCCGCATCTGAGGAACAGACCTGTATTACCCTTTATCAGTATGATAAACGTGGATGTATGATTCGGGAAATTAATCCCTTATCAGAGGAAAAGACATACACGTATGACGGTAATGGTAATTATGTGGCATTTACGGACGAGGATGGCAGTGAAACAAAAGTCACATATGACCTGAATAACCGTCCCATACAGATGAATTACAGTGATGGCAGGGCGGCAACCTTCCGCTACAATAAGCGGGGTGAGCTGGTGGAGATGAAGGACTGGAACGGAACCGTCTCCATGGAGCGTGACAGACTGGGAAGACTCACAAAGGTAACAGACCATAACGGATATGTTACAGGTTATTCCTATGATGCCATGGGAAATAAAACCGAAATCTTTTATCCTGACGGCAGCGGCGTAAACTATGCTTATGATAAAAATAATCGTCTTGCAGCAGTGACTGATACGGAGAGAAAGACCACGAAGTACGGTTATGACCCTGTGGGAAACATTGTTTCTGTCACCCGGCCGGGAGGCATTGCTACATACGCCTACAATGCAAACAGACGTCCTGTAAAAGCCTCTTATCAGTTAAATGACGGGACTTCCATGGAGGAAAGCTTTACCTATGATGTGCTGGGACACCTTTCCGGTTCTGTAAGAAAGGGAAGCAGCGCAGACTTTGCGAGAAGTACAGCTTACACCTATGATGCCCTTGGAAGACTTGCAACCTGTCAGGAAAACCAGGATACGGAATCCTATATTTATGATGCCTTGGGTAACAGGATACGAAGGCTGTTAAACGGCGTTGAACAGTCCAAC
>JAGATQ010000055.1 GCA_017621205.1 Lachnospira sp.
AGTACGGAATTCAGCCAAACAGGTGCTTTGCCATCCACAAAACTACCTATATAATCAATCCTTCCCGGTAGTAATAAAGCACCTTGACTATTATATAACCCCATTGCAAAACTTTTGGCAATCCAGACCTTTGCCGATACATCATAATATACCCATTGATAAACACAAGGCAATATAGTACGCCCATATATATCCAAAGCCCCCCATTTATCCTGCTTGCAAGCAAGAACAAATCCATCTTCTGCTATTATAAGCTCCTCATATTCTGTAGGAATTACAGTTTGTCCTCCCACTACAAGGCCCATTTTACCATTATCTTCCCTTATTCTGAGAGAATCGGTTATAACTTCTGCTCCAGGATTATTAATTTTTTCATTGACCTCTCTGCTACATTCAGCGATTTTATCAAGCAAATCATCAAAATCACCGTTCCCTTTCGCATTTTTCACTTCTTCTTGTTTCTGGCGATATACCTTATTGGATATAGGAACGCTTATCATTGCTTCTTCTAGAATATATTTACATGGGACAACGATTTCTCCCCTTAAATTAATAGCCCCGAACTTACCATCTTGCTTGATTGTAGCCAACATGTTATCTCTAAAATTATCAGCGTAATCAAATTGAGGTTCAATGACAAATTCTCCTTTTTTATTTATAAAGCCAAACTTGCCATTCTTCTTTACCGCAGACAGTCCTAAATTAAACCCATGAACATCATCTACATTTTCAAACTGCGGTTTAATTATAAAACGGTTGTGTATGTCTATAAAACCTACTTTTCCTCCTAAAACTACTCCCGCCAACTTTTCTGTAAATCTCTTAGTCACCTCTTCATATTGTGGAGAAATCAACCAATTTATCTCATAATCCTGATTTACTAAAGCCGCATCCCATTCACCAAACATAGAATTACCTCTATATTTTGAATTTTCCCACCATCCTTTATTTTCGGTCTGCTCATATCCCCATTTCTTTGTTGCAGCATTTTGGCGTGCTTTCTGCGCATAAAAACTAAAAGGTATAGCACAGCATAACAAAAACAATATTACTTTTTTTACTTCATTCATATACATGTCTTTTTTTTAACCTTATGTGGCTTCAAAGAAAAACAATTAACGCCATTTTACAAATTCACAAAACCAAGAGAAAGTATCAAACAGCCTAATAAGCATACTATTCTATCTAAATTAATGACTATATAACCTCATTTCCATATACCGCAAAGGAAAAATTAAGCACTAAAAGCAAAAAAGCAGCAATCTCACGACTCCTGCTCTTCCATTGTGATTTAAAATCACTTTCTATAAACTTGTATTTTCAATGTTATCAATAGATTCACTACAACAAATAAAACCTATCCTGTAATTCTTTTCTGAATTTCTTGGAAACCTGAAGTTCCGTAATATTCTCAAACGGGGGAAACATGACACAGCGGTTCTCCTTAATCATCATCAGATAATTGATATTAATGATATACGACTGATGGATCTGGACGAAGCAGGGGTCATATCCCTTGATATGATCAGCCGTAGTATTTTTCTTCAGCAGCAGAGGCAGCTGGTTGTTCAGCACCACTTCCCACAGTTTCCGGTCGGAGTTATAACGGAAAAAACCAATGTCAATGGAACGTAGAATACGCAAATCATTGGTAGGCGTGGATATCATAAAGGTATGCTCGCCGACCGAATGCACACGCGCAGGAATAGCCAAAGATGCAGCTGCCGACTCTTCCTCCTTTTTCATGAAGCGGTCGATAATCCCTTCCAGCTCCTTCTTGTCTATCGGCTTCAGCAAGTAGTCGAAAGCTGCCCCACGGATGGCATAAATCATGTATTTATCATAAGCCGTATAGAACACAATCTGCATATTCCAAGTGATTGCCCCCCTTATCTGTTCCAGCAGTTCCATGCCCTTCATGTCCGGCAGTTCCACGTCCAGGAACAGCAAATCCGGATGAACCTTTTCCAGCAGTTTCCGGCCATTCACACCGTTACGCGCCATCCCATCTATAGACAGCCTGTTATATTTCTTCAGTTCCAGACAAAGATTGTCCGCAGAGAACTCATCATCATCAATTATTACGACCCTGTATAGTTTATCCATAGTAAACAATCCTGCTTTAGTTATTAACGGAACAAAAGTATTAAAACATGTTTTAACGCACAAACCCGACACT
>JAGATQ010000056.1 GCA_017621205.1 Lachnospira sp.
GCACCGCAAGATTAAATATGAATCCAGCAATACGAAGATTGCCAGCGTAAATGGCAAGGGCGTTGTGAAGGCGAAGAAAAAGGGAAGCTGCGACATCTATGTGTATGCACAGAATGGAGTTTATAAGAAGATAAAGATTACAGTAAAGTAATGCATACTTAAAGCATTTATTTTAAGATAACAACAAAAACCAGTCCGCTATAAGCCTAAAACAGTAACTTATAGTGACTGGTTTTTTTATTTCCCATCACGATTCAGAAAACATAGAATAGGCTTCCTTCTTCTTAGCTTCAAGGTCACTGCCGCCTCCGGCAATTATCTCCCCTGCAAGCTCCATCCCCTTGCTTGTAAAGGTACCTACAAACCAATCATAATTCTCTTTGTACTTGCTGTCAAAGCCCTCCGGTGCACCCTGTGTAAAGATTGCACCAAACTTGATTCCCGGCTTTAACCGCTCAGTTCTGTCCGCATTGGTTAGACAATAATGACGGTTCATAAATGTAATCACATGCCCTGCAACGGTGGCATAATAGTTTGGTGCAGTTACCAAAAGTGCATCACAGGTATGTAAATCCTTCCAGTATGCCTGCATGTCATCCTGTATCACACAGTCAATACCCCCAGCCCGACAGCAGCCACAGCCCTTACAGCCTTTGATATTCATCTCCCATGCATCATAAGTAACCACCTCATACCCTGCTTCCTTAGCTCCGCGTATGGCCTCATCGGCAAGCATGGTAGATACAGAGCCCTCTCTTGGACTTCCTAAAACAACAACCAGTTTCTTCATGCGTATCCCTTCTTTCTTAAATATTGACATGGTTTGCAATTAAGCTTACCAATTTGTATATAGTATTTTTATTATACAATATTATGATGCCAGGGTCAAAAGGTCAAAATGTCGTTCATGCTTGCATGATAAGGCATTTGAACTTGGGACCCGCCAAACATGAGAAAGTAGCAATTTACGCAGTAAATTTGCGGATTTCGAATGTTTGCAGGATTGCGGGAGTTGTGAAACAACGAAGCAATCCGTGGCATCAGTTGGATGCAAAAGGTCAAAATGCTGTTCATGCTTGCATGATAAGGCATTGGAACTTGGGACCCGCCAAACATGAGAAAGTAGCAATTTACGCAGTAAATTTGCGGATTTCGAATGTTTGCAGGATTGCGGGAGTTGTGAAACAACGGTGCAATCCGTGGCATCTTTTTGAAATTCAAGGTAGAAATGTATCAGTGTACCATGTTATAATTGAAACAGCTTGATGATTCAATCGGTAATTGTGAAACTCGTAGTTGTTAGACAAGATAGTTATGATACTATATAAATGAGTGCCTTTGTACTTTGCAAAGCAAAGACAACGAAACGAATTTATATAGTATCATGACTATCGTATCAGCAATTAATAGTTTCACAATTGCCTAGTAATTCAAACATGAAAGGAGACTTATTTATGATGAAGATGAAAAAAAGTCTGGCAGGATTCTTAACATTTATAATGATGTTTTCCTTATTATCTATGCCACAAGGACTAATTGCCAATGCAGCAGACGGGACGATACGAGCTGATTATCTTATTTATTTTGATGCAGACAATGGAAAGCTGTATAAAGAGACAAATGAATTTTCCAGTACGACGATTGCCTCATGGGAGCCAAGCCAATCGGAAGAATATATTGACGACAGCATCACCTGCTCCGGCAATAAATTGACATTACGGAATTTCTATTTATTCCCAGCTGCTCAAAACACAGGAATTGTCATAAAAGGAGATGCCATAATAGAATTAGAGGGGGAAAACAAAATTGATTATAAAAATCTCTCATCAGGCATGCCCCCCACTGCGTCCGCTTATTGTGGAATCTATGCATATAATGATTTATCTGTTACCGGAACGGGCAGCTTAGATGCTACCGCTCTATTCTATGGTATTTATGTAGGAGAAGACTTAACTGTTCAAGATGCTTGCGTTACAGGAAGCAGCAGCTATAATAGTATTACTGCCAACAATATTACTATTAACAGTGGTTCTTTAACAGGCATGACAAAACAGTATTGGGAACATCAGAATTCGACCGGTCCCCGCAGAACAAGTGAATGGGGAGTTGCTGCCAAAAACAATATACAAATCAATGGGGGTACCGTAATCGGAGATGTAACAAACAACCGGGATACAATCAATCACGCTATCAGAGCCGAGGGAACTATCGCCTGGAATCCTAATAATTGCCATATCGTTGGGGGAAATGATGCAGAGAACACAACCAATGCAAATTATACAAAGACATCTACCCTTGCTTATTTTGCTACTACTACTGATGGTACTACTAAAAACTGCTCTTATGTCAAAATAACGACACCCGTAAAGGGAATTTCCAGCACAACACCCTCCAACCCAAGTCTGGTTGTCGGTGGGTCAACGAATTTAGAGGTGAAGGTAGAACCATCGGGAGCATCAAATCCTACCATTAACTGGTCATCCTCTGACGACTCTGTCGTATCCGTTGATGAAAACGGTAAGATTACCGGTAACAAGGAGGGAACGGCTACCATAACTGCAACCACGGAGGACGGTAACCATACAAAGGAATTTACTATAACAGTAACCAAGGCAGGTTCATCAACGGACTCTGGCACAGACCCGAACAACCCGAACGCCTCTGGCAACGGAACGAATACCAATAATCCCAATGCCTCCGGCAATGGCACAAATGCTACTAATCCAAATGGTCCTGGCAACGGTACAGGTTCCGGCAACTCTGGAACTCCTACTGATACGGAGAAGTCTATTATTGATGGCTTAGGGGTACCGGCGGATACTGCAAAGCAGATTCTTGACGAAGCAGCTAAACTCGGTGTTTCTCAGGACACCCTTCTGATTACGGATAAAAGTATTACAAACAGCAAATCGGATGCAGACTTAAAGGGTTCCACCTTTGGTCTGCTAAAGGCACGGGCAACGAACCTTAAAAAGAATGCAATTACGGTAAAATGGAGCAAGGTGAAAAATGCAGATGGCTATATTGTCTATGGCAATAAGTGCGGGGCGAAGAACTCTTACAAGAAGCTGAAAACCTTTAAGAAAAACAGCACCTGCAAATATACACAAAAGAAGTTAAAGAAGGGAACCTACTACAAATATCTTGTTGTAGCGTATAAGAAAATAGCCGGAACCACAGTAACCATCGCTGCTGCCAAGACGATTCATGCCACGACAGCAGGCGGTAAATATGGTGTTGCGAAGGCAGTTAAGGTCAACAAAACAAAAGTAACCTTAGCCCGCTCCAAGACCTTCAAGATTAAGGCTTCCGAAATTAAGCAGAACAAAAAGATTCGCCAGCACCGCAAGATTAAATATGAATCCAGCAATACGAAGATTGCCAGCGTAAATGGCAAGGGCGTTGTGAAGGCGAAGAAAAAGGGAAGCTGCGACATCTATGTGTATGCACAGAATGGAGTTTATAAGAAGATAAAGATTAC
>JAGATQ010000057.1 GCA_017621205.1 Lachnospira sp.
ATTGTATTTAAGAATATATCTGTACAAAAAAGTAAGAGAATTAATTTGAAGATAAGAAGCACCCGCATGCCCCAAAGCCCCATCGAGCTTCAATATTCCACCAGTAAGAAATTCACCAAGGGCAAGACAAAAACAAAGGTTATTAAGAGGGCAAAAAATACATCCGTAAAAAGATTCAAAAAGGTCACCATAAAGAACCTCAAGAAAAACAAAATCTACTATATTCGTGCAAGGGTGAAGACCCAATATAACGGACAGACTTTTTATAGTAAATGGTCAAAGGTAACAAAGGTAAATAT
Source organism: Lachnospira sp. (assembly GCA_017621205.1). Taxonomy (GTDB): domain Bacteria; phylum Bacillota; class Clostridia; order Lachnospirales; family Lachnospiraceae; genus NC2004. The sequence goes on from JAGATQ010000057.1 coordinate 300, forward strand.
GAAGGAGAAGAAAAACAGTTGAAAACATACGATTGCCTCTTTTGTTTTCCCGTAAAATATGGTAACATCAGTAAGATTGATAGTTATAAAGCATAGTTTACGAGGAGGACTTGATATGAAAATGGTATCGTTAGAGCAGGAATTAAGCAGTACCAGTTATCCCGGAAGAGGAATTGTGATTGGCAAATCTGAGGATGGGAGATATGCGGTAACTGCTTATTTTATTATGGGAAGAAGTGAAAATAGCCGTAACCGTATTTTTGTTGAGGATGGTGAAGGTATTCGTACACAGGCATTTGACCCATCCAAATTAGAAGACCCTAGCTTGATTATTTATGCACCAGTACGGGTTTTGGGTAATAAAACAATTGTAACCAATGGTGACCAGACGGATACGATATTTGAGGGGATGGACAAGCAGTTGACCTTTGAGCAGTCACTTCGTTGTCGTGAATTTGAACCGGATGCACCGAATTACACACCGCGTATTTCCGGTATTATGCACATTGAAAATGGCGGCTATAATTTTGCTATGTCGATATTAAAGAGCAATAATGGTGACCCTGCCTCCTGCAACCGGTATACCTTTGCTTATGAGAACCCCAAGGCAGGAGAGGGACGTTTCATTCATACTTATATGGGAGATGGCAATCCACTGCCAACCTTTGAGGGAGAGCCGGCTGTCGTTGACATCATAGGGGATATAGATACTTTCACGGATAAGGTATGGAATAGCCTTAATGAGGAGAACAAGGTATCTTTGTTTGTAAGGTATATTGATATTGCTACCGGCAAATACGAAAGCCGGATTGTAAATAAGAATCAGTAAAAAATACAAGGAGGAAAAATCAAATGAACGAATTAGAATTAAAATATGGCTGTAACCCAAATCAGAAGCCTTCCCGTATTTACATGGAGGATGGAAGTGACCTTCCCATTACTGTTTTGAATGGAAAGCCGGGATATATTAATTTTCTGGATGCTTTTAATGGCTGGCAGCTGGTGAGTGAGCTTAAGAAAGCGACCGGACTTCCTGCGGCAACCTCATTTAAGCATGTAAGCCCTGCCGGAGCGGCTGTCGGGCTTCCTCTTTCTGAGGTTGAGGCTAAGATTTACTGGGTAGAGGATATGGGAGAGCTTAGCCCGCTAGCGAGTGCTTATGCGAGGGCAAGAGGAGCTGACCGTATGTCCTCCTTTGGTGATTTTATTTCCTTGTCTGATGTGTGCGATGTGGCAACTGCCCGGTTGATTAAGCGGGAGGTATCTGATGGTGTGATTGCACCGGGATATGAGCCAGAGGCATTGGAGATGTTAAAGGCGAAGAAGAATGGCAATTACAATGTCATTCAGATTGACCCTGCATATGTCCCTGCTCCGGTTGAGACGAAACAGGTTTATGGAATTTCCTTTGAGCAGGGGAGAAATGAGCTGAATATTGATAAGGAATTTTTAAGTCAGAATATTGTGACGAAGAATAAAGATATTCCTGAGGCGGCACAGATTGACCTGATGATTTCCCTGATTACCTTAAAATATACCCAGTCTAATTCCGTATGTTATGTCAAAGGTGGGCAGGCAATCGGTATTGGTGCAGGACAGCAGAGCCGGATTCATTGTACACGTCTTGCCGGACAGAAAGCAGACAACTGGTGGCTGCGCCAGAATCCAAAGGTGCTTAATCTTCCTTTCTTAGATTCTATTCGCCGTGCTGACAGAGACAATGCGATTGATTTATATATTGGAGAAGAATATATGGATGTGTTGGCTGACGGTGTATGGGAGAATACCTTTAAGGTGAAACCGGAGGTATTTACCAGAGAAGAGAAGCGTGCATGGTTGGACCAGCTTACAGGAGTTTCCTTAGGCTCCGATGCATTTTTCCCCTTTGGTGACAATATAGAACGGGCACATAAGAGTGGTGTTAACTATATTGCACAGCCGGGAGGCTCTGTCCGTGATGACAATGTAATTGCGACCTGTAATAAGTACAATATGGCGATGTGCTTTACTGGTATCCGCTTGTTCCATCATTAAAATGGAACTTGTTTATCAAGTATTATATAGTTATGATGAATAGTAGATGATTACTGGATTTTTGCTAAATATTAGTAATCATCTACTTATTTATATTCTAAAGTATGAATTTTATGTGAATTTCTCTATTATATCTTGTGTTATTTATCAAAAAATAGTATTCTGAAACAGTTAGTTAACATAGTTAATGAATTAAGAAAAATTTGAGCCAGATAACCCGTAGAAAGAAGCGGGCAGTTCTGTTTGGCTTGTTACCCGCAGAAATAAATTATAGAAAAGAGGAACCGACATGACGAAGCTTAGTGTAAAACGCCCCTTTTTGGTTTTTGTTGGCGTTATTATGGTAATAGTTCTTGGTGTTGTGGCATTTACAAAGATGAAGACAGACCTGTTACCATCTATTAATATGCCCTATATTGAAGTGATTACAACTTATCCGGGAGCAGCTCCCGAAAAGGTAGAAAGTGATGTTACCAATGTGTTGGAGAATTCACTAGGTACCGTAACGGGGGTGGAAAATGTGATTTCTTCCTCCGCAGAGAATTACAGCCTTATTTCGTTGGAATTTTCAGAAGATATGGATATGGATAGTGCCATGTCAAAGGTTTCCCGTGCAATTGAGGCACTAACTTTGCCGGATGGGGCTGCCAAACCGATTGTAATGGAGATTTCTTCTGATATGATGGCAACCATGTATGTGGGTGTAACAAAGGAAAATATGGATATCTTTGATTTGACAGATTTTGTGGAGGATTCCATTATTCCCGAATTGAAACGACAGAATGGTGTCGCATCTGTTTCTAGTACAGGAGCGGTGACAAAATCTGTTGAAATCCGTCTGGATCAGGCTTTAATTGATGAGGTAAATGATAAGATTCTCGCTAATGTCGATGATTCATTAGCAGATGCTAAAAAGAAGATAGATGACTCCAAAAAGAAGATAGCGGATGGTAAGAATCAGATTAAGAAAAATCAGAATAAGCTTGCCAAAGAGCAGGAGAAGCAGAGCTCAGAGCTTGCTAAGTTCTCTGCCCAGCTTAACAAGGCATTGGCGATGCAGACTGCCTATGAGTCGCAGGTTAGCAGCCAGAAGGCACAGATTGCAGCGCTCAAGGCAGAGAAAAAGCAATATAAAAAAGCATACGATTCTCTGAATGCATCAATTAAGATGATTGCTGCGCAGGCTCCGGATAATCCAATGCTTCCTAAGAATATTGAAGAGGCAGCGGCGGATGATGCCAAGCTTGCAATGCTACAGACGGCACTGTCTGCGGCAGGGCAGGAGGAAGCGGCGAAGTCGATGACCAAGGAGACGCTTAACACATTAACCTATGGTGTGAATGTTCGTATTCCTGAAATTGATACAGAGCTTAAAAATGAGCAGACCAAGCTGGCGGCTTCTGAGGCAGTGTTGAAGCAGGTAAAGGCGACAGTAAAAAAGGCACAAGCCAATTATGAAAAGGTGGAGCAAGGCAAGATTACGGCTGCTGCTGCCTTTGGTTCTTCCAGTGCACAGTTAGCTGCGGCACAAAGCACGCTGGAGCAGAGTGAAGAACAGATAAAGGATGCAGAAAAGTCTTATAAGGATTCTGCTAAAACAGCGAGAGAGAATGCCAATCTGGACACTCTGCTGGAGATGGATACACTGGCACAGCTTCTTTCTGCACAGAACTTTGATATGCCGGCTGGTTACATATCGGATGATAATACTCAATATCTTTTAAAGGTTGGTGAGACCTATGATAGCTTTGATGAACTAAAGGATACGGTTCTTTGTAAGGTAGATAAAGTAGGGGATGTTAAGCTTTCCGATGTAGCACAGGTGACCATGATTGATGATTCCAAGGAGAATTATGCAAGGATTAATCAACAGGATGCAGTTGTGTTAGCTGTAATGAAATCAAGTACGGCATTTACCTCAGAAGTGTCTGATAATTGTAATGCTGCAATGGAAGATTTAAAGAAGCGGTATGATGGTCTTGACTTCCTTGCGGTTATGGATCAGGGAGATTACATTGACCTTATCGTCGATTCTGTATTAAGCAATTTGGTCTGGGGAGCAATATTGGCTATTTTTATTCTGCTGCTCTTTTTAAGAGATGTCAGACCAACCATTGTAATTGGCTTTTCGATTCCGCTTAGTGTATTGTTTGCCGTAGTTTTAATGTATTTTACGGATATTAATTTTAATATTATCTCGTTGTCGGGTCTGGCATTAGGAATTGGAATGCTGGTGGATAACTCCATTGTCTCGATAGAGAATATTTACCGCTTGCGGGGGCTTGGTGTACCTGCTGCCAGAGCGGCGGTGCAGGGTGCCAAGCAGATTGCTGGTGCAATTGTAGCGTCTACATTAACTACGATATGTGTATTTTTGCCAATTTTATTTACCGATGGTTTGACAAGAGAGTTGATGATGGATATGTGTCTGACGATTGGGTACAGTCTGGTTGCCAGTCTGATTGTGGCACTTACAGTAGTGCCATCTATGTCAGCCACCTTGCTTCGAAACGATAAAATGAAGGAACATCGTTTGTTTGACCGCTTTGTACTTGGATATCAGAAGGTGCTTCGCTTTTGCCTGCGGCGGCGGTTTATCCCATTGGTGTTGGCGATTGCTTTACTAATTTTTTCTATTTGGCAGGTGCTTCGGATGGGTATTGTCATCATGCCGGAGATGGGAAGTGAACAGATGTCTGTTTCTGTAACAATGCCAGAGGATACAGACAATGAAGAGGATGCAAAGGTTGCAGATGAGATTCTTGATGAAATTAGTGCGATAAAGGGTGTCGACCAGGTTGGGGCGATGGCATCGAAGGGCTCCCTGTCGTTAATGGGTATTAGTGGTGTCGGCTCGGATACGATTAAAAATATTGACTATTATATCATGCTTGAGGAAGAGTATGGACATAAGACAGCCAGCCTTGCTAAGAAAATGAATAAAATATTAGAGAGTAAAGAGCTGGAAGACTTTAGTGTTTCAGAATCTAATATGGATATGTCCGCCATGCTTGCCAGTGGATTACAGGTTAAAATCATGGGAAATGATTTAGATAAGCTTCTTGATATCAGTGAGGATGTTATGGATTTGGTGGAAAAGGTAGAAGGCTTTGAGGAAATCAGTAACGGACAAGAGGATGGGGAGACACAGATTAGCATTGTAGTAGACAAGAATAAAGCGGCCCGACTTGGGTTAACCGTTGCTCAAGTGTATCAGAAGCTTTCCGGTGCAGTTACTACGGAGAAGACGGCTACTACCTTAACGGTAGATAACCATGAGTACACCGTTAATATTGTAGATGAGAATGATACAGTTTCCATTGATAATGTATTGAATTATGAGTTTGAAACGACTAGCACGGATGAGGATGGAAAACAGGTAGAAGAGACGCACAAGCTTAAGGAATTTGCCTCTAAGAAGGAGGGAAGCTCGATGAATGCCATCGCCCGGGAGAACCAGTCCCGCTATATTACAGTGAGTGCTGTTTCTAAAGAAGGCTACAATACTACCTTGCAGAGCCGGGAACTTAAAAAGCTTATTGACAAATACGAGACACCGGATGGTTATAGTATTGAGATTGCCGGAGAGAGTGAGTCTACGGATGAGATTGTACAAAATATGCTATTAATGATGCTGCTTGGCTTTATTTTTATTTATTTGATAATGGTGGCACAGTTCCAGAGCCTGTTATCACCATTTATCGTTATATTTACGATTCCTTTAGCTTTTACCGGAGGGTTATTTGCTCTTTTGATTGCCAGAGAACAGCTTTCCATGATGTCAATGATGGGATTTCTAATTCTGATGGGTGTCATTGTAAACAATGGTATCGTATTTGTTGATTATGTGAATCAGCTTCGGATTGCTGGAGCATCAAAGAAGGATGCGCTGGTGGAAGCTGGTGGAGCCAGAATGCGGCCAATTCTGATGACTGCATTAACGACCATTCTTGCGATGTCTGCCATGATTTTTGGTGGAGGCATTGGTGCAGATATGGGGCGTGGAATGGCAATAGTTGTTGTAGGTGGTTTAATCTATGCAACAGTAATGACATTAATTATTGTTCCTGTGCTTTATGATATCATGTTTAGAAGAGAAGTAAGGGTAATTGATATCGGGGAAGAGGATTGAGAATATATGGAATGACAAGATATGGTGTATATGAGAAGAAAACCACAAGAATATTAGAAGTTTTTCTAATATCTTGTGGTTTTTTTGCATAAAACCAGAAGTTTCTTTATTAAGAAAGTAACAAAATTTAAGAAATTGTATATTTTGCAAAACAAATGGAAAAAATTGTGATAAAATAGTTATTGAGAAAGGAGCAGAGATTCATGTATAAGATTGATGACTTAGTGATGTACCGAAATATTGGTGTATGTAAGGTGACCGGAATCGTTGAGCGGGAAATTATAGATTCTGTGGGGGAATATTATACATTAAAACCGGTTCATGATGAAAGAAGTACCATATTTGTGAATGTAGATAATAAACGTGTCATGATGCGTTATTTGTTATCGGCAGATGAAGTGAAAAATATTGTTGATGGATTGGATGAAATTGAGGAATACTCCTGTGACAATGACAGGGAACGGGATGCTCATCTGAAGGAATTGATTAATTCTGGTGATACGAAGAGCTGGGTACAGGCAATTAAGGGATTGTACCGGAGAAAGATGGACCGCCAAAAGAAGGGCAAGGACTTGTCACAGCAGGAGGAGAGATTATTCCGGACTGCCGAGAAGCTGTTTTTTAGTGAGATATCCTGTACCTTAGGTATTCCGATGGAGCAGGTAGGAGATTATATTTCGGAGAAGCTGGAGGCAGTACAGTAAGGTGTGCTTAGTTATATAGCAGATGCCTGATAGTAACAGATAGAAGCCGTGTTATTTTGTTTTGGCTGTGTTAATAATTTTACCCCGCTGTTTTTGGCGGGGTATTTCATTGAAAAATATTGTGTAAAGGATTATATTGATGAAAAAAGGGATTATTTTTGATTTGGATGGAACATTATGGGATTCCTCTAAGGCTGTTGTTGATTCATGGAATGAGAAGATTAGCACCTTTGACGAGGATGTGGAGCTGATTACCTATGAACAGATGCAGGGATATATGGGAAAGCCGATGGATGAAATCGCTTTTGGGGTGTTTCATAAGCTTCCTAAGGAGCGGGCGTTGGAGCTTTTGAAGATATGTGAGCTCTATGAGAATGAGTATATCCGTCTGCATGGTGGCGTGCTTTATCCTCAATTGGAGAAGGTGCTTGCTGAATTACAGAAGAATTATTTTCTTGCGATAGTCAGTAACTGCCAGGTAGGGTATATTGAGGCATTTTTGGAACATCATCGGCTTGGTTCCTATTTTTCTGATACAGAGAATTATGGCAATACTTTACTAAGTAAGGCGGAAAATATTCGTCTGATTGTGGAGCGGAATCATCTTGAGCGGGCAGTCTATGTGGGTGATATCATGAGTGATTATCAGTCTACTATGGAGGCGGGGCTTCCCTTTATTCATGCTGCATACGGATTTGGAAGTGTTCCGGAAGGAACACCAAGTATTAGGCATTTACAGGAGCTGCCTGACCGGGTGAGAGAGATTTTTGGCGAGGAGTAGAACGCTCCCCGGTAATGATTCTGGAGAAGATGCTAGACGAGATGGTACAGATATTGCAGCAAGCTTTTAACATATTCGTGAAGCTGTTCCTTGCTGACGCTCTCTTCTTCAGTAATTTCAAAATATGTGTCCCGGTTCTTATAATCTGACTTATAGTATGGTGTAATAATGACCTCTGGCTGTGGCAGAAATAGTCCCGTTTTACGACTATAACAGTTAGATGCCTTCGCCTGTGTACGGTATTGTTTATCCACATACGCTGCAACACTTTTATGGATAGCGGTATCCTCGAGTGGAAGGTAGTAGTAATCTTTATAGTTGGAATAAAAGTACTTTAGTTCCCCTTGGTATACTGGAACCTGTAATGTAGCAGTATGTTCGGCAGCAGTAAATAAAATACCGTTTCCCTCAATGGTAAGGGATTTTGGAAGAGAATGGGTAATATGTAGAGGGATAAGGACATCGTTCTTCCTAATGAAAAGCTCGGTTGCACTAAATGCACCATCGAATAATGCAATATAGTGTAGAATAGGAAGAATAAAGAGCATTCCCTTGATATCATCTGCATTGTGAAGCAGCAAAAGCTCTAATAGATGTTCCTCCTTTTTTTGTGTATATTCTTTGTAGACTGCAATCAATTCTCCCCCATCCTTGGTGTCCTTCCGGTCAATCTGAAGAAATTGTTCAATAGATTTCTGCTTTAATTGTGGGAGGTTTAAAAGTTTTTTTAACGGACGGATTTTTTTGTAGATGTCAAAGCTATCCAAATAGGATAAAGTGTTGGGAATTCTATGCTGCTTGGCACAGGCTGTCAGATAAGGGATATCAAAGCCGTCCCCGTTATAATGAATTAGTGTCCGGTAATTAGCAACAAAGGTAAAAAAATCGTTTAATAGCTCCTTTTCCTCTCCAACGGTTCCTGTTTCATTAAACCATTGAATACATTCAAAGACATTGGAATCGGCATTATAATATAATACACCGATTAAATAAAGCATAGAGGTAGTGGGAGAGAGTCCCGTTGTTTCAATATCTAAAAAAAGTGACTGCTCCGGCACAAGCTGAAAATAGGTTAATAATTCCCGGTTGTATGTAGCAGTAATTGTTTCTGTTCGTTTCATAGATTCATCCTTTATCTGAGCATGTTTTTGATTATAAATTTTGCACATGGAAGATTGTAGTCCTCTTCGCATATCACCCTGTTATAGGCGAAGTTAGAATTACTAACACCATTCTACACTATTTCATAGAAAAATAAAAGAAAATGATGTAAAAAACTACCATACATAGCGGCTTTATGGTATAATAGTACTATATCGTGTAATTTGGAGGCGCAGGATGATTGGTTACATTAGGGGAACAGTAGAGGAGATTGTTGAGGATACTGTAATATTGGAGAATCAGGGGATTGGCTATGCTGTTAAAGTGCCATTGACGGTATTGGAATCGCTTCGTGCCAATGGTAGTGAGTGTAAGCTTTATACCTATTTGTATGTGAGAGAAGACCAGTTGGCACTGTTTGGATTTGAAAGCCGTAATCAGTTGCACATGTTTGAATTACTAATTACAGTAAATGGTGTTGGTCCCAAGGTGGCACTAGGGATATTGTCTACGTTGACGGTGAGTGCTTTGATGATGGCAATTGTCAGTCAGGATGCCAAGGCAATCAGTAAAGCCCCCGGTATTGGTGCCAAGTCTGCCCAGAAGGTGATACTTGAGCTGAAGGATAAGGTAGCAGCAGAGGATATACTGTATCAGGAGGTTTCTGCAGGTACAGAGCGTGTAGAGGAAGATAGTGCTCTTCATGATGCCTATCTTGCATTGGTTAGCTTAGGTTATGAAGCTTCGGATGCATCTAAAGTGTTGTCCAAGCTTGAGAATACGGATGGAATGGATAGTGAGATGATATTAAAGCAAGCTCTAAAGAAGCTGCTTTGAGATAAATGATTAATGGAGATTACAATGGAAAAACGGATACTATCAACAGAGATTCATGAAGAGGATGTGGCACTGGAGTCTGGTCTTCGTCCACAATACCTTTCAGAATATATTGGACAGGAGAAGGTAAAGAGCAATCTCAAGGTATTTATCGATGCTGCCCGTATGCGGGGAGAACCGCTGGATCACATCTTGCTTTACGGTCCACCAGGACTTGGTAAGACAACATTATCTGGTATTATTGCCAATGAGATGGGGTCCCGGCTAAAGATTACATCGGGTCCTGCGATTGAGAAGGCGGGTGAGCTGGCAGCTATCCTGAATAGTCTGTCTGATCATGATGTGTTATTTATTGATGAGATTCACCGCCTGAACCGACAGGTGGAAGAGGTTTTATATCCAGCGATGGAGGATTATGTGATTGATGTCATGATTGGAAAAGGACCGATGGCAAAGTCGGTGCGATTGGAACTTCCTAAATTCACCTTGGTTGGGGCAACGACCAGAGCAGGTATGCTTTCTGCCCCTTTGCGGGATCGGTTTGGGGTGATTAGTAAGCTGGAATATTATACGGAGAGAGAGCTGATGCAGATTGTAATTCATTCTGCTGATAAGCTTAATGTTTCGATAGATTTAAAGGGAGCAGAGCTTTTGGCAATGCGTTCCAGGGGAACACCTAGGCTTGCGAACCGCCTGCTAAAGCGGGTGAGGGATTTTGCTCAGGTACAATATGAAGGAATGGTTAATGAAGAGGTTGTCAATACGGCACTGGATTTGTTAGATGTAGATTCCATGGGGCTTGATAATACTGATCAGATGATGCTTCAGGCAATGATAGAGCGCTTTCATGGTGGTCCGGTTGGACTGGATACTCTGGCAGCATCCATTGGTGAAGATAGTGCAACCATCGAGGATGTATATGAGCCATTTTTGTTACAGAAGGGATTGCTGCTCCGGACTCCACGGGGGAGAGTTGTTACGAAAGCGGCATATATTCATCTCGGACTGGAACACCTTTATAAAGAGGAGAAGGAATAGAATATACAAAGACAAAATGCGGGCATTAATATGGGAAGGGTTACAGCAATATATATACTATTAGATAGTAATATAGAATGAACAAGAGAGTGAGGAATTGCTATGGCAGGTAAGAAAGAAGTACAGGTAATTATTGATGAGAAGGTTATCACATTGTCTGCGGATGAGAGCGTAGAATATATGCAGAAAGTGGCACTGTATATTAACAATAAAAAATCAGAGTGCAAAATGTCAGAGCAATATTCCAAATTAACACAGGACTATCAGGCACTGCTTCTTGCTTTGAATATTGCAGATGACTATTTTAAGGCAAAGGAGAAGGTAGATTCCCTACAGGCAGAAATTACGAAGCTTGAAAAGCAGAATTATGATATACAGCATGAGCAGATTGAAATGAAGATTAAGTATGAGTCCTCCCAGAAAATGGTTGAGGAATATAAAGGACAGCTTTCGGGGCTGCAGAAACGGGTGTTGGAGATGGAAGCAGAGCAGTCTGCCAAGTCCAAATTAAAGACCAAGGAAAGTGGTAAGTAATTGTTATGAATAGCAGACAGCAGCATAGGGATGAACGACAATTTCATAAACCGGAGGTGCTATCCCCTGCTGGTTCCCCCGAAGCGTTTCGGGCTGCGGTTTATGCCGGGGCGGACGCTGTCTATGTGGGCGGTATGCAGTTTGGTGCCAGAGCGTTTGCTTCTAATTTATCGGAAGAGGAACTTAAGGAGGCTATTGATTTTGCTCATATCTATGGAGTGAAGGTGTATCTAACCATCAATACATTGCTTAAGAAGAAGGAGATAGAGGAGCAGTTATTTTCTTATCTCCTTCCTTTTTATACATGTGGTCTGGATGCTGTCATTGTACAGGATATCGGTGTGTTTGCTATGGTACAGCAATGGTTCCCTGATTTGGATATTCATATCAGTACCCAGATGGGTGTTGTCAGTGCGAAAGGTGCTCAACTGCTTTTGCAGCTTGGTGCGAAAAGAGTGGTCCCCGGACGGGAGCTTTCTTTAGAGGAAGTGCGCAAAATAACAGCAATAGATGGTTTGGAGGTGGAGTGTTTTGTCCACGGAGCATTGTGTTACTGCTATTCGGGACAATGTTTTTTGAGCAGCCGGATTGGCGGGCGGAGTGGCAATCGTGGACGCTGTGCCCAGCCGTGTCGATTACCCTATAAGATTGGGCAGGATAAGGCACATTTTCTGTCTCCTAAGGATATTGCCAGTATTGGTATTTTGCCAGACTTAATTCGGGCAGGAATAACTTCATTTAAAATAGAAGGACGGATGAAAAAGCCGGAATATGTTGCTGCTGTAACGAAGCTGTACCGCAAGTATGTTGATTTAGCCATGGAATGTATACTATATAATAGGGAGTATGTAGTAGAATCAAAAGATGTTATGCTGCTTATGCAGATGTATAACCGGGGTGGATTTCATGAGGGTTATTACTATCAGCATAACGGAGCAGATATGATGGAGACGGGGCGGGTAAACCATCATGGCATCTATGTTGGCAGTATTGCTTCCATAGAGAAGAATAAAATTTCCTTTTGGGCGGAGGAGACACTCTATGCAGGGGATGTATTGGAGCTTCGTCTCAAGGAGAAAGGGATTGAATTGACCTGCCCGGTAACAATAAAGGTAGGAGAACTTTGCACATTGAATGCCAGAGAGCTTAAGCAGCTTTCAAAAGGAGTGCATATCTACCGCTTGAAAAGCCCCCATCTAATTGAAGTGTTGATGCAGGAGATATCCTGCCACAATAGAAAACCAATATCCGGTAAGGTGAAGCTTGCCGCCGAAACAGTGGCGGAGCTTACGTTCACTGATAAGGAAACCGGAACAAGTGTTACAGTATATGGTGAAAGGGTTGAGAGGGCTCAGAAGATGCCTATCACAAGAGAACAAGTGCAAAAGGTAGTTAGTCAGTTAGGCAATACTGCGTTTGTTCTTGAGGAGCTTTTTGTAGAAGTCGGGGAATCGGTTTTTCTTCCTGTAAAGATTCTGAAGGACCTTAGAAGGGAAGGGGTGGAAGCGTTGCAGCAGGCATTGCTCTCGCCCTATCAAAGAACAGTAAAAAAGAAGGAAGCTGCTGCTGATAATCGTACCATTACCTTTGGGAGAACCCTTTCTTCGATAAGAGAGGACGTTTCATTGGAAGATACATGCCCAGCAAAAACAGAGAATACGGTAGAAGATGCTTATTCAATAAAAGTAATTGTTTCTGTAAAGACGATGGAGCAGCTTTTTGCTGTGATTGAAATGAGTGAGGTGGATGCGGTCATCTTATCTGCTCCACTTTATGAACAGGCAGTAAATGCCTTGAGTGATAGCCCGCAGTGGAAGAGAAAGAAATGGTTTCTCCTTCTGCCCCGTATGTTTCGGTTGGATGAACAGGAAAGTTTTAAAAGAAGCGGAGTATCCTCTCTTCAACATTTGCTTGTGAAAGGATTAGAACAGGCAGATGGCTGCGTAATATCGTCGGTGGATGCACTGGCATGGATTTGTCATTTTGCTAAAATACAAGATAGGAGCCTTTTTTTGCTGTTAGAGGATACGATGTATGCCTACAATCAGTATGCTGTAGATGCGTGGAGAGGTATTCTTACTGCATTTCCACATTGTAGTTTGTATGGGACAACCCTTCCGGCAGAGCTTTCTTTGGCAGAATTATCAGAAATCACATATGCCAAACCGATACTTCCGGTATATGGAAGCCGTGTGATGATGACCTCTGTCCAGTGTGTGAAGCAGACCAAGGAACACTGTGTTGCCAAGTCTGGCTTAACACAGCTTTTAGACCGAAAGAACAAGCTGTTTTATATGGAGAGTAATTGTAATAGCTGCCAGAATACGCTCTATGAGGCAGAACCGCTCAGCTTAAGCAAGGGGAGCCGGGATGCCAAATTGCTGAACCCTCACTATATACGTCTTGATTTCCTTAAGGAATCAGCAGAGGAGACACGATATATATTACAGAACTTTATCAACGAATACATCTATGAGGATAATGGATGTGCTTACATTCCCGGTAATACGGGGCATTATTACCAAACGATAGATTGAGGCTTAGGAAGGGAGGCAGTCATGGTACACATCATTCTCGTCTTAACTGGTTATCTTAATATTATATTGGCTGCTGCGTATACGCTTACGAGTTTTCAGCTTTTTCCGGATTTGCCGCCAAAGAGGAAAAAAAAGCTGTTCCGCCGTCAGGAGCATACCTTGTTGCAATTTCATTTTTTCTGTAATCTGAATTTGATTTTACTGCAGCAGGATGTAAAGCTTATTTATTTTTATGGAGCACAGCTTCTATTTATCCTCTTTGTCATGTTTGCTTACCGGCATATTTATAAGGGAACATCGCGGCTGCTTACCAATAATATGCTATTTTTTATGGTGGTTGGATTGGTAATGCTCACAAGGCTTTCCTATAAGGATTATGCATTGAACCAATTTATTACGATTGTTGCCTGTTTCTTAGTCTTTATGCTAGTTCCGTTGTTGATGAAAATGCTGCGGTTCTGGGAGAGGATAACCTGGGTGTATGGTATTGGCGGTTTTTTGCTGCTCGCAACGGTGCTGGTGTTTGGTGTGGAGGAGTATGGTGCGACAAACTGGATTAGTATTGCGGGAGTAACGCTTCAGCCCTCAGAGTTTGCCAAAATTATTTTTATATTGTTTATTGCCTGCCGGCTCTCGAAGTCGTTGGAGTTAAAGGATTTAATTATTACGACTGCCATTGCGGCAGCTTATGTATTGTTCCTTGTATTGGAGCGGGATTTGGGTGCTGCTTTAATATTTTTTATTGTTTATCTGGTTATGCTCTATGTGGCAACGGGACGTCTTACCTTATTTATTAGTGGAATGGTGGCAGGAGCGGGGGCGGCTGTTGTTGCATATCAATTGTTTACCCATGTGCAGACACGCGTGAATGCATGGAGGGACCCATGGGCAATTATTGATGGTGATGGTGGAGGTTATCAGATATGCCAGTCTCTGTTTGCTATTGGTACCGGAAGCTGGTTTGGACTGGGACTTGGACAGGGTGTACCGAATACGATACCGGTTGTCTATTCCGATTTTATTTTTTCGGCTTTGGCAGAGGAGTTTGGAACCATCTTTGTACTCTGTCTGATTCTGGTATTTGTAAGCTGCCTGCTTGTGTTTTTAGATGCCTCCATGCGGGCGGGAAAACGGATGTACAAATTGATTGCACTGGGGTTTGGTGTGTGTTTTATGTTCCAGGTATTTTTAAATATTGGTGGAGTGGTGAAATTCATTCCATTGACAGGAGTGACGCTGCCGTTAATCAGTTATGGGCGGAGTAGTGTGGCAAGTGTATTGTTGATTTTTGCAATAACGCAGGGTATCTACCTGCTGGGACAGAATGATGAAGGTGATATGAATGAAGATATGGGACAACAAGAAGCAGGAACAGAACGAAATTAATGTACCTTTGCCGACAAAACGTGAGGAGAAGCCGAAGAGGAAAGAGAAGGGGGCAAAGGAGCGTAAGGACAGAAAAGAGGGCTTTCTCTATACCTGTTTAAGCTGGCTGGTTCGCCCGGCGAAGCAGCTTCGGCTGAACCGTCAGATTTTAGTAGTTGCATATTTCTTTGCTTTCCTGTTTGTGGCATTGATGGGATATATTACCTATTATGTTGCGATTCCGGGAAAGGAGGATGCAACAAGCTCTTATAATCCGCGGAAAAATATTTTTAGTGAACGGATGATTAAGGGTGAGATTAAGACTGCTGATGATAAGACGATTGCTAAGAGTGTGAAATCGGGTAAAGATGATTATAGTAGGAGCTATCCTGCTGAGAGGATGTTTGCCCATGTGGTCGGATATGACCTCTATGGTAAGTCCGGACTTGAGGCAAGTGCCAATTATTATTTATACCGTTCCCACTCCAATGTATTTGGACGGATTATTAATGATTTAAGGGATGAAAAAAATCAAGGAGATACGGTTTATTCGACCTTGGATTATGATTTGCAGCAAACGGCCTACAATGCGTTAGGTGGTTATAAGGGTGCCGTTGTTGTGATGGAACCCCAAACGGGTAAAATCCTTGCTATGGTAAGCAAACCAGATTTTAATCCCAATGCAATTTCCGAGAACTATGAGATGCTAAACAAGGATGAAGATTCTGCCCTTTTGAACAGGGCGACACAGGGACTCTATCCGCCGGGCTCTACTTTTAAGATTGTAACAGCACTTGAGTATATCCGGGAGAATCCCAAATGGAAAAAATTCTCCTACACCTGTGAGGGAACAACCACAATAGACCATGTCCGTATTAAGTGTGCTGGTAATACTGCCCATGGCCGTGTTGATTTATATGGTGCTATGGCACATTCCTGTAACAATGCCTTTGTAACCTTGGCATCCGGGCTTGATTTTGCTTCCTTCCGTAAAACGGCGGAGCAGCTTCAATTGAACCAGAAGCTACCGATTAATCTGGAGTATAGCAAAAGCCGCTTTGTATTGGATGGGAAGTCTCCTGCCAGCGAGATGCCACAGACGTCAATCGGGCAGGGAGATACCTTGATGACTCCATTGTTGAATTGTATGATTGTTTCTTCGATTGCCAACGATGGGGTGATGATGACACCGTATCTTACGGATTATGTGGAGAGCAGTGATGGCAAGCTGGTGAAAAAGTTTACTCCCAGTATTTATAAGGAGGTTATGACAGAGAATGAGGCAGAGGAGCTGACGAAGCTTTTAGTAAAGGTTGTGAAGGAGGGCTCTGCCTCCGCCTTATCCGGTCTGCGACATAGCTATGCCGGTAAGACAGGCTCTGCGGAGCATCAGGAGGGCAGAAATACGCATGCCTGGTTTGTAGGATTTTCTCCTGTGAAGAATCCGAAGATTGCAGTCTGTGTCATAGCGGAGGATGCAGGCTCGGGAAGCTCGGTTGCTGTCCCGATTGCTAAGAAGATTTTCACCACATATTATGAAAAAAACAAGTAATCTTAAGCAAATGTAATAAATTTTTAGAGAAATGTCCTCTAAAGATTGAATAATTTGGGCAAATGGATTATACTGAACAGTATAGTGGAAAAATGGGATGCATAGCATAGCCTGTTTTTCATTGTCCATTGATATGGATGCACACCCATTAGTCCCATCTGGGACAGATACAGGAGGAATTGCAATGATAGAAGCAACAAGCTGTGGTGGTGTGGTAATATTCAGAGGAAAAATTTTACTTTTGTATAAGAATTACAAGAATAAATATGATGGCTGGGTTTTACCGAAGGGAACCGTAGAAGAGGGGGAAGAATATAAGGAGACAGCACTTAGGGAGGTAAAGGAGGAGACAGGAGCTTCTGCAACCATAATGAAGTATATCGGTAAGAGTGAGTATTCCTTCCGGGCTTCAGAGGATATTGTGAATAAGGATGTACACTGGTATCTGATGATGGGGGACAGTTATTTTAGTAAGCCGCAAAGGGAAGAATATTTTGAGGATTCCGGTTACTATAAATTTCACGAGGCATATCATCTGCTGCGCTTTGCTAATGAGAAACAGATATTAGAGCAGGGTTATGATGAATATATCCGCATGAAGAAGAACAATCTATGGGGTAGTAAGAAGTACTATTAAGTAGCGATAATGTATGTAAAGCAGGTTATGCGGACACGTCTTTTGACGGTAATGCCCCCTGCTTTTTATAATTATTAAAGAGAAAATACAAAGGAATGGAGAGGACGAAAGATTATGTTGCAATATGTACTTAGAGGACAGTATGAGGACAGTGTGATGCTTCTGGGGGTGTTATTTGCCTTTTTTATGACGGTGATTATGACCAGGGTAATGTTTCAGAAGCTTCCGGCAGACCAGGGAAGAGAGTTTGCCGTGGATGGGAAGCTTTCTAAGGGGAAGCCAAGAGGAGCAGGAATCGTATTTGTTCTTGTGTTTGCTTTGACTGCTTTGTTATTTGCCAAGGTATCTGTTGAGATGGTTATATATCTCGTTCTCATTGTGTTGGCGATGCTGACAGGATTTTTGGATGATGCAGCGAAGACTCCGTGGGGGGAATACCGGAAGGGACTGCTTGATTTGTTGATTGCGGTGTTTGTTGCAGTCACCTATCTTGTCTATAACAGCAATGATGTGACACTGGCAATCTTTGATGTATCCTTTACCATTCCCAAGGTGGTATTTGGCATATTAGTCGTGATTCTTGTATGGGCTTCTATCAATGTTACAAACTGTACGGACGGAGTGGACGGGTTATCTGCAACCTTATCTATCATTACTATGGCAACCATTTATGTAGTGAATCAGATACTTATGACGATGGGAGATTTTGCTTATCTGATTCCGCTGTTTATTATGGCACTGCTTGCCTATCTCTGGTTCAATGCCCCGCCGAGCAGCTTGCTGATGGGGGATGCTGGTTCCAGAGCGATGGGACTCTTTATTGCTATTGCGATATTAAAGACAGGCTCGCCGTTTTTATATTTGCTGGTGGCATTGGTGATAATCGTAGATGGTGGTATTGGACTGGTTAAGGTATCCCTGCTTCGGTTTTTAAAGATAAGTATTTTGAAAAATACGAGAACCCCACTACATGACCATGTTCGCAAAAATATCGAAAAGAACTGGGAGAATTCACAGGTAGTATTTCGTTTTGCCATCATTCAGATAGTGATTTCGGCAGCAACGGTGTATTTGTTGCTATAAAAGGAAACAAGGACAGAACAGGAGTGAGATTATGAGAATGAGAAAAACAGCATTATTGTTAATTGGATTAATGGTGGTGGAATTACTGGCTCCAACAGGAGGTCTGTCTGCATGCTCTTATCATGCTGTAGCTGCTGGTAATGCGTTCAGTAGTGGTGACAGTTCCCTGGGTGATATCATATCGGGATTGGTTTCCGGTAATGCTTCGTTGGATGATATATTATCAGGACTGACGTCTGGTAATGCAACCGGTTCTGGTGATGCGGGCACGAATCCTACAATTCCACCAGAGGTGCTTGACCAGATAAAGGATGCATTAAATAGCAATGGTGGTACCTCTGGTAATCAGAACCCCAATACTAATTCCAGTAGCTCGAATACAATTCCAGGAAGTAAGGTAACTGGCCTTAAGGTGGTAAGAACCGGGGTAGATTCCATCACACTGTCATGGAATAAGGCGTCGGATGCCAATTGGTATGTGATAAGCTATTGGCCAACGGGGAGTGCCTCTGCGGAGCAGATTATTACAACGGTTGGTGATGTAAACGAATATACAATTGGTAATCTGACACAGAATGAATATGCGATTTATGTCATGCCGGCAAATCGGACAGAAACTGGAGAACTGAAATACAGCAGACTGTTGAACTCTGCATCCCTTTATTGTTGCCCGCTTGCCAAGAAACCGTCTAAGGTAGCAGCGTCCAATATATTAACCGGTTATGCTTCTTTTCGGATTATGGGTCTTGGGGCGACAGATACCTCTTTTTATGATTCGGAGGCAGAGTTATATGATGCTTCCGGTAATAAGCTTGGTGTTTATTACGGACAGCCGGATAATATTGCGATTTCAGATACCCGGATAAAGAAGAACCGTTTTTATAAGGTACGGATTCGTGGATATTATCAGCTAAAGGATGGAACAAAGCTAGCAGGAGAGTGGTCAAACTATAAATATTTTTCTGTTGGATTAAAGAAGGTAAGCGGAGCTGCAGGGAAAAATGCTGTTTCTTTAAGCTGGTCGAAGGTAAAAGGAGCATCAAGTTACGTTATTTATCTGAAAAAAAGTGGAGCATCAGATTATAAGAAAGTAAAAACGGTGAGTGGTAAAAAAACAAGCTGTAAGGTAAATAAGTATGGGAAGAAGAAGCTTGGTAAAAACACAGTCTATTATATTAAGGTTTATGCTGTGATGAAGAAAAATAACAAGACTTACCAATGCAAGAGCGAGGTTTATAAGGTTCGTACAAAGAAATAGAAGGAAAGAGATATGAAGAATATTAAAAGAATCGTACATGGAGACATCAAGGCTCTTCTTAAAAATTTTTTTGCTCTGGTTATTGCAATTGGTTTATGTCTTTTGCCTGCACTTTATGCGTGGTTTAATATCTATTCCAACTGGGACCCCTATGGCAATACGGATGGAATTATGATTGCGGTAGCTTCTAAGGATATGGGATACATTGATTCCAATGGAGAAAGTGCCAATGTGGGAGAGGAGATACTTAATTCCCTTAAGGAGAATTCCAGTATTCACTGGGTAGTGACAGATAGCGACAAGGCTGTAGAGGGGGTTAGGAGTGGCAAATATTATGCCTGTGTGGTGCTTTCAGAGGACTTTTCCAAATGTATGTATGATGGAGTGCTTCATAACCTAAAGAGGCCGAAGGTGTTTTACTATGAGAATGAGAAGAAAAATGCAGTTGCAACAAAAATTACCGATACTGCAGTGTCTAATCTGAAAAATAATATTAATGAGATGTATATTAGTATTCTGGTTAGTCATTTATTTGAGGAGGAGAGCAGGATTGTAGAGAAGGATTCCGATGATTCACTGCTTGAACGTATGGAGCATTCTTTGACACGGCTTTCCGAGCGGATTGATGGCTATGAATCATTAATAGATTCCCTGGTGGTGGCGGATGAGCGTCTGGTTGCTTCACTGGATGGGGCAAAGGGTGAGCTTGATGCAGCGAAGAGTGCAGCCAATAGCCGGAGCCAGAAATTAAAGGATGCTTCCTCTAGTGATTATTCCTCGAATCTTGTAAAGAAGGATACGGAGGTCTCTAAGTCTATTTCTTCTGCGGCAGAGCAGATGAAAAAAGCGGTAGATGCATCGAGTGATAGCAGGAAAACAACATACTACAAACGGGCACTTGCCTATCTGAAAGATGCAAGAACCAATATGAACCGGATGCTGGATTCCCTGAATGTGATTTCGTCAGACGGTACTGCTAATAAAACGCAGAATAGCCGTTTGATTGCTCTATTACAGACACAGGTATCAGCATTAGATTCCTTTATTAAGACATTAGAAAAGAATGTGAATGCGGATAAGACAAGCTATAGTAACCAGAGAGAGGCTATGTGGTTAGAGACAATCGAGGATTTGGAAAATGAGTATGATGATGTATTACAGCCTCTTGTCGAACATGTTTCGGATACGGTAAGTACGGTGCAAAAGGATGCGGCATCGGCGCTTAGCCATATTTCTGAGGACATCAATGTGTTAAATGAGGTGCTTTCGGGAACGCAATCCGGCGTAACCTCCATTAATAAAAGTCTGAGTGGCGTTTCTGACACACTTTATGGAATTAAGGACAGTATCGAGACACTGTTAAATACGGTGGGAGGGTTATCGGAAAATGAGTTGCTTAGAAAGTTAAAGACGTTTTTGCAGGGAGATGCAAAGGGGTATGGAGAATTCTTTGCTGCACCGGTTAAAATTGTGACAGAGGAGATATATCCGGTGGAGAATTATGGTTCTGGTGTAGCACCATTTTATACGACATTGGCACTATGGGTTGGTGGAATCTTTCTTGTAGCACTGATTAAGGTAAAACCGAGTACCCAAAATCTTATAGAACCGAAACCGCATGAGCTGTTTTTAGGAAGGTTTGTATTATTCTTTCTGCTGGGGCAATTGCAGACAGCGATTATCGTGTGGGGGGATTTAAGCTTGCTTGGAATACAATGTCTTCATCCGGCGAAATTCTACCTTGCCTCGTCTGTTACCAGCCTTACCTTTATGTTGCTCATTTACTCTCTTACAGTTGCTTTTGGTGATATTGGTAAGGCGATTGTAGTAGTGATTGTGGTAATGCAGATTGCTGGCTCTAGTGGAACCTATCCCATCGAAATATTGCCGGAATTTTATCAAAAAATATATATTTTCTTCCCATTCCCCTATGCAATTAATGCGATGCGGGAGGCAATCTGTGGTATGTATGAGAAGGATTTTATCGTTTATCTGGTGCAGCTTTTATTGTTTGCATTTGCGGCATTGATGTTAGGCTTAGTGCTTCGCCTTCCGTTTATTAAGGTGAATCATTTTGTAGAACGGCGGATGGAAGATACTGGTATGATGTAGGAGGTCAATATGTCAGTGGAAGATAAATATGAACAGATGTATCATCGTATCATGGAATATGAGGATGAGATTCACAAGGCAAACCAGAGGAGAATTAAGGCAGGGATAAAATGCCTGATATTTGTCCCGCTTATCTTTCTGTTTTTGCTGTTTGTAACGGATAGCGATAAGGTGATTTTTCTCGTGCTTTGGATAGTGTCTTTATTTATTATAGCAATTTATCTTATCTATGTGGAATATAGTGATTTTTTGCTACAGGAGGAGATTGGAAAGTTAGCCAATCAGGAGCGTGAGATAGAGGGGTTGATAGGAAGTGAGACAGAGAGTCTTCAGAACAATATCGTGGACACCTTAAAGCAGCTCGAAGAAAAAAAGGACATGAAAATTGAACAGGCGAAGGAGCGGGTGTCGAAGCGGCTTGCGGTTGAGAAGCAGGGAATCGCAGGATTGCTGGGCAATGAGATTGCTTCGGATGAAGAAAAGGATAAAGAGCAGAATAAAGATAAGGAACAGAATAAAGAAAGGGAACAGGAGGAGCAAGATGAAAAACATTCTTAAAATTATTATGAATGATAATATTCAGATTTTTAGCAATGTGGTTGCGGTGGTTGTCGTGATTGGTCTTTGCATTCTTCCTTCTCTTTATGCATGGTTTAATATTAATTCTAACTGGGATCCTTATGCAGAGGATGCAACTTCTAACCTGAAGATTGCAGTATATTCTAATGATAAGGGAGTAGAAATTAAGGATTCCACACTTGTAATTGGAGACTCTGTGATAGATGCTTTGAAAAATAATCATGTGATTGGCTGGTGTTTTCCAGAGGATGAGCGTACTGCAGTTAATGGAGTATACAGTGGGGAATATTATGCTGCATTAGTGATTCCAGAGGACTTTACACAAAGCATAGCAGCTATTTTAGACGGTGAGACAAGTGGTGGCAAGATTATTTATTACTCCAATGAAAAAAAGAATGCTATCGCGACGAAGATTACTTCTAAGGCAAAAAATGCCGTAGAGTCACAGGTGAACAGTGAAGTGTTTGGAACGATTACTGAGGTAGTCTGTGAAGTTGGGGAAAAGCTTGAGAAAATGGATGAAAATGGTGGTTATGAGAGCAAGACTCCAGACATTATCCGTGTGTTAAAGCAAGATATACAAAATAATATTAATATGCTAGCATCACTGAAACAGGCTTCCGATGCTGCGGAAAGTACACTTTCTACATTGAGCACCCTTGCTCCTAAGATGGTGAAGGATATCAATGAGGATTTATCCCTGTTATCTGCAAGTTCCGTCCCCTTGAGCAGTGTGCAGGCAGTCGGGGTGCGTTTGGAGGACTATGTGGATTTGCTGAATCGGGGAGGAGCTAATCTCACTGAGACAGAGGATATGCTCAAGGATTTGAAAAAGCTGGTTTCGAAGGCGGAAGCTGATTTGCTTGGATTGGCAGATAGCGAGGAGGCGGATAGCTTTATTCGTATTTTAGAGCATGAACCAGAGAAGGTAGGAGCGTATTTTTCGTCCTTTGTGCATTTGAAAACCATTCCGGTTTATAAGACAGAAAATTATGGTTCGGCGATGGCACCATTTTACACCGTGCTTGCATTATGGGTAGGCTCGCTGATTCTGGTTGCCATTATCCATACAAGGGTAAAGCCCACTGCCAATATGTATGAATTAAAACCATATCAGGAGTATTTTGGACGGCTTTTCTTTTTCCTCGTGTTAGGGCAGATTCAAACACTGATTTGCGTTCTGGGAGATTTGTTCTTTTTGAATATTCAGTGTAAGCATCCGTTCTTGTTTTGGTTTGGTTCGGCAATGACAAGTTTAACCTTTACAATACTTATTTTTTCACTAACGTTTGCTTTTGGTAATATTGGCGAGGCAATTGCGGTTGTCATTATGGTAATTCAGGTGGCTGGTGCAGGCGGTACCTTCCCGAAAGAAGTACTGCCGATGGTTTATCAGAAAATATATGATTTCCTGCCATTTCCGTATTGTATGAATGCACTGCGGGAGTGTGTCAGTGGTTTTTATAAAAATGATTACTGGACCTATATCGGTTACCTTGTCATATTTATTGTGGTATCAATCTTTATTGGTCTGGTAGTGCGTATTCCGTTTATTGGACTGAACGAAAGAATTGAAAAGAGCAAAGAGAATACAGATTTGATGGTGTAAGAGAGCAAGGGCGGTTGCGGCTTTCGCAATCGCCATTTTTTGAAAATAGAGGAGAATAGATTAAAAAGCATAAAAAAAAGGAAGCCTCCATAAATATAAGGCTTCCTTTTTTACTGCGGATGGTGGGACTTGAACCCACACGATGTCACCACCGCAAGATTTTGAGTCTTGTGCGTCTGCCAATTCCGCCACATCCGCTTGCGTTTTGCTCAACGATACATAGTATATCGGATTTTGTAATTAAAGTCAACAATTAAATTAAATTTTAAGTGTATTTTCTATTTTTGTTTCTTTTGTTTTGTGGTATACTAGTGCATGAATTAGAACGCTTAGATATATTTATTAGCGCTAGCAAGGAGGAAGCAGATGGATTGTAAAGAGACGTGTTCTTTAATTCATTTGTATATGGATAACCAGTTGGAAGCAGAACAGTTAGAACCGTTCATTAAGCATATTCATGGCTGTAAGAGATGTGCGGAAGAGTTGGAGATGCATTACATTATTTTGGAGGGTACACGACGGCTGGAGGGTGGAGAGCAGATTGGCGTAGATTACCAAAAGGAGCTGTTTGGCAGGCTAAGACGGCAGCTGAACCGAATACATCTACACAGAAGGATAAGGATACAAGCGGTTGTATTCTCCTTAGCTGTTTCTTTTTTTGGAATTATCCTTGGCTATTTTGAGCAGGAGGATCATACAAGAAAGGTAATGGAGGCACAGGTTATTGAGCGGGGCGACCAGTATTTTTATCATCAGACAAAGGAATATTTATTTCAAGCAGGAGCATACACTCCACCATCCCTAAAGGAGATTATTTATTATGGCGAATGATTTTTTGTTGATTATTGATGGTTCCGGTCTTTTGTCTACACAGTATTATGGTAACCTGCCTAAGGAGGTATTATATGCTAAGACAGAGGAGGAAAAGGAGCAATTTTACTATAAGCTGATGAAAACCAGCAGCGGGGTTTTTACAAATGGTGTGTTTGGTTTTGTGAAAACCTTGATTTCTATTTTACAATATCAGCAGCCGAAGTATCTGGCAGTATGCTGGGATGTAACGAGGGATACCTTTCGAAAGACGCTTTATGATGATTACAAGGCGAATCGGAAGATGACACCAATGCCTCTTTCCGAGCAATTTGCATTATGCCAGCGGTTTCTTAATGAAATCGGTGTGGCACAGTTTTATTCTGAAGAGTATGAAGCGGATGATTATGCCGGAAGCCTTTCTGCACGCTTTAAGGGAGAGGTTCCGGTTTCTGTTATGACGAAGGATAGGGATTATCTGCAACTGGTGGATGAGCAGGTGTCTATGTGGCTGATGACCTCAAGTGCGGCGAAGGCACAGGAGCTTTATAGAAAGCATGGGGTGAAGCAGGAAGATTATATTGTACCGGATAATATGTTTTATCTGACGCCGGAGCTTGTGAAGGAGGAGTATGGCTTTGCCCCTGACAAGACGGTGATGGTGAAGGCGTTTGCCGGGGACAGTGCCGACAATATTCCGGGAGTAAAGGGAATTGGTGAGAAAACTGCAATTGCTCTTGCCAATGCCTTTGACAGCTGTGAACAGATTTATGATACAATACGGGATTTGTCAGATAAGGAGCTTAATGAACTGAAAAAGGTCTGGAAAGAAGAATATGGCATTAGCCGTTCCCCTTTTAAGTATTTGCTTGCGAAAAGTGAGGAGGAGCTTGTCGGAGAACGAGGGGCTATGATTAGTAAGGAGCTGGCGACAATTAAGCGGGATATTCCGTTGCCGGATATTTCCTTGGATAATTTAAAGACAAAGCTTAAGGCAGATGCATTTACAAGAATGCTTCACGAGCTGGAGTTTCAATCTCTTTCTATCGGACGGATTTCGGAGGAGTTTTTCAGTGGCACGAATGCAGTGAAGCAAAGAGAGCTTGCTGTCGTGATGCCTGCGTATTCTGAGAAGGATAGCTGGGTTTTAAAGGCCTGTGAGAGTGAGCGGCTTGCACTTTCTATTTTAGTTACGGATGGGGGCGAGCCGGAGCCGAAAAAGGGACAGATAGACTTATTTGAGTATATGAAAGGGCAGGAGGAGACCGAAATCTGCGATACGGTAAGTGAAGCAGGAATCTGTGCACTGGCACTTTCCTTTCATGAGGGGCAGGCTGTTTTATTTACGGAGCAGAATGGATATGATAGAGAAGCCTTAAAGGAGATACTTTGTTCCTGTTATAACAGCGGGACGATGGTAATTGCTTTTGATGCTAAGGAGCATTTCCCATTTCTTAATGAGGAGTGTTTTGAGCAGTTTATTTTGAAGGATAGCCGGGAAAGTGTGGATATATTTGATTTGTCGGTAGCGGCATATCTGTTAAATCCTCTGAAATCAAGGTATTCTACCCCGGAGATTTGTCAGGATTATGGGGAGGCAGTGGAAGACCGTGAGGAGCTTATCGGTAAGAGTAAATTATCGGAGTTATCAGAGGATAAATTTACACAATTATTGAAGATATGTGCCCAAGAGGCAGAGATGGCATTGAAGGTTCAGGAGACCTTGCAGAGAGAATTAATGGATAAGGGGATGCATGCTCTTTATTGTGAGATTGAGATGCCGACACGTTATACACTTTATGAGATGGAGAAAAATGGAGTAATAGCAGACCGGAATGCTCTTTTAGAATATGGAGACAAGCTGATGATAACGATTCAGAGGCTGGAGCAGTCCATCTATAAACAGGCAGGACATGAGTTTAATATACAGTCTCCGAAGCAGCTTGGGGTGGTATTGTTTGAGGAGATGAATCTTCCTGCCAAAAAGAAGACCAAAACGGGCTATTCCACGAATGCTGAGGTGCTTAACAGTCTAAAAGCTAAGGCACCGATTGTGGCAGATATATTGGAATACCGTCAGCTTACAAAGCTTCACTCTACCTATGCACAAGGTCTGTCAGCATATATTCAGAAGGATGGCAGGATTCATGGTAAGTTTCATCAGACGGTTACAGCGACTGGGCGTATTAGTTCTACGGAACCGAACCTGCAGAATATTCCGATGCGTACAGATTTGGGAAGGGCGATTCGTAAGGTCTTTTTACCAGCAAAGGGCTGTCAATTTGTGGATGCAGATTATTCACAGATAGAACTTCGTATTCTGGCACACATGTCCGGGGATGAACAGTTACTTCATGCCTTTGAGAGTGGGCAGGATATTCATGCACTTACTGCATCACAGGTATTTCATGTCCCATTTGATGAGGTAACCCCTCTGATGCGGAGAAATGCGAAGGCAGTTAATTTTGGTATTGTATATGGTATTAGTGCCCATGGCTTGAGTGAGGATTTGGGAATCAGTAGAAAAGAAGCAGCAGAGTATATGGATTCTTATTTTGCCAGCTATCCAAAGATTAAGGATTTTCTGGATGGATTGGTGGAGGAAGGTAAGAAAACCGGAATGGTTCGTACCCTTTATGGGAGAATCCGGCCAATACCAGAGATTCATTCCACGAATTTTAACCAGCGCAGCTTTGGCGAGCGGGTAGCAATGAATTCACCGATTCAGGGAACGGCGGCTGATATTATGAAGCTTGCAATGCTTCGTACCTATCGCAGCTTAAAGAAGAAGGGACTTGCATCAAAGCTGGTGCTACAGATACACGATGAGCTGGTAGTCGAGGCGGTAGAAGAGGAACTTAATCAGGTGAAGGACATTGTTATGCATTCCATGCAGGACGCAGCAAAGCTTGCGGTTCCTTTGGAAGTTGATTTGCATGTGGGTACTACATGGTATGATGCGAAATAGATGGAATGGTGTAAGGAGCAAGGCATGATTATAGGAATTACCGGAGGTATTGGTGCAGGGAAAAGTACTGTAGTGCAATATATGAAGGAGAATTATAACGTCTATGTAATTGTGGCGGACGATGTAGCAAAGCAGTTGCAAAATCCCGGTGGCACGGTTTATCGTGGGATGATAGATGCCTTTGGGGAGGATATTGTCAATGATGACAGAACCTTGAACCGCCGTAAGGTTGCTATGCTGATTTTTTCCGATGAGAGGAAACGAAGGCAGTTAAATGCAATGGTTCACCCTGCGGTGCGGCAGGAGATTGAACGCCAGATAAGAAGCTGCCGTGACCGTTATGAACACATTGTGATAGAGGCAGCGTTGCTAATTGAAGAGCATTATGATGACATTTGTGATGAATTCTGGTATATTGATGCTAAGAAGGAGCTTCGGATAAAACGGCTTATGGATAGCCGGGGATATGATAGGGACCATTGTGAACGTATTATGGCAGGACAGCTTTCCAAGGAGCAATTTCAAAAGGCCTGTAGTGTTACGATTGACAATAGTGGTGATATGGAATGGTTAAAGGAGCAGCTAAATCAGTTATTAGGGAGGATGAAAGATGCCAGCAGCATATAATGGACAGGATGTTGTATTCGGATTGGATATTGGTACGAGAAGCATAGTTGGAACTGTGGGTTATAAAGATGCTAGAAACCGTTTTCAGATTGTGGCACAGGTAGAACGCTTTCACGATACACGTGCGATGCTGGATGGTCAGATACATGACATTTCCAAGGTTGCGGAGACAATTACCTTAGTGAAGGATGAACTGGAAAATAAACTAAATACAACCTTGTCGGAGGTGTGTATTGCTGCTGCCGGCCGTGTGTTAAAAACTGCAGTTGGCGTATGCGAGGAGGAATTAGGGGAAGACACGATTGTGGATGAGGAGCTTATTTACTCTTTGGATATGCTTGGGGTAGAGAAGGCAAATGAGATTATTGTAGAGGAGAACCAGTCAGAGATGACCTTTTTCTGTGTTGGTTACACCGTTATCCGTTATTTCCTTAATGGTTTTACCATCAGTAACCTGATGGGACACAAGGCGAAAAAGGTTGGGGCAGAAGTGCTGGCAACCTTTTTGCCGGAGGATGTTGTGGATGGTTTGTATGCGGCTGTGAAGGAGGCGGGGCTTGAGGTAGTGAATCTGACGCTGGAGCCCATTGCGGCTATGAATGTAGCAATTCCAGAACAGTACCGTCTGCTGAATATCGCATTGGTGGATGTGGGTGCTGGAACCTCCGATATCTGTATTACCAAGGAGGGAAGTGTTGTTGCTTACGGGATGATTCCCTTCGCTGGAGATAAGCTGACAGAGGTGCTGGTGCAAAAATATCTGATTGATTTTGCTACGGCAGAGAAGCTGAAAATGATGCCAGTAGGGAAGAAATTCATGCAGTATAAGGACATTATGGGGGATAAGCAGAAGCTTACGAGAGAAGAGCTTAATGAGGATTTGCAGCCTCATATTGAATATATGGCGGGAGAAATTGCGGCAAAGATAAAGGAGTTAAATGGCGGTAAGTCGGTCAGTGCCGTCTTTGTGGTAGGTGGTGGGGGTAAGGTTCCTGCCTTTACCGCTTGTCTGGCAGATGCGCTGGGACTGGTAAAGAACCGTGTTGCTATCCGTGGACCGGAAGTGATGGGAAATATTGATATGCTGGATGAAACCTTACGCAAGGATTCCCTTTATGTAACTCCGATTGGTATCTGTATTAATTATTATGAGAAGAAAAATAATTTTATTTTTGTTCAGGTCAATAAGGAGCGGGTAAAGCTTTACAATAACAATAAGCTGACGGTTATGGATGCCGCCGCTGCTGTCGGTTACCCGAACGAATTGCTGTTCCCGAGACGTGGGGAGGATATTACCTTTTTCATTAATGGTAAGCAGAGGATTATAAGGGGAAATAAGGGTGAGGCAGCAATGATTAAGGTGAACAAGAGCGTTGTCAGTATGACCTCTCCAATCCAGCAGAATGATAAGATAACGATTACAGAATCTACAGTGGGAGAGCCTGCCTATAAGGAGGTTGGACAATTGCCGGAGTATGAGGAACCAATACATTTTCGTGTGAACGGCCAGTCCATTACCTGTCCAAGATTTATTATGGTGAATGGGGAGATAAAAACGGAATATTATAGTATTCAAAATGGTGACCAGGTGAATATACTAGATTATTATACAGTAGAGCAGCTATTATTGTTCTTGGATTTACCGGAGAGTATTTCTTTTTATATTAATCACGAGCCTGCTTCCATGAAGGATAGGGTGTACGATAATTATATGATAAATTGGGCTGAAAATAAGGAAAGCCTTGCAGATATGGAGCAGCTTCAGGATGATACTGCAGATGAGTCCTTGGGAGAGGATACAGATAGAGAGACAGCCCGGAACATGGAAGATGAAGCAGATAGTAAGGAGGAGCAATCTGACGGAAAACAGATATCCTCTGATAAAATAGTGGAGCAGTTAAAGGAAACAAGGGAACTACATATTTTGGTAAATGATTCACCGATAGTGATGAAGGAGAAGGCAGAGTATATTCTGGTGGATGTATTAGATTATTATCCCTTTGATTTATCCCAGATGGGAGGTTCGGAGCTTGTAACAACGATTAATGATGTGAAGGCTGACTTTACTGATATGCTTCATGAGAATGATGTCGTGCGTATATTTTGGAAGGATTGATTCATATGGGTGAAGAGAAAAAAAGAGAAATGATGGGTAAAAACTGGAATGAAGAGGAAGAAGAGGAACTGGATTTTCAAGAGAGGATGGAACGGTTCCGGTTTCGCATACAGGGTGAACATATGATGATTCATGCTGTGATTATTATTCTGCTGCTATGTGTGGCTGCGGCTGAGATTTCTTCTGGCAAGGATTCCGGAGTGGCTTCGGCTGGTATGATTGTTGGGATTGCATGGATGGTGATTTCCCATATTATCGATTATTTATGTAGCAGGAAATACTATAAGTATAACCATAAGCTGTTGCAGTTTAATAAAATAAATATAATGGCAGGAGTAGTATTTTTCAGTGCGTGTATGGATTTTCGGCCATTGCCATTGCTGTGTGGTTTTTCGGCATTTATACTGTATTCCTTTGAGTTTGTAGAGTGTATTGATTTTACTACACCGGAGGAGCGGGACAAGGCGATGATAGTTTCGGTAACCTGTTTTTCGGCTGCTTATATTATATTGTCATTAGTGGGAAGGCATTTCGGGCTTTTAAAGCTCGTACTGTTAATTGGAATTCCCTGTTTTACCATTTATATTTTTTTGAAGGAATTGTATCATTATGTGGATAAGTATGTTACCTATATTACGCAGTTGAATCAGGATAATACGGTGTTGATGCAGCAAAGTGACCAGATTCATGAACATAGCCGGAAGGTAAAGGAGGCTGTCGATTTACTTGGGGTACAAAAGATTGAACTTTCTAAGGCGAACGAGATTATTAAGCTTCGCAATCAGGAGATGCGGTTACATAATGAAATTTTAAGTCTCATTACAATAGAGCGGGATATGTCTAAGGTGAGTAAAAATGTATTAGATATGTTGATAGAACGCAGGTATGTTGAGGCTGCTGGGATTTTCGTTGATGCGGGAATGTATGGAAATGACGCTCCTATGGTACAATTTTGTGGACTTTCCGATAAGGATAATGAGACGATGATTGGCAATGCAGGGGATATTTTACAGGAAATTCATCATCTTGACAAAGAATATGAAACCATCATTGGTACTTTCCCACCACTATATGAATGTCTTGCTAAGGCAGAGCTTAAGTCAATGATGCGGCTTCAGATTTTAACGGATGGTGGAATGTGTGGTGCATTGCTTCTGGTATCTAAGAAGGAGCATATATTTGATAATGAGCTTTGCGATTTTTATGTTACGATTGCCAAGCAGCTTGGAATTGCAGTGAAAAATGCGAATCTTTATGCAACGATGGAAAATCTGGCGACGAGGGACGGATTGACGGGTATTTATAACCGTCGTCATTTTACAAAGCTGTTTAATGATTATGTAACAGCTGCGATGGACACGAAAGGAACCATTGCGGTTGCATTGTTTGACATTGATAAGTTTAAAAACGTCAATGATACCTACGGACATACCTTTGGCGACCGGGTTATTGTGGCGATTGCACAGACCGCTGATAAGGTAGTGAGGGAGCATGGC
The DNA here is from genome assembly GCA_017621205.1 of Lachnospira sp. Lineage (GTDB taxonomy): Bacteria > Bacillota > Clostridia > Lachnospirales > Lachnospiraceae > NC2004. The sequence goes on from JAGATQ010000057.1 coordinate 32,210, forward strand.
GGAATTCTTGGACGCTATGGCGGTGAGGAGTTTGTCTTTGCATTTTTAAATTATGATGTAGATAAAGTGCTTCCGCTTGTTCAGGAGATTCATGAGAATATAAAAGCGCAGGAGCTTATACACAATGGTACAGTGGTTAAGATTAATGTCAGTATTGGTGTGACAGATTATCCTGTTTGTTGCTCGAATCCGGCAGATTTATTAAACCATGCTGATTGGGCGATGTATTATTCGAAACAGCATGGAAGAGGAAGGATTACGATAGATGGTGAGGAGATTCGTCAGGCTATGATGGATTGATGCTATATAAGAAAAAGGTGGAAAAATGAGAATTTTTAGCATAGCCAGTGGAAGCAGTGGCAATTGTATTTTCGTTGGCAATGATACAACCAGATTATTAGTGGACGCAGGAGTGAGCGGTAAACGCATTATGTGCGGTTTGGAGGAGAGGGGACTTTCCTTAGATGATATTGATGGTATATTGATTACCCATGAGCATATCGACCATATTGGCAGTCTTGGAATTCTGCTTCGCAAGCGTGAAATTCCGGTTTATGCAACGAGGGGAACGATAGATGGAATTTTTAATTATGATCGTCTTGGCAAGGTCAATCACGATTTATTTATACCGATTGATGCAGATGAAGAGTTTGCAGTGAAGGAAATTGCAGTGGAACCATCCCGTATATGGCATGATGCCAATGAGCCGGTATGTTATTCCTTCCGGGATGACACAGGTAAAATCAGTATTGCTACAGATTTAGGGGATTTTGATGAGTATCTGGTGGATAAGCTTACCGGTTCGGATATTCTGATGGTGGAATCGAATCATGACGTCCGTATGTTGGAAGCGAACCAGAGATATACCTATGCATTAAAACGAAGAATATTAAGCAGCAGTGGTCATTTGTCCAATGAGCGTTCGGGAGAGCTGGTAACGGAGCTGATGCAGCGTTATCCGTCGAAGGCAATTATTCTTGGCCATTTATCTAAGGACAATAATATACCGGAATGTGCATTGATTAATATGCAGAATTATATGCGGGAGGCTGGTTTTGATACCTCGGTGCTTTCTATAGAAGTTGCAGGAAGGGATTGCTGTTCTGCGGAGTATTCGATTTAAGACTTGTAAATAATGCTGTTGATTTTTTATTGCTTCTATTTTGCGTTGATATGTGTTACAATAGGCGATGTTGGTTGACAGATAGTTTTACAATTATAAATAGATTGTAGGAGGAACATACTATGCATAAAACAATTATAACCGTTGTGGGAAAGGATACCGTTGGCATTATGGCTAAGGTTTGTACTTATCTTGCCAATAATCAGGTGAATATTCTTGATATTTCCCAGACGATTGTTCAGGATTTCTTTAATATGATGATGGTAGCTGATATGACCGGCTCATCCAAGGATTTTGACGTTTTGGCAAGCGAGTTAGAGCAGATTGGAGAGGAGATTGGTGTGGATATCCGTGCCCAGAAAGCGGCTATTTTTGATAGGATGCACAGACTCTAGGAGGAAGATTCATGTTAGATATTAAAGAAGTTATTGAAACGAATCGTATGATTATGGAGAACAATCTCGATGTGCGTACGATTACGATGGGTATTAGTCTTTTGGATTGTACTGCTTCCACATTGGAGGAAGTGAAGGAGAAGATTTATAATAAGATTACGACGAAGGCAAAGGATTTGGTTAAGGTTGGTAAGGATATTGAGCGGGAGCTTGGAATCCCTATTGTCAATAAACGTATTTCCATTACGCCGATTTCTTTAGTGGGGGGCAGTGTGTGCCATTGTCCAGAGGATTTTGTTGAGCTTGCTAAGGTTCTTGATAAGGCAGCCTGTGAGGTAGGAGTTAATTTTATCGGTGGTTACTCTGCGTTGGTTTCCAAATCCATGACTCCTGCGGATGAATATCTGGTGCGTTCCATTCCTGAGGCATTGGCAACGACCAAACGTATTTGTAGCTCTGTGGTGGTTGGTTCTACCAAAACTGGATTGAATATGGATGCGATTCGTCTGGTTGGACAGATGATTAAGCAGGCAGCAGTTTTGACAAAGGATGAGGATAGTCTTGGCTGTGCCAAGTTCGTGGTGCTGTGCAATGCACCGGATGATAACCCTTTTATGGCGGGAGCATTTCACGGTGTTACAGAGGCAGATGCCATTATTAATGTGGGAGTCAGTGGACCGGGTGTAGTAAAGTCTGCCCTTGAAAAAGTGCGGGGAGAGAATTTTGAGGTGCTTTGCGAGACGATTAAAAAGACAGCATTTAAGATTACCCGGGTAGGTCAGTTGGTGGCGCAGGAGGCGAGCAAGCGTCTTGGCATTCCTTTCGGGATTATCGATTTATCCCTGGCACCGACTCCGGCTGTGGGGGATAGTGTTGGTGAAGTACTTGAGGAGATTGGATTAGAATATACGGGAGCACCGGGAACAACAGCTGCTCTCGCTATGCTGAACGATCAGGTGAAAAAGGGAGGTATCATGGCGTCCTCCTATGTTGGCGGTTTAAGTGGTGCGTTTATTCCGGTTAGTGAGGACAAGAGAATGATTGATGCAGCGGCATGCGGAGCACTCTGTATTGAGAAGCTGGAGGCAATGACCTGTGTATGTTCCGTTGGTCTTGATATGATTGCGATACCGGGGGATACGCCGGATTCTACGATATCTGGTATTATTGCAGATGAGATGGCACTTGGAATGGTAAACCAGAAGACGACGGCAGTGCGTATTATTCCAGTGATTGGAAAGGGAGTAGGCGAGCAGGCAGTCTTTGGAGGCTTGCTAGGCTATGCACCGATTATGCGTGTCAGCCCGTATTCCTGCGAGAAATTTATTTCAAGGCAGGGGCGTATTCCGGCACCTATTCATAGCTTTAAGAATTAGGGCATAAGCTTTGTGTGTATTATGTCAAGTTATGAAGCTAAAGTAATACAATAAAAAGGGGTTTTATTATTTATGAGTAAGATATTAGAGGGCATAGAGCCTAAGAAGGTGTTTTCCTTTTTTGAGGAGATTTGTTCGATTCCTCATGGAAGCTACCATGTTGATGCGATAAGTGATTATCTTGTGGAGTTTGCGAAGAAAAGGGGTTTTTTTGTTTTACAGGATAAAGAAAAGAACGTATTGATAAAAAAGCCTGCTTCTGTTGGTATGGAGCAGGCTCCTGCTGTTATATTGCAGGGACACATGGATATGGTATGTGAAAAAGAGCCGGGTATTGATTTTGATTTCCTGACAGATGGTTTACGGCTTAGGGTGCAGGGTGATGATATTACGGCAGAAGGAACGACCCTTGGTGGAGATGATGGAATTGCGGTTGCCTATGCATTGGCGATTCTTAGTGATGATACAATCGTGCATCCTGCTTTGGAGGCTTTATTTACTACGCAGGAAGAGGTTGGCATGGAGGGTGCCTTTGGCTTTGATGTTTCTTCCTTAGAAGGCAGATACCTTATCAATATTGATTCGGAGGAAGAAGGATCGGTGCTTACTTCCTGTGCGGGAGGTGTTACATTGGCTGTAACATATCCAATTCAATATGAAACACCTAAGGGGAGCTGTTTTGATATTGCTATACATGGATTAAAGGGAGGACACTCCGGGGCGGATATTCACCTTGGGCGGGCAAATGCGATTGTTTTGCTGTTCCGGCTTTTACAGTACCTTTCTTTTAGGGATATTGGGTATCAGATTGCCTCTTTGTCAGGCGGAGGCAAGAGTAATGCTATTCCACGGGAGAGTAAGGCAGCAATCTATATTGATGAAGCTGATAGGGATGTGTTACAGAATGCCATAGAGGAGTTTCTGATTCAGGTAACGGAAGAATTTGCCGGACAGGAGGAGATTAAGATAGATATTTTCCCATCTGGGAGGTGCTACGACCGGGTGTATGCGGATGTACCAGCAAAGCCTTTGGTTCATGCGATGTCGCATATAAGAAATGGTGTGTACCGGATGAGCAAGGATATGGAGGGGCTTGTGGAAACCTCTTCTAATCTTGGAATTTTGTGCGTAAAGGAGGACGTGGTTGAGCTGGTATTTTCTCTTAGAAGCAGCGTAGAGGCTGAGCTTAACACACTTCTTCATAAGATTCGGGATGATATATCAGGTGATTTTGATTCCTATATTGCATCCGATGAAAAAGATAACTTGAAAGAATATTTGCCTTCGCTTAAAGAAAGCAACCGTTATCCGGGCTGGCAATATAAAAAGGATTCGAAGCTTCGAAAGCTTGTATGTCAGGTATATGAGAAGCAGTATCATGAACCAATGAAGGTAGAGGCAATCCATGCTGGTTTGGAATGTGGTATTTTTGCAAGCAGGATGGATGTAGATATTGTGTCAATCGGACCGGATATACTGGATATCCATACACCGAAAGAGACACTGAAGATTGCATCTGTTAGAAGAACGTATGAGCTGCTTCTTGAAGTTCTAAAGAGGATGGGGGAGCTTGCTTGATAAGCCTTTACATGGTTTTGAATTTGGAAGTGTATTATTATAGGTTTAGAGGGGATGGAACGGAAACACACTATCAATTTGTTCCGTTGTCCGGGAATAAGAACTTCTATGATATTCCCATGAGATATGTTGGTTCTGTCGCAAACGATGCCAATTCGCCATCCATGGCTCAGTGGCATCTTTTCGGGACATCCGGTCCCGAAATTGCTGGGTGTTTGATGGGAATATCAAGAAGTTCTAATTCCCTTCCAAAGTCACAAATTGATAGTGTGTTCCCGTTCTATGCCAGCTAATATTATAATAAACCATATTGAAATGGAAAGAATTTTGAATACTTTCTAAGCACTTTCCCTAGGGTGTGATGTTCTAGCCAGTGGTATTTTCACATATAATGATGTGTGGTATTGTATCAGTAACTTGGTATTTTGCCATTATTATAATTCAAACTTCGCATATAAAAATATGTGGTTGGGCTAGTAATTATATTTTTTATGAGGTGAAAATATCATGCAGGAGAGCCGTTATCAAAGAACCAGCTATATCCCATACAATGCAAGAGAGCAGGAAAGACAGAGACAGCCCCTGCCCTACTGGGCAAATTATCTGCTAAGGACATTTATTGTGTTGTTTTTATTGCTGGCATTTTATTTGTTTGGATTATGTAATCCGAAGGGGCAGAGGCAGATAAAGGATTATGTGAGAAATGAGTTTTATCATAATGCTTCCTTAACAGAGGCATATCATACTTATAAGAATGTAGATTATGGTGATATGATGAAACAACTTAGCACCTATGTGAAGGCGAAATTAAATTGAGTTTGGAAGAGGAGAGATACCGTGAGAGTAATTGCAGGAAGTGCAAGAAGGCTGCTTTTAAAAACAGTGGATGGATTGGATACACGTCCAACTACTGACCGAATTAAGGAGACACTATTTAATATGTTAAATCCATCCTTACCGGGAAGCCGGTTTCTGGACTTGTTTAGTGGCAGCGGGGCGATTGCGATTGAGGCATTGAGCCGGGGAGCAGAGCAGGCGACGCTGGTAGAGATGAATAAAAAGGCGATTACCTGTATTAAGGACAACCTTTCGCATACTCATCTTGAGGAGAAGGCGAGGGTTATGGCAATGGACGTGCTATCGGCAATCCGTATGCTTGAGGGACAAAATGAAGTATTTGATTATATCTATATGGATCCTCCTTACCGAAAGGAATTGGAGCGTGAGGTGCTGTTTGCGTTAGCACATTCCCCTCTTATATCGGAGGATACTGTCATTATTGTAGAGGCGGCACAAAAAACGGATTTTTCTTATTTATCCGAGTTGCCGTACTCTGTTGATAAGATAAAGCAGTATAAGACAAATCAGCATCTGTTTTTAAAGCGGCAATAGGAGGTACCAATGAAGAGAGCGATTTATCCCGGCAGCTTTGACCCGGTTACAGTAGGACATTTGGATATTATAAGCCGTTCGGCACAGATATTTGATGAGGTTATCGTTGGCGTGCTGAACAATAATCAGAAGGCACCACTCTTTTGTGCAAAGGAACGAGTTGCTTTGATTGAAGAGGTTACGAAGGAGCTTAAAAATGTAAGGGCGGAGGCTTTTTCCGGACTGCTTGTTGATTTTGCAAGAAAAGAGAAGGCAACGACAATTATTAGGGGATTGCGGGCAGTGACTGATTTTGAGTATGAATTGCAGATGTCCCAGACGAACCGGCAGATTTGTCCCGAGGTGGACACGCTGTTTTTAACTGCCAGTGTGGAATATTCCTATGTCAGTTCCAGTACCGTTAAGGAAATTGCCTATTATGGAGGCGATATCAGTGCCTTTGTACCAGACTTTGTAGCAAAAGAAGTGAAGAAACGGTTTTCAAGTTGACTGGAATATGATAAGATAAGGAGAAAAGGGATAAAAGGAAGTGTGATTGGGAATGGCAAAAAAGACAATTAATGAGTTATTTGATGAATTTGAAGAGTTTATTGAGGATTGTAAGGCACAGACTTTTTCCTCTAATCGCTTGATTGTACCGAGGGATGAGATATTTAACCGGATTCGGGAGATTCGGATGAAGCTTCCGAGTGAGGTGGAAAAGAGTACGCAATTAATGGGAAGGCGTGACCAGATATTAAAGGATGCTCATGACAGAGCGGAACAGATTAAGATTGTGGCTCAGGAGGAGGCACAGAGAAGGATTGGTGAGACTGAGGTGATGAAGCAGGCGATGGAGCAGGCGAAGAGTCTCATTAATCAAGCCAACTTAAAGGCACAGGAGATTATCAATGATGCGGTTGAGGAAAGTAATACTATCCGTATTGGTGCATTAAACTATACGAATAATGTAATGATGGATTTGAGTGATTTTACGGCGGCAATTCTTAACGAAGAGGGAATGAAGTTCCAGCAGCTTGTTGATACGATGAAAGCGCAGTATGATGTGATTGAAACTAATCGTAAGCAGATTACATCACAGCTTCAATCTGGTGAGATTCCACAGGATGAAGGAGAGAAGGGGACAGTTACTAGAAATCCGGCGGTTCAGGCTGCATCAGCCAGTACCCGTCCAGTGCCATCGGTGAATCCGGCGGTTGCCCGCCAAGCATCTCCGGCGAGCCAGACTGTTACCCGCCAGGCACCTTCGGTAAGTCCGAATGCTCCAAGAGCAGCAGCGAAGGATAATGGGACAGAGCCTAAGATCACTGCTGCAGCTACAGCCCAGAGTGCGGTGCAGAATACTACTGCAAAGGCGGCAGAACGACCTGCTGCACCAGCATCCCAGCCTGTAAATTCCCCTAGAAAGCCAATGACTTCAGAGGATATGCCGGTAGAGGACGAGTTAGACGAGCTGGATGAATTATACCTTGACCAGTACTAGGATGGTTAGGAAGGACATTAATCCGCAGATACATTTTGACAGGATATAAGGAACCATAGATAATGTGGTTCCTTTTATTGTGCTTTTTACCTGACTGATACTGGAGCATCCACCGAAGGAGGCAATAGCGGTTACGAGGGCGAGCTTTAGGATAGATGGAGCTTCTACATTGGCAATCGTGGCAATCCCTGTTGTCATTTCTAAACATCCGGTAAAAAAAGGAATGAGCAGGCTTCCCATGGGAATGGTTAAATGATTTTCCATTTCTGCTCCAATGGTTAAAAGCAGGTTGCAAAGTATCGAATACAACATGATATAGCAGCCAATTTTGCAGATTAATAACAGGGAGTGTTCAATGGATTCATCCAAAGTAATATTTTTCTGGTATGAATTGGGATAGACAACAACGGATGCTTCGGCTTCCTTTTTGCAATTGTTTTGTCGATAGGAAAGAAGGATAAAGGTAAGCCCTAGCAGGACAGGAGGCCAATAGATAGCAAATAATAGCATGGATAGAGGAAGTCTGCCCTGTAGCTGCATGGTGCATACATACCCGATTAAAAACATGGGACTGGCATGGTTGCAGACACAAAGCAGCTTGGTAGCAGTGGACTTAGAAAAATATCCTTGCAGATAATAGTCTTTTACACATTTGGCTCCCATAGGATAGCCACAAAATACTCCGAGTATCAGTGTGGTTAGTATGGGGGAAAAACTGATGGAGTTTGATAAAATGGAGGATAGGATAAAAAATGGCAGCAAAACAGGAAGCACTTTGCTGTACCAGAGCAATAATCCATTTTGGGCTCCGAGTATACAGGGGTTGGGGAAGGTGAGTAACACAATAACACATAGAACACAAACGGCAGGTTTTAATAAGGAGAGAAGTTGTTTCATGGTGTGTTCCTGCCATTTTTTTATCATTTTATGCAAATAAATATTAGTTTATACGATGATCATCCCTGTTTCATATGCATTTTTTAGCTGCCAGTGAGGATATTTTTGTCCGGCAACGCTTTGATAAAGTGCTTGAGCGGATAGCTCCTGCTGCAACAGTATTTGTCCATCTTTCGTTAATTTCTTCTCATCATTTGCCAGTTTTTTTATAACAGGAACTTTGGCATGCTGTAAAAGCAGGGAGAGCAGGTTCTTACTGTCCCTGCGAAAACCAAGTACCCGAAGATAGGGAGCATAATCTGCCAAAGAGCCTTTTTCATTATTATAAGGCAGGCAGAGTAAATAGCGAAATAAAATGCGGCTGATGCGGGTATAGGTATATTGTTTTGTTTTCAAGGTCTGAATTATCTGTGTCAGAGAATGCTGCGGCGTAATCTGGTTACAATAGCGGTTGAATAATTCTTTGTTAAACTCACTATCTTTGTCATAAGGAGAAGTGTGTAAAATATGGGTATGGAACCAGTGGCTATAGTGTAGGGTGGCAGTAAAATCATCAGGCAGGATAGCTTCCTGCTTTTCCATAACCATCCGTTCTCTTTTCTGGTGAGCACTGTATCCAGCTTTTCTTGGAATTCCGGTTAATGTGCAGTGTGAGTGAAAATGATGAAGTGCTTTCCTATACTCAGTGGCAAGGATGTTGTTGGCACTTTGCAGAAAGGTAAGCCTGTTACCATCAAATTGATTGGAAAGTGCGAGAAGTCTTGCTTTTGGAAAGGAGAGACCAGTTTTGAGGGCAGCCTGCAGCTTGATTTTATATTCCTCTGGTTCCATCAACAGGTATTCGCTGATGTCTTGTAAAAACGTATTATCCAGTTCTCCCTCTGTTCCACAGACAATTTCATCGATAAGACCAGTAGAAAGCAGGGTAGCAACGGCTCCAAAGGCGAAGCTCTCTGCACTGGCAAGAGACCATCTTACCGGTAAGGAGAGAATCAAATCGGCACCGTTTTCCAAAGCATCATGAACACGCCTATGATATGGAAGAATGGCAGGTTCACCACGCTGGACAAAGTCTGTACTCATCACAAGGATAATTGCATCTGCCCCTCTTTCTTTACGGATGCTCTCTAATAAATATGCATGTCCCTCATGAAAAGGGTTTAGTTCTGCAATTACACCTACGACCTTCATGGGATACCTCCTTAAGCTGATTGTGTCTTTTGATAGTGTACCTAATTTTTAGGTTGGATACAAGGGGAAATCTACTTAAACTGTTTGAGTTACTAAAGGGAGTTTTTTTGTTGATTTCGACGGCATAAAACCGGAAGGTACTATGGATTTGTTCCGTTGTACGGGGATAAGTATTTCTAGAATATTCCCATAGAATAATTGGTTGCTTACGCAACCGACGCTGATTCGCCATCCATGGCTCAGACAGCGTCTTTTCGGGACATCCGGTCCCGAAATTGCTGGTGCTTTAATGGGAATATCAAGAAATACTAATCCCCTGCCAAAGTCACAAATCCATAGTACCTTCCGGTTTTATGCCTCCCGAAGTTACAGTAAGCCTTCCTTTGAAAGTGAGCAGTTTAAGTGGATTTCTCTATGTTCAGAGAAGGGCGGTTATGATTATTTTTTTATAATTGGAGACGGGTCAACTGCTTAAAATCATTTTTTAAAATGATTTTATTTTAACCTTAAGGGGCATGGAAGGGGAACACGCTGTATCCTTTGTGACTTTGGTAGGAAATTAGCATTTCTTGATATTCCCTTCCGGCAACCAGCAATTTCGGGACAAGGATGTCCCGAAAAGACGCCATCGAGCCTGGATGGCGAGTTGGCGTCGGTTGCGTCAACATATAATACCTTATGGGAATATCCTAGAAATGCTTATTTCCGTACAATGGAACAAAGGATACAGCGTGTTCCCCTTCCATGCCATATCATGTTACAAGAAAAAAATTGTATAACAAAAAGGACACAAAAATGGTGAAAAAAACTTGTGTGAAGTGTGGATAAGCTTTATAATGATTATAATCGTGTTTTTACCGGAAAATTACATGACACCGTATAATGTAGGGCTAGTCAAGGAAAGGAGAACCACTGTGGATTTTATTGAGAAGATTAAAGAGAGAGCAAAATTTCAAAAAATGAAGATTGTGTTGCCAGAGACCAATGATATGCGTACTATCATCGCCGCACATAAGATTCTGAAAGAGGATATTGCGGACATTGTGCTGGTGGGGGATAGAGAGCGCCTGCTGTCCAATGCGGAATCGAATCGTCTGCATATTGAAAAAGCAGAATTTGTTTATCCATCCAGTTCAGAGCATCTGGATGAATATATTGAAAAGTTCGTTGAGCTTCGTTATAAAAAGGGAATGACGGAGGAGAGAGCGAGGGAGATATTAACCTCTAATTTTCTGTACTTTGGCTGTATGATGGTGAAGCTGGGACATGCGGATGGAATGGTTGCGGGAGCTTGCCACTCCTCTGCGGATGTGTTAAGGGCATCTTTGCAGGTATTAAAGACGAAGCCGGGGACGAAGCTTGTTTCCGCATTCTTTTTGATGGTGGTTCCGGAATGTCAGTATGGTGCGAACGGAGCATTTGTATTTGGTGATGCAGGACTGAACCAGAATCCGACTCCAGAGGAGTTGGCAGCGATAGCAGAGTCCTCCGCAGAGTCATTTTTAGCCTTGGTGGAAAAGGAGCCGATTGTGGCGATGATTTCCCATTCTACCTTGGGTAGTGCCAATCATCCGGATGTGGACAAGGTTGTGGAGGCGACAAGGATTTGTAAGGAAGAGAATCCAAGGCTTCTAGTGGATGGTGAGTTTCAGGTGGATGCAGCGATTGTTCCAGAGGTTGCCCGCTTGAAGGCACCGGAAAGTAAGATTGCCGGTCGTGCCAACGTATTGATTTTCCCGGATTTAGATTGTGGTAATAATGGGTACAAGCTGGTTCAGCGTCTTGCCAAGGCAGAGGCATACGGTCCGATTACCCAGGGACTTGCAGCACCGGTTAATGATTTATCCCGTGGCTGTGTGGCGGATGATATTGTTGGTGTTGTTGCAATTACGGCAATACAGGCACAGCAGATAAAGCAGGAAAAAGAAATGAATGAGAAAAAGAAAAGAGTTATAGATGATTGGGAATAAAGGATGGAGAGTCGTATGAAAGTTTTAGTAATAAATTGTGGAAGTTCTTCTTTAAAATATCAGTTGATTGATTCCGATAGTGAGGCAGTATTAGCGAAGGGGTTGTGTGAGCGTATTACCATCGATGGCAGTGTGCTTACCCATTCTCCTGCAGGTAAGGATAAAGTAATAATAGAGCAGCCGATGCCCGACCATACTGCTGCAGTAAAGCTTGTGCTTAATCAGCTTACGGATTCCGTTCATGGTGTGATTACGAGCCTTTCCGAGATTGGGGCAGTGGGACATCGTGTTGTGCATGGCGGTGAGAAATTTGCCTCCTCCACACTGATTACGGATAAGGTGATAGCAGCGATTGAGGAATGCAATGATCTAGCACCTCTACATAATCCTGCCAACTTAATTGGAATTCATGCATGCGAGGAGTGTATGCCCGGAGTACCAATGGTTGCAGTGTTTGATACCGCATTTCACCAGACAATGCCTAAACAGGCATACCTTTATGGTCTTCCCTATGAGTATTATGAGAAGGACAAGGTACGTCGTTATGGATTTCATGGTACCTCCCATAGTTTTGTCAGCAAGCGTGCAATCGAGCTATTGAAGCTTGACAGGAACAATTCTAAGGTGATTGTCTGCCATCTTGGTAATGGTGCGAGTATCTGTGCTGTTAAGAATGGTGAATCTGTTGATACGAGTATGGGACTGACTCCCCTTGAGGGACTGATTATGGGAACCCGCTCCGGTGATATCGACCCTGCAATTATTGATTATATTGCTAAGAAGGAAGGACTTTCCCTGGATGAGGTAATGAATGTGTTAAATAAGAAATCCGGAGTGGCAGGACTTTCCAAGGTGAGCAGTGATTTCAGAGATTTGGCGGAAGCAGCAGAGTCAGGGAATGAGCTTGCCGAAACGACCTTAAAGGTATATGCCTATCATGTAGCAAAATACATAGGAGCTTATGTTGCAGCAATGAATGGTGTCGATGCTATCTGTTTTACCGCAGGTGTCGGTGAAAATAATAGTCAGGTTCGCAGTATGATATGCGAGTATCTTGGTTATCTTGGTATTGTGATGGATGAGGAAGCGAATAAGGTGCGTGGAGAAGAGCTTATGCTTTCTACGCAGGATTCCAAGGTGAAGGTGATGGTGATTCCTACCAATGAGGAGTTGGCGATTGCCAGAGAAACGGTTGCACTGGTAAAATAAAAATGTTGTTGACAAAGGGATATGTGATATGTATAATGGAAAAAGTGTGGTGAGTTTATGGAAATAAGGCTTTCAGACATATTATCTGTACCAAACAGAGTAGAGGAGATGGATGTAGCCATTGATATGGCGGCATTTAAAAACCGGGGTATTTCGTATGAGATTACGGACATGAGCCCTGTGCATCTTAGATTAACCAATCTTGGCAGCCAGAGGCTTCATTTAGAGGCACAGTTCATGATTGAGATTGCCATCCCTTGTGACCGCTGTTTGACAGATGTAAAGCACCGATATGAGATTCAGGTTGACAAGAAGCTGGATGTCGATAAATCGGAGGATGATGAAGACTTAGATGATATAAACTACATGAAAGAGTATCAGCTGGATATAGATATGCTTGTTTATGAGGAGATATCCGTGAGACTGCCGATGAAGAACCTTTGCAAGGAGGATTGTAAGGGGATTTGTTCGGTTTGTGGAGCGAATCTGAACCATAAGGAATGTGGTTGTGACCGGAAGGTTGCCGACCCAAGAATGTCAGATGTCCTTGATATATTCAACAATTATTTTAAGGAGGTGTGATTATGTCAATCTGTCCTAAGAATAAATCTTCTAAAGCGAGAAGAGATAAGAGAAGAGCAAACTGGAAGATGAGTGCTCCAACATTAGTTAAGTGCAGCAACTGTGGTGAATTAATGATGCCTCACAGAGTTTGTAAGGCTTGTGGTAACTACAACAAGAAAGAGATTATTGCACAGAACTAGCTCTTACTTTTATATAAGCAGGAGTGTACAAAAAGCTTATGCATGCATTAGACCAATATATCTATGAAATATAGATGTATTGGTTTTTTTGTATTTTTTTAATTTGGGATATTACACCCAAGTAACAAGGATATAAAAGTAATTGTAATGCCTTACAGGCATGATAAGAAATGTTATATAAGTATTAGATATTTGCTGGAATTTGTAATAATATAATATATGAAATTACTAGTATAGCGAATGGAATGAAGGAGGAAAACATTATGAAAATTAACAACAAAGAAGAATTTGAAAAACAGAACGTATTTGGTTTAGGAGATGCCAATACAGCATTTGCAAAGTATTTTATCGGTAATTCTTATTTGAATCCGCTCACTAATCCAAAGGAGTGTGCTGTATTTTTGGCAAATGTTACGTTTGAGCCGGGCTGCCGCAATAACTGGCATATCCATCATGCGAAAAGCGGGGGCGGTCAGCTTTTAATTTGTACTGCCGGAAGCGGTTGGTATCAGGAGGAAGGAAAGGAGCCGGTTAGTTTGGAGTCGGGAACAGTTATCACGATTCCACCAGAGGTAAAGCATTGGCATGGAGCCAAGAAGGATAGCTGGTTTTCCCACATTGCTGTAGAAGTTCCCGGTGAAGATACCAGTAATGAATGGCTTGAGGCGGTAGATGATGAGGCGTATGCTAAATTATAGCTGATGTAAGGATTGATACCAATAAATCAGTCATAGTGACTGTCTTTTTGTGGATTTATATGGATTGTGTGTTATACTGTGGTGTGTCGGAGGGACAATTCTAACTTATAGGAGAGAAGAAGATATGAAAATTATTAATCTGGTGGAAGATACAACAATTGGGGATTGTTTGAACGAACATGGTCTAAGTTTTTACATTGAGACAGAAAAACATAAGCTGCTGGTGGATAGTGGCGCTACAGACATGTTTCTGCATAATGCGGATATACTGGGAGTGGATTTGACACAGGTAGATACCTTTGTTTTAAGTCACGGACACTATGATCATGCAGGGGGTCTGACAGCCTTTGCAAAAATAAATCCCAATGCGAAAATTTATTTAAAGGATTCTGTGGGAGGGGACTATTATCACCTGCTACCGGAGTGTGAGAAATATATTGGTATTGATAAAGAAATTTTGCAATTGCCACAGATTATCAAGGTGAAGGAAAATGTGCAAATAGATGACGAACTGTTTTTGTTTTCTAATTTTAATAGAAAGCGGTATCCGGCATGGAGTAATCAGGAACTGAAGCAGAAAATCGGAAATACCTATATACAGGATGATTTTGCTCATGAGCAATGTCTTGTGATTTCACAGGGGAAACAACGCATACTGATGTCAGGCTGTGCACATAATGGAATTTTGAGTATTCTGGACAGGTATTTAGAATTGCTTGGAGCATATCCAGACACGGTTATCAGCGGTTTTCATATGATGAAAAAGAGCGATTATACAGAAGAGGAAGTGGATTATATCAGGCAGACGGCTCATGAACTTATGAAGACAAAGGCATTGTTTTACACAGGACATTGTACAGGACAGAAGGCTTTTGCAATCATGAAAGAAATGATGGGGGAACAACTGCAGGAATTTCATAGTGGTTCGGAGCTGGAGATGAAATAGCTAAAATGTTTGGAGGTATGGATAATGAGGAGATGGACATCAGGTTTTCTATGCATTTTAATGGTATTATCACTTGCGGCATGTGGGAACACAACAGAAGAAAATAGGAACAGCAGCGTGAGTGTGATAACATCAGAGGAGTCAGAAGTGGCAGGATGGATGACGGGGCTTAATCTGCAATAAATAACCAATCATTGAAGGAGGCTAAGATTATGATGAAGTTAAAGAAACGCATGAAATGGATGAATTTTTTATTGATGCTGTCATTGGTTTTGGGGCTGGCACTTCCTTTGGTAAATGCCAGTGCAGCAGATAAGTCAAAAAAACAGAAGGTATTGGTTGTTTATTTTTCAGCGACAGGAACGACAAAGAGTGCAGCTAAGAAGGTAAAAGATGCAACAGGCGGCAAGCTATATGAGATTAAGGCAGCCGACCCATATACCGATGAAGATTTAGATTACAACAATGACAATTGCAGAGTCAATGTAGAACAGAAGGATGGTACTGCCAGACCGAAGATAAAGGGTAAGGTAAAAAATATTAGGAAATATGATGTCATTTTTATTGGTTACCCGATATGGCATAGTAAGGAGCCCATGATTATCCGGACATTTCTGGAATCCTACAACCTAAAAGGCAAAAGAATTGTACCATTCTGCACCAGTGGTGGAAGTGGAATCTCTGGCAGTATGAAAGGAATTAAGGCATCTGCAAAAGGGGCGAAAGTGGAAAAAGGCAAGGATTTAACGGATTCTTCTTCTAAGAGCGTGGCCAATTGGGCGAAAAAGAAATTGAAGCAGAGTTAATTGAAATAGTATTAAAAACATAAAAAATATAGACGGACAAGAGGACAGGTATGAACGGGACCTGTCCTCTTGTTTTATAAGAATATGGAGATTTTTATAGAGTTCGAAAATAGAAAACCCCTTGAGTTGTTCATGGGTGGTTATGTTAAGATATTAATGATAATGTACAGGTTACATATAAAGAAGGAAAATATTCCAAATTAACGTCATTTACGACCAAATTAACAAAAAATGGCAAAAATTGATGTGATATACTATTTATATGTATGTTTTTTGTTTGTAAAATGTTGGTTATGTAGTAGACATAGATTATATAAGGATGAAGGATACAAAGGAGAGGAAAGTATGGTAAATGAGGTTGAGTTTAAAAAAGCGAATAACTATTCGTTGAAATGTATGCGCGTCACCTTTATTGTAATGGTTATCGCATGGATATTGAACATGCTGCACATTTTTATCGTGGATCAGACCATAATGAATAACACTCTTATTGGTGCGGCTGTATTTCTGGCATTGGGATATGCCGTTAAATATGTGCTTGGTTTTGAAAAGGCGGCGTCCAACTATATCATGCTTTTTTTGCTGGTGGCTATGATTTCCTTTGCCAATTCGGAACTGGCTTATCATGCAACCCTCTTTATGATTTTTCCTATGATATGTTCCATTGCCTATACGGAGAAAAAGTACAAAACCTTTACTCTGGTATTGACCATTGGAGGTTTCTTCCTCTCTGTTATTGGCGGATATTATTGGGGACTGTGTGATGCTAACACATTAGTTCTGACTACTACAAGCTCAGCTAAGGAAGCAGAAACACTTTTGGCAGGCAGTTTTACCATTAATACGAATATTGTAAATCTTATTTTGTTCTTTGTATTTCCCAGAATCATGGCATTGGTGGGATTTAATTCTGTCTTAAATTACATCAAAAACACCCTTTTGGAAAAGATTCAAAAAGAGCAGGAGGGTATGCAGATGGCGGAACTTCTCCAAAAGTGTGAGTCCGCCTCTGAGGAACTGGTTACTATGGTGGGAGATGTGGAAGAAAATCTGGAGAATTCCCGGCGTGCCAATGAACAGATTGTTTCATCTGCCCGTGATACATCGGCAGATTGTGATGAAAGCCGTAATCAGGTGGTACATATTCAGGAAAGTGTCTCGGAGATGTCAGAGGCTATCGATGGTATTTATCAAAATACCAAAGAAATGTTCAGGATATCCGAGGATGTTACCAACCATACTCTGGGGTTTGTCAAGACAATGGATGTGGCAGTGGACTCCATGAATCAGATTAAAGAAACGGCAAGCCAGACCGGGACATCTATCAGCCAGTTAGAGAAGGGAATCGATGAAATCACCAATTTTGTAGGGCAGATTTCCGGGATTTCTGCACGTACCAATCTTTT
Organism: Lachnospira sp.; assembly: GCA_017621205.1. Classification (GTDB taxonomy): domain Bacteria; phylum Bacillota; class Clostridia; order Lachnospirales; family Lachnospiraceae; genus NC2004. The sequence goes on from JAGATQ010000057.1 coordinate 49,444, forward strand.
GGCTTTGAATGCGAGCATTGAAGCGGCACGAGCCGGAGAACAGGGCAGAGGCTTTGCGGTTGTGGCGGATAATGTACAGCAGCTCGCTGAACAGTCCAAAGCAGCAAGTGATTCTGTTCAGGAGCTGGTACCCAAGATTCTTGCCAGGCTGGAGGGGGTAAAATCTATCAATGGGCAGAATCGTTTATCTGTTGAGGCGGGAATTGACAAGATATTAGATGCCAGAAACAAAGCCGAATCTTTGGGGGACATGCAGAAGAATTCCATAACCATGACCGAGCAGATTGTAGAGCGCAGCAATAAAACCAGATTGTATAGTGAACAGGTGCGGGGTATGGCGCTTTCTCTGGACGAGCTGGTTTCAAACTTTAAGAGCAGGGCGGATGAGATTGTAGACGATGCCAACAATGAAGGAGAGATTACGGGTCTGACCGAAGAGTCCTTTGCAAGGGTAAAAAGCATTGCAGAGGAATTGTTGACCTTGTCTCATGCATCCATTTAACATTGGATTTTTTATACGGACTTAAGGAGGGATGTTTATGCGGATAGCAGTCTGTGACGACTGTATGGAGGATGCCCTGTCTCTCAAAAAATATCTGGATGGGCAGGAGGTCAGCATCTATTCTGATACAGGAAGCCTTCTGGCAGACGTGGAAGGAAGGAACAGACAGTATGACCTGTACCTGCTGGATATTTTCATGGAGGAATCCATGAACGGAATCGAGCTGGCGGAAAAGCTGCGCAGGATACAGGAAGAAGCGACGCTCTGTTTTGTCTCCACGAGCGATGACTTTTACCGGGAGGCATACGACCTCTATGCGGTTCAGTACCTGATAAAGCCTGTGGAGAGGGAAAGCATAAACAAGCTTCTGCAAAAAGTGCAGAAGAATCTTGCCGGGCAGAAAGACAAAGAGAAAACCCTGTCCTACTCATGGTGGGGAAAAAGAGGTGCTCTTCCCTATGGGAAAATCCGCTATATCTGTACCAGAGGTCATGCACTTTCTATATGCTGCACGGATGGGAGGATACAGGAGAGCACGGGGAAATTAAACGAACTGGAGCGGCAGATATGCGGGGACGTCTTCCTGCGCTGCCACCAGAGCTTTATCGTCAACATCTGCCATGTGGAAGGCATGAACGGCTCAGAGCTGACGATTGCCGGGGAGCAGATTCCCGTGTCCAGACGGTATTATGCAGAAGTAAAAAAGCGGTATCAGAGGATGCTGTTCGAGGAGGTGGACTGGTAAAATGACGATACTCAGGGATATATCCATATATTGGGCAATGTTTCATGTAATTATCCTCTTTCTCATGCTGTTCCGGTCACGGTTTACCAGAAAAAAGACCATTGTGGCAGCAGGGATCGGTATGGGTTTTTTGATGGTGGTAAATGGTGCAGGGCTGATTGTGTTCGGTATCGAGGCATTGTCAAAGGCGTTTCTGTTTACCTGCACCATACCGAGTTTTATCTTTTTCTATGTGATGAGCGCAGATAAACGGTTCCGGTTTCTGCTTTCGTTTTGTCTGGCGGATACAACCTGCCTGTGGCTTATGGCGGTCACAAACCTGCTGGACTTTTATCTTGGCGGAGGAAAGTATGTGCTGATGCTTATAAGCCGGCTGATTACTTTTCCGCTGCTGGAATATCTGGCATGGCGGTATTTGAGAAAGCCTTATCTGGAATTACAGGACGCAGTAAAAAAGGGATGGGCTGTTTTTGCAGGGATGACCATGCTGTATTATATTTTGCTGGTAGTAGTGGTGCAGTTTCCCACGAATATCATATACCGCCCGGAGGACACATTCCTCTGTGTGCTGGTACTGATTCTGATGCTGTTTAATTACGGCACCATATTTTCAGCACTCTACCGCCAGCTCCTACTGTACCGAAAGCAGCAGAGCGAGCGTATCCTGCAGGAACAGAAGAACACGCTGGAGGCACAGCTTGATAGCCAGCTAAACATCAGGAAGATGAAACACGACATAAAGGGCTACACAGCCACCCTTTCCGGTCTGCTGGCTGCCCGGAAGATGGATGAGGCACTGACATACTTAAAAGGCGTGGAGGCGGAAATGGATACCCTGACAGGACAATTTTGTGCCAATCCGTACATTAATGCGGTGGCGGTCCACTACTTTGGGAAATTTGAGGATATGGGTGCAGAGTGCAGGGTGGACATACAGGTGGGGGAGGAAGAACTGCCTTATATGGATTTGTGCCAGATTCTTTCCAACGGGCTGGAAAATGCCTGCGACGCCTTAAAGGGTCTGGAAAAAGAGAAACGTAAGGTTTCCGTGCAGATGAGATATAACAGAAATTATCTTCTGATACGAATCAGGAATAAGTGCCGGGATGATTTGTATGTGGAACAGGGAGAGATACCCGCCACGGATAAGGCGGGGCAGGATCACGGTTTCGGTCTTGCCACGGTAAAAGAGGCGGCAGAACGTCTTGACGGAGAAAGCTTCTGTTATACGGAAGACGGATATTTTATATTGGATGTGATGCTTCCGTGCCGGGCATTTCAAAATACCTCTTAGTTTGTGCCGGACAGAAATACGGAAGAACAACATTTACAAAATCAACATTTTGTGCTTGGCAGATACAAGAAAAGACCGGAGGAAGAATAACATGAAACGAGGACATTTGAAGAAGAGAATTGGTTCACTACTACTGGCACTGGCAATGATAGTGACTTCATTTCCGGTGCTTAGCACAGAGGTTCAGGCGGTGGAAGCGAAAACGTCAGGGACTGGTCCGTCTGTGACAGCCTTTGCCGAAAAGGACCAGTTAATGACGGTATTCAAACCGGACAAGAATGGAAATAGTGATACGATTGGAAAGCTTGCCTTCGGCAAAAACGAAGGAAATGAGGTACAGAACTGGTATATCTTAGGAAAAGACGAGGGTGTGGACGGAGCTAATACTGTCCTCTTTGCAGCAGGTCCGATAGAAACAAACCAGATGTTTAATACCCAGAGTGATCAAACTTATACTCCTGCTGCAAATACCGGATATACAGATACCAGCTCTGTAACGGTATATGCAAACCACTACGGAGCAAGTATGATTTACATGGATCTGGATGCGATAGCTAAGGTTTCATATTACTTTGCCGAAGCAGAGCAGGGGTTGATGAATGAGACCACAGTGAAAACGAATGATCCTAAGAATAACGTGGACTATACCACTACAACCAAGCTGTATGCTCTTACAACAGACGATAGCGGTAGTTCTTATATCAAAGCAGGAAGCAGTGATCAGATAGTGCTTGCAAGGGAGAAATATTGGAACAGTGGAAGTGCTTTTTGGCTGCGTGCACCGGTCACATCGCATGGATCTTCTATGTTCCTGGCGAGCCCGAACAGGAATGTGTATACCAGTCTTGTCAACTTAACTAATGCAGAGGTGCCCGCTTTCAGTCTGAATCTGTCCTCTGTCCTCTTTGCATCTGCTGCGGAAGCATCATCATCGGAAACTGCTGTGGCAGAAACGATAGCGGATGGCAAGGCAATGACGCTGAGGCTGGACGGCACCGGTAAAGCAATCGGGACCGTGATATATAATGAGGCGGCCGGTAAAATTGAAGCACAGAAGGATGCAAATGCAACGGGAACTGTTTCCCTTGTGGTGCAGGGCAATGACGGAACCAACGACTGGTATTACAGCGTGCAGGCAGGAGAGACGACGGTTGTCACGGAGGAACAGATCAAGACAGCTTGCAGCCTGTCAGGAGAGATTGACCTTGCCGACTGTAAAATCTGGCTGGAAACACCAGCGGAGAATGGCAGAGTAGCTTATGCCACCAAGATGGCAAAGACGAAAAAAACGATAGATGCAGTTGCGCTCACGGGCGTGAAGCCGGCGGGCGGCAGTGCATTCCCTGTAAAGGCCTCCTGCGGTACGGAAGGGGTTGATGCGAACTCCCTTGCGGTTACTTATACAGCGAAAGATACCAGTGGGGCAGCAACGGGGACAGCAGAATGGAATACGGCATACCAGGCAGGGCTTACACTTGCTGCAGTCGATTTAGGCAGTACGGTTTATGTGTTTGGAGATTCGGTGTCCGTAACCGTGGATGGCGAAACAGCACAGAATGTTAAGCTAAATGATGACGGAATCCTGACGGTAACGAAAGACTTTACCACAGCGAAGAGAAAGATAACCGGCATCAGTGCACCGACAGTTCCGTCAAGTAACGTATTTGCAGATTATTACACCGCAGAGAATGTTTTGTCAAACACAAACCGTGAGCTTGGCAAAACGGCAATGCTTACACTGGAAGGAAGCACCTCTCCAAACACGGTAAATGTAGATGTGGCATGGACGCTGGTAAACGGCGGCAGCGCAGCTTATAACGCAGCACCGGGAGCAGGCAATACCTTCAGATGGACCATTGCGGCAGTCCCAATAAAAGAGTATGATGCATCCGGATGCACAGGCTATGACACGGAAGCAGGCACGATTAGCGGCACGGTTACAATCAGCAATAAAGCGGCAACGCCTGTCACGATTACCGGGGATAACCAGACGCTTAACTTTGATGGAAGCACCATTGATGTGTCGAAGTATTTTACCATTGATACAAATGCCGGAATCCGAAGCTATTCTCTTGTGCAGGATACAGGCGTTACAGGGGAGGGAAACTTAAGCGGGGCGGTATTGACGGTAACGAAACCGGGCGTGTTCCAGGTAAAACTGACCACGGCTGCGAATGGAAATTATGCGGCAGGAGAGAAAACCATCACGCTTACGGTAAACTACTCCAGTGGAGCGGTTACATTAGCACCTGGAAAAACGGTTGTGCGTGAATGTGAGGGGTTTATCTGTATTTTTCAAATTATCATTGCGAAAGGGGTTGACAAAATATGGCAGAGTACGGGCTAATTCTTAGCAAGCAAGCAAGGGTGAAGTATGTCCTTTTGTCAATTTTCACAGACAGATTTTGTTTAAAATTAAATCAGAGTAGGGGAAAAACTGTAATTTTATGAAGCTTTATGGAGTATAACATAGAGCCATAGAATGACAGGTTATTTTTTATTTCCGCAAAGCAATGAGCCAAGCGTAGCTTGCTGCGGAGTATTTAACTTATAGAATTATAGAAAATCGGGAGAGGTGAAAGGAGAATGAACGTGAGAGGAAAGAGAAAAATAGGACGAAGATTTCTGGCAGTTGTTTTATCTGTCTGTATGCTGCTTACCGTACAGCCGAATTTGTGGGATGGTGTTATGGTACAGGCGGAAGAGGTTGCAAGTGGTACCTGTGGCACTGGCGTGAGTTACACGCTGGATGAGAAAGGCATGCTGACCATTACGGGAACGGGGAAAATGGATGATTATACAGACCAATCTACGCCGCCATGGTATGAGAACCGTTTGAAGATTTACCTCGTAAAAATTGAGTCTGGAGTGACGAGCATAGGGAATAGTGCATTTAATGGTTGCAGCAGCCTAGTGGGCGTGACGATAGAAGATAGTGTGACAAGCATAGGGGACTATGCGTTTTATAATTGCAGCAGCCTGATGAGTGTGGAAATACCAAATGGAGTGACAAGCATAGGGAAATCCGCGTTTTATAAATGCAGCAGCCTGATGAGTGTGGAAATACCAAATGGCGTGACAAGCATAGGGGAATCTACGTTTCGTTATTGCAGCAAGCTAGAGAGCGTGAAAATACCAAATGGTGTTGGGAGCATAGGGCAATACGCATTTCAAATGTGTAAAAGCCTGAAGGCAGTGACAATCCAAAGCAGTGTGACGAGCATAGGGAATGGTGCATTTAATGGTTGCAGCAGTTTGACGAGCGTGACGATACCAGATAGTGTGACAAGCATAGGGAAAGCTGCGTTTGCTAGTTGCAGTGGTTTGACAAGCGTGGAAATATTGAGCAATGTGACGAGCTTAGAGTCATCTGTTTTTAGCAGCTGCAGCAGCCTGACGAAAGTGACAATCCCAGATAGTGTGACAAGCATAGGGGATGGAGCGTTTAATGGATGCAGTGGTTTGACAAGCATTAGGATACCAAGTAAAGTGACAAGCATAGGGGATAGTGTGTTTTATAATTGTAGCGGCCTGACGGAAGTGACAATCCCAAGTAATGTGAAAAGCATAGGGCAAAGTGCATTTTTTAAATGCAGCAAGCTGACAAGCGTTGAGATACCAGATAGTGTGACAAGCATAGGGAATAATGCATTTAATAGTTGCACTGGTTTGACGAGCGTTGAGATACCAATGCGAGTGACAAGCATAGGGAATGGTGTGTTTAGTAGATGTAGCAGTCTGAGTAGCGTGACGATACCGAGCGGTGTGACGAGCATAGGGAATGGTGCATTTAATGGATGCAGCAGCCTGACGAGCATGACGATACCAAATAGTGTGACAAGCATAGGGGAATCCGCGTTTGCTAGTTGCAGCCAATTGGCAGCGGTAACAATGGAATGCAAAATGCCGCCGGACTTGAAAACGAAAGTTTTTGACGGTTGTCCCTGTGCTGCTGGTAATACAAAAGGCATTTATGTTCCGGCAGGTACGGTGGAAGCATACCGGAGTAAGACTAACTGGAGTACATATGAAAAATATATTTCAGATATTCATAACTGGTCGACTGATTGGACCACCAGTGACACGCATCATTGGCATAAATGTAACGTCTCAGATTGCGTGATAACAAATGCTGCTGATAATGACGGTTATGGAGAGCATGTCTATGACGATGGCAGCGATACTACCTGTAATACCTGCGGCTATATTAGAACGCTAGATACCACGCCTCCTACGGGGACGATTGCAATAGAGAATAATTCATGGACGAGTTTATTAGATGCAATCACTTTCGGAGTGTTTTTCAAAGAGACAAAGCAGGTAACGGTTACGGCAGAGGATACAGACTCCGGCGTGGATAAAGTATATTACTATATTTCAAATTCAGACAGTGCTATGACGGAGAATGAGGTAAAGGCACTCGAAGCGAACGCATGGACGCAAGGGAACTCTTTTTCCATAGACCCAGACAAAAAATGCGTTATTTATGCAAAGATAACCGACAAGGCGGGAAATGTGACATATCTTTCTTCGGACGGGCTGGTGTTTGACGCCACGCCTCCGGTAATTACAGGTGTGACAAACGGAGGAACCTACCATACGCCGCAGACGGTTACTGTGACGGATGCGATGTCAGGTGTAAAAAGCGTAACGGTAAATGGTACGGAAGTTACTCTCACAGATAACCAATTTACGCTGGGGAAAGCAGAAAATTCCCAGACCATTGTGGCTACGGACAAGGCAGGGAATACTGCTACGGTTACGCTTACGGTAAAAAATGGGACAATAGCCTATACGGCTCAGGGTTACGAGGGAACCTATGACGGACAGCCGCATGGCATTACGGTAACGGTCACAACACCGGATGACGCAGACATAACCTATAGTACAGATGAAGGCGATAATAAAACCTATGATGCGGAGAAACCTGTATTTACAAAGGCTGGCACATATACGGTGTATTATAAGATTGTGAAAGAAAATTACGATACTGTTACCGGTTCGCAGAAAGTAATCATTACCCCAAAGGCAGTTACCATTACGGCGAACGACCAAAGCATCCCGTGGGGAAATACGGTTGCTGCGACAAAAGATAACGTATCGGCTGACAGTCTTGTGGAAGGCGATACGGTTTCAGCGGTTACGCTGACGCAAAGCGGAACAGCACTTACGGAGAATGGAACCATTTCCATAGACAGCGTGGTAATTAAGAATGCGGCAGGGGATGACGTGACAGGCAGTTATAATATCACGAAGAAAACCGGAACGCTGAAGATTACCCATAACACAGAGCTTGCACCGGACAGGATTGAGGCAACAAAGACCAAGACCGCTTATGCGGCAGGGGATACGCTGAATGTGGATGACCTGACTGTGACGGCATATTATGAGGATGGTTATAGTGGAACGGTAAGCGGATATACGACGAATGCGGAAGATATTAACATGTCAACTGCCGGAGTGAAAACATTAACGGTTTCTTATACAGAGAAAAATGTAATAAGGAAAGCAGAGCTTGCTATTGTCATTCTGCCGGCAGGAGGAAGTGTGGATGATGACGGAAACATCACGGTACCGGCAGGGGGAAGTATCCAGACGGAAGGCGGGGAAACAATCACACTGCCGGACGGAGGAAGTATTGATAAAGACGGAAATGTCGAGGCAGGAAAGATAACGGTTGGAGATACTACGGTTACAGCCCCGGACGGAGGCAAGGTAACAGTAAATAAGGATGGAACAATCACGATATCAGCAGGAGGAAGTGTGCAGACTGCGGATGGCGAGCCGATAACGCTGCCGACCGGAGGAACCGCAGATAAAGACGGAAATGTCGAAGCAGGAAAGATAACGGTAGGAAATACTACGACAATTGCCCCGTCAGGAAAAACGGTTACGGCAGACAAGGATGGAAATATCACGGTACCGGAAGGTGGAAGTGTGCAGATTGCAGATGATGAGCTGATCACGCTGTCAGACGGAGGAATTGTAGATAAGAATGGGAATGTCGAAGCAGGAAAGATAACGGTGGGAGATACCACGGTCACAGCCCCGTCAGAAAAAATGGTTACGGCAGATAAGGATGGAAATATCACGGTGCCGGCCGGAGGAAGTGTGCAGACTGCGGATGGCGAGAAGATAACGCTGCCGGCTGGAGGAAGTATAGATAAGGACGAGAAGATTACAATACCGGCCGGAGGAAGTGTGCAGACCGCGGATGGCGAGTCGATAACGCTGCCGGCCGGAGGAATCGCAGATAAAGACGGAAATGTCGAAGCAGGAAAGATAACGGTAGGAAATACTACGGCAACCGCCCCGGACGGAGGCAAGGTAACAGTAGATAAGGATGGAACAATCACGATATCAGCAGGAGGAAGTGTGCAGACGGAAGGCGGTGAGAAGATAACACTGCCGGCTGGGGGAACCGCAGATAAAGACGGAAATGTCGAGGCAGGAAAGATTACCATAGGAGATACTACGGTCACAGCCCCGGACGGAGAAAAGGTAACGTCAGATAAGGATGGAACAATCACGATACCGGCAGGAGGAAGTGTGCAGACGGAAGGCGGCGAGAAGATCACGCTACCGGACGGAGGAAGTATTGATAAAGACGGAAATGTCGAAGCAGGAAAGATAACGGTAGGAAATACCACGGCAACCGCTCCGGATGGAGAAAAGGTAACGTCAGACAAAAACGGGAACATCACGGTACCTGACGGAGGAACGGTTCAGACTGGAGACGGAGCGGCGATAACCCTGCCAGAGGGAGGAAGCGTTGATAAAGACGGAAATGTAGAAGCCGGAAAGATAACAGTCGGAGAAACAACGGTAACGGCACCGGAGGGAGGAAAGGTAACAGCAGACAAAGCCGGAACCATCACGGTACCCGCCGGAGGAACGGTTCAGACCGGAGACGGAGCGGCGATAACCCTGCCAGAGGGAGGAACCGTTGATACAGCCGGAACTATAGAGGCAGGAAAGATAACAGTCGGAGAAACGACGATAACGGCACCGGAGGGAGGAAAAGTAACGGCAGATAAAGCCGGAATCATCACGGTACCCGCCGAAGGAACGGTAGAGACCGGAGACGGGAAGGAGCTGACTTTACCAAACGGTGGAACTGTAGATAAAGATGAAAACATAGAAGCTGAGAAGATAACAAGTGGAGAGACTACAGTAACGGCACCGGAGGGAGGAAAGGTAACGGCAGACAAAGCCGGAACCATCACGGTACCCGCCGGAGGAAAGGTAGAGACCGGAGACGGGAAGGAGTTGACTTTACCAAACGGTGGAACGGTAGATACAGATGGAAACGTAGAGGCAGTAAAGACAGATGCAGAGAAAGTGGAAGCGGCAGAGAGCGCCGTGAAGGAAGCACTGGCAGGAATTACGGCAACCAACGGAACCACGAAGGAAGACATTCAGAGCGTAATCAATACGGCATTAACGAAAGCTGAAATTAGTGACGTGACGGTAACGGTGGGAGACTTCAGTAAGACAGAGGCGACCACATCAGCAGCGGGAAGCATCAGCGGAACCGTAACAATCAAGTGCGGAACCGAGACAGACAGTGTGGTAATCAACAAGAGCATAGGAAAATTGCCAGAGGATACAAAACAACCAGAAGCCACAAAAGTGCCGGAGGACAGTATGATTACACCACAGCAGCGGGAAAAAAATAATCTTGCCATAATGGCAGGAATGAAAGTGTCCCAGACAGGCAAAAAGATTTCCATTAGCTGGGGGAAAATCAAAGAAGCAGACGGCTATCAGGTATATGTCTCATACTGTGGCAAAAAATTTACTGCCAAGCCAGCAAAGACGGTGAAATCCGCTTCTGTTACCAAAGTCAGTGTGAAGAAGATAAATGGTAAAAAGCTGAATCTGAAAAGGAACTATAAAGTGTACATTGCTGCTTATACGATAGTGAACGGTAAAGAAGAAGTAATAGGAAAAACCCTGCCTTGTCATATTGTGGGAAAGAACAACGCCACATATACCAACGCAAAGCAGATTAAGCTGACAAAAAGCAAATTTACCCTCAAAGCAGGAAAGACCGCTAAGATTAAGGCAAAGGTAGTGCTTGTGGACAAGAAAAAGAAGCCGCTTTCGAATGCACACGCAAAACAGTTCCGCTATGCGACAAGTAATAAAACGGTGGCAACGGTGTCTAAAGCAGGAAAGATAAAGGCAGTAGGAAAGGGAAGCTGTACCATTTATGTTTACGCAAGGAACGGATACGCAAAGAAGATTACGGTTAAGGTGAAATAATAAAAAGCAGCTCCATCCGAAAAGCCCAAATGAATAAAGTGATATACAACCGCCAGTTGCAGATATTCTTGTAATTGGCGGTATTGTTATTATAACCAGTACACCACCTTGCAACTTACTTCCATTTGGTGTATATTAGTAATTGGCTTAGTTTGCCATTTATGTGTTATCTTGAGCATGGAATTATAATTTGCTTCTGATGCTATGCTCAAGGTGATAAGTAATAAGAAATTGGAGGATTCTATATGAGTGAATTGGTAACAGTTGCTGTGGATGCAATGGGTGGAGACAATGGTGCTTCGGAGATGGTAAAGGGTGTTGTATTAGCGACACAGGAGAACGACCATGTCCGTGTTATATTATGTGGTGATGAGGATACCATAGAGAATGAGCTTGATAAATATGAATATGACACCGAACGGATTGGCATAGTACCAACGACAGAGGAAGTGAGCTGCGATGCTTCTCCGGTTATGGAGATTCAGAAAAAGAAGGATTCCTCCATGGTGGTAGCGATGAAGAAGGTGAAGGAGAAGGAGGCAGATGCCTTTATTTCGGCAGGAAGCTCTGGTGCCATCTTAGTCGGCGGGCAGGTGCTTGTTGGCAGGATGAAGGGGGTAGACCGTGCTCCTCTGGCTCCATTAATTCCCAATAAAGAGGGCATCTCCCTGCTAATCGACTGCGGTGCCAATATGGATTGTAAGCCGCATCAGCTTGTACAGTTTGCCAAGATGGGCTCTGTCTATATGGAGAATGTTGTAGGTATTAAAAATCCCCGGGTGGGTATTGTAAATGTAGGTGTGGAGGAAGCGAAGGGAAACCAGCTTGTAAAGGATGCCTATCCGATGTTAAAAAATTGCGAGGGGATTAATTTTATCGGCAGCGTAGAGCCGAGAGATGTACCGTATGGCGTCTGTGATGTCATTGTCTGTGACGCCTTTGTAGGTAACGTGATTTTAAAGCTTTCTGAAGGGCTTGCGATGGCATTGGTGAAGATGATTAAGGAAGAGGTTATGAAGTCGACCCGCACGAAGCTCGGAGGAGTATTGGTGAAGCCTGCCTTAAAGGGTGTTATGAAGAAATTTGATGCGACGGAATATGGTGGAGCTCCACTGCTTGGTTTAAATGGTCTTGTGGTTAAGATTCATGGCAATGCTACACATTTAGAGATGAAAAATGCAGTATTGCAATGTGTGGATTTTACACAGCAGAGAATTAATGATAAGATTCGGGAAAAAATACAGGATATGGTGACAGAAAGCAAATAAGAGGATGAGGAGATACGGAGATGTTAAAGCCAGATTATGATAAGCTGCAAAACACATTAGGTTATCAGTTTAAGGATTTATCTGTATTAAAGCTAGCACTCACGCACAGCTCATTTGCCCATGAGCGGCCGGGACAGACAAAGGGGCAGTATAATGAACGGATTGAATATTTGGGTGATGCGGTATTAGAGCTGATTGTAAGCGATTATCTCTACTATAATTATCCGAAGAAATCAGAGGGAGAGATGACCCGTACCAGAGCTAGTCTGGTATGTGAGTTTACCCTGGCAGCATGTGCGAGGGAGATTTCTCTTGGAGACTATATTTTTCTGAGCAAGGGTGAGGATGTGACCGGAGGAAGGAAGCGGGATTCCATTCTTTCGGATGCCTTTGAGGCAATACTCGGAGCAATCTATGTAGATGGCGGCTTTGAACCGGCAAGGGCGTTTATATCACGGATATTGTTAAAGGATATTGAGCATAAGCAGTTGTTTTATGATTCCAAGACCTGTTTGCAGGAGCTTGTGCAGGCGAAGAAAAACCAGCAGCTTCAATATGTGATTGTAAAGGAAAGCGGACCGGAGCATAACAAACAGTTTGTTGCAGAGGTACAGATTAACGGAGCGGTGATTGCCGAGGGTAAGGGACACTCCAAAAAGACGGCGGAGCAGCAGGCGGCGTATGCTGCATTGCTAAAGCTGAAAGGTAAAGAAAAGGGACAGTAGTATGTATTTGAAGAGTATTGAGATAAATGGTTTTAAATCCTTTGCCAACCGCATGGTATTTGAGTTTGAGCATGGATTTACGGGAATTGTCGGACCCAATGGTTCGGGAAAAAGTAATGTAGCAGATGCGGTGCGATGGGTGCTTGGTGAACAGAGTGCCAAGCAGCTTCGTGGCACGAGGATGGAGGATGTCATTTTTGCTGGTACGCAGAACCGCAAGCCATTGGGTTATGCCTATGTGGCACTGACGATGGATAATAGTGACCATTCCCTTCCGGTAGAGTATGATGAGGTGATTGTGGCACGCCGGGTTTACCGTTCTGGTGAGTCAGAATATCTGTTAAATGGAAGCACCTGCCGTCTTAAGGATATCCAGTCTATGTTTATGGATACCGGTGTCGGAAAAGAGGGGTATTCCATTATCGGGCAGGGACAGATTGACAAAATATTAAGTGGAAAGCCGGAGGAGAGAAGAGAGCTGTTTGATGAGGCAGCAGGAATTGTAAAATATAAGAAGAATAAAGCTGCTGCGGAGAAATCACTAGAGAGTGAGCGGGATAATTTAACCCGTGTCAATGATATTATCTCGGAGCTTGAACGGCAGGTTGGTCCTCTAAAGAAGCAGTCGGAGGTTGCAAGACAATATCTGCAATATAGGGAAGAATTAAAGACGTTGGATGTCAATACCTTTTTACTTGAGAGTGATGATTTAGGCAAGCAATTAGAGGAGATTGAAGAAAAAGCGGGCATCGTTAACGGCGATATGGAGGATACCAGATTACGTTTAGAGACGACCAAGCGGGAGTTTGACGTGCTGGAAAAGAAAAAGGAAGAGGCCAGTGCAGTCATTGAGGGCAAACGAGCGGAGCTTTCTGAATTAAAGCTTCAAGTGCAGAAGGCACAGGGTGAGATTAATGTGTTCAATGAGCAGATTAACACAGCGAAGATGAACGATACACATATTACGAACCGCTTAACCCAGATAGAGGAAGCCCTGTTAGATAAAGATAAGGAAAAGGACAAGCTGTACGAACAGAAGAATGTATTTGATGAGAAGCTGGATGAGATTGACAGTCGTCAGACACAGGCAGAGGAGGAGCTAGATAAGACGAAGGAAACTATTTCCTCCCTGAACGAGCGGGTGGAAAGCTATAAGTCCGATATTGTTGCGTTTGTCAATGAATCTGCCGAGCTAAAAGGGAAAGTGGCACGTTACGATGCCATGCTGGAAAATGTGGGCTTGCGCAAGGCGGAATTAAACCAGCGTCTCCTTACCTATCGCAGTGAGCAGCAGGCACAGGAGAAGGTTATAGAGGACTGCGAGAAAAACCGCAGGGAATTTAGGCAGCAGGTAGATGAGCTGCTTAAGGATATGGAGAAAAACGAGCAGATATTGAAGGAGCTGAGCGATAAGCAGAATCTGAACCGCTCCAAGCTTTCACAGGCGGAACAGGAATTTCACAGAAGCCGTTCCCAGCTCGAAACCTTAAAAAATATGGCGGAGCGTTATGATGGCTACGGGAACAGCATTAAGCGTGTCATGGAGGAGAGGAAGCATAATCCGGGCATTCATGGTGTTGTTGCAGATATTATTACTGTAAAGAAAGCTTACGAAACTGCTGTGGAGACAGCTCTTGGTGGAAGTATTCAAAATATTGTTACCGAGGATGAGCAGACGGCAAAGGAATTGATTGCTATACTAAAAAAGGAGCGGGCAGGGCGTGCAACCTTCCTTCCTTTAAGCAGCATTTCTAAAAGAGGAAGCTTTCAAAGACCAGAGGCATTAAAAGAGACTGGTGCAATTGGACTTGCGAATTCTTTGGTGAAGGTGGATAAGCAATACGAAGAACTGATGGAGCATTTGCTTGGAAGAATCCTGGTGGTAGATACCATCGACCATGCGATTGCTATTGCAAGGAAATATAATCAGAGCCTTAGAATCGTGACAGTTGAGGGAGAATCCATCAATCCGGGTGGTGCGATGTCAGGTGGAGCGTACAAAAACAGCAGTAACCTTCTTGGACGCCGGCGTGAGATGGAGGAGCTTCAAATACGGATTGAGGCGTGTAAGGAGCGGCTGGAATCTGCCAGAAAGAAGGAGATTGAGATATCCAATGCCCGCAAGGAGCATAAGGATATGGTGGAGCAGTATACGAGTGCCTTACAGGATTTTAAATTGAAGGAGAATACCTTAAAGGTAAACGAGGAGCAGGCGAGAAGCCGTATGGACGATTTGAAGAAATCCATTGACCATGTGGAAGCGGAGAGTAAGGAGCTTACCACACAGGTTGCTACAATTACCGAGAGCAAGGAGAAGCTTTATGCTGGAAATGTCGCACAGGAGCAGGCAATGAATGCCCGTGAGGAGGCGATTAAACAGCTTGAAGAGGAGATTGCTAAGCTTTTAAAGCAGGAGCAGGAGCAGCAGGAGCGGGTAAATGAGCTGTTAATGGAATTTCAGTCTGTAGAACAGGAAAGCTCTTTTCTTATGTCTAATCTTAAGCGAATCAAGGAGGAGGAGAAGGTTCTGAATCTGGAAAAAGAGGAGCTGATTGAAAAGACGGGCTTTGCGTTTGAGGAAATAGAAGCAATTACCAGAAAGATTGCGGAATGTAACCAGCGAATTGAATCAGCCAACCTGTCACAACAGAGCTTAGAGGAAGAATTAGACAAGCTTGTTTTAGAACTGAATACGGTTACAGCCAGTCATAAGGATTTCTTTGCGAAGCATCAGGAGCTGACAACACGGCAGGCAGAGCTTGATAAGGAAGGTTATCGTCTGGAGACCAGAAAAGAGAAGGTGAGGGAACAGCAAGAAAGCCTGAATAACTATATGTGGGCAGAGTATGAGCTGGATTATTATAATGCAATGAAGCTTCGGGATGAAGCACTTAAGGATTTGACAGAGCTGAAGAAACAGAGTGCTTCCATGAAACGCAGCATTAAGGCATTGGGGGACGTCAATGTTAATTCGATTGAGGAATACAAGGAGGTTTCTGAGCGGTATGAATTTTTGTCTAAGCAGCGGGAGGACATTGTTTCATCAGAGCAGAATCTTTTGGGAATTTTAGAGGAGCTGGATGCCAAGATGCGGGAACAGTTTTCTGAGAAATTTGCTGAGATACAAAGTATGTTTGCCGTGGTATTTAAGGAGATGTTTGGCGGAGGTAATGCCAGTCTGATTCTGAATGAGGAAGAGGATATTCTGACAGCAGGCATTCAGATTAATGCCCAGCCGCCGGGGAAAAAGCTTCAGAATATGATGCAGCTTTCTGGTGGAGAAAAAGCATTGACCGCAATTGCCCTGTTATTTGCCATCCAAAATCTAAAGCCGTCGCCTTTCTGTCTGCTGGATGAGATTGAGGCAGCACTGGATGATAGTAATGTTGACCGTTTTGCCCGTTACATACATAAGCTTACCGCCCATACACAGTTTATTGTTATCACGCATAGGCGTGGAACGATGACGGCGGCGGATGTGCTTTATGGTATTACGATGCAGGAAAAGGGTGTAAGTACTTTGGTAAGTGTTAATTTGATTGAGGAACAGCTTGAGAAGGAAGAAAAAAAGGCATAACAGGAAAGAAGGTTGAATATGGGTTTATTTGATTGGATGAAGAAGGATAAGGACAATGTGGAGGAGACTTCATCTATACAGCCAGAGGAAGAGAGAGAGGATACCGAAGAATATAAAGAGAATGGGATAACACCGGGTACACAGGATGAAGATATTCCCAATCCGAAGGATGATGATACGTTAGGGAAAAATGAGCCAGAAGAGGAAAAGGCTGAGGACAAGGATATATCAGAGGCGGACGTACTTCAGGAGGATGTGATAGATGCTGGGGAAGAGAATGTGCCAGTCTTAGACGAAGAGGAAGACAGTGAAGCACAGTCCGATTCAAAGAAAAAAGGATTTTTTGGAAGACTGGTTTCCGGGCTTACGAAGACAAGGAACAGTATTGCTGATAGCTTTAGCAGTGTGTTTGCGGCAAACCATATTGATGAGGATTTCTATGAGGAGCTGGAAGAGATATTGATTATGGCGGATATGGGTGTTTCCACCACGATGAATATTCTGGACGAGCTTCGGGATGAAGTGAAGAAGCAGCATATTAAGGAGCCCAAGGATTGTCAGGAGCTGCTGGTTTCCATTATTAAGAACCAGATGTCTCTTGAGGAGAATGCTTATGATTATGAACAGAAAAAGTCTGTTGTGATGGTGATTGGTGTCAATGGAGTAGGAAAGACTACTTCCATTGGAAAGCTTGCTTCCCAATTCCGCAAAAATGGGAAAAAGGTGATGATGGCGGCAGCAGATACGTTCCGTGCAGCAGCGATTGAACAGTTGACAGAATGGGCAAACCGTTCACAGGTCGATATTATTTCCCAGAAGGAGGGGGCAGACCCGTCGGCGGTGGTGTTTGATGCACTGAAGGCGGCGAAGGCACGGAAGACGGATATTTTGCTGATTGATACGGCGGGACGTCTGCACAATAAGAAAAATCTGATGGATGAGCTTTCTAAAATGAATCGTATTATTGACCGGGAATACCCGGATGCCTGCAGGGAGACCTTGATTGTGCTGGATGGTACGACCGGACAGAATGCATTGGAGCAGGCCAAGCAGTTCAAACAGGTTGCAGATATTGATGGTATTATTCTGACGAAGCTGGATGGTACGGCGAAGGGCGGTATTGCCATTGCGATACATGCAGAGCTTGGAGTTCCGGTGAAATATATCGGTGTCGGGGAAGGAATTGATGATTTGCAGAAATTTGACCCGGAAAGCTATGTAAATGCCATATTTGCCAAAGAGGGGGATGTGGAGGAGGAATAGTGTTATTTTACTTTCGCAGTAATGAATGAATAATGGAATTATGATAGAGATATGTTTGATATACATTTGCTATAAAGGAGGAAGAACATGTTTACATTAAAGGAATTTGAAAAAGCTTACGAGAAGGTACAGGAGGTGGTTCGTTCTACGCATCTGGTAAAAAGCGAATGCTTTTCGGAAAGCTCTGGTAATCAGGTGTACTTAAAGCCGGAGAATATGCAGTTGACCGGAGCATATAAAATTCGTGGAGCATATTATAAGATTAGTACACTTTCGGATGATGACAGAGAAAAGGGGCTAATTACGGCTTCCGCAGGTAATCATGCACAGGGAGTTGCCTATGCTGCAAGAGAGTATGGGGTTCGGGCAGTCATTGTAATGCCAACGACAACACCACTTATGAAGGTAAACCGTACCAAGGATTTAGGTGCAGAGGTTATTTTGCATGGCAATGTCTATGATGAGGCATGCTCCTATGCGATGGATATGGCAGAAAAAGAAGGCTTAACCTTTATTCATCCCTTTGATGATTTGGATGTGGCTACGGGACAGGGTTCCATTGCGATGGAGATAGTCAAGGATTTACCTACGGTTGATTATATTCTCGTGCCAATTGGTGGCGGTGGACTGGCTACCGGTGTATCGACGCTGGCAAAGCTGTTGAATCCTAAGATTCAAGTAATTGGTGTGGAGCCGGAGGGAGCTGCCTGTATGTCCGCATCTATCGAGGCTGGCAAGGTTGTGACGCTTGATGAGGTGAATACCATTGCAGATGGTACAGCGGTAAAAACACCGGGAAGTAATATTTTCCCTTATATTAGTAAGAATCTGGATGGTATTATCAAGGTGCCGGATGCAGAATTGATTGCGGCATTTCTGGATATGCTGGAGAATCATAAGATGCTGGTAGAAAATTCTGGTTTGTTATCGGTAGCTGCTTTAAAGCATCTTGATGTGCAGGATAAAAATGTAGTATGTATCTTAAGCGGTGGTAATATGGATGTCATTACCTTCTCCTCTGTTGTACAGCATGGTTTGATTATGCGGGAGCGGGTATTTACGATTTCGGTATTGTTACCAGATAAACCGGGTGAGCTTGTAAATGTTTCTAAGGTTATTGCGAAGGAACAGGGCAATATTATTAAGCTGGAGCATAACCAGTTCGTCAGCATTAACCGCAATGTCGAGGTGGAGCTTGTCATTACAATAGAAGCATTTGGACATGAACACAAGACAAGAATTATACAGGCACTTCGGCATAAAGGATATAGCCCCAAGGAGACGCCGCCTAAGTTTTAAATATAAAGAAAGGAGCATTAGTATGGGATTTTTTGATGATGTAAAGGACACTGTAGTCAATACCAGCCGTGGAGTTGGGAATAAGGCAAAGGAATTAGCTGAGGTGACGAAGCTTAAAAATGCAATTACTGCACAGGAACGAAAAATCAGGGAGCAGTATGAGACAATCGGAAGGCTTTATGTAGAAAATTATGGACAGCAGCCAGAGGCAATGTTTAAGGAGGCAATTGCTGCTATTCATTCTGCTAAGACTATTATTGCACAAAAGCAGGAAGAGCTGAATGAGCTTAAGAGTGTCAAAATCTGTCCTGCCTGTGGTGCTGCTGTGGAGGAAGAGAGTGCATTTTGCAATAAGTGTGGTGCCAAGATATAAATGATGTTGGGGTCAAAAGGTATTTTGCCCCCAACGGATGCTACGGATTGCTTCGTTGTTTCACAACTCCTGCAATCCTGCTATGGATAGCTTAATTATTTGAAAGGAATGAAGCTATGATTCAGGTAAGTGTATATGATAAAAAAATTACCAGACGGATAATGGAAGCTGCGAAGGGGGAGACCTTGATGCAGCTTCTTGGTCGTTATGATGTTTTTTTTGATGCGAATTGTGGTGGGACTGGCAGATGCCATCAATGTAAAGTTCTGGTAGATGGTGTACGCACAAAGGCATGCCAATACCAAATTAATCGGGAATGTAAGGTAGTGCTTCCCTTTGCTTTTTCTAAGGAATTTAAGGTGGTAATGGGAGAGGAGAAGAATGCCGGACAAGCCCCTTTGTTGGAAGCAGATGGGATGCACTCTTCTTCTCTGCCCTGTTGGGAGGATGAGCTACAATATTATATCTGCGTTGATTTGGGGACGACAACCATAGGTATGGCACTGGTTGATGAAAAGCGCAGAATAAGAGCGCAGTTTGGCTGCCCCAATGCACAGAGAAGCTATGGGTCTGATGTGGGTGAGAGAATACGTTACGCATCAACTGAGGAAGGCTTAGAGACTCTTCAGCAGCTTGCACTTGCGGATATAAAAAGGGGAAAGTCAGCATTATGTAAGGAAGCAGGAAGTGACGATACAGAAGGGGTGGATATCTATGTTTCCGGAAATACGACGATGCTTCATATTCTGGCAGGACATAGCCCTAAGAGTATTGGCAGTTATCCCTTTATACCAGAGCATAAGGAGGCGCAATGTATTGCGGTACCAAAGCTTGGGACACTGCATCTCCTTCCCTGCGCTTCGGGTTATATTGGCTCAGATGTAACGGTGGGGGCATGCTATTATCATTTACATCACAAGGAACAGCCAACCCTTTATATCGATTTGGGTACCAATGGAGAGATGCTGCTTGGAGACCGGACGCACATTTTATCAGCCTCTGTAGCGGCTGGTCCTGCCTTTGAACAGATGCTAAAGGGAGCGGATGCATTACAGGCGTTAGCTGCTATGCGGGAGCAGGGAATAATGGATGAACAGGGCACTTTAGCAGAACCGTATTTTGAACAGGGATACCATTATACCAGCGAAGCGGTAGCAGGGCAGAATGGGGATGGACAACGGATTGATACTATTATTACACAGGATGATATACGTCAGCTGCAGCTTGCCAAGGGGGCTGTTCGTGCAGGCATCGAGTTAATCTGTGAACGGTTTGGATGCAGGATAGAGGAAATTGCAAGGGTGTATGTGGCAGGAGGCTTTGGGTTCTTTTTAAAAGAGAAGGATGCCATTTTCCTAAAAATGTTTCCTGCCTGCTTCGAGGGGAAAATCGAAGTGATTGGAAATGCCAGCTTACATGGTAATATTGCCTGTCATAATTTGCTCAAGGAGTTAACGGATTTTAATGATAGTATAGTGGCGATTGATTTGGCGAAGGAGGAGCATTTTCAGGAGTGCTATGTTTCGTATATGAATTTTTAAAGAGGAGAATTACCCCCTCTTTTGTGTATATGATAGGTTTAGTATGGCTTGAATGAAGTCTTAAATGGCCTGGAAGGGAAACACACTATAAAATTTGTTCCGTTGTTCGGGGATAAGCATTTCTAGGATATTCCCATGAGGTAATGAGCTTTTGACGCAACCGATGCCAATTCGCCATCCATGGCTCAGTGGCATCTTTTCGAGACATCCAGTCCCGAAATTGCTGGTTGCCAGAGGGGAATATCAAGAAATGCTAATCCCCTTCCAAAGTCGCAAATTTTATAGTGTGTTCCCCTTCCATGCCACCTTCAGGTACAGGTAAACCATTTTATATTTCTTAGAAAAGAGGGTTCATACAGTTGACCTATTTCTTGTTGTTCAAACAAAATATCAATGACAAAACAATACCCTCGTAGTCTGAAAAAGAGGATAATCACTTAAACCACCCATACGAAAAGAATCTTATTATCGCCAATTTCAAGGGCATAAAACCAGACTGTGCTATAGATTTGTGACTTTGGGAGAGAATTAGTATTTCTCGATATTCCCATTAATCTACAGCAATTTCGGGACAAGGATGTCCCGAAAAGACGCCACCGAGCCGGGATGGCGAGTTGGCGTCGGTTGCGTCAAAAGCAAATTATTTTATGGGAATATCCTAGAAATACTTATTCTCGTACAACGGAACAAATCTATAGCACAGTCTGGTTTTATGACACTCGAACCCCCGATAAGACTTTTCACAACCAATCAGTCCAAGTGGTTACCTAAACCAATCTAAACCAATCAAGTAAAAACACTTGACATATCCCTCCACATAGGTTACAATACACCTCGGTTAGTAACGCAAGTATTTTTGCTTGACATCGTTAGGTGAGTGGGGAATCGATATGGCTGGGCAGAACAAGATGGAAGAAATCTTTGAACAGACGCTGTTATACGATTTTTATGGAGAGCTTTTGACAGAGCATCAGAAAAGTATTTATGAAGATGTTGTGCTGAATGATATGTCACTGACAGAGGTGGCAGAGAATTATGCTATCAGCCGTCAGGCAGTTTCGGATTTAATGAAACGGATTCACAAACTGTTAAAGGGCTATGAGGCGAAGCTTCATCTGGTGGAGAAGTTTACTTGTGCTAAGGGCAAGCTTAAGGAGATTCAGAGTGAAACCAATGCTTTGTCAAAGGATTATAAATCCTTGAAGGAGCAGGATAGTATTCACATAGATAAGCGTTTAAAGAAGATACAGGCATTGGCAGATGCCGTGCTGGAAGATTTTTAATGATAAGATGGTTGTTATTATTAGGGATAAGTATTAATTAATTATGTCCCCCAAAGATGTATGTAATATGATGGAATTAGCAAAAGGATAGAAGCAGGAGTAGTGTATGGCATTTGAGAGCTTAAGTGAAAAACTTCAGAATGTATTCAAAAACCTTCGCAGTAAGGGGCGTCTGACGGAGGATGATGTCAGGGAAGCCATGAAGGAGGTAAAGCGTGCTCTTTTAGAGGCGGATGTTAACTTTAAGGTGGTAAAGCAGTTCATTAATTCTGTGACAGAGCGTGCCATTGGGCAGGAAGTTATGACTGGACTGAATCCTGGACATATGGTTATCAAGATTGTAAAGGAGGAGCTGGATACCCTTATGGGTTCTGAGACGACAGAGCTTTCCTTCCTTCCGAGTAACGAGATTACAACGATTATGATGTGTGGTCTGCAGGGTGCCGGTAAGACGACGACTGCCGCTAAGATTGCCGGGAAGCTGAAGCAGAAGGGTAAGAAGCCATTGTTAGTTGCCTGTGACATTTACCGTCCGGCGGCGATTCAGCAGCTTAAGGTCAACGGTGAGAAGCAGGGAGTTCCCGTTTTTTCCATGGGGGATAAGAACAAGCCTGTCAATATCGTAAAGGCAGCGATGGAGCATGCTGCTGGGAATGGTAATAATGTAGTGATTATTGATACTGCCGGACGACTTCATATTGATGAAGAGATGATGGCAGAGCTTCAGGAGATTCGGGATAATGTAACGCTTAACAATGTGGTATTAACGGTAGATGCCATGACTGGACAGGATGCAGTTAATGTCGCCAAAAGCTTTGATGAGCAGATTGGGATAGACGGTGTAATTTTAACGAAGCTTGACGCTGATACAAGAGGTGGTGCAGCGTTATCCATCCGTGCCGTGACAGGAAAGCCGATATTATTTATTGGTATGGGAGAGAAGCTTGAGGATTTGGAACAGTTTTATCCCGACCGTATGGCGAGCCGTATTTTAGGCATGGGGGATGTAGAGACTCTGATTGAGAAGGCACAGAGTGCTATTGATGAGGATGCGGCACAAAAGCTGGAAGATAAGATGAAGAGCAAGCAGGGCTTTGGCTTTGATGATTATTTGCTGGCGATGGAGCAGATGAACCAGATGGGTGGTATTTCGTCTATGCTTTCCATGATGCCGGGGATGGGACAATTAGGCGGTGTGGATGTGGATGACAGCGTGCTTGACCGACCCAAGGCGATTATCTTAAGTATGACACCATCTGAGCGGGAGAATCCCGATATTATTAACCCTTCCAGAAAGCGTAGAATTGCCAAGGGAGCAGGGGTAGATATCGCTGAGGTCAATCGCATGATAAAACAGTTTGAGCAGATGAAGAAAATGATGAAGCAGATGGGCTTAACTGGCAATAAAGGAGGCTCCAAAAAGAAACGCCGCAAGGGTGGTTTCGGTGGTATGGGAGGCTTCCCCGGAATGGGAGGCATGGGCATGCCGGGAATGAAGGGACCGAAGTTTCCGTTTTAAGTGCTTAGGTTATCAACGGAATTTTCCGATGGTATATAGATTAACAATCATAATTCAAGGAGGTGAAAGAAACATGGCAGTAAAAATCAGATTAAAAAGAATGGGTAAAAAGAAAGCACCTTTCTATAGAGTTGTAGTAGCAGATGCTAGATCTCCGAGAGATGGACGTTTCATTGAGGAGATTGGTACTTATGATCCGAACATCGAGCCAAGTGCAATCAAGATTGATGCGGATGCAGCTAAGAAGTGGTTAAACAATGGTGCACAGCCTACAGACACAGTTGCTAAGCTGTTAAAGGTTGCAGGTATCGAGAAATAATTGGAGGTGAGACAAGATGAAGGAATTAGTTGAAGTAATTGCCAAGTCTTTGGTAGACCATCCAGAGGAGGTTTCTGTCACTGAGGAGGAAACCGATAACAATATCACCATTACTTTAAAGGTAGCCCCTGATGATATGGGAAAGGTAATCGGCAAACAGGGCCGCATTGCGAAGTCCATCCGTAGTGTCGTGAAGGCTGCTGCGTCAAAGATTGACAAAAAAGTGGATGTAGATATTTTATAGTTAGATGTACAATAAGCCAGCACATGGGTGCTGGTTTTTGTAATATCATGATGCAAGGTCAAAATGCTGTTTATGCTTGCATGACAAGGCATTTGAACTTGTGAGCCTGGCATTATATTCATAAAAGGAGAGAAAAATGGAACAGTGGTTTAAGGTAGGAGAGATTGCAAATACCCACGGGATTCGTGGTGAGGTAAAGGTATATCCCACAACGGATGATGTTAAACGTTTTAAAAAGCTAAAGACATGCACCTTGGATACAGGGAAAGAAAAAATAGAGCTTCATGTGGAAAGCTGTAAGTTTTTTAAGCAATTTGCCATCCTTAAATTTAAGGAATTTAATGATATTAATGAGGTGGAGAGATATAAGCATTGTGGTCTTTATGTGGACCGGGAGCATGCAGTGAAGCTTCAAAGGGATGAATATTATATTGCTGATTTAATTGGGATTACTGTATACAATGAGGATGATACGGTACTTGGTACACTAAAGGATGTAATTGAGACTGGGGCTAACGATGTATATCTGGTGAAGATGGAGGATGGCAGGGAGCTTATGATTCCAGCATTGAAGGAGTGTATTCTGGATGTAGATATTGAGAATGGCAGGATGAAGGTGCATCTGCTTAAGGGGCTGCTGGAACTGTAGAAATTTGTGAAATGCATTTGTAATAGATGATTGCGAAATTATTAACTGCTGATGCGATAGTCATAATACTATATAAATTCGTTTCGTTGTCGCAGCGATGCAAAGTACAAAGGCACTCATTTACATAGTACTATGACTATCTTGTCTAACAACTACGAGTTTCGCAATTACCTAATAGTTTGAAACAAGAAAGGGAGAAAATCATGAATTTTCATGTATTAACATTATTTCCTGATATGGTGATGGATGGGCTTCATACCAGTATTATAGGGCGTGCAGTGAAAAAGGGCTGTCTTTCTATTGAGGCTGTTAATATCCGGGATTATTCTACCAATAAGCATGGTACAGTGGATGATTATCCCTATGGTGGTGGAGCAGGCATGGTGATGCAGGCAGAGCCGATTTATCTCGCATATCAGGCGTTGTGTGAGCGGATTGCTAATCGGCAGAAGCAGGATGGGATAGAGCCAACGCAGTCAAATAGACAGGAGATAAGTTCTAAGCCCCGTGTTATTTATCTGACGCCGCAGGGAAAGACCTTTACCCAGCAGATGGCAACAGAGTTTTCCAAGGAACAGGATTTGATTTTCCTGTGTGGGCATTATGAGGGGGTAGACGAGCGGGTTCTTAATATGATTGTCACGGATGAAGTATCTATTGGGGATTATGTGCTGACCGGAGGAGAGCTGCCGGCAATGGTAATGATTGATACGATATCCCGTCTGGTTCCGGGAGTATTGAATAACGATGATTCTGCTGTGTTTGAGTCCTTCCATTCCAATCTGTTAGAATATCCCCAATATACAAGACCGGCAGAATTTATGGGACAAAAGGTGCCGGATATCCTGCTTTCAGGAGACCATGCCAAGGTGGAGCAGTGGCGTTATGAGCAGTCCTTGGAGCGTACTAGGAAGAAACGTCCGGATTTACTGGAACATGCTACGAAGGAGCAGAGGGAGGCATGGCTTGGGACAACAGATAAGGCGAGGATGAAGGAATAATTGTTATTCAATATGCAGGAGTAATTGATAATAATTTGAATGTTACTACTTTCATAGGGAAAATATATGATATTGATTCCGACAAGAATATTCCTTTGGATGTATATATTTATGGTGATAATTTTATTCACCCCAATAAGGAGCAGACAGCTAAAAGAAAGGTTAAATTAGAATCCATTGATTTGGGAAGACACTTTCAAGTATACACAACAGATGCGGAGACAGCATTTTATGTTTTAACGCCGCAATTACAGGAGGCGTTGCTGGAATTAGGAGAATTATTTCATTATGACTTTGCGGTTACAATGTCAGGACAGCGGATATTTGTTGCCGTCACAGATTATAGAAATTCTTTAGAACCGCCTAACAATCAGAAAATTGACTATTTGACAGAGTGCAGGCGGATACGTCAGGACATGAGCATTGTAATAGATATTTTAGAAGCCTTGCCCGCAGGAAACATGAAGGAAAAAATGATTCGGCATCCTATCGTGGAAGAAAATGATACAGTAATTATTTATGAAGAGCAGGTTTTCAATGCAGATATGAAATCAATTATTGAATTAGTTTTATTTTGGCTTGTGTTGGTGTTGGTTATACTATGCATATCATGGGGAAAGTAAGGTAGGCATTATACTTATATATAAAGTGTATCAATTTGGTCATAAATCAAATTTTTCCTTGCATTTCAAAAAGCTATGTGGTATCATATTTGAGTTGTGTATGAAAGAGATGGTCCTCTGTCGCAGATGCGTTATAGAACATCGAATAAAAGTTAGGAGGTATACACATGAACGATATTATTAAGGCAATTGAAGCAGAGCAGTTAAAAGCAGAGGTGCCGGAATTCCGTGTTGGAGATACGGTTAAGGTGCATGCTAAGGTAAAAGAGGGTAACCGTGAGAGAATTCAGGTCTTTGAGGGAACGGTTCTGAAAAGACAGGGCGGAAGCTCAAGAGAGACCTTTACGGTTCGTAAGTTATCAAACGGTGTTGGTGTTGAGAAGACATGGCCATTACATTCTCCGATTGTTGAGAAGGTAGAGGTTGTCCGTCATGGTAAGGTTCGCCGTGCAAAGTTAAATTATCTTCGCGGTCGTATCGGTAAGGCTGCTAAGGTAAAGGAATTAGTAAAGTAGAATATTCCTTATAATGTATGAAAGAGATGTCACGAATGTGGCATCTTTTTTATTTGTGCGAGTAATTAGATAGTATGCAATTAATTTATTGATTTTATATCGTGTATATATTATAATTAAAAGAATAAGTTTATACATAATATCTTACTGTTTTATTGGAGGAAGAAAAGCCGATGAAGAAGTGTAACAAATGTATGGCATTATTGCTTGCATGGTGTTTGGTGCTACAATGTACAATGGTGGATACTGCTAGGCTGGTGCATGCCGAGCAGACCGTCAAAGAATTTATACAGGATAATTGTTTGATTTGTGTAAAGCAGCAAGCCGGATGGAAGGATGGATATATTGCAAATGTGGATATAACCAATACGTCAGATACAATAATCAGTAATTGGAAGCTGGAGATGAGTGTTTTACAGGGGGAAATAACGAATATATGGAATGGGAAGGTACAGCAGAACGAGAATAAAATAACAATATCTGCTTTGGATTATAATCGGACACTTTCAGCTGGGGAAACTATTTCTCTTGGATATGAGATGAATGGGCAACAATTTGAAAAGCTAGCTTTGATGGTGTTGAGTGAGGGGTCGAAAACCACATTAACAGATGAACAATATATTGTTTCTTATAAGATCGTGAGTCAGTGGGACAGGGGGGCAGTTATAGAGGCTTCCATAAGGAACTGTTCTGATGAAGCGATTACCGATTGGGAGTTATCCTGTCAATTTGCTGGGCAGATTAAGGATATCTGGAATGGAAGCATTGTTTCTAGGAACGATGATAACTATATTATAAGAAACAAAGGATATAATACAACAATTCAGCCGGAGGAGACAGTAACCTTTGGATTTCAAGCTTCATTTTTGGATGAGGTTATTTCCTGTCCTAAAAATGAGGTGGTAACAGGAAGTAAAGAGGGAAGCCGGCAGCCTGGTTGTACGTCTACACAAAATCCTGCCACGGAAGAGATAACAGGTAGTGATAATACAACACAGGAAACGACAGGTGAGACAACGAACAGTAACAGTACCACAGAGGAGCTCCCTGAGATAGATTGGGACGATAAGACGGATACGGATAAGGATGGTTTGCCAGATGTATATGAGGACTATCGTTATGGCACAGACAAAAATAAGAGTGATACCGATGGGGATGGGCTGCCAGACGGCTTTGAGGTACAATATACACAGACGAATCCCTGCCTTGCTGATTCTGATGATAATGGAATTTTGGATGGGGAGGAAGATTTCGACGAGGATGGACTGAATCATTTTGAGGAGTACAAGGCGCAGACTCCGCCCCTGCTTGCGGATGCAGATGATGATGGATTGACGGATGGTGAGGAATTACAGTATCAGACAAGATGGGATAAAGAAGATACGGATGAGGACGGCGTCTCCGATTATGATGAGGTACAGCTTGGATTAAATCCCAATGAACCTATGACATATGCGGGAATCAAGGATGGTGAATATGCCAGCAGACAGAAGATAACGGCAGAAGAATTAGGCGAGGTCAATGATGTGATTGACGAATTTGACATTAGCTTTGATGTAAAAGCGACTAATTATCTGTCAAAGCATTTGTATGCAGAGGCGTATGATTCCTGTGAAATCATGAATCAGAATTCTGCTATTGTTGGTTCACCGGTTTATTTCCACTATTCGGATGGAGAGATAAAAGAAGGACATATTATATTCTCTCTTGATGAAACATATGTATCCAATAATGGGAAAGATACTTATGGGTTTGATGAAGCGTGGGGACTGAAGCGTTATGGAGTATTTTCTTATAATGAGGAACTTAGCATGCTTGTTCCGGTTGCATGTAGCTATCAGGATGAGGCAAATAAGATTCTGGTAGATGCATCGAAAGAATATGATAATTTATGTATCATGGACTTGGAACAATTGTTACATAATATGGGCAATGATGGTAATATTACAAAATTGTCCGTTCAGTCTGATAGCTATAGTCAGTTAAATGCAGTAAAGAAACTAAGTAGAGCGGCAACGACAGAAGACTATAACGGAGTAACCATAGAGGCAGCAAAATGTGCAAAGCAGGTTGATTTAGTATTAAATGTGGAAGCTTCCCGCAATATGGGACCGTATTTGACAACGATTAAAAAGGGATTACAGTCATTTATAAAAAAGCTGCAGGCACAAAATATTGATTTGCGTGTATCTATTATATCTTATATGGATGTTGCGAGATATGGCAGCAATTCTACGGTTGTGAATAATGGTATAGAGGAGGATTTTGTGACGGAGCTGTCTGAAATGCAGACGCTTATTGATTCCATCAAACCGTCAAGCTACGCAAGAACTTCCTCCATGGTTGATACGTTAGCACATACTAACGAACTGGAATATCGGCAGGAAGCATTAAAGATAGCAGTCTTGTTTTCCAATTCAGAGACTAATATTAACACGAACTCTGCTTTTAAAATCAATGATTTGGATGACCTTACTCCAATGCTTAAAGAAAACAATATATCAGTTTGTACCTGTGCACCGATTGATTTGTCCTATGAGTATGAATATGTCGCAATGAACAACGGCGGAATGTACTTTTCTTCTAACTATTATAATAATATTTATAATTTTATAATGAAAAAAGTAAATAACAGCTATCAATATAATGCAGTTGCAGGAAACAGTTTATCTCCCATTTTTTTGGATGAGCAGCTAACCAAGGAAGGAAGCTGTGATACCGACGGTGACAGACTGACGGACAGCCAGGAGGTAGATTGGAGTAAGATTCGCTGCTATAAGGATGCCAAGGGGAACAAGCAGGCAGAACTGCCTACTCTTCAATCTCTTTGGACTTCGCTGGGTTATGGTCAGGAACTCTATGAAGGCAATCCACTGTTAGCAGCTCTGGCTACGCAGAAGGCACTGCCTGTTATTTCTTTTCCTAATCTGGAAGACAGTGATGGGGATGATATTATTGATTCAGAGGATGAGGATGTTCTAAAATATACTGCGGATTTGATAGATGACACAGCACTTGATGATTCCCATCTGGATTCCCAAAGTAGTGTGCCAAGCAGGGTAAGAGCCAAGGCGGGCTCAACGATTACGGAATCTTCTACGAAAAAGGGAACAATTGTAGATGGCTCGTATATATGTAAGATGAATACCTATTCAAATAAAAAGCGTAAATTTTGTGGGGAATTAACACCGAAAAAGGATAGTGATTATGCCTTTAGCGTTACAAGTACATATGGCTTCAAGAAAAATGCAACCTTTAAGGTGTTTAAAAAGAATCGTTTTGGGAAAAAGAAAGAGGTGAAAAGCTATAAGAGTGAAGCAAAATCGAGTTATAAGAAGCAGTACTACTATGCCCTTAAAAGGGGAGAGGAGTATACGGTAGAATTTTCCTGTAAAACGAAGAAAAAGGAGCAGATTACATTTTCCTGTAGACAGGATAATTGGGTGTATGCAAAAGATGGGGCAATGTGGGAGGTTGATATGAAAAGCCTAACCGTGGGACAATTAGTAGGAAGGGCTTTTCCACTGGATAAATGTTTTGTGACACGCAAGATGTTATATGCAGCTGCCTGTGAAAATGAAGAATTGTATATGACGGATAAGGCATTGATTGAAAATGTGATGCTAAAGCTCGGATATAATAAGGATGAGTATACGATTACGAAGAAAGAGGCGGGATGGTTTGTAGTTAATTTATTAGTTGAAGCAGGGGTAATATATAATCTGTATTTTGTAGCAGAGAGTGTTGCTGTGAAGGGGGTTGGTGTATTAGTAAAAAAAATTATGGCAAATAAAAAAACTGCAATAAAATTAATGGCAGGAGATAGTGTATCAACACTTGCATTTGTGGATTCTTCTGCAACAATTTTTAATAAATTAGTAAAAAAATTAGAATATAATGCCATTACAAGTGCATTAGATACAGATTCTAATTCGTTAGAGTGTACTATAATGGCTTCGACTGTACAAAGGACATGGGATAGCTGGAAAGAATCGCATTTGATTAACAAATATCAGCTTGGGTATAGAGGAACAATAGATGAAAGCATTACAACCAAAGATGTGATAGAATTTTGTGGGTGGAAAAATCCAAGAGAAAGAAAGTAATGGGAGGGGTAGTATTGTTGGTATCACAAAACAAAAAATATTTTCTTGCTCCGACTTATCAGCAGATAAATCGCATCTTAAATAAAGGTTGGAGACTTGAGGCTGTTAATTCAGTTCCCTGTGTAAAAGGAGATTTAGTTTCAATAGTTGACAGTGAAAAATATTCTTTTTCTTTTAAACAGTGTCGGAAGGGTGAACAGTATTATTGTCTGCAACGTTTTTTGTATTATTCGCTATGGTCGGAAAAACAGTATCAGCAAGCAATAAAAGAGATAGAAGAATATAAGGAAAAAGGGG
>JAGATQ010000058.1 GCA_017621205.1 Lachnospira sp.
GAAGTTATCTTCCGGTTACAGAATCAACCGTGCAGCAGATGATGCAGCAGGACTTTCTATTTCTGAGAAGATGCGTGCACAGATCAGAGGCTTGAACAGAGCATCTGACAATGCAGAGAACGCAACATCATTAATCCAGACCGCTGAGGGTGCATTACAGGAGATTCATTCTGTATTACAGCGTATGTCAGAGCTTGCAACCCAGGCAGCGAATGACACGAACGTATCTGTAGACCGTCAGGCAATCAAGATGGAGTTAAAGGAGATTGCATCAGAGGTTAACCGTATTGCATCTACAACCGAGTTCAACACAATGAAGTTATTGTCAGGAACATTCAATAACAAGAACTTACAGGTTGGAGCAAACATGGGTCAGAACATCAAGATTTCTATTGCAAGAATGTCACTGGCAGGTCTTGGATTAGGTAATGACATTGGTGGTACGGCAGGTACAAAGGCAAAGGATAGTACAGGTAAGAATATCTGGACTGCCGCTGGTGCTTGGAAAGATCCTAATGGTGACACTCTTACTGATGATTGGGCAAAGAAATTGACCAATGCTACATTTAATGATCCATTCAATGGTAAGACTTATACCATTCACCATCAGGAGGATCCATTAAGTGTATCCAACTACGCAGTAGCAACCCAGACAATCTGTAACATTCACAATGCAATTTCAATTGTATCTTCACAGCGTTCAAAGCTTGGTGCTTTACAGAACCGTCTGGATCATACAATTGCAAACCTGGACAACATTGCAGAGAACTTACAGGATGCAGAGTCACTTATCAGAGATGCTGACATGCCTACAGAGATGGTTAACTACAGCAAGAATAATATTATTCAGCAGGCTGCACAGTCCATGCTTGCACAGGCTAACCAGTCAACACAGGGTGTATTATCATTACTTGGCTAATCTTATCAATAAGATTAACAAGTGGTTTAGAAGCGGTCACAAGACCGCTTCTTTTCTTGTAAAAAACTAAGATTACTGGTTGACATTCCCTGTCTAACTGATTACCATAGAAGTATATCTGAAAATTGATTCAGATATACTTTTGTATTACGTTAGATGAAATTGTGGGGGATATAATGGTTTTTTCAAGTATTGAGTTTATATTCCGGTTTCTACCGGTTTTTCTAATTGCATATTTTATTACAAAGCCCCAATACCGGAATGTCACTCTTTTAATTGGCAGTCTGTTTTTTTATGCTTATGGTGAGCCAATCTATATTTTGTTAATGGTGGCATCCATTGTATTCAATCATCTGATTGCGAGAAGGATTTATGAATATCATGTGAAAGAGGCACAGGACGGATGGAGCTACCAAAACAATCGAAAAAAATTTCTTGTCATGGCGTTAATGATTGATTTTGGATTATTATTTTTATTTAAATACCTTAATTTCTTTTTGAGTATATTGGGACAATTGTCTGGCATGAAGCTTCCACAGCTTACCCTTGCACTTCCTTTGGGTATTAGCTTTTATACGTTTCAGATTGTCTCTTATGTAGTTGATGTTTACAGGAAAGAATACATAGTGGGTCATGGCTTGATACCTTTTGCAGCTTATGTAGCCATGTTTCCACAATTGATTGCGGGACCAATTGTTAATTTCCGTGAGGTTAGAAAACAGCTTAAGTATCGAGAGGTGGATTTTAGGGGGATTGAATGGGGCGTTACAATTTTTGTATTGGGTCTGAGCTATAAGGTGTTGCTTGCGAACAAGATTGCTTCTCTTTGGAATGATGTACAGACAATCGGTGTGTTAGGAATTAATACACTTACCGCATGGCTTGGTTCATGGGGATTTTCCATGCAGATTTTTTTTGATTTTTTTGGATATTCTTTGATGGCAATTGGGTTAGGGCGTATTATGGGTTTTAATTTGCCGATGAATTTTATAAATCCATACACTGCTGTGTCAGCGACGGATTTTTGGAGAAGATGGCATGTGACTTTGGGTCGCTGGTTTCGGGAATATGTATATATACCGCTTGGAGGTAATCGCAGGGGAAAGGGGCGGATGGTGTTTAATACCTTTGTCGTGTGGGCATTGACCGGCTTGTGGCATGGAGCAGACTGGAATTTTTTGTTGTGGGGATTATTGTTTTTTGTGATTCTGACATTGGAGAAGCTTTGTTATCTTGGGCAGTTAAAAAAACATCGGGTTTTCGGGCATATTTATATGCTTTTGTTAATTCCGGTAACATGGACTATTTTTAATATATCCGACCTGTCAGAGTTGTTACGCTATCTTGGAAGAATGTTTTTTGTGCCATTGTCTGGCAGTGTTGTGGTCGATGGTATGGCGAAATTTATGGAGTTATTTTCTACTTACTGGTGGTTGCTGCTGATATGTGGTATATGCTGCAGTTCTTTACCATTAAAGCTTGTGAAGAGATTTTATAAGACATGGATAGCCAAACTAATTTTGTTTTTCCTGTTCTGGCTTAGCGTATATGAAATTGCCATGGGTAGTGATAATCCGTTTTTGTATTTTAGATTTTAGGTGAGACGATGAAAAAGGGAAGAAATCATTCAGTAATAGAGTTTATAAAGTGTTGTCCCTTGGTTGCAATGCTTTTGGTGTCTGTTCTTGTTTTGACAGGAGTGGCATTGGTTCTTATGGTGAGGGGGGATGCCTCTATCCATGTAAGTATGAAGCAGCCATTACTTGTTTCATTACTTACGAAGGGGCATAGCCAGCCTGTGATGGCAGAGAAAAAGGGTGAAACTGGTGATGGTAATCTACCGGCACAGAAAGATGTATCTGATAATGGGGTAGTGATTGCAAGTGGAGATGCATCTGGAGATGGGGTTGTAGTGGCAGGCAATGAAGGGATACTGCCCAACACATCGGGTGATGCCAGTGCCAATGCTGTCCCGGTTTGGCAGACAAGCTTTTTAACAGTACCCCTTAGAAAAGCAAAATCTCCCTATTACGAGGATAGTGACCGTATTGCGTTAACTACAGATGCCCCTTACATCATGGTAGATATGGATTATTATAAGGATGCATTATTTATTGGAGATTCCCGGGTGCAGGGATTACAGGATTACGGTAATATAAAAGGGGCGGATTTCTTTTGTGAAAAAGGGTTGTCCGTATTTGATTTGATGGATGTGCAGCTATCTGTTTCTGGTCAGGGAAAGAGAAAATTGAAAAAGGTGCTGTCTGCTAAACAATATAAAAAAATATATATTATGCTTGGGGTAAACGAGTTAGGAACGGGGTATGCGTCTGATTTTCAGAAGCAGTACCGGAACAATCTAAATAGTATTAGAAAATTGCAGCCGGACGCTAATTTATTTTTGATGGGGATGATGCATGTAACCACTGACTATGCCAAAGGGCAGAAGGTATATAATAATGATAATATTGATATGAGGAATACATTGATTGCAGAGCTTGCCAATGGTACAGATACACTATATCTGGATATGAATGTGGCGGTATCTGGTAAAAAAGGTGGATTAAAGAAAAAATATACATGGGATGGTGTGCATCTGAAGGCAGAATATTATCAGCTATGGGTAGATTTTTTAAATGCACACGGATATGGAGTGGGACAATGAATTATGCGGAGATAAAGAAAAATGATATTGCAAACGGATGTGGGGTGCGGGTGAGTTTGTTTGTTAGTGGATGCCCCCATCACTGTAAGGGGTGTTTTAACGAGGTTACATGGGATTTTTCCTATGGAGAATTGTTTGATGAAGGGGTTTTAATGGAGGTAATAGATGCACTTGCTCCCGCCTATGTGAGAGGACTGACGCTTCTTGGCGGAGAGCCGATGGCTAAGGAGAACCAAAAGGGATTGCTCCCATTGCTTCGTAAGATGAAGGAGCAATACCCTGATAAGGATGTGTGGTGCTTTACCGGATATATTTTTGAAAAGGATATTCTTGAGGACATGTATGTAAATTGGGAGGAAACAAAGGAATTTCTTTCTTATATTGATGTGCTGGTGGACGGACCTTATGTGGAGGCATTGAAGGACTGGAGCCTTAAGTTTCGTGGTTCCTCGAATCAAAGAGTGATAAGTATTCCGGAATCATTAAAGAGCGGAAAAACCATTCTCTGGGAGGGATAGCCGGGAATTGATGGTGACATTATTTCAGGGAAAGGAATAGGATAATATGGTTAAAAAAGTCAGGGTGCCTGCCTGCTATGAACAATTTCACTGTGTTGCTGCTGCATGTAGTGATAGCTGTTGTGCGGGATGGCAGGTGGATGTAGATGCCGTTTCGTGGAAACGGTATCAGAAAGAGGAGGGAGATTTTGGGGAATATCTCCATTCGGTTATGGTTGATGTGCCGGGAGAAGAGGGACAGTTTCGTTTGCGTGAGGATGGAAGATGTCCCTTTCTTAATTTATCCGGTTTGTGTGACATGTATGATAAGCTGGGAGAAAAAAGCTTATGTGATACCTGTACCAATTATCCGAGGTTTATGGAGGATTATGGGGAGCTTAGGGAGGTAGGAATCGCTTTTTCCTGTCCGGAAGCATCAAGGCTTATGCTTTCTATATCCGAACCAATGCAGTTTTTAGAGGGAGAGGTTTCGGATAAAGGGGAACGGAGTTTTGTTTCAGATGTGATGTGGCGGACTGCCAATATGGGGATAGAGGATATGGTGGTTTCGGATGAAGAGGGGGAATATATAATCCATTCCGAAGCATTTGACAGGGAGTATTTTCAAATGCTTTTTCACCTTCGGGAAACGGCATTTTGCCTGGTACAGAATCGCAGGCTTTCGATGGCTGACCGGGTGCTTTTGTATCTTGATTTCGGGATGTGTGTTCAGGATGCCTTTGACCGGGAAGCGGAGGAATCGCTTAACGGGCTAATGGATTGGTATAAGGATGAGCAGAGGCTTTTATCACGTCTTAAGAGGCTTAGAAAAGAGGCAGAATATTTAGGGGTAGTGGATGGAGAACGAATACCGAAAGGAGAGCTTCGTTATCGGCTGCTGCCGGAGTACATCGCTGTTTTGTATCAGGATTTAAAGCATTGTAAACCTTCCTGGGGTATATTGCTTAGTGAAGCAGAGAAGGTGTTACATAAAGAAATGACGGCAGAGCAGTACCATGATATCTATCAAGCGTATGATAACGATATGAGCCAGAGGGAATATGAATATGAACACTGGTTAAGTTATTTTGTGTTCAAATATTTTCTAAAGTCCTATTTTGATGATGATATATATGGTAAAGTACAGCTTGCTGTTATGGCGTATCTTGTGGTGAAGGAGCTTGCCGTGTGTCAGTGGGTGAAGCAGGATAGGGAGTTTACGAAGGAGAATCAGATAGAATTGTTTCATTTGTATTCGAGGGAGCTTGAGCATTCCGATGATAATTATGATATGTTTGAGGATCTTTTGCATACAGAGAATATGTGCAATGGGGAGCATTTGCGGGCAATTCTTTTAGAGTGGGTAGAATTTTGAAATAATGGCGATATAGTGACAATTGAGTGACGATATAATTAAGGACAACTGCTATCCTATGCTTCGTTGTCCGGGCATGGCTCGGTACAAAGGCACATAGGATAGCAGTTGTCCTTAACTATATCTGTTTATCATAAGTGGACACAAAAGGTTTGCTGATGTTGTTATATCCTTATTTTAAAATTCCTTCTTACCTTTATTTTTCACATATATTTCAAGCATATAATAAAAGAGCCTCTGGTCGTCATAGTTCAGCGATTCGTACAAAGCATTAAAATCTGTCTGAAAATAGTTAATGTCTTTTTGGTTCGTGTCATCAACGATAGATGAAATGGAACAATCCAGATATTGTGCAATAGCGGCCATACTGTCAAGACTTAGCTTTGTGACCCCCCGTTCTATCTGGCTAATGAAGCCCACAGATAAATTCAGGGCTTCTGCCATTTTTTCCTGTGTAATTTTTTTTTGTTTCCTTCGTGCCTGTATACGGCTTCCGATAACTCTGTAGTCTAATTCCATACAACCACTTCCTTTCAAACCACAATGCAATATTAAGAATCTACTTATATTGTGTCTAATGATTGGATGTTTTAAAAGAAAGTATTTGTGTTAGTTAATAAAAAATATAACACTAATACTGTTGATAACTAGAAGTATTTGTGTTATATTCTAAAGTGTGAGTTGTATTTTTTATAAAAGAAAAGGAGGAGCACATGATGAGGTTTGACATGAAGAAACGTATGCTTGCTGTTTTGCTGGCAATGACAATGGTTTTGTCAACAGCATTTTCTGGTGTAACTACCACGAATGCAGCGAGTAACAAAAAAGTAAAATCGGTTACTGTTAAGATTGGTTCAAAGAAGGTAACAAAGAAGACGTATTCCTTAAAAAAGGGGAAAAGTGCTAATTTAAAGGTAACCGTAAAGCCAAAGGCAGCAAAAAAGACAATTGCGTACAAAACAAGTAAGAAAGCAGTTGCGACGGTATCCAGGAAGGGTAAGGTTACTGCAAAAAAGGCAGGAACAGCTAAAATAACAATTACCGTTACTGGAAAGGATAAAAAGAAGATGAAGACATGGGTGAAAATTAAGGTAACGAATGGTGCGACAACAGCTCAGCCGGCGACGACTGTGGCACAGCCGACAACAGCAGATCCGAATGCCACAACACAGGCACCGGTACCAGCCAAAAAGGAATTGAATGTGACCAAGGTAAGTGCGATTGATACGAAAACAGGAGAAGTTACACTAACCTTCGATAGTAAAGTAACAGCAGATGATTTGACTGGGACTGTCATTACTATTAGTGATGGAAGTGGAACTATTGTGTCAGCTTCTTTTAAAGAGGTGAGTGCGGATGGCAATTCAGCAACTTATCTCATAGCAGCTTCTGATTTATCAAAAATTACGACGGGCAATTATACAATCAGCAGTGCCAGTGGTAATATAAACATTCCTGCTACGATTGGCCAGTCTACGGCAACTGTCCAGATAACCGGCAGTTCTGTGAAAGGACTTGTATATTATGATGATATTTTGGGATACACTGCTATCAAAGGGGCGTCAATTACTATTGATGGTAAGACGACCAAATCGGATGCTAAAGGATTTTATCAGCAGTCAGCGAATCCTGCCGATTACCCATTGATTACTGTTAAGGCAGATGGTTTCTTTGACGAAAGTAAAACCAATGTGAAGGTTGCGAGTAATACTGCATCCGCCTACAATTTTGAGATGGAGAAATATGATATTTCTAAAATATACATTTGTGGTACTGTTACAGATAGTGAGGATAATTCAAAGCCTGTTGCAGGGGCGACAGTTGTCTTGTATGAGAATGGTGAGGTTAAGGCAACAGTAGAAACTGACACAAAGGGACATTATTTATTCAGAAATTATAGGTCTACTGTGACAAACTTTACTACAGATAGTTCCAAGAGTACAAAAATCTTTTATTCCGATAATTTGATTCTTCAGGAAAATACATACGAAATTGCAGTTAGCAAGGAGCTTGGTGCAGAAAATATCAAGGATGTGTATAAAGCAGTACCTGCTCAAAGAATTTCTTTAGGCTCTGCCCGCAATGTAAATGTATCGACAAGACTGACAAAGGTAAAGGAGCTTGATGAAATCACTCTGGACTTAAATTGGTCTCAGGAAGAAAATAATGAGGCTGTTTTAAAGAGTGCAGGAAGCACCAAAGTACAAGTA
The DNA here is from genome assembly GCA_017621205.1 of Lachnospira sp. Lineage (GTDB taxonomy): Bacteria > Bacillota > Clostridia > Lachnospirales > Lachnospiraceae > NC2004. The sequence goes on from JAGATQ010000058.1 coordinate 7,667, forward strand.
AGCTTTGTGACCAAAGCGAATGAAGTGCTTGCATCAAAGAGTATTGATCTGGGTGAATATTTGACGACAACTTATAATAAAATGGCAAGAGGATACCGCATGGCAGCTAATGATTTCTTTAATACAGGCTCTGCCAATGTAAAGCCGACATTGCCGACAGATACCTATTATCTTGTTGTAAAGGATCTGGCGGACGATAGTACGCAGCAAAACTCTACTCTGGTGATTCCTGTGAGCTTGACAGAGGGTGGTGATGCAAAGGTAGGGGGAACCTTTACCAAGGCATTAAGCCGTAATGTTATTTATAGTGCCGCATTATCTGACGAGTATAAGGCAATTTCTGAAAAAAATCAGGGAGCTACTTTAAAGTATGTTACAGATGCTGCTGGAAGTCTGGGCAGCAATATCGTTATTGATACCAATATTTATGAAAAGGTTGGAGACGATAGAGTATTAATAAGTACCCAGCAGGGAATTACTCTGGAAAAGAGTGGAAGCAATACCAGCTATGGAGCCAATAAAGCTTGTGATTTTCTTGGGAAAGATAAGGATTATATTGTTGAAACGATGAAATCTCATCTTACCAAACCAGATGTAGCTGTTTCTACAAAGACTGCCGGCAACTGGAATGTGGAGCTTGGTGGAGCAGTTAATATTGTTAAGGTTAAGGCAGATAATATTGCTAATTTTAAAGATCAGTATGGAACGAATAATACGGCTTCAGGAACGGATAGTGTGACGCTTAATGCTGTTACAGTAACAAGTGGAAGTAAAACACATACGGTTGAAATCAACCGGAAATATACGCTTAGCCAGTTAGTAAGTGGAATTCCTATTGACGACGAAGCGTTTAGGGGATTGACTCCGGGTAAATATACGATTTCTTTTGATATTGCAGAATACCAGCAATCCAATAGGGATTCAGAGAAGGATGAGCAACAGGATTTAATTGATTTACAAAATGCTACGGTAATATCGGAGGCAACCTACAACCGGGTATATCCTACGACCGTTAAGGGTGTGGTAGCGTATGGTGATATTGCAGATAACAAAGCACAATTAACAGGAGAGGGTATCGCCGTTCTCTACAATGAAGATAGGTCTAGAATTGTAGCTGCAGATACATTGACTAAAAGTGATGGTATTGTTTCTTATTCTCTGGAGGATGGTATCGATGGAACCTTTGGTGCAGGTAAGTATGTCTTAGTTGTCCGTGCTGCTGGAATTGATACGCAGATAAAAGACATTACAATTGCTGGTGCCAATACGGTTGTAAGTAACCAGAATTTTGAAAACCTTACGGTAGGAGGAAATTCAACGATTAAGACATTAGTCACTACTTCCACAGGAGCTGCCTTGGATAGTACTGCCTACATAATGGCATTTGATGAGTACTATATTGATCCTCTTAGTGAGAAGGTGGATGAGCTTGCAGCACTTATCTTACGGGGAAGTGGTTATGATGGTTCCTTTAGAGTACTGCGAAAGGGAGAGGAAACCTATGAATCTGTTTCTGTATCCGCAGGAAAGTACAATGTAATCATTACATCCGATACAACAGAAACAATGGAAAAATCTGTTACCGTTGCCGGAACACAGGCAGAGGAAATAAAGGTTGCCCCCAGGCATTATGATAATTTGGTACGCATCAACCTTCGTCTGAATAATTATAATGATAGCACTTATAAGAATGGTCAGATTGATTATGTTGTGGCTGAAAGTGCAGATGGAACTGTTTCCTATGACGGTGTGTTTGTGCGGTCAAAACAGAAAGAGGACACTGGGTATTTTATGGTGCCAAAGAATAGGGCATATACGATTCGTGTTTACTCTAATGATACAAAGGTTGGTGAACAGACCATTGCTTCACAGAGTGAGGAGGATTCTACAGTCTCTGTCAATTGTGAAAAAATAAATTAATCAGACATCACAAAGGATAAACACAAGTGTTTGCAAATGAATACTTGGCTTGAGGAGGAGTTATTTCAATACAGATATATAATAAAAGAACCTGCTGACTGATAATAATCAGTTGGGCAGGTTTCTTTTTGCTTGAAATGATTGTGATTCTGTCTTTGTGGTATTATAATAGAGAATAATAAAGGGAGGTGCTGGTTGTTGTCAAATGAATTGGAGGAAAAACAGAAAAAAATAGACCGTTTGGCGGCCCGTATCCTGAACCTTGCACGGGATAATATTGTGGTGCATCTTCGGTTTCTGGATATTGCATTGGCTGCGATGAAATTAATTCCTAAGAGAGATATTGATGTTATGGCAACGGATGGTATATCTATATATTATAATCCAGAATGGGTGTTAAAGGCTTATTCGACAGAGCCGCAGATGGTGGCACGAACCTATTTGCACCTGCTGCTGCATCTCATTTTTTTTCATAGCTTTTCCTATGATAAGCTTGACCATGTCACATGGGATTTAGCGGCGGATATTGCGGTGGAGCATACTATCTTATCCATGGAGCTTCCGGCGGTAACGGTTGCTAAGGATGCAGAGCTTAAGGAGAAGCTTCGTTTGCTTAAAAAGCAGGTAAAGGGTATTACAGCGGAAAAGGTGTATAAACATCTAAAGGTAAATGAGCTTTCTGAGGCTGGTAAGATACAGTGGTATTTGCTTTATCATAAGGATGAGCATATTTATTGGAAATCCAAGAAGGAGGTTTCTGTTGAACTGGAGAAATGGCAGAAAATCAGTGAGCGGGTGAAGGCTGATTTAAAATCTTTTTCTAAGGGAAAGCTAGGCTCTGAGGAGGTAGAGGAGAATCTTGATGAGGCGACCAGACAACGGCACGATTATAGTGAGCTGTTAAGGCGGTTCACGGTGATGGGAGAGAATATTCAGGTGAATGATGATGAATTCGATTATATTTATTATCATTATGGACTTTCCAATTATGGCAACATGCCTTTGATTGAACCTTTGGAATACAAGGATGCGAAAAAGGTAAGGGATTTTGTAATTGCTCTTGACACCTCCGCTTCTTGTAAGGGAGAGATTGTGAGAAACTTTCTTTTAAAGACGTACGATATCCTAAAGAGCAGTGAAAGCTTTTTTCATAAGATGAATCTGCACATTATCCAATGTGATAACGAAATCCAGCAGGATACGAAAATAACAAATGGCGAGGAGCTTTCCGCGTTTTTGGAGCATATTACATTGAAGGGATTTGGCTCGACTGATTTCCGCCCGGTATTCTCCTATGTGGAAGAGCTCAGGGAGCAGCAGGAGTTTGAGAATTTAAAAGGGTTAATTTATTTTACGGATGGGTATGGAATCTATCCGGAGAAAATGCCAGACTATGATTGTCTGTTTGCATTTTTAAAGGAGGATGAATATGCCCCCAAGCTTCCGCCGTGGGCATTAAAGGTGGTGCTTGACGAGGAGGAGTTTGAAGAACGGGTTTTATAATTATATTATACAAGGAGTGAAACAATGAATATTCAACAGGCGAAGGATTATATAAAAAATGATGTTAGGCTGTATTTAAAAAAGGATGAGTATGGAGAATACCGGATTCCTTTGGTGAGACAGCGTCCGATTTTTCTGCTTGGGGCACCGGGAATCGGTAAGACAGCGATTATGGAGCAGGTGGCCGCAGAGCTGAATGTGGCACTGGTGTCATATTCTATGACACACCATACGAGACAGTCTGCCTTGGGGCTTCCGTTTATCAGCCATAGGGAATATGAAGGGATGGAATACGATGTTTCGGAGTATACCATGAGTGAAATCATTGCATCGGTTTATGATGTGATGAAGGAGAGCGGAGTAAAGGAGGGCATTTTATTTCTAGATGAAATTAACTGTGTATCAGAGACCCTGGCACCATCTATGCTTCAGTTTTTACAGTATAAAGTGTTTGGACGCCATCAGGTACCAGAGGGCTGGGTGATTGTTACTGCGGGGAATCCACCAGAGTATAATAAATCCGTGCGGGAATTTGATGTGGTTACCATGGACCGTCTGAAGATTCTTGAGGTGGAAGCAGATTACAAGACATGGAAAAAATATGCTTTTGAGCGAGGGATTCACACCGCAATTTTAAACTTTCTGGAAATCAAAAAGGATTATTTTTACTGTATGGAAATGACAGTGAAGGGGCGTTCGTATGTTACCGCAAGGGGCTGGGAAGATTTGTCGCAGATGATTGTCTTATATGAGGAGGAGGAAATTGCTGTAGATGAAACCCTGGTGGGGCAGTATATTAGAAATGACCGTATTGTGAAAGAATTTACAGCTTATTATGATTTATATAAGAAATATCAACGGGATTACCAGCTTTCAGAAATCCTATCCGGGAATGCCAGTGAGGAGGCAGTCCTTCGGGGAAAGAATGCGACCTTTGACGAACGTCTTTCTGTTCTTGGCATGCTGATGGATAAGCTGCAGGAGGAGATGCGAGAGGTGATGTTATATTCTGATTATTTAACAGAATTGATGGGACCATTAAAAGCGGTAAAGGAGGCAGCAAAGGATAAGACAGTAAATGAGCTGCTATCCATGTTATCTGCACAGGAGCAGGGAAGAAGGACATTGATTAAAAATCTTGCCAGAGCCAATTCTCTGTCAAACGAGGACAAGAGAAAACATCGCAAGGTTGCGGAATTTTTAAAGAAGGTAAGTAAGGAGCTTATGGAGGAGTCAGGAACATTATCTACTGGTGAGCAGATATTTGAGAGAGTAAAGGCCTGTTTTGATGCAGAGGTTGCTTCTATGAAGCAAGAGACAGAAGGGGTAAAGGAGCGGCTTCATCATCTGTTTACCTATGTAAAGACAGCCTTCGAGGAGGGCAATGAAATGCTGCTTCTCGTAACGGAGCTGACAGTAAATACCTTTAGTGCAAGATTTATTTCCCAATTCGGATGTGATGATTACAGAGCAGCGAGTGATGAACTGATGCTTTCTGAACGGCAGGATGAGCTTCAAAGAGAGATTAGGGAATTGGAGCTATAGTTATTTAGATAATTATGGAAAAGAGGATTATATATGGAACAAAGCATTAGAACAGAGCAGGGTACATTGTATTATACAATAAAAGAGGAACGTATTACCATTACTACCTATCATGGTAATGATACAGAGGTTGTTGTTCCTGCTGAAATGAATGGATTGCATGTTTCAAAAATAGGAAAAAAAGCATTTATGAATAGCAGACAGCTGCAACGGGTGAGCCTGCCAGATACTACGAAGAAGCTTGGTGAATGGGCATTTGCTTACTGCCCATTGCTTAAGGAGGTAGAGCTTCCCAAGCGAAAGCTTATTATGGGTACCGGAGTTTTCTTAGGGGATAAGCAGCTATCCCATATTGTGCTTAGAAGCAGGGAGAAGGACAGAGGGAAGGATACTGACTGGTGGAGTGATTGTACCAAGACATACAGGACGGATACTGCAGTGTTACTGGCTGTATTGCCGGCTATGGAGAGCGGGGAATATTTGCTTGATATGAAGGAGGCGGGTAAGGCAGAGTGGTTTCAGGCATGGGATGCCTGTTTGCTGAAAATGCTTGATGAACCAGATGAAAAGGGTTATACAGATATGATTCTTTGTGGTGAGGAGGATTTGAATTGTAGTCTGGATATATTTGTGAGAGAGAAGCGGAAGAAAAAGGTGCGGTATTGTTTCTTGCGCCTGTTAAAGGATAGTGAGTTATCGCCACATACAAGACAGGAGCTGAAGGACTATCTTATGAACCATATCGTTGGTAAAGCTTCTATGGAGACATGGCTTGTGTTAAAGGAGGAAAAGGGGCATCTTAAGGAGTATTATGAGCTATATGTCAGGCTTGGCGGGTTAACAGAGGAGAATTACGATGCGACGTTGGCAGATTTAGGTGAAAAACAGCCGGAGATGAAGGCGTATTTTATGCGGCAGCACGGAGAAATGAAGGGCAAGAAGGACACCGACGGATTTGCTATGTTTCAATTATAGCACATAGATATTTTTGGCTATTTTGTACAAAATTTTGCTATAATTTTCAATTTATAGACTATTATTGCTAAATATGTTATCATACCTTTAGTGTAGATAATGCCCATTAGTTTACTGTGGGGAGATTTACCGGAGGATAAACTAGTGAATGGAGGGAACAGGTATGGTGGAGTCATTAGTATTTACCAATGATAAGTGTATTGGTTGCAATAAGTGCATTAGTACATGTAGCTGTGTGGGGGCTTGTGTTGCCCATGAAGTCGATGGTAAGAACCGCATTGATGTCAGTGGTGATAAGTGTGTGGCATGCGGTGCCTGCTTTGATGTGTGTGAGCATGGTGCAAGAGAGTTCCGTGATGATACACCTGGTTTCTTTGATGATTTAAAGAAGGGGGAGAGAATTAGCATATTATTGGCACCAGCCTTCAAAGCCAATTATCCAAGGGAATATGAGAAAGTATTAGGTGGGTTAAAAAAACTCGGTGTCAATCGGATTATCAGTGTATCCTTTGGGGCAGATATTACGACATGGGGATATCTGAACTATATTAAGCAGAATAATTTTCTTGGTGGTATTTCCCAGCCATGTCCGGCGGTTGTTGGGTATATCAAGAGATATCTGCCGGAATTGTTACCGAAGCTGTTTCCTGTTCAGTCACCGATGATGTGTGCTGCAATTTACGTTAGAAAGGTGCTTGGTATTAAAGATAAGCTTGCCTTTATCAGTCCTTGTATTGCAAAGAAGCTTGAGATGGAGGAGCCGGAGAATAAGGGATATATCCAGTACAATGTAACCTTTGACCATCTGATGAAATATGTGCGTGCTAATCATATAGAAGGTTCCTTTGCCAGTGATGAGATAGAATATGGTTTAGGTTCCATTTATCCTACTCCGGGTGGTTTAAAGGAGAATGTATATTGGTTTTTAGGTGAGAGTGTATTTATTCGACAGATTGAGGGTGAGAAGCACATGTATGAGTGGTTGGAGCATAATAAGGACCGCATTGCGAAAGATAAGACCCCATTTTTGTTTGTGGATGCTTTGAATTGTGCCAACGGTTGTATCTGCGGTACAGCAACAGACCCTGAGCTTTCTAAGACAGATGATGCGATGTATGCACTGCTTAACATTCGCGAGGAGTGTAAGAAGGATGGCAGGAAGGATGCGTGGTCAAAGAAGCTGACACCGGAGCAGAGATTTAAAAAATTTAACCAGCAATTTAAGAACCTTCGACTGGAAGATTATTTGAGAACTTACACGGATTTATCCCATTCCATTCAATTTTCTAATCCTTCTGAGGCTGAGCTTAATGATATATATAATGAAATGAAAAAGAAGACTTATGAGGAGCGGCATATTAATTGTTCCTGCTGTGGATATGATTCCTGTGAGAAGATGGCAACAGCGATTTACAATGGCTTTAATAAAAAAGAGAACTGTATTTATTACATAAAGAAAGAGGTTGAGCTGGAGCGCGAGCATGCAATACAGTTGGCCGAGGAGAACAACCGGGAACGGGAGCATGCAGAACATCAGGGGGCGGTAATTCTTAGGACAGTTGAGGAGATTAACCGGGATGTAAGTGAGTTAAGGCAGGCGTTAAATAGTATGTCAGAGGGCAATAATAACAGTGCTCAAAAAAGCTCTGAGATTGCGGATAATATGGTGCATATTTCCGAATTCTGTAAGAAGCTGAATATCTCTATGAAGGATATCGATGCGTTGATGGTTGAGCTGACACAGAACAATGAGGAGGTAGTATCCATTGCGTCCCAGACCAATCTGCTTGCTCTTAATGCCAGTATTGAGGCAGCCAGAGCAGGAGAAAGTGGACGGGGCTTTGCAGTGGTTGCAGACCAGATTAATGCTTTGGCAACCGATTCCAGAGATACTGCGGCAAAGAGTAATGAGAGTCAGGGAAAAGTATTGGTTTCTGTAGGCAATGTGCAGGAGGATGCGAAAGAGTTGCTTTCTAATGTGGCAGAGGTCAATGAAAAGGTTGACGATTTGGCGGCGGGTTCACAGGAGATTGCTGCCTACGCAGAACAGATACTTACCACAATGGAACGGATTCAGGGAAGTCTTTCAGAACTGGTAGAAGAGTAGTGGGGATACCCACTACTCTTTTTTATAAGCAGGGAGGTAAGACCTCCATAGGTGATTTCTGCTGCGGTATCTACTAACTGTTCTAAGGTTAGGTCAGAATCGGTTATTAACCAGTTTACATACAGAGAAACAATTCCTCCACAGATATATTCCGTATATGCTGTGTTGGTGGTTTCATCTAAAGAGAAGCTATGCTTTAATGTGTCATGTATGATATCACGCAGTACTTCATTCATCATCTGTACAAAGAAGTTGTAGGAATGCAGGCTTGCCAGTCTTTTGTAAAAGGAGTAATTGCGGCTTAATATTTCATTGAGTTCAGAGAATAATTCTTTAATATCCTGAATAGAGATATTGCCGAAATCACGGCTGTGAAACAGGTCACGAACCGTTGCCAATAATTCTGTATTCATTTCCGATAAAATATCATCGATAGAGGTATAGTGCATATAGAAGGTACGGCGGGAGATATCTGCCCGTTCCGCAATCTCCTTTACGGTGATTTCCGAAAAATGTTTTTCCATGATTAATTCGATAAATGCTTTCCGAATGCTGTTTTTGGTTTTTCGAACCCGACGGTCTGTTGTCTGTGCCATGTTTTTCTCCTTTTTGTAGATTGTTTCATAGATAATTGTGAAACAATAGGTTACTGATGCGATAGCCATAATAGTATATAAATTTACTTCGTTGTCTTTGCTACGCAAAATACAAAGGCGTAAATTTATATACTATTATGACTATCCACCTAGGCAATTATAGGTTTCGCAGTTATCTGGATTACTTCACAATCTTATTAAAAAATCCAGACAGATTTATCAGCGAATCATTTTACAATTATTCCCTAAATATCTACACATATTAAAATAATATGAGCAAAAGTACTCATATTCTGCAATATTATAAATTGTAATTAGAGGGATTATAGCATATAATTCACATGTGAGCAACAAAATAATAGTTCTTGAATGGAAGGGAGAGAAGCATGAGAGAGGAATACATGATTTTTACGGATGTATCAGCAGATATCGATAAGGAATTTGCTAAGGAGAAGGACATTCATTTTATTGCTATGAATTATACACTTGGTGAAGAGGAACGCCATTGTGATGGCATTGAGGATGAGGAGATTTTAAAGCGGTTTTATGATGGACAGCGTGACGGTGACTTTACGAAGACAAGCCAGATTAGTCCTGCCAATTATATGGAGGCATGGGAGCCATATGTGAAGGAGGGGACATCAATTTTGTATCTTTCCTTATCCGGTGGTCTTTCTGGGACCTTTCAGTCTTCTAATCTGGCAGCACGGGACTTGATGGAGGAGTATGAGGGTGTTTCTATTATCTCTGTGGATAGTCTTGCAGCAACTGGAGGAATGGGCTTATTGGCGGAGGCGGCTGTTTTTAACCGGGAGAAGGGCATGAGTATAGAGGAGAATGCCGAGTGGCTGGATAACAATAAAATGCGAATCAACCATTGGTTTATGGTGGAGGATTTGATGTATTTAAAACGGGGGGGAAGGGTTTCTGCGGCAACAGCTCTTGTTGGTACAACGCTTAATATTAAACCAATTCTTACAATTAACAGTGAGGGCAAGCTGCCGAATATTGATAAAAAACGCGGAGTGAAGGCAGCGTTAAATCGTTTGTTTGAGCTTTATCAGGCTTCTTCAAAGGAAGCGGAGCAAGAGTTTGAGAATACAATCTATCTGGTGCATGCGGATGATAGTATGAAAGTGGAGATGCTGGAGAAGCGGATTATGGAGGCGAATCCCAATGCCATAGTTAAGAAAATGATGCTGAGTCCAATTATCGGAGCCCATGTGGGACCGGGAATGGCAGCAGTGATTCATTGGGGCCAGGAGAGGACACAGTAGTTGTATCGTATTGGTAATTAATAGTTTTGTAAATACTTGTTTGTATAAATATGTAAGAGGCGTGTTTGACCTGGTACATTGGATACTAAGTTGTTTTGTTTAACGTAAGCAAACTTAGTATTCAATGTACTAGTTGGTTAGCAGGTCTCTTTTTTCGTGACAAATGTCATGGTGCCTTTGAAAAGTCGTGACAAATGACATCTAACCATCCGTTGTTTTCTTCGGTATAGTGTAGGAAAGGAAACAAAAAAATATATTTAAAGGATGGTGTTTGATATGGAACAGAGAGAAAAAAATTCCGTTACCACAGTGTTATTTGTTGTAGGAGGCTTGTTTATTGCCGTAGCGGCGGTGCTGTTTGCAACGACAGCATGGAAAAGCTTTTCGCAGGGAGCAAAGGATATCACCGTGTTTTTGGTCATGGCGATTGGTTTTGTTTCTTCCTTTTTGGTTCGCCGGAAAGAAAAGCTTCAGAAAACAGCTACGGTTCTTTATTATCTTGCTACCGTGTTTTTGGGACTAACAGTTTATGCGTTGTTTGCCCATTATCTGATGCCGGATTCTGTGATGGAAATGGGTTCACTGTATAGTGGTGCAATAAACTGTTTCCCTGTATTTATGGCACATGTCAGTATGGCTGTTGCAGCAGGAATAAGTTTCTTTATGTTTCGGGGAACGTTGGATATGGTACTGCTTGTTTTACTAGTTGATATGTCTTTGTTTTGGGGAGGTAATAATTTTGATTCCTATACCACTTATCTGCCTGTTGTATTGAGTACCTTTGGTTTGATCCAGTTATTTTACACAGTAGCAATGCTGAAGGAGGAGATATGGAATCCATATGCAGACGATAATTTGCATACGGGTGCAGCGATATGCTATTGGTTTAATGTTGCACTCTATAGTTTATTGGTTTTCATTAATTTAGATACTGCTATGGTACAGACATCCAAATTCTTTGAAGCTTATTATATGAATCATCAGCTGCAAATTGGTCAGGTACTGAGTTTTACTGTAAATGCTGGTATGCTCGTGTTAATGATTAGCCTGACTTATCGGAAGCTTTGTACAATGGCTCTTCGGATTCTGCAAAGTCTTAGTGTATTGCTGCTTGTTCCTGCAATTGCAATGCCATTAAAGGTTATAGTGGAAATATGTACTTACAGGGAAATGAAAGGGGATCTGTTATGCTTTCTTTGCTATGTATTATGCTGCTGCTTACTGGTCGCTTTGCCAAGAATAGAAATGCTGGTTCTCGCCGCTTCCTATGGAGGAATGATGGCATTCGTACAGGTGATGGTATATGGCATGTATTCCGGCACAAATGGTTGGATAGGGAATGAAACGGTATATCCATACTTAAGTATATTTCTGATAGCTTTTATACTGGTTCTGGTGCGTTGTTACCAAAAGGATTCATTATCGCTTTCTTCTCTTTTGCTTGAGGATAATTGTGGACTGCTTACATATCAGGAAATGTTTCGTTACAGAATGGAGGCATGTCTTAGTTTTGTCGTAGTACTGGTTTTACTGCTGCTCTATTATTGTACAGAACAAAGTATCACATTTGGTGTAAGTGTTCTTATTGCTTCCGGTATGCTGTTTGCAGCCTGCCATGCAAGGGGGGCAGGGGATGCCAGAAGTATATTGCTGACGATAGCATTGTTCTTCGCCGAACTGGCATTTTTTACACAGAATTTCTTCACCATTCCAGAGGAACTGCGTGTGGAATGGCGTATCCTGTTGCTGGCTCTGGGGCTAATTGCAGTCTGCCATATTTTTAGGGAGAAGAGAGATATCGAATTAGTTCGGTTTGTCAGTTTTTGTGGATTAATTGGTATTCAGCTTCTATATAATATCTGTTTTGGAGAAATATATAATGCATTGATTCTTGGAATAGTTGGAATTGTAATTCTGCTTTATGGGGTGTTCGCAAATGATAAGAGTTATGTTTTGCTAGCAGCGGTTACACTGATTTGCCTTGTTGCCTATCTGACAAAATCTTTCTGGCTTTCCATTAGCTGGTGGGTATATCTGCTGGTTGCTGGTATTGTATTGATTGGATTGGCAATTAAGAAGGAGCGGGAGGGATGAAATATATGCTGCGACTTGTAATTATGAGGAAAATAGAATAAACTGGTAGTGTCAAAGAGGGAGAAAGTAGAGAGGTGTAACTGTGATATATTGTGGAATCTATTTGATTATTATTTGTTCGGTTGTCCTTAGTATAGCAGTGCTTTTTCTTAAGGGTAGGAAAGCCTATGAGAACCGTCTGTTTTTAGGCTGTCAGTTCAGTGTTGTGTTATGGTGTGCTTCCCAGATTATGAATATGGTCAGTGGCCATCCTTCGAGCCTTTGGTTTTCCTATCTGTTTGGCAATATAGGTATCTGTTTCATTGGAACATTCTGGTTATTGTTTGCCTGTTATTATGGAAAAGAGGGACAATTAAGATATGGGAGGCTGTTAAAGGGAATTACTTATGGTATTTCTGTGTTTCATATTGGTGTTATATTAAGCAATCAGTATCATCATCTGTATTATGAGACATTTTCCATAAAAGAAGTAGCTCATGGTCCATTGTTTTATGTGAATGTTATATATACCTATTGCTGTGTGTTGGCAGGTTCTTATGTTTTGCTACGATATATGAAGCGTTATGAGATGGGAGAGCGTCGATATGCCCGGATACTGATTGTTGCCTCGGTTCTGCTCCCCACTTTGTTGAACGGAAGTTACTTAATAGGGCTGCTTCCTACTCAATATGATTTTACGCCGATGAGTTTTGGTATTTCCAGTATACTTGTGCTTTGTGCTACCATCCGTTACCGTTTCCTTGAGGTCAATGTTACTGCGTTTGATGCGGTGCTATATGGGCTGAGTGATGGAGTGGCGATTTATGATGGAAAACGCTTAAGCTACTCTAATCCGGCATTCCTTGAGCTGATGAAGCAAAGGCGGGGTGCAGAGGATAATGGGGGACAGGAGCTGTTTTGTGCATTTCAGATACTGGAGCAGAGGTCAGACGGATGCCTGCTTTATGATGAGATGACAGACCGATATTATGAGCTACAGCAATATCAGCAGAGGATGGGGGCAATGCAGGAGTTTGTCCGGGTAATGCCACTAATGGGGGAGGAAGGGCGAAGGGTATATGTCCTGTCTGATGTGAGCCGTTACTATGAGCTGTTAGAGAAGACGAAGGCACTTTCTATCTCCAAGGAACAACTGGCACTCGCTAAGGAACGGAATCGGATTGCCCAGCAGGTGCATGATACGACAGGGCATACTCTGGTTATGATTCAATCCCTTTTGAAGCTTGCAATGTTTGCAGAGGAGGAGCAGAGAAATGATAGGGGTGAAGCCCAAACAACAATAACTTCTTCTGTTGAGGAGAATGAAAAGGAAGCAGGGGTGCTTTCTTATTTGGAGGAAGCAAAAGTACTTGTACAAAATGGGATTCGGGAGCTTCGGGAGGCGATTAATGACCTTAAGCAAGAAGAGAGCTATGAATTAGTAACCAAGGGTATTATGCAGCTTGCCAAGCAAGTGAAAGAGATTCCGGTACAGGTAACGATACAGGGGACAGATAGTGAACGGTATTCCCATTTGTCTAATCTGCTCTATACTACTTTGCGGGAAAGCATTACCAACTGTTTGAAATATGCAAAGGCGACCCAGATGGATGTTGTGCTGCGGTTTAAAGAGGAGCAGATAGAATTACTAATTGCAGATGATGGTGTGGGTTGTGATGTGATTGTGGAAAATAATGGCCTTAAGGGAATACGGGAGCGGATTCTTAATGCAGGGGGAAGTGTTCGTTTTTCTTCGGAGCCGCAGGAGGGCTTTTTGACAAGAGTGCAGGTTCCTGTTTCGTAAATAAATCAATGTGTTTGCAAACACCTAATTAATATATATTTAAGGAGAGAGAAGAACTATATGGAAAAAATAAAAGTACTGATTGCGGATGATGTAAAAATATTAAGGCAGGGATTGAAAGCCATTTTAAGTCATGATGCAGAACTTGAAGTAGTGGCAACAGCAGAAAATGGCAAGGAGGCTTTTGAAAAGTGCAAGGTTTATAGGCCGCATGTGGTGCTGATGGATATGCGTATGCCAGAGTTTGACGGTGCGTATGGAATTGCTGCAATTAAAGAAATGCTGCCAGACATTAAGGTGCTGGTGCTTACTACCTTTGATGATGAGGAGACGGTGAATAAGGCGGTGGATAGTGGGGCAGATGGCTATATTTTGAAGGAAATGGAGGATGAGAAGGTTATTGCTTCAGTAAAAAGTGTTTATCAGGGTATTTCTGTATTTGGAAACAGTATATTTCAAGGCATGCGGGGACGTCTTCTGGCAGTGGAGCAGGATGCAGTTAAGCTGCCGAAGGAGGGGATAAACGCTTTACAGGGGCAAGAACGAGTATTTTATAGCATGAAAAGCAGACAGCTTATTACTTTTACGAAAAAGGAATTGGAGCTTCTGGGTCTGGTGGCAGAGGGATATGATAACAAGGAGATTGCAGCGAGCCTTTGCATTGCAGAGGGGACTGCCCGCAACAATGTATCAAAGCTTTTGGAAAAAGTAGAGGCAAAGGACCGGACACAGTTGGCGGTCTATGCGGTAAAGCAAGGTCTGGATGGAGGGCTTTGATTATAATTACTAGCTTAATATAAAGCTCATGTACGAAGTTTGAGTTAATAAAATATTCCTGTTTTGTCGATATATTAAAAAGCTATGATAGGAAAATGAAGCAGGCTGGAGGAAGAGAGAATGAATAAAGAATTATTGAGAGAAGAATTGGAACATGTAACGGAGCTGTTTTATCAGCAGAAAAGCAAGGAAGGCTACGAAAAACTGCAGGTACTGCTGGCAGATATCAGTCTTTATGTGAGCAATGTGCAGGATGAAGAACAGCAGCAGGAGCTGTTAGAGACCCTCACGGAAGCACTTAATGCCATGGAGGAGAAAGATACGACGCTTCTGGCAGATATTTTGAAATATGAGCTGTTAGAGAAGTTATAGAGTAGTTTTCAATATAGTATATTGCATAACGAGGAGATAGAAGATGGCGACAAATTGGGAGAAAAATATTGCGGGAATCCGGGTGTGTCAGAAGTCTCTTGCAAGGCTTCTGGAGCCGTATAAGGATTATGATTACAGTCAGGTGGTTCATGAGATAGAGGCAAAGGATGGCAATCCGGTATTAGTACTTCATAAGGATGGCAAGGAGCATATTATGAATAGCCGGTTCCGCCCTATAGGCGAGGCAGAAAGCTACGCTGCACAATTTGATACTATTCGGAATAAATCAGTGATTATGTTTTTTGGATTTGGCAATGGTACTTTTCCGAAATCTATCTACAAAAGAGGTTCTATGGATAAGGTTTTTTATGTCTTTTATGAGCCCTGTCTGGAATCCTTTTTATATACAATGCATCACCATGACCTGACAGAGATATTTGGTACGCTAAAGACCCATATATTCGTGGAGGGAATTAATGGCAATGGTATGGGTGCGTTGCTTCCTGATATTATTGACTGGGCGAATATGCCTCTTGCGAAGATGATGCATCTGCCAAAGTACCGGGAGTTGTTTCCGGAGGAGTATCTTGTCTTTGCTAAAATTATTGAAGACAATTTTACTCGGCTGCATATGGCAAGGAATACGATGAATGAATATGCTCATAATTTTATGAATAATGTGATTCATCATACCCGGTATGCCTTTGAGGGGACTTCTGGCAGTGCGTTTATTAATGCATTTCCGAAGGATATGCCTGCGATTCTGGTGGCGGCAGGTCCATCCCTTTCTAAAAATGTTGAGGTGCTCAAAGAGGCTAAGGGAAAAGCCTTTATTTTATGTGTGGATACAGCATTTCGCCGGTTGATGGCAGAGGGGATTGATCCGGATGCAGTGATTGGAGTGGATTCTGTAAAAAGGGCGGCATATCAGGAGAACTATGTATCACATTATCAAAATATTATGTGGATTGCAGAAACAATATGTAATCATCGTGTAACCAAATTAGTGCATAGTTATCGCAATGTTATCTTAGATAGTGGAGACCAGATTAACAATGCTATCTATGAGAGAGCAGGCTGTCCACTGCCTGCTCTTGCGACGGGGGGCTCTGTTGCTAATACTGCCTTTTCCCTTTTGGAGCTATGGGGGTTTGAGACCATTATTCTGATAGGACAGGATTTGGCCCTGACAGGCAACCGGAGGTATTCTGATAAGGATATCGATGCTGAAAAGGAGGCAATAGAAAAGGGATATAGTCTGATTGAAATAGAGGCATATGACGGAGGAACAGTAAAAACGAGGGAGGATTACCGTACCTATTTGAAATGGTTTGAATCAGCAATTGCTATAACGGATGCTAAGAGAGTCATTAATGCGACAGAGGGAGGAGCCATGATTCACGGTGCAGTGAATATGACGCTTAAGGATGCCCTAAACAAGTATGCTACAAAGGAGTATGATGTGCGTGCGTTGATTGATGCTGTACCAAGGACATTGAATGAGGAGCAAAAGGATGAATTAGAGGTCTTTATAAGGAATTTCCCAAAGCGTGTGGAATTTTTCATTCGCATGTTTAAGGAAGGGCGGGACCTGACACAACGGGGAATGACGCTGTTGAACCGTGGTAATTTTGATGAAAAGGAATTACAAAAGTTAAAAAAACGGTTAGGAGAAATTGACGACAGTGTTTCTAACGAGCTGGAATTTGTACTGATTTGTAACCGGGCATCGGATGTGGATCGAAGGATTGCAAGGGAACTAACGGTTTCAGATGGGGAAGATGATTCACCGGTTGATGTGCTGAACAGTATGCATGAGCTCTACTGTGGTTTTTTAGAAGCAATGGAGGATATAAAGTGGGCAGTCGGTAATCTGGAATGGCTTATGGATGAAGAGGGAAGGCGGTAATATGAAGATTTTGGCGGTAATTCCCGCAAGAAGCGGTTCCAAAAGTGTACCTCATAAAAATATCCGTAAGATTGCAGGGAAGCCGATGCTTGCCTATTCGATAGAGCATGCCAAGGCATCGAAGTATATTAACCGGGTCATTGTCAGTACGGACAGTGAGGAATATGCAGCAATTGCAAGAGAATATGGAGCAGAGACACCCTTTTTGCGTCCGGAAGAGTATGCGACGGATACAGCACTGGATTATGATGTATTCTGCCATGCACTTACCTTTTTAAAAGAGAAAGAGGGCTATGAACCGGAGCTTGTGGTACAGCTTCGTCCGACGTATCCAATCCGAAGGATAGAGGATATTGATGGTATGATTGAGAAGCTGCTTGCAGACGAAGGAGCGGACTCCATTCGTTCCATTGCCCCTGCCAAGGAGATTCCCTATAAGATGTGGGTAAGAGGCGAGGGAGATAGAATTCTTCCGTTCCACAAGGACATACCAGAATGCTATAATATGCCAAGGCAGCAGCTTCCGAAGGTATATTATCAGAATGCCTGTATTGATATCTTTCGTCCGCGATGTATCTATGAGTACCAGTCCATGACTGGGCGGCACATATTAGGTTATGAGATGGATAAAAATTATGATATTGATACGGAGGAGGAGTTTCATAGGGCAGCAAGCTATCTTACGATGATGCAGGGTGGCAAGCGGTTTGTTTTTGATATTGATGGGGTTATTGCCCAGTTTGATGCCAATCTTGACTATGCCAATGTAGAAGCAAATGAACCGATGGTAAGAGCAATCCGTAAGCTTTATGAGGCAGGGAATACGATTGTGCTTCATACGGCACGGGGATATGTTACGGGTAAGGACTGGAGGGCGGTGACGGAGGAACAGCTAAAACGGTTTGGGTGTCCCTACCATGAACTGCATTTTGGGAAGCCCAATGCAGATTATTATGTGGATGATAAGATGCTGGATATGAATGAGCTGCTTTCCATGTTTGCATGAGCTAAGGCTTGTATGATAAGGAAGAAAGCTTAGATATAAAGGAAGGGAGAAGCCTGTTTAATGGAAGCAATACCAAGTTTAGAGGAAGCCAGACAATTGTATAATAACAACAAACGTGTATTTCGGTTTATGGAATATGTTGTTTACGATGCCAGAAAACAGGATTACGAGGGAGTAAACCTAAACCTAAAGAATGTAATCCGGTTTTTGGATGAGTGG
The DNA here is from genome assembly GCA_017621205.1 of Lachnospira sp. Classification (GTDB taxonomy): domain Bacteria; phylum Bacillota; class Clostridia; order Lachnospirales; family Lachnospiraceae; genus NC2004. The sequence continues at coordinate 25,750 of JAGATQ010000058.1, forward strand.
ATGAAGGAGGTAATCCGATTTGGTGTTGTTTTTGCAGGAGAAGTATGTTTTCCCGATATGAATAGTATTTCTGTGACGATAAACCAACTGCTTGAGACACAGAATCAGAGAGATTTTGTTTTGCTGGCAGATTACCTGGAGTTTAGTTTGAAGCCGCTATTAAATCAGGTGTTTGAATGCCTGCGGAATTGCTATGAGGATATTTTCTTTGAACCGCTTGATTTGAGGGAAATACCAGGATGTCTGTCGGCACAGGAGCAGACGCTTATGGAGCTGGAAGCATATCCTTTGGAGGAGACAAGTTCGGGTTTTGCGACGCTTGCCCTTCAGGATGATAAGGGGACATATTATCTGCATAGCAATGGGAATCCGATGCTGGAGGCAAGAACGATAGCAGAACAATATTATCAGCCGGAGCTGGAGCAATATTTAATTTATGGTGTCGGATTGGGTTATCATATTACTGAATTACTTTGGATGGGGGATGATATTGAGATTACTGTATATGAATGTGATATCCGGATGATTCGTACGGTGCTTCCCTATTGGGGATGGCAGAGGTATTTTGCTTCTGGCAGGTTAACTATTGTTTATGACCCGGATTTATCAAAATTTGTTCATGCTTTGGATGAGGTTAAGGGACGGGGAGTTATGATTCATGCTCCCTCTATTCGTAATTGTCATGTTGCTAAGAGGCAGGAGGCACTAAGGCTTTATTTTGCTAAGGAGAGTGCACTCCGTAAATGTGCCCCCATAATGGCTGCCAATTTTTACCGGAATCAAAAAAATTGTGTGGGATATGTCGATGAGTTAAAGGCAGAGTTTGAAGGAAAAACGGTAATCATTGTGGCAGCAGGGCCTTCCTATAGTAAAAATGCAGAGCAGCTAAGAAATTTACCAAAGGATACAGTGATTTTGGCAGTCACTACAATTTATAAAAAAATGCTTGCTATGGGGATTTACCCGGATTATGTTGTTCATTCGGATGCACAAAAAAAGACATACAATCATTTGGTAGGAATTCAGGAAGATATCAATATTCCGATGCTGGTTTTATCAACCGCCTATGAGGCTATTGCCCGCTGTTATTCCGGGCCTGCCTATCTTGTCTGTCAAAAGGATTATGATTTGGCAGAAAACTATGCTAAGGAACATAAGCTTTCCTGTTATGAGACCGGTGGGTCTGTAGCAACACTCGCATTATCTGTGGCAGTAGGGCTAAATGCCAAGCGGGTTATTTTTGTGGGGCTTGACCTTGCCTATACGGATGGGCTTGCACATGCAAAAGGGGTTTCCGGTCAGATTCCGGGAGATATGGAGGCAGTAAAGGTGCCGGGGTATTATGGTGGTATGGTTTCTTCCTCTCTTATTTTTGCTGATTTTATCCAATGGTTTTCTAATTGTGTTAAGGAGATGGACACAAACCAATGTGAAGTGATTAATGCGACGGAGGGTGGTGCCAAAATCGAGGGAATGAAGCAAATGCCACTTGCCGAAGCATTAGCTGCTGACACATTAATTATTTAAATAAACAAATGGCTTTGTTGGATGGTAACCTGTCAATACAATAGCCCTGTAAATGTAAAAAGTATATTGTTAAAAAAAATGCGTACACTATTTCTGTTTATTATATTTAAACAGTGTGTTTTGTATATCTCTTGGTAGTTATACAGAATGAGGAATTAGTGTTCGCATTTTTTGATTGAGGTGAAAAGCATGGGAAACCAGTCACAGGCAATGTCGGATAAAATGTTACAAAAACCCATTAAGATGTTACTGTTACAGTTTGGAATTCCTACCGTATTCAGTGTGTTCGTGCTTTCCTGCCTGAATCTGATAGATAGTTATTTTGCTAAATTGATTGGTGAGACAACAGTGGGGGCAGTAGGGGTTGTGTTTTCCCTTCACGCTATGATTCAGGCAATGGGATATTTTATTGGTCTTGGGGCGGGCAGCTTGCTTTCTAAGGAGCTTGGTAAAAAAGAGGAGGGAAATCCGAAGCAGTATCTTGTCAATGCCATAAGACTTAGTTTATTTTGGGGAATTTTTATTACAGTATTTGGGAGTATTTTTGTTAAAAAGATTATGCAGCTCTTAGGAGCTAGTAAGGAATGCTATGAGGAGTCAGTGCTTTATGGCAGATATATTTTTGGAGGAGCATTACTGATACTTTTTGCATTTGTCGTTTCTAACCTGCTTCGGGCGGTGGGGGAAATGAAGAAGGCAATGCTCGGAATTGTAATTGGGGTAGCTGCTAATCTGGTTTTTCATTTTTTGTTTGTAGTGGTATTGCCCCTTGGCGTTCATGGAATTGGAATTGCTACTCTGCTTGGACATCTGGTAAGCCTTTTGTTATCTGGTATATTTTTGTGGAAGGAAAGTGTGAAACTTGAAGGTGGAAAGAGTGTAAAACAGGATGGGGATGAACAATCCCTGTCGGTCGCAGCTTATTGCAAAGGATTTGCTAGTATGCTGTTAATTATGAAGGTGGGACTGCCTTCCTTATTCCGGCAGGGGACAGGCAGTGTAGCAGTGGCTGTTATGAATAAAATGGCAGGTAGTATATCAGCAGACTTTCAATCTGCCATGGCGGTAAGCAACAAAATTATTTTGCTGCTGATGTCACTTTCCATCGGGTTAAGTCAGGCAATGCAGCCGTTGATTGGCTGCAATCATGGAGCAAAGAGGGAAGAGCGTGTCAGGCAGACCTTTGTCAGTGGGGCAGTTAGTGGTACAGTGCTTATGACGTTACTGGCGGTGATAACTTATTTTGGTGCAGGACTTCTGTCTGGGTGGTTCGTCAATGAAGAAGAGGTACAGGAGATGGTGGTTAAGCTGTTGCATTTTCAATGTATGGCAATGCCCTTTATGATGTTTGCCAATGCAGCCAATATGCTTTATCAGGCGGTGAACCGACCACTTCCTGCCAGTTTCATAGCGGCTCTTCGTCAGGGAATATTTTTATTGCCGTTGCTATTTCTATTGCCAATGCTGTTTCAGGATTTCGGGCTTTATATCGCACAACCATTGTCAGATGTGCTTACCTTTTTTGCTTGTATTCCTTTTGTGGTTTGTTATTTTAGGGGAGTTAAGGGATGAATATGGTATGGTATGTATGGCATTTATGGTATGGAAGGGAAACACGCTATCGTATTTGTTCCGTTGTTCGGGAATAAGCATTTCTAGGATATTCCCATATAGGGTAGTATGTGCTGACGCAATCGACGCCGATTCGCCATCCATGGCTCAGGGGCGTCTTTTCGGGACATCCGGTCCCGAAATTGCTGATTGTATAATGGGAATATCGAGAAATGCTAATTTCCTTCCAAAGTCACAAATACGATAGCGTGTTTCCCTTCCATACCCCTCAAGGTTATAGACAAACCATATTTAAGTGGAAAGAATTTTAAGTAATCTCCTATTATACTATTATGATAAAGCACCAATAAAGCCATAACCAACTTAACTATGAAAGAGTAAGGGTAATCCCTTTAACTACTTTGGTTGCGAAGAAGTGTTTATTCTATCTGTAACTTCAGTGGCATAAAACCGGGCTGTGCTATGGATTGGTGACTTTGGCAGAGGGGATTAGTATTTCTTAATATTCCCATTTACTCCCAGCAATTTCGGGACAAGGATGTCCCGAAAAGACACCACCGAGCCTGGATGGCGAGTTGGCGTCGGTTGCGTCAGTATATGAATACATCATGGGAATATTTAGAAATACTTATTCCCGAACAACGGAACCAATCCATAGTACAGCCCGGTTTTATGCCGTGCGAACTTAAGGAAAGTTTCTTTTTCATCAATTCCCCTAAGTGGGATACCCAAGGTATTCCTTTGATTGGGAAAATATGGTATAATTGACCTAAGGAGGGGCCCGCGAAGTGGGAGGATACCCTTAGGTCGGACGATATAAGTGTTGAGTGTAGGCAGGTAATTACCTAAGGAGGGGCCCACGAAGTGGGAGGATACCCTTAGGTCGGACGATATTAGTGTTGAGTGTAGGCAAGTAATTACCTAAGGAGGGGCCCGCGAAGTGGGAGGATACCCTTAGGTCGGACGATATAAGTGTTGAGTGTAGGCAAGTAATTACCTAAGGAGGGGCCCACGAAGTGGGAGGATACCCTTAGGTCGGATTGGATTAGAGTGAAGTTTAGACAGATAGTACATGGAGGTTTCTGCATGAAGGAACATTTAAAGAAGGGATTTGCCATCCTTGACGAGGTAGAATCATTATATGCACAGGGGCAGGTCGAACAGGCGCTGGATTTATTTTTAGCCCATGAAAAGGAATACGAGGGCATTTATCGCTTCCGGGTGACAAAGGCGGTGTTTCTTTTAGAGGCAGGCATGGTGGATGAGGCAATTGCCCTGCTGGAAGAACGCTATTATTTGCATCAGCTTCACTATGAAACCAATTATAATCTCGGTTATTTTTATTTTGTAAAACGGGAATATGAACAGGCATTGCGCTATTTGGTGAAGGCGAGCTTCTGCCTTGATGAAGATGGAAGCAATGAGGAATTATCGAATCAGGTTATGCAGCTGATTGAACAGGTCTGTGCTCAAAAGCCGGAGCTAATTGAAAAAATTGGTGTATTTTCCCATGAGGAGGATTTGGCACACAAGCGGATACAGGATTTGTTTCCAATCAAGTGGATGGTGGCGAGTGGTGACGATGCCGGACAGCCAATAGAACAGATGGTGGATGACAGGGGACAGGCAGCCAATACTGGTAATGGCAGTGAGAAGTATAAGGGGTACCGGATGGCAGAGAGTTATCTTGGTAAAGCCTTTTCTTATGGAGACGGGGTAGAATATTATACTGGAATTTATGATGGATATTATGAGGAGCGAGACGATGAGCCGGTGCGTTTTAATGATACCGGGGCATTGTTTAAGGTGGAGACGATACCGGGGCAGCGTGGTATGGGGAAGGAATTTACTTTTGTAAAGCCCACGAAGCTGACGGTTCCGGTAATGATGGAGAAACGTTTTCAGCCGATGGCGGCACAGGTATTTAACATAGAGAGGGAAGAAAGCTATTATGAATACCACCACATGCTGGAAAATCGGTTTTATTATTATACCTTTGATAATGTCAAAAAGCTTACGGTTTCCAGCAACCAGCCGATGGTAATTGGAGACCCGGTTATATGGGGTGGTAGGAAGGAACAGCCTCATGTGATTGTTAATTTGTTTATAGATGGGTTAAGCCAGAAGTTTATTGAGGAGCATGGGATTGAGAAATTAATGCCCAACACGGCACAATTTTTTAAGCAGGGAATATGCTGCACGAACGGTTTTAGCAATGCAGAGTGGACATATCCCAGTCTGGCAAGTTATTTTTCGGGTCTGCGGACGAGAAATCATGGGATGTATCATAGTAGTTACTGGAATCAGAATTTGTGGAGACTGCCTCTGTTTACGGAGATTTTGAAGAAAGAGGGATATCTTTGCAGTCGTCTTGATGGGGATTGGCGTACGACTCCGGTTTCCGGATATGCTAAGGGGATGGAACGGCAGCTCTACCAACAGGCAGTTCGGGCCATGAAGGTGGATGACAATGTGGAGGAAGCGATAGAACAGTTAGAGGCATTTCCTGAAACGCCACAATTTATCTGGCTTGGAATTCCAGACTTACATGATGCTCCAGATGAGGTAGAGATGCGGTTGTCTACGCAGACCCTAGCTTCCCCTGCTGACCGTCAGATTGCAAGGACCAATCAGACCAGTGTACAAAAGCAGTATGATAAGGTAAAGGTGCAGCGTTACATTAAGCAGCTTCAACGAGTGGACAGGGTATTGGGTACGCTTTACCATTACATAGAGACTCACTATGACAGGGAGGACTACATCGTCACTCTGATGTCGGATCATGGTCAGGGATTTACCCATGAGAATGCCCGCTTCTTTTTAGATGAACATCGTACAAGGGTGCCAATGATGTTTTGTGGGCATGGATTTTCTAATGGCAGATGTAATGAAATGATGGAATCGATTGATTTTTTTCCTACTGTACTCAAGGCGGCAGGGTTACCGGCAACGCTTGGAGAAGGGCAGGTGCAGCCTGCATTGTTAGAGCAGGAAGGTGAGGACAGTGAAGCGATAGCCAATAACAGACAGGGAAGAGACTATGTTATCACGGAGTCTATACATGAAAAACGCCTTTATCAGGCAGTTGTCTACGACAAAGAATATGCTTGTTTTCTTAATTCCAAGGAGCTGATGGGAGAAGATGAGGGTATAGACATGACAGGCTATGAGGTGCATCTTATCAGGCGGCTGACAGGAGAAGAGGTAACGAAGGACATGAAAGAGCTTACAAAAAGGTATGAGAATATTTTGCTAAAGCATATCGAAGAATATATTGTAAAGCTCAATGATTAGGGAAGGTAGCTGTTATGGAAAAGGTAAAACGCATGATTATACTGGCAGCAGGGATGGGCTTGCGGCTGGCTCCTTTGACGAATGATAAACCGAAACCATTGGTTCCTATCAATGGAGTCCCCATTATTGTTCCTCTGCTTGATGCCGCATTGAAGGCAGGTATTACAGAGATTTATATTGTAAGAGGCTATAAGGGAGAACAGTACAATACACTTTTAGACGATTATCCGATGCTTCAGTTTATTGAGAATCCGGATTATGATAAGGCAAATAACCTTGGGTCCATTGTTGCTGCAAGACAGTATTTGTCTGGTGCCTATGTTGTAGAGGGGGACTTGCTGCTTTATGAGGCTGGTCTAATCAAGCCCGAACAGGAGGAGAGTAATTATCTTGGAAAATATGTTTCCCATACAGATGACTGGTGCTTTTTCGTGGACGAGAAAAGGATAATTAAGAGTGTTGCCGTAGGTGGTGATAACTGTTACCAGATGGTTGGAATTTCTTACTGGAGTGAGGAGGATGGGAAGCGTCTGGCAGAGTATGCAATGCGTGCCTATGAGATGGAGAATGGGCATGAGCTTTACTGGGATGAGGTTGCCCTTACCTATTTTAGAGACGAGTTTTGTATACATGTCCACCCATGCAATGAAGATGCGGTAGTGGAGATTGACACCTATGAGGAATGGAAGGCTCTTTGCGAAGGAAGAAATGGTAAAGGAGAGAATCGATGATAAAACGAAAAACGAAACAGCTTTTATTGGAGAAGGAACAGGAGCTTACAATGAATCTCTCTAATAATTATAAGGATTTGGCAAGGGATGCCTTAAAGGAGTTTCAAAGTTGTGTTCAAAAATGCTATGAACAGGGAGAATTGAAGGAGAAGGATTATTTAAAATACAAACACAAGGTAGATGAATATACGGTTCGAATGAAGGATTATCATCATTGAATATTCAATATTTATAGAAAGGTTGAAGTGATATGAAGGTTAGTTTAATTATTCCATTTAACAAAGGTATGCATTTTTTAAGTGATTGTCTGCTATCGGTTTCTGAACAATCTTTTACAGATTATGAGGTACTATTAGCATATGCACCGATTGAGGCAGAGGAACAAGAGGCATTTGACGCTTTGGTAAAGCAGTATGAGAAAAGTATGGATATGAAGCTGGTTCCTGTTGGGGCAATGGGTGTTGCTAAGGCTAGAAATAAGGCACTTTCTGAAGCATCTGGGGAATATATATACTTTTTAGATGGGGATGACTATTTAGAGAAGGATACCTTGAAGCTTCAGCTTGAGGTGCTTGAAAAGGATAGAAGCCTTGATTATACATGGGCACCTTGGCATCGTACATGGAATCAATTTCGTGTCTATCAGGAGCTTAAGCAGGATTTGGATATGGACAATCTGCCCAATAATAGAAAAAGTGAGCTTAGAGATTCCCTGATGACAACGGAGGAGGTAGCAGAGGAATTCCGTTTGTTCCTTCATCCGAGCTTCTATAGTACCAAAGGGAAAGAGCAGGATAGCAAGAGATGCATTGCACACATCATGTTGTGCCGTAAGGGGGGGATTAAAAATGTGTCCTGCCTTGGAATAATGATACGTAAAGATTTTATTGATAAGCATAAGCTTTGCTTTGATGAGGATTGTTATTTATATGAGGATCTGGTTTTTGTTGTTCGTTTTCTGGATGCAGGTGCTGTTGGCAAAAAGGTTAATGATGCCATTTATGTTAAGCACCGCCACAATGACCCGGTCAATTACCCTTCCGTGAATCAGATTAAGGATGATGACCGTTTTGAATATTTTGTAAAGGCATTTGAGAAGGCAAGGGAGGTGATTTCACCTAAGGGTGAAGTGCGTTTTTATCTGGATGAGATAATGTTAAATTATTATTGCCGCTACTATATTACGAGAGTCCGCCGCAGTGAGAACGATTACTGGCGCAAGGAGCGTTTTGCGGTAATGCATGGCTTGATTTCTAAGTGTGACAAGGCTATTTTAAAATACTATAAGGGCAATGAGCAGAGGATGATAAAGGCGGCCTTAAAACAGGATATTAAGCTGGCTAAAAGCTGTGCAAACCGTATGCTGGCAGTAAAAAAGCTGATTAACATTGTAACAAACAGCCATACCTTCCCACGGTATCTCTATTATAATTACTTCACGAAGAAGCCGGTACTAAAGAATACCATTCTATTTGAAAGCTTTTTTGGAAAGTCCTATTCTGACAGTCCAAAATATATTTACGAATATATTTTAAAGCACTATCCCGGACAATATAACTGTGTCTGGTCTGTTGATAATATGGGAGTAAAGGTGCCGTATGGTGCGAAGCGGGTAAAGCGTTACAGCATTGCTTATATGTACTATCTTGCCCGGGCAAAATATCAGGTGTTTAATGTACGCCAGCCGCTCGGCTACCGTAAAAATGAAGAGACTGTGTTTTTGGAATGCTGGCATGGGACACCGTTGAAACGTCTGGTGTTTGATCAGGAGGAGGTAGTCAGTGCTGATCCCAAATACAAATCCCGTTTTTATAAGCATGTGCTGGATTGGGATTATCTGATTTCACCGAATCCATTTTCCACCGAGAAATTCCAGAGTGCTTTCCGCATTGAAAAGGAGCATATTGTAACCTGTGGTTATCCAAGAAATGACATTCTTTATACAAAGAACAATGAACAGGAGATTGCCCGTTTGAAAGAGAAAATGGGAATTCCGAAAGACAAGAAGGTAATTCTTTATGCACCTACATGGAGAGATGATGATTATGTGGAATCGGGCAAATATAATTTTAAGCTGCAGCTTGATTTACAAGAGATGAAAGAGCGGCTGTCTGATGAGTATGTGGTAGTATTAAGAATGCATTACTATATTGCCAGCAATATGGATATTTCGGATTTTAAGGGCTTTGCTTATGATGAGAGCAGCTATAATGATATTACGGAGCTTTATTTAATCTCTGATATTTTAATTACAGATTATTCCTCTGTATTCTTTGATTATGGTAATCTAAAGCGTCCGGTATTGTTTTTCACCTACGATTTGGAGAAATACCGGGATATGTTGAGAGGCTTTTATCTGGATATTGAAAAGGATGTACCAGGACCACTTTTGTACACGTCTGATGAAGTCATTGATGCCATTGAGCGGATTGAGGAGATTAATGCACAGTATAAGGAACGCTACGACAGCTTTTATGAGAGGTTCTGTAGTGTGGACGATGGTCATGCGGCAGAGCGGATTTGTAAGAAAGTGTTTGGGGAAGCTGATAAGTAGAGTTGTGGATTCTGTGGTTATGGACGTATTCGGGTTTCAAAAAGGATTGCATAGATTCGAGATTTCAGACCCAAATAGGCAGAAAGGAAATATGCCAAAATACATGAAGAAACACAGGGGTATTAGAATGGTATCTAATATCCCTGTGTTTAGTATACTGTATGAACTTATCAAGTAAAACTATAAATAATAATTATACAACATCCCACTATAAATAGACGGCATATATGGATTATTAAATGCTCTGCCCGGGTTAGGATAGGTAATGACTGTCTTGTCAACATAATTCATCGGGTCAAGACTGATATCATCTGTCTTGTGAACGACATCTGCACGAAAGCCTGACAAATCATTAAAGAACTGCTGCACTTCCCCGTTTTTAACATTCTGTGAAAGTAATGCATCATCTTTGACAATATGTCCGTCGTCGTCAATATTTAACCCTACCGCTTCTAAAGAAGAGTGATGGCGGCGAACAATACCTTGCATCTCATGCAGCAGCTTCTTGGCGCCAATCTGGTCGAGGTGTTCTCTTGCTATGTCTACGAGCTGGTTATAGGAATCTGCAAATTCCTGTACTTTATTTATAATGTCCTCTGTATCCGGTACAAAGGAAAGGGTAACCGGAGAGGAAGAGACCTTCTTAAGCTCTATCTCTACCATCTTGTTGATGGCAATATTGTTGGAGCTGGATGTTTTTTCAGTATCGTTGATGGTAAAGACGGCATCAGTGGGATGCTGGCTGACATTCGCAAGCTCATAAGCGGCTACCAGCCCTTCGCGCTGGTTATAATCATCGTGGATTGTAAAAAGCAGTCCTTCTTCTATAGCATCTTCCGTACCAGTATTCTGTGACTCCAGTATCAATTGTGATTTACCGTCTTGTTGTTCCACATACGCATCAATTCCAATATCAGAACGGTTGATAGCATTTGCCAGACGGTTTTGCACCCGCAGATTGTTGTCCTGCTGTTTTACTTCCAACTGGAAGGAAAAGCTCTGGTGATTCACATTGATGTCAAAGGAGTAAGAACCGGGGGACAGATTCAACTGTGAGGAGTTGGATAAGCGGCCGGTATTTACCTGATTTGTTGCCAAGGAATCTATCTGGAAACGTAGATTCTCTGGAAGTTTATCATAATCTGAAGTAATTACGGTACCACTTAGTGCCTTGTTGTTATCCGAGCTGGCAGTCAGCTTGGAAAAAGTATCTTCATCTTTATCTGTCAGATATTCGGAGAAATTCTTTAGTCCGATAGCGGCACTCTTCAGTCCAATGACATAATTCTGCATGGAATTGTTGACCTTCACCTTGAAAAGAGGAGATTTTGTGTTCACTTTAATCATATTGTTGTAATGATTCTTTAACTCACTCTTCTTATGGCTGTCATACTTTGTCTGGGTTGCTGGTGAGTATACGGTAGTATAATAATTGTAGACCGGGTTCAAATCTAACATAACAACTCCTCCTTTCTATCGATGATAAAATACTAATATCCTAATATAATTATACTCTTACCATGCCTGATTTGTAAACCCTATCTGTGAAAAATTTGTTTTATTTTTTCACATTTTTTGGTATTTTGGCAATGCATAGGAGAATGGTGGTAACTATAAAACAGTATATGAAAATTGACTAAAGATAATGAAAATGATATGATTTTAACATAATTATTCTTTGTTAGCATTACAGAAAGGAAACTCCTTCATGAACATATTGATGATACGTTGGAACAGCATAAGTGAGCCAGATATTATGGCGGCATTTCAAGAAAAAGGGCATACGGTTACAGTGTTCCCCTATAAAATCAAGGACCCGGATTATGATCAGCAGGCTGTAAAGCTGTTGCCGGAGGAGCTTGGTAAGGCGGCCTATGATTTGGTCTTTACGGTAGATTATTTTCCGATTGTTGCAAGGGTGTGCAACGCTATGCATATATATTATGTTTCCTGGTCGGTGGATTGTCCGGTGCTGCAATACTATTCCAAGACCCTTGCCCTGCCCTATAACCGGGTGTTTTTATTTGATTATGCCATGTATGAGGAATTTGCTAAGGAGAATCCGACGGGAGTATTTTATCTGCCTTTAGGGGCAAATACAGCACATAACGATGAGGTGGTTGCTTCTATTACAGAGCAGGATAGGGTGAAATTTTCATCGGAGGTTTCCTTTATCGGGTCGACCTACGAGGAAAAGTGTAAGTTTAACCAGCTTGAGGGACTGTCAGATTATGTCAGAGGATATGCGGATGCCATGCTAAACGCCCAGCTTTTGGTATATGGTTATAATTTTTTGGAGGATGCCATGTCGGATGCCTTTTTGCAGAGATTTTTAGAGGAGGCGAAGCTTGGCGGTCTGGCAGAGGATTACCGACAGGATATGCGGGCGTTGGTTGCCCAGTTTTATTTAGGAGAAAAGGTTACGGAACAGGAACGGCTGCGGCTGCTTAAAAGACTGGCAGGACAATTTCCGGTTGATATGTATACGCAGAGTGATGTCTCTAAGCTTACTGGCATTCATAACCGGGGAAGTGCGGAGTCAAGAGTGGAGATGCCAAAGATTTTTCATTTAAGTAGAATTAACCTGAATATGACTTCAAAGACGATTCGTACCGGACTGCCACAGCGGTTTTGGGACGTGCTGGGGGCAGGGGGATTTCTGCTCTCCAATATGCAGGCGGAGCTCCCGGAATTTTTGGAGCCGGGGGTGGATGTGGAAACCTATGGAAGCTTTGAGGAATGTGAGCAAAAGATTGCATATTATTTGTCTCATGAGGAGGAACGGGCAGCCATAGCGAAAAATGGTTATGAGAAGACGAAACAGTTTTATACTTATGGACATCGAGTGGAGCAAATGATAGGGATGCTTGTTTAGGTTGGATGATTGTGAAATGAATTTTCCTATAATTTCCGTTGTGCAATATAGACACTGTTGCTGCAGGGCACGCTTTCCTACTTGCAGCTCGTAACGGTACATAAGGCGCCCAAGCACGGCACCTCACACAAGGTACACTTTCATACTAAGTTCGTGTTAAAACACTCACTAAGTGTTCAATGCGAAGTACCGACGGCTCCAAAGTACCCTGTCAGCAACCCTGTCTATATTGCACAACTCGATTTTCCAGAATCGTTCATTTCACAATCATCTAATTATTCGGTCAGATAATTGCGAAACTCGTAGTTGTTAGACGAGATAGTCATACGATTATATAAATTTACGCCTTTGTACTTTGCGTAGCAAAGACAACGAAGTAAATTTATATAATCGTATGACTATCGTATCAGTAACTTATTGCTTCACAATTACCTAAATCTATAAAAAGGAGGGCAACAAGGCAAATGTTTATTGACGAATTAGAGCGGGATTATAAAGAAAGAGGGTATGCGTTTTATTGTGCGAAGCAGGATGCCAATACTACGGTTTCGCCATTATTTATAGAAGAAACAGAGTCTGGTTCCCGACGCAAACGCATTCTTTTGCTGACACACCAGTTATCCAGAACGGGTGCTCCGTTAGCTCTATTTACGATGGCGATGGTGTTAAGAAAGCAATTTGATGTAATGGTATTAACGGTGGAAGAGGGAGATTTAGTAAGAGACTATCTGGATGCGGGGATTCCTGTTGTGAATGCTGGCAGATATTGGGAGCGTAGGGTCGTGTTTAAAAGCTTTGCAAAAAGGTTTGATGGTGTAATTGCTAATACGGTGCTTCATTTTCCTGCTATTGTCATATTGAATGGGCTGCCTCTTCCAGTGTTCTGGTGGATTCATGAGCATGAGAATTATTTTTCCTATGGCAGAGGAGAGATTCCGGACCCTAAGAGTTTGAAAGAGAACATTCATATTATGGTGGCGGGGGAGTATGTCCGGCAGGTGATGCGGATGGAATTTGGCTATGATGCACCGATTTTGCATGTAGGAATGCAGCCACTTGAGGGGCAGATGATAGCAGAAACAGAACAAAAGTGTCCCGTTGATGGAGCGGAGATAATCGGAGAAGAACAGGAGCGTGTGCTGCATTTTTTATGTGTGGGTACCTACAGCATGGAAAAGGGGCAGGATATTTTAGTGAAGGCATATGAGACTCTTCCTAAGGAATACAAGGCAAAGCTTTCCCTAACCTTTATTGGCAATGAGGAGCAGCGGGACGAGGAGGTATACCGTATGGTTCGGGAGCTGGAGCAAAAGGAGGCGCTTGTTTCCTGTCATCCTCTGATGCCGAGACAGGAGGCACTGGCATTTTATAATAAGGCAGATGGCGTGATTTCCTCTTCGAGAAGAGAGGTGCTTTCCATGGTGGTTTTGGAAAATATGATGCTGGAAAAATGTGTGCTGGTTAGTACGGCTACAGGGAATGCCGCATTTATTGAGGATGGTGTTAATGGCTATGTATTTGATGCAGACAATCCTCTGGTGCTTAGGGATACACTGGTTCGTATGATTGATTGCAGGGAGCAGCTTCTAATGATTGGAAAGCAGGCGTCACAAATTTACCAACAATATTTTTCTATGGAAGTGTTTGAACGAAATGTTAAGAGGATGATAACGGATTTTATAGTATAGCTAGTGGGACGCAGGCCATAGAGATAACCAGCGTCCCCAAGCAGGGGACGCTTTTGCTTCGTTGTATCTCGTAGTGGTACGTAAAGCTTTTTATAAAAATATCCGTTGACTTCTCTTGTGTGATTGTGTTATAGTATTCTAGCGATGGAAGAAGGTCTTTTTTTTATGCCTTAAATTATGAAAATGGAGGTGGAAGCTGTGCGCGTGAAAATCACATTGGCATGTACAGATTGTAAGCAGCGTAATTACAATATGACCAAGGATAAGAAGAATCATCCTGATCGTATGGAGACGAAGAAGTATTGTCCGTTCTGTAAGAAGCATACTCTTCATAAGGAAACTAAGTAATGCGTTATGTAGTGGAGGTATCATATGAGCGAAGCAAAGAAAAGCCAGAAGGGAAACTGGTTTAAATCTGTCAAGGCAGAGTTCAAGAAAATCATATGGCCGGGAAAAAGAGATTTAGCAAAGCAGACATCGGTCGTACTTGTTGTTGCGATTGTTGTTGGAATCATTGTTGCAATTATTGACATGGGTATCCAGTATGGAATTCAGTTTTTAATGCAGTTATAGTGAGGGACAGGTGATAATATGTCAGATGAAGCTAAATGGTATGTTGCTCATACCTATTCCGGATATGAAAATAAAGTAAAAACCACAATTGAGAAAACGGTTGAAAACCATAAGCTACAAGACCAGATTCAAGAGGTAATGGTTCCGGTGCAGACGGTCATGGAGACGAAGAATAACCAGAGGCGTGAAGTACAGAGAAAGCTTTATCCGGGTTATGTACTGGTGAAGATGATTATGAACGACGACACATGGTATGTGGTTCGTAATACCAGAGGAGTGACCGGATTTGTTGGACCGGGTTCTAAGCCGGTACCGCTGACTGAGGAAGAGATGCGTAAGATGGGAGTGCTTCAGAGCAAAAAGGTAAGCCTTGATGTGAATGTTGGCGATTCCGTCAAAGTTGTTTCCGGACCTTGGGCAGATACCGAGTCTGTAGTCCGAAATGTCAACGAACAGAAAGAGAAGGTTACCATCGTTGTTGATGTATTGGGCAGAGATAGTATGGTAGAGATTGATTTCGCAGATATTCAGAAGTTATAAGGTTTTATATAAGCAATTATATAAAGACAGAGTGGGAGGGTTAATTATCCCGCCAAACCACAATTTTCAGGAGGTGCGCTATTATGGCGAAAAAAGTTACAGGTTATATCAAATTACAGATTCCAGCAGGTAAGGCAACACCTGCACCACCAGTTGGTCCGGCATTGGGACAGCATGGTGTTAATATCGTAGAATTTACGAAGCAGTTTAATGCAAAGACAGCAGACCAGGGTGATATGATTATCCCTGTTGTAATTACAGTATATCAGGACAGAAGCTTCAGTTTTATTACGAAGACTCCGCCAGCTGCTGTATTGTTAAAGAAAGCATGTAAGATTCAGTCTGGTGCTGGTAACTCCAAGAAGGAGACCGTAGCAACCATTTCCAAGGCTGAGGTTCAAAAGATTGCAGAGCTTAAGATGCCAGACTTGAATGCCGGCAGTGTTGAGGCAGCAATCAGCATGATTTCAGGAACTGCTAGAAGTATGGGTATTAAGGTAGAAGACTAATCAGAGTGTTCTTCGTTTAATAGTCATTACAGTATAAGTGGGAGGGTTTCTTCCCGATACTACCACAGGAGGTTATTTTATTATGAAAAAAGGTAAGAGATATGTAGAGGCTGCTAAAATCG
The DNA here is from genome assembly GCA_017621205.1 of Lachnospira sp. Taxonomy (GTDB): domain Bacteria; phylum Bacillota; class Clostridia; order Lachnospirales; family Lachnospiraceae; genus NC2004. The sequence continues at coordinate 41,735 of JAGATQ010000058.1, forward strand.
TAGATAAGGCAGCAACTTATGACGTAGCTGAGGCAGTTTCTTTGGTTAAGAAGGCTGCCAGTGCAAAGTTTGATGAGACTGTTGAGGCTCATATCCGCTTAGGTGTTGATAGCCGTCATGCAGACCAGCAGGTTCGTGGAGCAGTTGTGCTTCCACATGGAACCGGTAAGAGCGTTCGTGTATTAGTATTTGCTAAGGGTGCAAAGGCTGATGAGGCACAGGCAGCAGGTGCTGATTTCGTTGGAGCAGAGGATTTGATTCCTAAGATTCAGAACGAAGGCTGGCTGGATTTTGATGTTGTAGTTGCAACTCCGGACATGATGGGTGTTGTTGGTCGTTTAGGCCGTGTGTTAGGACCGAAAGGCTTAATGCCAAACCCAAAGGCTGGTACGGTTACCATGGACGTAACCAAGGCTATCGAAGATATCAAAGCTGGTAAGATCGAGTACAGATTAGATAAGTCCAATATAATCCATGTGCCAATTGGAAAGGCTTCTTTCTCAGAGGAGCAGTTAGCGGACAACTTCCAGACGCTTATTGATGCAGTTATCAAGGCAAAGCCATCATCTGCAAAGGGAACTTATTTGAGAAGTGTAACCATCGCTTCTACAATGGGGCCTGGTGTTAAGTTAAACACCACAAAGCTGATGTAAGAAATTGTGTCAAATATATACGGCTATCGCTTCGGCGGTAGCCTTTTCTTTTTGTAAATGTTATACTATAGATAATTGCTTGGAGTTAAAGTATGGTGTGTAAGTAATAATGGATTCCGTACAAAAAGGAACTGTTTCAGCTTTCATTTGCATGAAACAAAAATATACTATGAATTCGTTCCGTTGTTCGGGAATAAGAATTTCTAAGATATTCCCAATAAGATACTTATTTTTGACGCAACCGACGCAAATTCACCATCCATGGCTCAATTGCGTCTTTTCGGGACATCCGGTCCCGAAATTGCTGAAAGGAGAAGGGAATATCAAGAAATGCTAATTCCCTTCCAAAGTCACCAATCCATAGCATATTTTTGTTCCATGTACCTAAAATACGATATGTTCCGTTTTGTATGGAATTCATTATCGCTTACATTCAATACAAATAAAAAGATAGTAGAATAAAGAGCTTGGCAGTATCGTTAGTAAAATGGTATATAGTTGTAGAATGAAAAAGTGGGAGAGAAATATATGGTGAAAGCATCTATAGTAGAAAAAGAAGAAATAATTAAGAAGCAATACAATACAAAAGCTTCCAATAAAATCCTCTTTTTAGATTCCCCTTCTTTTGCGAAGGAGGATATGAAGGAAGCGTTTAAGGAGTATGGCTTTGAAATAGAGGAGTTTTATCAGGATAGTGTCTATAACCGGGAGGATGTCTCCTTCGATTGCTGGTTTCATGAACTCCTTAAGGGGAAGGAGTATGCCTTTGTGTTCTCCTTTAACTATTACCCTGCACTGTCAAAGGGGTGCAATGAAATGGGAATCAGATATCTTTCCTATGTATATGATAATCCCCATGTTGCTCTGTATTCAACCACGATTTTAAATCCATGCAACTATGTATTTTTGTTCGATAAGGCGACGTATCTGGAGCTTAAGCAGGGAGGAATTGATACCGTCTATTATCTTCCCCTTGCCGTCAATGTAAAGAGGCTTGACCGTCTCGTTGTTCCAGAGCAGGCAGTGGACAGGGTAAGTGCAGAGGTATCCTTTGTCGGCTCTATGTATGATGAAGGGCACAATCTGTTTGACCGTATGACAGGACTTGATGATTATGCGAAGGGTTATCTGGATGCTTTGATGGATGCACAGATGAGGGTGCAGGGTTATTCCTTCGTCGAGGAGATACTGACCCCTGAAATACTAACCGCCATGCAAAAGAAGCTTCCCTATGCACCCCAGCCGGACGGCGTGGAAAGTCTTTCCTATTTTTATTCCCAGTATGTGATAGACCGCAAACTTACGTCCCTGGAGAGAAAACAGTTACTGACTAAGATTTCGGAACGCTTTCCCTTAAAGCTCTACACCCACAACCAGCCAAAGGACATGCCCAAGGCACAATATATTGGTGCCATTGATTGGGAGGAGAGCATGCCAGCCGTATTTCGCTATAGCAAGATTAACTTAAATATCAGCCTTAGAAGCATTCGTTCCGGAATACCGTTGAGAGCCTTTGATATTATGGGAGCCGGAGGCTTCCTGCTCACAAACTATCAGGCAGACTTCTTTGATTATTTTGTTGCGGGAGAGGATTTTGTGTACTATGAAAGTGAGGAGGATATGCTTTGTAAGATTGATTATTACCTGAACCACGAAGAAGAGCGGGGAAGGATAGCAAGGAATGGACATGATAAGGTGAAGCAGCACCACACCTTCTGGCATCGTGTAGGAGATATGCTGGATATTATAAATCCAGCATCTTCTCTAACTCGATAATCATAGAATTAATGGTATCTATCTGTTCCGATAGCATTCCAATCTCTTCTGCGTTATTTTGTACCATGCCTGATATGTTGGCAAACTCTTCATATTCCTGATTAATACGTTGAGCAATATCCTCATTTATCTCTACGGTCTTCTGGATAATACGGTTTTGCTCTTCCTGCATGGTATCTGCTGCATTGACAGCCGCTTCTGCTTCTTTTAAAAGCCCTATTATACTCTGGATTCCCTTTACCGTTTCTACGATGAGTGCATTCTGGTCTATCAGTTGCTTTGAGTTGTCATTAATAAATTTCACCACTTCACTTGTACCATTCTGTACTCTGGAAACAACCTCATCTACATTTTGAAGAGACGCTTTTGTGCTTTCTGCCAAATGTCCAACCTCCTGTGCAACTACGGCAAAGCCTCTACCCGCATCGCCTGCCCGCGCTGCCTCAATGGATGCATTTAATGCCAGCAGATTAATGGAACCAGCAATCTCATCAATGATTTCCAATGTTTTCCCAATTTCCTGAGCTTCCTCTAATAGCTTATCTGTTACGCGAACCGTCTGTTTTGTAGACTCCTCTACAATTTCGCTCGTTTCCATTAACTGATTTAAATCTCTTTCGCTAGACGTAGAGAGCTCTACCAGTTTTTGTGAAATCTGACCTACTTCCTGCATCTTTGTTTCCATATTCTGATTACTGTTCTTCAGATTGGCCAGATTATCTTTGCTCTGTGTAGATTTTTCAAGCATACTTTTGTTGCTATCTAGCAGATTAGAGCTAATGGCAGAAAGCTCTTCTGTAGAAGCACTTTCTGATTGCGAGGTGGCAACAAGGGAGTTGCTAGCCTCACCTAATTCTTGTGAAATATAGGACACCCGCGTTAATACATTCTCTACCTTTTCGTTGTTTTTCTCCAGCTGCTCTTTTTTTGCATTCAAAAGAAAACGATTTACAAATGCAAGGAAAATAAGAACACCTGCTAAACTCATCAAAATGCAAATTGCCCGAAGAATACTATCTGAAATAAACATGGTGTCAACAGGACGAGTGACTGGATTGAATAAAAATAAAATAATCATTGAAACAAAATCAATCCCGCAGCAAACAGCACTCACTTTCATATCCAGAAAAATTGCCATCAGAATCAGGAAATAGAAAGCAAACATCCACGACTCCTTGGAGGGAAAAAACCATGTGATGAGATTTAGATTCAATCCCTGAACCACAATGAGATAAATCTTTACCAGATTCTGGAAGGCTTCACTTTGCTGTTTGCTCCTTCTAATCAGAACAATGCTTATTATATCTTCGGCAATAATAACCATTTCAAAAACGATAAGCAGCATCCATGAAACGGTTGGATATAAGCCAATGCCTTTCATAATAGGAAATGCGATTGCTGCTGCTGTTGCACTAATCATAATAATTACAATTAAAAATAGTACTGCTTTTTTTCGATATTCCTGTAAGATTTCATTTCCCATATATATACCTCCTTATTTCTGCATTTTAAATTAGTAAATTCGAAGTAATTCTGGTTTCATTTCAATCCCTTTTATTCATTTTTAAGCTGTAAAGAAAGAATTTATGTCCTGTATAAAATTGCATTCATCGAGTAGCCGGCAGCAACAGAACAAAAAATAAGATAACTATCCTCCTTTAAATCATCTCTAATTTCATTTAATGCCATAATTGGACTGGATACTCCAGTATAGCCATATTTATCTCCGACGAATATGTACTTGTCTTTGTCTGCTCCTAATTTCTCCAAGGTTAACAAATTATCCGCATCTGAAAACTGTGAAAAGATAAAATAGGAAATATCCTCCACGGAAATAGAATGTTCCTCTAATAATTGCTCAATGATTTTCGTCCAGTTGTCCGATAAAAAGTTGAAATCGAAGGGGGTCCACTGCAATCTTCGGTTTTCCTTTGGCACTTCATATAAAAGCTCTTTTGAATGACCGCATGCTGGTAAAACAATGGTGTCATGATAGTTGGAATCCGTAAAATACGTTGCTGACAGGATTCCGCGGCTTTGTTCTTCCTGAACATTTTCTAATAGAATTGCCGCTGCGGAATCTCCGAAATTAGGATATACGACGGAATCCTTGTAATTAACGACGGAACTGACATGCATACTTCCTACCAGCAGTATCTTTTTTATGGATGGGTTCTGCTTTGCGTATGCAGCGATGGTATCCATTGCAACCAGCATTCCAATACAATTACAATTTATATCGTATACTCTATGTGCATTCTTTGCATTTAATAAATGGTTTAATTTTAATGCATTCGTTGGTGATGTATACTCGGGTGTATCGGAAGCAAACACAATCATATCCAAATCGGCTGGTGAAACATCTGCTTTCTCTAATACATTCTTCGCTGCTTCGTATCCCATGGAAAGAGAGGATTCGTCCCGGTCTGCAAAATATCTCTTGTGACGATGTAAATGTTCCATAAGTCCTGTCGCATCTACCCCTAATCTTCTAAAATGTTCTGCAAAATAATCGTTGTTTATTTCATTCGCAGGTGTATAAATTCCCGTTTCTTTTATAATTATGTTCTGTTTCATTTCATTTCTCCTTTCTAATATGCATGTCTCATTACTATTGTTATATTCATATATTATTTTATCTTATGTTGAATTTTGTCAATTTTTATTGATTTATATTATAATATAGAAATACTAAAAAAACAACCGACAAAAAGGATGCTTTAAGATATATTTTCATGTCAATTTTGGTAGATTGTTTTCCTTATTTAAAATATAAATCATATAGTAGGGCAATCATAAAAAATGGTTGACAACCACATTGGAATAGTGTATTATACCAAAGGATTAACCGCCGAAGACAGTAGGTATCGCCTGGCGATGTAAGTAGTTACGCCTACCGAGGATGTAATGATTCACTATGAATATTTATTTGTATGATTCTTACGCTTCTTGTTTTCGGACAGGGAGCTTTTTATATGCGTGCGGTTAAAATAAATATAGGAGGAATGAACCGTGGCTAAGATTGAATTAAAACAACCAATCGTAGAAGAGATTAAGGCTAATTTGGCAGATGCCCAGGCTGTTGTATTGGTAGATTACCGTGGCTTGACTGTAGAGCAGGATACAAAGCTTCGCAAGCAGTTAAGAGAGAATGAAGTAATTTACAAGGTTTACAAGAACACAATGGTAAACTTAGCAGTTAAGGGGACGGAATTAGAAGAAATCGTTAAGGATTTAGAAGGTCCGACTGCTTTGGCAATCTCTAAGACAGATGCAACCGCTCCTGCACGTTTCCTTTGCAAGTTTGCTAAGGATGCACCAGCGTTAGAGGTTAAGTCTGGTGTTGTGGATGGTGTTTACTATGATAAGGCGGGTATCGAGATGTTATCCAATATCCCATCCAAGGAAGAGCTGCTTTCCAAGTTGCTTGGAAGCATTCAGTCACCAATTGCCAACTTTGCTCGTGTTATTAAGCAGATTGCTGAGAGCAAGGAAGCTGAGGCATAGGAGACTTTATCACGAAGGTGATATCAGTATGTGTGCGTAGCACAAAATAATAATTTATAAGAATATGGAGGAATAAGATTATGGCAATGTCAACCCAGGAATTAATTGATGCTATCAAAGAGTTATCAGTATTAGAATTAAATGATTTAGTAAAGGCTTGTGAGGAAGAGTTTGGTGTTTCTGCAGCAGCAGGTGTTGTTGTAGCAGCAGCAGGTGGTGCAGCAGGCGGCGACGCAGCAGCAGAGAAGGACGAGTTTGATGTAGAGTTAACCGAGGTTGGTGCAAACAAGGTTAAGGTTATCAAGGTTGTTCGTGAAGTAACTGGTTTAGGTCTTAAGGAAGCAAAGGAAGTTGTAGACGGTGCTCCTAAGGTAGTTAAGGAGGGTGCTTCTAAGGACGAGGCTGAGGAGATTAAGACGAAGTTAGAGGCTGAAGGTGCTAAGGTTACATTAAAGTAATTGCAAGCCGCTATACAAAGCAAGGTTTATTATTTAGAATCCGGTGGATAGTTCCACCGGATTTTTTGTGTACTAGGGAGACACGCGAGAGTAACGTGGTCAGATTTACCACAAAACTGCCAAAAAGTTATTTGACAATCCTTGACTATTGTGATAATATAAGAAAATGTATCAATATGGGTTATTATGCACTAATCGTTTATTGCGGGGAACTTATATAAAAGATACACACTAATATATAAGAGGTGAAAAACTCAATGAAGAAAAGCAGAATCAATCTAATCGAGTCAGGCAAGGGTAACCGCATCAGTTACGCTCGTAAAAAAGAAGTTCTTGATATGCCTAATTTGATTGAAGTCCAGAAGGATTCTTATCAGTGGTTTCTTGAGGAAGGCTTGAAGGAAGCGTTCCACGATGTAATGCCGATTGAGGACCGGAGTGGTGATTTCAGTCTGTCGTATGTCAGCCATCATTTTTCCTATGATGAAATTAAATATACGATTGAGCAGTGTAAGGAATATGGCGTAACCTATGCTGTACCATTAAAGGTTAAGCTTGCATTGCGTAACATGAAGGAAGAATCCGATGAGATTTTGGAGAATGAAATTTTCATGGGTGAGTTACCGATGATGACCGAGACTGGTACCTTTGTGATAAATGGTGCAGAACGAGTTATTGTAAGCCAGTTAGTGCGTTCGCCGGGAGTTTATTTTACAGAGGGCAAGGATAAGATTGGTAAGTCTTTATATAATTCACAGGTTATTCCGAACCGTGGTGCATGGCTGGAGTATGAGACAGATTCCAACGATGTATTTTATGTGCGTGTTGACCGTACCCGTAAGGTTCCGGTGACCGTACTGATTCGTGCGTTAGGCGTAGGCACGAATGCCGAGATTTTGGATTTGTTTGGTGAGGATGTCAAGCTTGCGGCAACGCTTGAGAAGGACCCATCTACGGATTATAAGAGTGGTCTGGAGGAGCTTTATAAGAAGATTAAGCCGGGAGACCCATTTTCCGAGGACAATGCACACAATCTGATACATGGTATGTTTTTTGATGCCTCTAAGTATGATTTGGCAAAGGTCGGCCGTTATAAATTCAACAAGAAGCTGTCCTTTAGAAACCGTACCAATGGTTTTATTCTGGCGGAGGATGCTATCGACCCGACAACGGGCGAGGTGCTGGTTGCTGCTGGAACAGAGATTACCATTGAGCTGGCTGATAAGATGCAGTATTCTGCAATTGACTATATTATGGTAGAGTATGAGGATCCAGAGAAGGGAACCTCTGCTGTTAAAGTATTAAGTAATAAGATGGTAGATATTACCAAGTGGGTAGATATAGATGAGAAGGAAGCCCGTGCCCTTGGTATTACGGAAGAGGTATATTATCCGGAGCTGAAGAAATTATTAGAGGAGTTTGGCTCTGATGAGGCAGCTTTGAAGAAGGCAATTGAGCGTAATGTGGCAGAACTGATTCCAAAGCATATAACGATTGAGGATATTTTCGCCTCTATCAACTACAATATTCATTTACAGTATGGACTTGGTAACTTTGATGATATTGACCATTTGGGTAACCGCCGTATCCGTGCGGTGGGAGAGCTGTTACAGAATCAGTACCGTGTGGGACTGACCCGTTTAGAGCGTATGGTCAAGGAAAAGATGCAGACAATGGATGAGGAGAATATTACGATTCAGTCCCTCATCAATATTAAGCCGGTGACTGGTGCGATTAAGGAGTTCTTTGGAAGCTCCCAGTTGTCACAGTTTATGGATCAGAACAATCCGCTTTCCGAGCTGACACATAAGCGTCGTTTATCTGCATTGGGACCGGGTGGTTTGAGCCGTGACCGTGCTGGTTTTGAGGTGCGTGACGTACACTATACCCACTATGGACGTATGTGTCCGATTGAGACTCCCGAGGGTCCGAATATCGGTTTGATTAACTCTCTTGCAACCTATGCAAGAATAAATGAGTATGGATTTGTAGAAGCACCATATTTAAAGTGTGATAAGAGCGATCCTAAGAATCCAAGGGTTACCGATGAGGTAATTTATCTGACTGCCGATGAAGAGGACAACTTTGTCGTTGCACAGGCGAATGAGAAGCTTGACGAAAATGGATATTTTATTAATAAGAATGTTTCCGGCCGTTACCGTGAGGAGACGACGGAGTTTGCGAAGTCGAGAATTGATTTGATGGACGTATCGCCCCGGATGGTATTCTCTGTGGCAACCTCCATGATTCCGTTCTTAGAGAACGATGATGCGAACCGTGCACTGATGGGTTCCAACATGCAGCGTCAGGCAGTGCCGCTTTTGATTACCGAGGCTCCTGTTGTCGGAACCGGTATGGAGGGCAAGGCAGCGGTGGATTCCGGTGTCTGTATCGTGGCAAGGCATGATGGTGTGGTTGAGATTTCCTCCAGCACACAGATTGTTGTCCGCACAGAGGATGGCAATAAAGATGTCTATAATTTAATTAAGTTTGCAAGAAGTAATCAGAGTAACTGTATGAACCAGAGACCAATTGTGTTTAAGGGAGATACCGTAAAGAAGGGTGAGGTTATCGCAGATGGTGCCTCCACCAAGAACGGTGAGATTGCTCTTGGTAAGAATCCATTGATTGGATTTATGACCTGGGAAGGTTACAATTACGAGGATGCAGTATTGATGAGTGAGCGTATGGTACAGGATGATGTCTATACCTCCGTTCACATCGAGAAATATGTAGCAGAAGCGAGAGACACCAAGCTTGGACCGGAGGAGATTACAAAGGATTTGGCTGGTCTTGGCGAGGATGTGTTAAAGGACTTAGATGAAAATGGTATCATCCGTGTGGGTGCTGAAGTACGTGCCGGTGATATTCTGGTTGGTAAGGTTACTCCTAAGGGAGAGACAGAGCTTACTGCGGAGGAGCGTTTGCTGCGTGCCATTTTTGGAGAGAAGGCAAGAGAGGTTCGGGATACCTCCCTTCGTGTTCCTCATGGTGCTTATGGTGTCATTATGAGTACACAGGTATTTACCCGTGAGAATAAGGATGAGATGGGACCGGGCGTCAACAAATCGGTCAATGTCTATATTGCACAGAAGCGTAAGATTAGCGTTGGTGATAAGATGGCGGGCCGTCACGGTAACAAGGGTGTTATTTCCCGCATTTTACCAGTAGAGGATATGCCGTTTTTACCAAACGGGCGTCCACTTGATATTGTATTAAATCCACTTGGTGTACCTTCCCGTATGAATATTGGACAGGTATTGGAGATTCACTTAAGCTTAGCTGCAAAGGTGTTAGGTTTGAATGTTTCTACGCCAATCTTTAACGGAGCGAATGAGAATGATATTATGGACACTCTGGAGATGGCGAATGATTATGCCAACGAAGAGTGGGATGTATTTGAGGAGCGTTGGGGCGACAAGGTAAATGATGATGTCATGGATTATTTACATGCTCACCTTGACCACAGAGAGGAATGGAAGGGTGTACCGATTGACCGTACCGGTAAGGTACAGCTTCGTGATGGCCGTACCGGAGAGGAATTTGATAGTCCGGTAACCATTGGCTTTATGCATTATCTGAAGCTTCACCATCTGGTAGATGATAAGATTCATGCACGTTCTACCGGACCATACTCCTTAGTAACCCAGCAGCCTCTGGGTGGTAAGGCGCAGATTGGTGGACAGCGTTTCGGAGAGATGGAGGTATGGGCACTGGAGGCTTACGGTGCTGCGTATACCTTGCAGGAGATTTTAACTGTGAAATCCGATGATGTGGTAGGTCGTGTGAAGACCTATGAATCCATTATCAAGGGTGAGAATATTCAGGAGCCGGGTGTTCCAGAGTCCTTTAAGGTATTGTTAAAGGAGTTCCAGTCATTGGCATTAGATATTAATGTGTTAGATGAGGACGGTAACATCGTAGAGCTTCAGGAAAATGTTGATTATAGTACTCGTAATCCGGAGACCGTTTCCATGATTAGCGATAACGCGGCTGCTTCCCAGCAGGATGTGGAAGAGGAATTTAAGGAAAATGGTTATGAAACTGGCGATTTAGAGGATGGCGATGATGTCTATGGTTCCGACTTAGACGATGCTGTTCCGGTAGGCGACATGGATAACGAGTAGAAAGGAGAACCTTAGATGTCAGATATGAATCAGCAGAATGAGGAACAATTGAGATTTGATGCCATTCAAATCGGGTTAGCTTCTCCAGAGAAAATTTTAGAATGGTCCAGAGGTGAGGTATTAAAGCCGGAGACCATCAATTATAGAACCTTAAAGCCAGAGAAGGACGGATTGTTCTGTGAGCGTATTTTTGGACCGCAGAAGGATTGGGAGTGTCACTGTGGCAAGTATAAGAAGGTAAGATATAAAGGTCTTGTATGTGATAAATGTGGTGTTGAGATTACCAAGTCCAGTGTGCGTCGTGAGCGTATGGGACACATTAAGCTGGCTGCACCGGTATCTCATATATGGTATTTTAAGGGCATTCCATCCCGGATTGCGTTAATGTTAGATATTACTCCAAAATCCTTGGAGAAGGTGTTGTATTTTGCAGCTTATATTGTAACAGACCCGGGACAGTCTAATTTTCAGAAGAGACAGGTTATTTCCGATGAGGAGTACCGCATGGCAGAGGAGGAATTTGGTTATGATGCCTTTACAGCGGGAACAGGAGCAGAGGCAATCAAGCTGTTGCTCTCTCAGGTGGATTTGGATGAGGAAGCCAGAGTGTTAAAGGAGGAGCTTAAAAACTCCACTCCACAGAATCAGAAGCAGGCTAAGATTATTAAGCGTTTAGAGGTAGTGGAGGCATTCCGCAACTCGAACAATAAGCCAGAGTGGATGATTCTTGATGTAGTTCCGGTTATTCCACCGGATTTGCGTCCGATGGTTCAGTTGGATGGAGGCCGGTTTGCAACCTCCGATTTAAATGATTTGTACCGTCGTATCATCAATCGTAATAACCGTTTAAAGAAGTTATTAGAGCTTGATGCACCGGATATGATTGTTAGAAATGAGAAGCGTATGCTTCAGGAGGCAGTAGATGCCCTGATTGATAATGGGCGTCGTGGACGTCCGGTAACCGGACCGGGTAACCGTGCCTTAAAGTCTCTTTCCGATATGTTAAAGGGTAAACAGGGTCGTTTCCGTCAGAATCTGCTTGGTAAGCGTGTGGATTATTCCGGACGTTCCGTAATCGTGGTAGGTCCGGAGCTTAAGATTTACCAGTGCGGTCTGCCAAAGGAGATGGCGATTGAGTTATTTAAGCCTTTTGTAATGAAGGAGTTAGTTGCCCGCAAGGATGATGTGCATAACATCAAGCAGGCGAAGAAAAAGGTCGAGAAGCTTGAGGATGATGTATGGGATGTATTGGAGGATGTCATTAAAGAGCATCCGGTTATGTTAAACCGTGCTCCTACCCTTCACCGTCTTGGTATTCAGGCATTTGAGCCGGTGCTGGTAGAGGGTAAGGCAATTAAGCTGCATCCATTGGTATGTACCGCATACAATGCCGATTTCGATGGGGACCAGATGGCAGTGCATCTTCCACTGTCTGTGGAAGCGCAGGCGGAATGCCGGTTCCTATTACTTTCTCCAAACAACCTGTTAAAGCCATCAGATGGTGGACCAGTGGCGGTTCCTTCACAGGATATGGTGCTTGGTATTTATTATCTGACGATGGATAAGCCGGGAGTAAAGGGTGAAGGTAAGTTCTTTAAGTCTGAGAATGAGGCAATTTTAGCTTATGAGAATAAGGTAGTAACCCTTCATTCCAGAATTAAGGTAAGAAGACATGGTGTAGACGAAGAGGGCAAGCCGATATCACAGGTTGTAGACTGTACAGTAGGACGTCTTATATTTAATGAGATTATTCCACAGGATTTGGGATTTGTAGACCGTTCTGTGAAAGAGAACCTATTAAAGCTTGAGATTGATTTTCTTGTTGGTAAGAAACAGCTTAAGAATATCCTTGATAAATGTATTAATTTCCATGGTGCTACGGATACGGCTGAGACGCTTGACAGCATTAAGAGTCTGGGCTATCAGTATTCTACAAGAGCAGCGATGACGGTATCCATTTCCGATATGACCGTACCTGCTTCAAAGCCAGAGATTCTGGCACAGGCACAGAAGACGGTGGATGACTTGACGAGACAGTACCGCCGTGGTCTGATGACGGAACAGGAGCGTTATCAGGCAGTTATTAACACATGGTTTAAGGCAGACAATCAGTTAACTGATGATTTGATTAATGGATTAGATAAATATAATAATATCTTTATGATGGCAGATTCCGGAGCCCGTGGTTCCAACCAGCAGATTAAGCAGCTGGCAGGTATGCGTGGATTGATGGCGGATACCTTGGGACGTACGATTGAATTGCCGATTAAGTCAAACTTCCGTGAGGGATTGGACGTATTGGAGTACTTCATTTCTGCTCATGGTGCCCGTAAGGGACTTTCCGATACTGCGCTTCGTACCGCCGATTCCGGTTATCTGACCAGACGATTGGTGGATGTATCGCAGGATATCGTAATCCGTGAAGTGGATTGTGCTTTAGGTGCTGAGGAGATTCCGGGAATGGAAGTGGAAGCATTCATGGATGGCCGTGAGACAATTGAAAGCTTCCGGGACCGTATTCTTGGCAGATATGCGGCGGAGACAATCAATGACCCGAAGACGGGAGAGATGATTGTAAAGCGTAATCACATGATTACACCGCAGCGTGCAGATAAGATTATTGCAGCGGGTTATGAGAAGATTAAGATTCGTATGATTTTAACCTGTCAGTCTCACAGTGGTGTCTGTGCGAAGTGCTATGGTGCAAACATGGCAACAGGACAGATGGTACAGGTTGGTGAGGCAGTTGGTATTATTGCAGCCCAGTCTATCGGTGAGCCGGGTACCCAGCTTACCATGCGTAACTTCCATGCAGGTGGAGTTGCCGGTGGTGATGATATCACACAGGGTCTTCCTCGTGTCGAGGAGTTATTTGAGGCACGTAAGCCGAAGGGACTTGCAATTCTTGCTGAGTTTGGCGGTAAGGTTGAACTTCGTGAGGTGAAGCAGAAGCGTGAGGTTGTAGTAACCAACGATGAGACTGGAGAATCCAAGGCATATTTGATTCCTTATGGTTCACGTATTAAGGTAATGGACGGACAGGTACTTGAGGCTGGTGATGAGCTGACGGAGGGTTCTGTCAATCCACATGATATCTTAAAGATTAAAAATGTGCGTGCAGTTCAGGATTACATGCTTCGTGAAGTACAGCGTGTATACCGTTTGCAGGGTGTAGATATCAACGATAAGCATATCGAGATTATCGTACGGCAGATGCTAAAGAAGATTAAGATATTTGAAAGTGGAGATACGAATTATCTTCCGGGTATGCAGGTAAGTGTATTGGAATTTGAGGAGACCAACAAGCGGATGCTTGAGCAGGGCTTAGAACCGGCTCAGGGAACACAGGTAATGCTTGGTATTACGAAGGCTTCTCTTGCAACAGATTCCTTCCTGTCAGCCGCATCCTTCCAGGAGACGACAAAGGTTTTAACAGAAGCCGCAATCAAGGGCAAAACCGATCCGTTAAATGGTTTGAAGGAGAATGTCTTAATCGGTAAGCTCATTCCGGCAGGTACTGGTATGAAGCGGTACCGCTCTGTGAAGCTGGATACAGATGTAGAAGAAATCGGTTTGGAGGATGAAATTGATTTCGGTGAGGACTTTGATGTGGATGCTGTAGATACAGCAGCGGCGGCAGAGTTTTCTGAAAGCGGAGAGACGTTTGAGGTATCTGAGGACACGAAGGAATTAGTGACGGAGGAGACGAACGAGTAAAGATAATTTATCGGATATATAATAAATCAATCAGAAAAAAGACTGTCTGGCTTAATGCGGACAGTCTTTTTGTATTAGAAAGGAAGGTGACAGTATGAACATAAAAAACAGGGAGATATACAAAAAGGCTTTGACCTTGGCAATTCCCATGATGGTACAGAACGGAATTACAAATATGGTTGGACTGGTAGATAACGTGATGGTGGGAAGCTTAGGAACGGAATCTGTTACCGGGGTTGCAATTGCCAACCAATTAATATTTGTAAATAACCTTGCTATTTTTGGCGGATTATCTGGTCCGGGGATTTATGGGGCACAGTTTTATGGAAGTGGGGATACGAAAGGATTTAGAAGTACTTTTCGCTTTAAGCTGTGGATTGCTTTGTTCTGCGTTGTGCTTGGCTGCTTGATGTTTTCTTTATTTGGCGGCAATTTAATTGAGCTTTATCTGCATGGAGAAAGTAAAACACTCGATGCACAGGCTACATTAAATTACGGCAGGAATTATCTGCATATCATGATGCTCAATTTATTTCCGTTTGCCTTGACGCAGGTTTATGCAACGAGCCTGAGAGAAACAGGGGAAACGGTAAAGCCAATGGTTGCCGGAATGATATCCGTTTTGGTGGACGTGGGACTTAACTATATTTTGATATTTGGTAAGCTTGGTATGCCAAGGCTTGGTACTGAGGGGGCAGCAATTGCTACTGTTGCAGCTCGGGTTGTAGAGTGTAGTGTTGTGATAATCTGGAGCCATATCCAAGGGAAAAAGCATCACTTTTTGCAAGGTATATACAAAAGCCTTAAGGTTCCGAAGGCACTTTGTATTACTATGGCGAAAAAGGGATTTCCTATCTTCTGTAATGAGTTTTTGTGGGCAGGAGGTGTTGCGGTGCTTACACAATGTTATTCTCTTCGAGGACTTAATGTTGTGGCGGGAATTAATATATCCAATACAATTTGTAACCTGCTTAATATATCCTTTGTGTCTCTTGGCTCTGCGGTAGGGGTTATTGTTGGACAGTATCTTGGGGCATCACAATTTGATAAAGCAAAGCAGGGAAGCAAAAGCCTGATGCATTTTACGGCATTTGTAAGCTCACTGTTTGCAGTAGCCTTGATTGCGGTAGCATTTGTTTTTCCGAAATTCTATGACACAAGCATGCAGGTGCGGAATATGGCGAGCTGGTTTATTGTTATCTCAGCACTGTTTTTTCCGGTGCAGGGGTATTTGAATGCTATATATTTTACGCTGCGGTGCGGTGGCAAGACCTTTGTTACATTTCTTTTTGATAGTGTGTTTAGCTGGGTTTGTTCTGTGCCAGTGGCATTGGTGCTGTGTATTTTTACAGAGCTTCCTATTCTTCCAATCTATGCAGTGGTCCAGGCATTGGATTTGATAAAAATTGCAATTGGTTATGGAATGATAAGAAAGGGTGTATGGATTGCCAATTTAGTGGAAAAATAAAAGAAACCCTTGACAATATGGGGGAAAGTGGGTAAAATGAACAAGCATGCGTAGAAATCTACGCGTGTTTTGATTGCAATTAAGCAACCTAGAATAATATCGCAGGAGGTGAAAACATGCCAACATTTAACCAGTTAGTTAGAAAAGGAAGACAGACTGTAACGAAGAAGTCTACTGCACCAGCTTTACAGAAGGGTTTCAACTCTTTAAAGAAGAAGCCAACTGATACTGCTGCTCCTCAGAAGAGAGGTGTTTGTACTGCAGTTAAGACCGCTACACCTAAGAAGCCGAACTCAGCACTTCGTAAGATTGCCAGAGTGCGTCTTTCTAACGGAATCGAAGTAACAAGCTATATTCCGGGCGAAGGTCACAACCTTCAGGAGCATAGTGTTGTTCTGATTCGTGGAGGAAGAGTAAAGGATTTACCTGGTTGTAGATACCACATCGTTCGTGGTACTCTTGATACCGCAGGTGTTGCGAACAGAAAGCAGGCTCGTTCTAAGTATGGTGCAAAGAGACCTAAGAAATAGGCCTTTCACTGCTTAACGGGTGACAGTTTGTACAAGTGCTGGAGAAAGCGATATTTACCTGTAGGTTGCAGGAATAGAGTAACGTTATTACCCGCACGAACGGTTTAAAAGACCGAGTACCGAAGAATTAATTATTATTAAGGAGGGAAGAACCGTGCCACGTAAAGGACATATTGCAAAGAGAGAAGTATTAGCGGATCCGATTTACAAGAATACCGTGGTTACCAAGCTTATCAATAACATTATGTTAGATGGTAAGAAGGGTGTTGCACAGAAGATTGTGTACAACGCATTTGACCGCATTGCCAATGAGACTGGTAAGGATGCTATGGAAGTATTTACAGATGCTATGAATAATATCATGCCAGAGTTAGAGGTAAAGGCACGCCGTATCGGTGGTGCTACTTATCAGGTACCGATTGAGGTTCGCGAAGATAGACGTCAGGCATTAGCACTTCGCTGGTTGACTTTATATTCTCGTAAGAGAAGTGAGAAAACGATGGAAGAGCGTCTGGCAAAGGAAATCTTAGATGCATCGAATAATACTGGTGCTTCTGTAAAGAAGAAAGAAGATATGCATAAAATGGCAGAGGCTAACAAGGCATTTGCACATTACAGATTCTAGTAGAAGGAGGAGAAAATCTTGGCTGGAAGAGAATATCCGTTAGATAGAACCAGAAATATTGGTATCATGGCTCATATCGATGCTGGTAAGACAACATTAACAGAGCGTATCCTCTATTATACTGGTGTAAACTATAAAATTGGTGAGACCCATGATGGTGCTTCTACCATGGACTGGATGGAGCAGGAGCAGGAGCGTGGTATTACTATCACATCTGCTGCGACAACCTGTCACTGGACATTAGAGGATCATCATAAGGCAAAGGACGGAGCGTTAGAGCACCGCATTAACATCATCGATACTCCGGGCCACGTTGACTTCACTGTTGAGGTTGAGCGTTCCCTTCGTGTATTAGATGGTGCAGTTGGTGTATTTGATGCGAAGGCAGGTGTTGAGCCACAGTCAGAGAATGTATGGCGTCAGGCTGACACCTATAATGTACCCCGTATGGCATTCATCAACAAGATGGATAAAATGGGTGCAGACTTTTTTATGTCTGTTCAGACAATTATTGACCGTCTGGGCAAGAATGCTATCCCTGTACAGATTCCAATCGGTAAGGAAGATGATTTTGCCGGATTGATTGATTTGTTCGAGATGGATGCATATTTATACAAAGATGATAAGGGTGAGGACATCGAGATTGCAGAGATTCCAGATGATTTAAAGGACCTTGCTAATGAATGGCATGAGAATTTAATCGAGAAAATCTGTGAGATGGATGACGATTTGATGGAGAAGTACCTTGAGGGTGAGGAGCCTACTATTGATGAATTAAAGGCTGTTCTTCGTAAGGGTACCATTGCCTGTGAGGCAGTTCCTGTATACTGTGGTTCTGCTTATAAGAACAAGGGTGTACAAAAGATGCTGGATGGTGTGATTGAGTTTATGCCGGCACCGACAGACATTCCTGATATCACAGGTGTAGATGAGGATGGTAATGAGGTTACCCGTAAGTCCTCTGATGAGGAGCCATTCTCTGCATTGGCATTTAAGATTATGACAGACCCATTCGTAGGAAAGTTAGCTTTCTTCCGTGTGTATTCTGGTACCATGAATTCTGGTTCTTATGTGTTAAATGCTACAAAGGGTAAGAAAGAGCGTGTAGGACGTATCGTTCAGATGCATGCGAATAAACGTACAGAGATTGACAAGGTGTATTCTGGTGATATCGCAGCAGCGGTAGGATTTAAATTAACGACTACCGGTGATACAATCTGTGATGAGCAGCATCCGGTAATCTTAGAGTCAATGGAATTCCCAGAGCCGGTTATCGAGCTTGCAATCGAGCCTAAGACAAAGAATGACCAGGGTAAGATGGGTGAAGCTTTGGCGAAGCTGGCAGAGGAGGATCCTACCTTCCGTGCACATACGGATAAGGAAACCGGACAGACTATTATTGCAGGTATGGGTGAGCTTCATCTTGATGTCATCGTTGACCGTCTGCTCCGTGAGTTTAAGGTAGAGGCAAATGTTGGTGCACCTCAGGTTGCATACAAGGAGACCTTTACGAAGGCTGTTGAGGTAGACAGTAAGTATGCTAAGCAGTCTGGTGGTCGTGGTCAGTACGGTCACTGTAAAGTTAAATTTGAGCCAATGGATCCGAACGGTGAGGAGACCTTTAAGTTTGAGTCTACCGTCGTTGGTGGTGCGATTCCGAAGGAATACATCCCGGCTGTTGGTGAAGGTATTGAGGAAGCAGCACAGGCTGGTATTCTTGCAGGCTTCCCAGTACTTGGTGTATACGCTAACGTATATGATGGTTCTTACCATGAGGTCGATTCTTCGGAGATGGCATTCCATATTGCTGGTTCCATGGCATTTAAGGATGCAATGAAGAAGGGTGACCCTGTACTGTTAGAGCCAATCATGAAGGTTGAGGTAACTATGCCTGAGGAGTACATGGGCGATGTTATCGGAAGCCTGAATGCAAAGCGTGGACAGATTGAGGGTATGGACGATATCGGTGGAGGAAAGATTGTTCGTGCATTCGTTCCTTTGGCTGAGATGTTCGGTTATTCTACTGAGCTTCGTTCCAGCACACAGGGTCGTGGTAATTACTCTATGTTCTTTGAGAAGTATTTGCCAGTTCCAAAGTCTGTTCAGGACAAGATTGTTGCTGCTCACAGCAAATAATCGAAAGGAGTAGTATAATCCTTTAATTATACTTGAAAATTTTTGAAAAATATAATATAATTCTAACTAATCGTGGGATTTCCCATGCCTTTCGGCGTACCAGTGTGGCTGGTGCATTAGTTAGGGTATAAAATAATGATAAGCCCAAGGGGCGCAATTAAAAGGAGGACTTTAAAAATGGCTAAGGAAAAGTTTAATCGTAGCAAACCACATTGTAACATCGGTACTATCGGTCACGTCGATCATGGTAAGACTACTTTAACTGCAGCAATCACTAAGACTCTTGCAGCAAGAGTAGAGGGTAACGCAGCAGTTGATTTTGAGAATATCGATAAGGCTCCAGAGGAGAGAGAGCGTGGTATCACAATCTCTACTGCTCACGTTGAGTATGAGACAGATAAGAGACATTACGCACACGTTGACTGTCCAGGCCATGCTGATTATGTAAAGAACATGATCACTGGTGCTGCACAGATGGATGGAGCTATCTTAGTAGTAGCTGCAACAGACGGTGTTATGGCTCAGACCAAGGAGCATATCTTATTATCCCGTCAGGTAGGTGTACCTTATATCGTAGTATTCATGAATAAGTGTGATATGGTTGATGATGAGGAGTTATTAGAGCTTGTAGAGATGGAGATTACAGAGCAGTTAGAGGAGTATGAGTTCACTGATTGCCCAATCATCAAGGGTTCTGCATTAAAGGCTCTGGAAGATCCGAACAGCGAGTGGGGCGACAAGATTATGGAATTAATGGATACTGTTGATTCTCATATTCCAGATCCACAGCGTGCTACTGATCAGCCATTCTTGATGCCTGTAGAGGACGTATTCACCATTACTGGTCGTGGTACAGTTGCTACTGGTAGAGTAGAGCGTGGTACTCTTCATCTGAATGAGGAAGTTGAAATCATTGGTGTTAAGGAAGATACACAGAAGACTGTTGTAACTGGTATTGAGATGTTCCGTAAGTTATTGGATGAGGCTCAGGCTGGTGATAACATTGGTGCATTACTTCGTGGTATCCAGAGAACAGATATCGTTCGTGGACAGGTATTATCTGCTCCAGGTTCTGTAACCTGCCACAAGAAGTTTACTGCTCAGGTTTACGTATTAACTAAGGACGAGGGTGGACGTCATACTCCATTCTTCAACAACTATCGTCCACAGTTCTATTTCCGTACTACTGATGTAACTGGTGTTTGTGAGTTACCTTCTGGTACTGAGATGTGTATGCCTGGTGACAACGTTGAGATGACGATTGAGTTGATTCATCCGGTTGCTATGGAGCAGGGTCTTACATTCGCTATCCGTGAGGGTGGACGTACAGTAGGTTCTGGTCGTGTAGCTTCTATCATTGAGTAATTAATAGATTATTCAGTAAATTCAAGGGCTTTCCGAAATTCGGAAAGCCCTTTTTGTGTGAAAAGAAAAGATGATATAAATGGTGCTCTGACCTCGTTTTGACCTCGTTTTTTGGAAAATGACCTTGTTGTGAGAAGGCAGAAAGGGAATAAAATATAAAAATTTGTGGTGTTAGGGTTTCTTTTTTAATGTGGTGTGTTATACTAGAACCAAACAAATATCTTTTGAAAGGAAGAATGTTTATGACATCAATTGAAGCAATAAAATTAAAAGAAACATCAAATGATACAAATGTGGCTATGGAGATATTGTTTTCAAAATTAGATGAAGCAATTGACGATATGGAAAATGGACGTGTCTTAACAGAAGAAGAAGTATGGGCAGAAATTGATGCAATATAGTATAGGTGATTTATGGCACACAAGATGTTTACAGTGAAATACACATATAGCAGTAAAGATGATATTCGTAAGAAAAAGGAATATATCTTGAGGGAGTTTAAGTACAAAGGACTAGGGAAACGTTTTTCAGAAAAGATAAAAATGGCAGTTAATCAATTAAAGATATTTCCGAATGGATATGAGACAATTGGATTTCAATACCGGGGATATGATATTCATTTGATGCCATCACAATCATATCTTTTATTTTTTGTTATAGATCAGCAAAAGTGTGAAGTGATAATCCTAAGAGTTTTACAGGATGGGCAAGATTGGAAATACATAATAGAACAATGGTTAGAGAAAAATTAAAGGTAATTTTTAAGGCTTTCCGATTTTGGGAAAGCCTTTTTAAATAGGGAAAATGGGTTTGTATATTACTTTCCGAGGCATTTATTGTTGATGTATTCATAAATACTGGAGGCGGGAATTTTCCAGTTGCGACCGATTTTAAATGCTTTTAGCTGTTTTGTTCTCATTAATTGGTATAATCCGCTTTTTCCGATTCTTAACTGTTCGCAGGCTTCTTCAATGGTTAATATGTAATTTTCATTATTGTTTTCAAACATTGTTATCACGACCTTTCTTTAATGAATTGTTTGGAGAAAACCTTTTTAAAGTCAAATATGATGAAGCATAACACCAAATCATTTTAAATGACAATTAACACTATAATAAAAGCCAAATTGTTTACGGGTTTTAAAGGAGGAAGAAATATATGGTGTTTAGAACAGTGAATATTCAAAAGAGAAGCAGTGGTACAAATCTCCAATGCTGTGATTATACTTTTAGATTTTATATAGATGGAGAGCATGAAAAAATATGTAATGTTATGCAGAACACTGTGCGGATTTTTGATAGTTATAAAATTTATAATGGTAAATGTACAATATTGAGGGAAGAAAATGAGATTTCTGTATGTATAAAGAATTTTCCCGATAGGAAAAAACGGAAATTAGAAAAGGATTTAAAAGCGTTTTCGGATAGATTGTTAGAAATGACAGGAACGTGGTATATTTTTGAGATATAGAAGAGTATTACTGTTTATTCTGGCAGGCAATAAGCTAAGTGCCGTGTTTGCACGAGCGTTTGACTTGCCATACATCTTTGTTGTAGTCAATTTTTCTATTTGTATAATATATTTGGGAATACAATGATATTTGGGGGATGAGATTAATTTCTCATCTCCTATTTTCTTATTTGGAATTTAAAAATGTATGCAAGCCAAGAAGAGGATTTTAAAATGAAAGGGAATGAAAATATATCAAACCAATTAGCCATAGCTTGAATGCTATGGCTGGATTTATCTTACTTCTTGTTCTAGGTTACGAAAAAAATCTGAATCAAAAAAATCTTGGATGGTAATATTTAATCCGTCACAAATTTTCTTGATTGTAGATACGGTGGCACTATTATTTCTACCACTGGTTATATTATGCAAAGTAGACTGTGTAATGCCTGAAATAGTGGCAAGCCTATTAATGGTAATATTGTTTTCTTTGCATAATTCTTCAATTCTTGATTTTACTGCACTTCCTATAGTTATTTTTATCACATCCTCACTCAAAAGGGTTAATGATATGATAATGATATTTAGACTGAAAAGTTACCTCTTTTGAGTTGACTTTTGGGTTTTGTTATGAGATGATAGAGAAAATAATTTAAGAAAAAGATTAGCATTAGCCGTGTACAAAAAGTCGTTGATGTCGGGAATTTTGTTGTTGGTGTAAAGTGGGGTGGCAATGGAGAAAGAGGAATGATATGGTAAATAAAGCAATTGTGTATGAGTGGATTTCGTTTCTTTTGCAGGGGGGAAGAAGTTTTTAGTATGAAGGTTTACAAAGGGAAAGATTTTCAATAAAAATACGGAGGTGACCTAATATGAAAAAACCCAAAAAGATATATTCAAGGGAAGAAATTGCAAAATTTCAGACAGCCGTTAGAGCCGGTGGTCTTCGTTCTGATGCTAGGAGAGATACAATTACTTTATTGGAGGACTATGAAGAAGGAGTTATTGTAGATAAATATAAAAGTATGTCGCAAAAATCACAGCGGGAATTTAGGCAATTACATAGGAAAATGAAAAAGGGGGAAGCAGATATTGAAGATTTTGCAGAATTTATTTGTGATAAATAATGCGAGTGATAAAAATTTGATGTGTCATAATATGGAGGGAAGGAGAATTCTGCTTATTTTCGGAAAGTAAATTATTTTGATTGGCAGAGAAAAGAGGTTATTATGACAAGTAAGCGTATTGAATATATTTGTTCATATTGTGGACAAAAGAAGGTTAGGTCTGAATTGCAGGGAAGACCTATGCCTGGAAAGTGTCCAAGGAAACAAGGTGATAAGCCGCATTCGTGGAGAAAGAATCGTACAATAAATTGATAAGGAGAAATAGAGTATGGCAAAAAAGATAAGATTTCCATTAGATATGGGTAATGGAATAGAGGTAAGAACATTAGAAGAATTGCAGGAGAATTTTTCTATAGACAGAGTGTTGGGATATTATGCTGATGGTAAATTGCTTACATGGTTAAAAGACCGTTATTTAGACGATATTGCGGATGCTGTTAGTATATTAGATAAAAATGACTCTGGTTTTGTAAAGAATATCTGTGATGTTTTTGGAGTTGAATATAATGAAGAAATCAATATCGAAGAATTAGAAGAAAGAAACCGAAGGTTGAAAATATTAAAGCAATATACAGAAGATAAACAATATACTGATGTTATCAACAATATTGCTTTCAATCAAGATGAATTGTATGATTTGCTAGATGAAGATAAGCACACAATATATCTTTGTGGAGATGTTTTTTCAATTCCATTGAGTAAAAAAGGGGTTCGTTACATTGGAATAAATTTACCAGAAGTTGTTATATCTTCAAAAGAGCAAGTTGATTTTGAAGGAAAAGACATTCACTTAGAAAATGTTAAGTTTGATGAACAGTACCAAATTGTTATTTCTCTAAATGGAATGGGAAATGCTGAGAGGTTGTATATAGAGGGAAAAATAAAAGAGTCATTGCCGCTTTTTGAAAAAGAAGCAAAAAATAATAATGGAAAAGCAATGTATTATTTAGGAGAAATTTATGGTAAGGGATATGGAGGCGTATATAAGAATACAGAAGTAGCGAAAGAGTGGTATAAAAAAGGGTATGAAAAAGGAAATGTATTAGCAAAGATTAATTATGCATTTATGTTGGATGATGAAAATGAAAAAATACGAATAGTCAAAAATTCTATTGAAGAATTGAAAATTATTTCTCAAGATAGCATTGTGGCAAAATATGAGTTGGCAGATTTATATAGATTATCGAAATATATTGAAGAGGATTATGATACATATATTTTACTAAATACTGAATGTGCAAATGCGGGGTTTTGGTTGTCAATGAATGTTTTAGGAGATGCATATCGTAAGGGAAGGGGAGTAAAACAAAGTTATGAAAAGGCAGCAGAATACTATAAAAAAGCAGCGGATTTAGGTTATTCAGTGGCACAAGATCATCTAGCAGATTGTTATAGTAATGGTGAAGGTGTTGAGAAAAATGAAAAAGAAGCATTTAAATATTATTTAATGAGTGCGGAACAAAATAATAGGCATGCACAAAACGAAGTGGGTGGAGCATATTGGTTTGGTAGGGGGGTTGAAGTTGATTATTGTAAAGCAGTTATTTGGTTTGAAAAGTCTGCTATAAATGGTCACGAGTCTGCACAAAACAACTTAGGTATGGCATATTATGCAGGTATGGGTGTTGAGAAAAATCTTGAAAAAGCTGTTTATTGGATAGCCAAAAGTGCTGAAAATTATCCAACAGGAAAGGACAACTTATTTGCTTTATTGGATTTATCACCAAATGATAAGTTTTTAGGTTTCTATGAAGGGGCAATATATTGTAGTGAACATGTAGAGCATTTTACGGAAAAGGTATGTGAAATATATTGGGCAAAGAATGTAAATGATAGAAAGTTGATTTATGTGGACCATTGTGAAACGATGAGTTTTGCTACGGAAGTAGAGTGTGTGCATAATGACATATTTATGGTTATTACAATAAGTAATGTTGACACTAATACAGTTTTACAGTTCAAGGATGGAAATGCAATTAAATTAGACCAATGGAGTGCATCTAACATGCCTATATATGCTATATTAAATGGGAATAAATTAGAATATGGAGAAGTGGTTTTAGGTAATAAACAAAGTCGAAGTATAAAGTATTTATAATGTTTTTTATATAAAGGAGAAAAGCCCAAATGGAAGATAGTATGTTTAAAACAAAATTAAACAGATACATAGATGCAGGCTTCCCTATTATTTATATCAACACCTTTGAAGAAAGTAAAGTCGATGACCTTATCAGACAGGTAGGGGTTGGTAATGAAATCATAGAATGGAATGAGAGCAGGGGCTATATTGATTTTGCAACAGGAACACCATTAATGGAAGACTGCACGCTGGAAATGATGCTGAATCAGTTAAAGGTGCCGGAATTATTGGAGAGGAAAATTATTGTCCTAAAAGATGTTGTTCCATATTTGGAAGAACCTCGTATTGTATCAAAAATAAAGGGTATTGTACGCCTTATCAATCAGGGAGTAGATGCAACCGTCATTATTGTTTCAAGTGTATTGTCAGTGCCTAAAGAGCTTGAGAAATTTGTTACTATTTTAGAATTGGATTATTTGGAAGTCGATGAAATCAAACAGGTAATTATAAATTTTATTAATAGTAATAGATTGTCAATGGTAAAAGAGACTTTGATTAATGAATTTGCAGTTGCATTTAAGGGGCTGACGGAGTTTGAGATTGAGAATCTTCTGGCTCTGTCTTATAGTGATGATGGTGAATTGACAAGAAGTGATTTGCGGGTGATTTTCGACCAGAAACAGCAGATGATAAAGAAGGCTGGTATTTTGGAAATGATACCGTTAAAAGAAACGGTAGATGATATTGGCGGTTTGGAGAATTTGAAAGAATGGTTTATTAAGAAAGCCAAGGTGTTCAAAAATATGGACAGTGCACAGAAGTTTGGTGTTGATATTCCTAAGGGGGTATTAATTGCAGGTGTTCCCGGATGTGGAAAATCTTTAAATGCAAAGGCTGCTGCCAATTTATTTGAGGTTCCTTTGCTGAGATTGGATATGGGGCGTCTGATGGGAAAATATGTAGGAGAATCAGAAGGAAATCTGCGAAAGGCAATTGCATTGGCGGAGGCGATTTCTCCATGTGTGCTTTGGATTGACGAGTTAGAGAAAGCGTTTGCAGGTATTGGTGGTGATGGTGGAGGTAATGATGTTACAGTAAGATTGTTTGGTAATTTTTTGACTTGGATGCAGGAAAAGACTAGTCCGGCATTTGTTGTTGCTACAGCAAATGATATTACCAAGCTTCCACCGGAGCTATTGCGAAAGGGAAGATTTGACGAGATATTTTATGTTGGACTGCCTAATGAGCGGGAGAGGGAGAAGATTTTTAGAATTCATTTAAGTAAAAGGCGTTCTAAAGATGTTGGGACTATTAATATTCGCAGTTTAGTGGCTAAGACAAATGGATTTAGTGGAGCTGATATTGAAGGTGTGGTTAAGGATGCAATAGAGAGTGCATTTTCTAATGACAAGGATACTGTTTCAACGGAGGATGTACTTACTGCTATCAATAATACACATTCTTTATCTGAATTAATGAAGGAAGCACTGGAAAAAATGCAAAAAGAATATGAAACACGTAAATTTAAAAATGCATCCAGATAATGTGAGATGAAGGGAGAGCGATAATTTTGGCAGAAGAAAAGATGTTGACAGAAGGGGAAGCTATAATTATCAAGGATTTGCTCAAGGAGTGTTTGGAATCTTACCAAACAAAAGGGGAAACGGTTACGGATAAAGACTGGTTAAAAGATGTCTTTATGAAAAAAATAAATGGAATTACTGAAAAAAATGCATTAAAGGATGCAGAGACAATTGTAGAGACAGTCAACTCTATTTCAAAAAATCTTTATGAAATGGAACAGAGTGGGCAGCAGGGAATATCAAAAGAGAGCTGGCTGGCAAATTATATTCAACAGGATATGGCAGAAAATGCTATGAATGAACAGCAGGAAGATTTGAGTTTATTTGATGACAGCATTTATCGGCAGAATATGATTTTAGCGGGTCAGCCCATCGGAGAATATACAGAAAATGATATTGTTGAGGATATAACAGAAGACGGATATACAAGCTATCAGCTTAAAGAGGTGGCACTTGATATAGGAAAAAACGCAAGTGCATATGGCATACAGAGTGCTGCGTCCACTGTCGGAACAATGCTGGCAGCAAAGATTATGGAAGGGGAAGATATTAAAGCAAATCAGATTATTCAGGAGGCTTTTCAATCAGGGGTTAATTCCTCTATGCAGATTGTGGCATCCGGGGCATTGAAAATTGCGTCAGAAAATCAACTGTTACAGTGTTTTCCCCAAACTACTCCGGTAGAGATAATTGCAAGCGTATCCAGTGTAGGTATTGAAGGGGCAAAAATATTGGCTAGGGTTGCATCTGGTGAGATAACAATTACAAAAGCGATAGAGCAGTTTGGAAGACTTGGTGTATCTGTAGTAAAGAATCTGTGGACGATTGGAAAAAATACATCAGTGAAGGAAGTAGTTAAAAGATTTCTCCCTTTTTTGGGACCCCAATTTACTGTTATTGCAGAAACAGTAGGCACAATACTTTCTTTCATGGGTGGAACTGAATTTGGAAAATTAATTGTGGATACTAAAGTAAAGGTAGCAAACGTTGCAAAAACAGTTGCAAAAACGGCTGTACAGGGATTGCAAAAAGCAAAACAATTTGTAAGTAATGGAATTAAGAAAGCAAAGAAAGTGTTTAGTAAGATATTTAGTTGAACAAGGAGGGGATTTTTAATGAAACTGCGGGTAAAAATACAATATATTGGATTTATAGTTATACTGCTGATGTTTTTTTGTGGTATAACGAACAATATGAGTGTGGTACATGCGGAAGTCTATGGCGATTTTGAATATTCATTGATTAATAATGGTACAGAAATAGAAATTACAAAATATAAGGGAGTTAGTAAGGAAATTGTAATTCCAGATGTTATAGATGGAAAAGATGTGACGAGCATTGGTGTCAAAGCATTTTATCTGAGCATTATAGAAAGTATAGAGATTCCAGAAGGAGTAAAAAACATAGGGGATAATGCATTTCAGTATTGTTTTGACCTTAAAAAAATTAATTTTCCAGTAGGGATGAAAAGTATCGGGAGTGATGCGTTTGGGGGATGTGGTATAATAAATATAGAAATCCCGGCAGGATTAGAAATTATTGGAGCCAGAGCATTTTTTAGATGTGGTAAATTAGAAGGTGTTGTTCTCCCAGAAACGTTGAAAGTTATTGATGGCTCTGCATTTCAGGAATGTAGTAACTTAACAAATGTAGAAATTTTGGCAGAAGAAACAAATATTGGTAATCATGCATTCAAAGACACAGGTATGGAAGAAATAACTTTACCACTCAATGCTGCCTCTGTAGAAGATGGCACTAAATTTTGCGATATTTTTGGTGGTATTAAAGATAATGGAATTACACCGGATATACCAGAGACATTGAAAAAAGTAAAAATCACAAAGGCTACAGTTATTCCAGTAACCTATTTTATGTGGTGTGACAATTTAACAAGTATAGAGCTTCCGGAGGGATTAGTTAGTATTGGTCGGAATGCCTTTGCTTGCTGTCAGAATTTGACAGATATTACAATTCCCGAGAGTGTGACAGAGATAGGTGGTAGTGCATTCTATAGATGCTATAAATTAACAAATATAGTAATACCGGCAAAAATGACAACTATAGCTAAAACGACATTTGTTGACTGTGAAAATTTAAGTATCACAATTCCTGTCAGTGTTACTGAGATTGCTACAGATGCATTTAATGGGTTATATAAAAATGTTAAGGTCACAATTATATGCGAAGAAAATTCATATGCACATAATTTTGCAATCGAGAATAATAAATCTTATAAACTTTATTGCAGCCCGGAAAATCATGTATATTCTACAGAATGGTTATCTGATGAAACACATCATTGGAAGGAGTGTATTAGAGAAGAGTGTACTGCTTGTACTGCCAGGAAAGATGTTGCAGAACATACATGGGAAATGGTAATAGATAAAGCAGCTACGGTAGAGGAGGAAGGGAGCCAGCATGAGGAATGTACAGAGTGCGGTTATAAGAAAGAGGCGGTTTCCATTCCTAAGGTAGAAGCACATAAGCATGTGGGAGTTTTAGTAGAGGCGGTAGCCCCAGGCTGTGAGACAGATGGAACTATCGCATATTATATGTGTGATTGTGGAAAATATTATGCAGAAGCATCCTGTGAAACGGAGCTGACACAGGAACAGCTAGTTATAAAAGCAACAGGGCATAAATGGAAAACAGTAATAGATAAAGCAGCTACGGTAGAGGAAGAGGGAAGCCAGCATGAGGAATGTACAGTGTGTGGCTATAAGAAAGAGGCAGTTTCCATTCCTAAGGTAGAAGAAGTACATAAGCATGTGGGAGTTTTGGTGGAAGCAGTAGCCCCAATCTGTGAGACAGATGGAAATATTGCATATTATATGTGTGATTGTGGAAAATATTATGCGGAAGCATCCTGTGAAACGGAGCTGACACAGGAACAGCTAGTTATAAAAGCAACTGGGCATAAATGGAAAACAGTAATAGATAAAGCACCTACGGTAGAGGAAGAGGGAAGCCAGCATGAGGAATGTACAGAGTGCGGCTATAAGAAAAAGGCAGTTTCCATTCCTAAAGTTATAGAACATGTGCCAGATAATACCATCGTTTTGGTAGAAAAAGGAAAAGCATTCACAGATTCTAATACAAATGTTATCTTTAAAGTAACTAATCCGGGTACGATTGTAGACGGAAATGTGGTTGGTGCACAGGTGGAATATACGAAGCCCTCTGATAGTGCAGCTAGAGTAGTGATTCCAGAAACCGTGACGATGGATGGTATTACTTATAGAATAACGAGTATTGCTGCAAATGCCTTTAAGAATGACAGGAAGATTGCAGAACTCCTTATAGGGAACAATGTAATCACAATTGGAAACAATGCATTTAACGGATGTAAGAAACTAACGAAGGTAACGATTGGTAAAGGGGTAAGAACCATTGGCACAAGTGCATTTTCCGGGTGCAGCAGATTAAAGACGGTTAGCATGGGAGCCAATGTAACAACAATCGGTGCCAAAGCATTTTATAAATGTACTGCCCTTACGAAGATTACAATTCCGGCAAAGGTCAGAAAAATTGGTAAGCAGGCATTCTATGGCTGTAAAAAATTAAAGCGGATAGTCATTAAGACAACCAAGCTTACGAAACCGAAAGTAGGAAGTAAAGCGTTTAAGGGGATTCATCCAAAAGCAACAATCAAGGTACCGAAGAAAAAGCTTCCAAGCTACAAGAAAATCTTAAAGGCAAGGGGTGTAGGTTCTAAGGCTAAGATAAAGAAATAAAAAGGTAAAAAACAGTAATGATGCATGAAATATTTGTTTTTGAATAAACAGTCTGATGTAATAATATATTATATTACTGGTGCCCAGAGTGGTACACTCTGGAACATAAGAACACAGCCA
Source organism: Lachnospira sp. (assembly GCA_017621205.1). Lineage (GTDB taxonomy): Bacteria > Bacillota > Clostridia > Lachnospirales > Lachnospiraceae > NC2004. The sequence goes on from JAGATQ010000058.1 coordinate 72,190, forward strand.
GTCTGTTACAGTGTAATTCTTTACTTGCATATTATAAAATTGAATCAATAATCAGTATTCAGGGAGATGTGATTAATTTCACATCTCCTGTTTTGTTGCTTGAAAATCAATCAGAATAAGGAGGTAAAAATTATGGCAGCAGAAGTAGAAACCATGTTTTATACAAGGGAAACCCCGTGGCATGGATTAGGAACAAGGGTGATGGAGGCTCCGAGTTCTAAAGAGGCTCTTTATTTATCTGGTTTGGACTGGAATGTGGAACAGGAGCCGATTTATACGGAAACAGGAAATCACATAAGTGGGTTTAAAGCCAACATCCGGGATACCGACCAGAAGGTGCTGGGAGTGGTGACAGACCGTTACAAGGTTATCCAGAACGGGGAAGCCTTTGCCTTTACGGATGAGTTGTTAGGGGAAGGTATCCGCTATGAAACAGCAGGCTCCCTGCAGGGCGGCAGGAAAGTATGGTTATTGGCACATCTGCCGCAGGAGTACATTATTGCAGGCGAACGGATTAGTCCGTATCTGTTGTTTTCCAATACGCATGATGGCTCCGGTGCCATCCGTGCAGCCGTGACGCCAATCCGTGTGGTATGCAATAATACGCTGAACCTTGCCCTTAATACGGCAAAGCGTTCCTGGTCAACCATCCATACGGGGGATATCCGAAGCAAGCTGGAAGAGGCAAAGAATACGCTGTTTATGGCAAATGCCTATATGGATGAGCTTGGCAGGGAGTTTGAAAATCTAAGAAGGAAGAAGCTGACGGAAAAACAGGTCATGGAATATATCGGGCTTTTAATCCCTCTGGATGAAAATGGAACTTCCCAGCAGAAAAAGAACGTAATCCGCCTGCAAAATGATATGAAAATGCGGTATTTTGACGCACCGGATTTACAGGACGTGGGGCATAATGCCTACCGTTTTATCAATGCCGTATCGGATTTTGCCACCCATGCCGAGCCGCTTAGAAAGACTGCAAATTACAGGGAACAGGTATTTGCAAGGACAGTGGAAGGAAATCCGTTAATCGACAAAGCCTATAAAATGATGTGTGCAGCTTAGCATTTATAGGATACAAAAAACAGGAGAAATTTCTCTCTAAAAACAGAAATACAGGATGATGGAGAAAGGAGACAATGCAGCATGAAAAAATTAATATCTACACTTGGACTGGATAAACTAGCATGGCTAAATTACCGAAAAAGGGGAATCGGAGGCTCGGATGCAGGAGCAGTCTGCGGTTTCAATCCATACCGGACAGCAATAGAGGTTTATCAGGACAAGACGGGTAAGGAGATTGGGGAACTGGATAACGAAGCCATGCGGCAGGGAAGGGAGTTTGAGGATTATGTAGCGAGAAGGTTTACCGAAGCGACCGGAAAAAAAGTCAGGCGTGCCAATGCCATGTATTATGATGAGAACCATCCATTTATGCTGGCAGATGTTGACCGCATGGTTGTCGGGGAAAATGCGGGGCTGGAATGCAAAACTGCCAGCCCTTACCTTGCCGATAAATGGGAAGATGGGAAAATCCCGATGCATTACCAGTTACAGTGCTTCCACTATATGTCGGTCATGAATACGGATGCGTGGTATATCGCAGTTCTGATTTATGGCAGGGAATTTAAGTTTTACCGGATAGAGAGGGATGAGGAAATCATAGCAGACCTGATACGGATGGAACAGGATTTCTGGGAAAACCACGTTGAGAAGGGGATGCTGCCAAATCCTGATGGTTCCAAACTTGCAGACAGCGTGATAGCAGAATATTTTAAACAGTCCGCTCCGGTTACTGTTCCGCTTGCCGGATTTGACGAAAAACTCAAACGCAGGCAGGAGCTGATGGAAGTTATCAACCGCATGGATACGGAGAAGAAGCAGATTGAACAGGAATTAAAGCTGTATATGGGAGAGGCGGAACTGGCAGAAAATGACCGCTATCAGGTGTCATGGAAGGCATTTTGCAGCAGCAGGCTGGATGTGGAGCGGTTAAAAGCAGAAAAGCCGGAGATATATGAGGAATTTAAGAAGGAAACCACCGCAAGACGGTTTACCGTCAAAGTGGCATAGGAAGGAGCGACAGGATATGGAAGATTTAAAAACAGAGCTTGCCACCAAGGCAGAAGCTGCCAGAGGCGATGTGAAATTAAAAAGCAGTATGAGTATTACAGATATGATTAAGGCAATGACGCCGGAGATTAAGAAAGCACTGCCGAGCGTACTGACGGTGGAGCGTTTTACCCGTATGGCAGTCAGTGCCATGAACAATACACCGGAGCTTGCACAGTGTACTCCAATCAGTGTTTTGGCAGCGTTAATGAATGCGGCACAGTTAGGATTAGAGCCGAATACACCTTTAGGACAGGCTTACCTGATTCCGTATAAAAACAAGGGTACATATGAATGCCAGTTTCAGATTGGCTATAAAGGTTATATTGACCTTGCCTACCGGAATGAACAGATGCAGACGATACAGGCACAGGTGGTCTATGAGAACGACCAGTTTGATTATGAGCTGGGATTAGAGCCGAAGCTGCTGCATCGCCCAGCCTATACGGACAGGGGAGAAATGGTGTTCTTTTACGGGTTATTCCGTACTGTAAACGGAGGTTATGGATTTTCCGTCATGGCAAAACCGGAGATGGATGCCTTTGCAAAGAAGTATTCCAAAGCATTTGCTTCTTCGTATTCACCATGGAAAACAAGCTACGAGGACATGGCAAAGAAGACGGTTATCAAGCAGGCATTAAAATATGCACCGATTAAAACAGATTTGCAGAAGATTGTCACCCTCGATGAGAGCATTAAGGAAAGTCTTGCCATAGACATGTCGGAGGTTCCCAATGAAGTGGTGGCGGTATGACAGTATCTGGTACGGTAAAAAGGTTAATGATAAGCAAAATGATGGAATGAAGGGAGGCATTTTACATGGATATGGAAACATTTTGCAGGGAACTGGTGGACTGCCTGAAAGAAGGGCTGGATGGGGATGTTCAAATAAGCATCCATAAAACATATAAAAATAATGATATCTGCCTGCATGGCATCCTCATTTCCTATGGAAACCAGCAGTGTGTCCCCAGCATATATGTAGATGGATATTTCCAGAAATATAAAATGGGGCTTATGAGCCTCGGGCAGATAGCCTGTGAGGTGATAAAAGAGCGGGATGCCATGGAACACCAAGGAATCGCACCGCTTGAAGAACTGACATGGCAAAAGGTAAAAGACAAGGTGTTTTGCAGGCTGGTAAATTTAGGGAGGAATAAGAAGAAGCTTGCCGATATGCCGTACATGGAATATCTGGATTTGGCGGTTACCTGTAGGTGGCTGCATTCTGCGGATGAAAAGGGAGTAGCTTCGGCGGAGGTCACCTATGCGGAACTGGAACTGTTCGGAGTTACAAAAGAAGAGCTGTTTGCACAGGCAAGAAAGAATACAGAAAAGCTGTTTCCTGTGGAATTCCAATCCCTGTTATCCATGATAGAAGCAGTCAGGGGGAAGAAGCTTAGTCCTAAGGAAATTGGCATAGAGGAAAATGTGGATATGGAAGCAGACAGCAGAATAGCGATGTATGTGCTTACGAATACAACGGGAATCAACGGAGCCGGTGTGATTTTATATCCGAATGTGTTAAAGCGGATAGCGGAACAGTTGACCACCGATACGCTGTATCTTCTGCCTTCGTCCGTGCATGAGTTTATGGTACTGCCGGAATGCAACAGTGTGGCGGATATGAAGGAGCTTGTAACGGAAGCAAATCATTGTGCGGTAGCAAGTGTTGATGTGTTGTCGGACAGTGTTTACCGGTATGACAGGGTAACGGACAGGGTGGAGATTGCGGGGTAGTAATTAAAACGGAAAGGCTGTGACATATAAGTTACAGTCTTTTCGTTTGTTTTTAGGATAAATATATGTTATCAATGGGTTAGGCATATAGACATTTTTATGAGAAATGGATATAATATGTAGTAACGAAAAAAATATGATTATCTCAGAAGGGAAGTGGCAGTATGAAGTTAACAAATATCGAATTAAGGATTCCAGAACAAATGAAACCATATATTCAGGTTAAAGATACAGATAAGGAGCTTTTGCGTAATGCATTACTGTTGTATCCGTCAATAAAAGATGATACCATCTCGCATGGTAAAGCGGCTGAAATCTTAGGTATTCACAAGCTTGATTTGATTGCGTTATATAGCAGCATTGGACTTCCATATTTTGATTTGACAGAAGATGAAATAGAGGAAGAATTAGAGACGTATCATAGATTGAAAGAGGTGATTGGATGATTGTTGTTTCTGATACAACACCAATCATTTCTTTAATTAAGATTGAAAAATTGGATATACTGAAAGGCTTGTTTGGTGAAGTCCAAATCCCAGAAGCGGTTTTTAATGAATTGACAGGTAATGTATTGTTTAAAGAAGAAGCAAAAGTGGTTGTGCAATGTGATTATATTAAGAAAATGCCGGTTGGGAATATGAAGTCTGTTGATTTATTGAGACGTTCAACCAATCTTGATGCAGGTGAGAGTGAAGCTATTGTCTTAGCGGATTCCCTAAATAATTCTATATTGTTAATTGATGAGGCAAAAGGAAGAAAAATTGCGAAAAATATGGGATTGAATATCATGGGAACCATTGGTATTTTACTGGTTGCATATGAAGATGGTTTGCTTGATAAAGAAAATATTGAGGAATGTATAGAAATAATAAGAAATTCTAAATTGCGTATTAGTGAAGCACTATTGGATATGCTGCATAATAAGATTAATGAATGAAAATTGCATCTATGCCAGGGGAGAGGAGCAGGAGCGTGAGAGTATGCCATTTATCATGCCAATTAAAGAGTTAAGACATACAAGTAAGATTTCAGAGTTAGCCCACAGGGAGCAGGAACCGATTTTTATTACAAAGAATGGGTATAATGATTTGGTGGTGATGAGCAGTGAGTTGTATGACAGTTTTGTGAAAACGATGAAGATTGACCGAGCAATATATGAGGCGGAAAAAGAAGTTGCCAACGGTGCAGAGTCTATAGAGGCGGCTGTAGTTTTTGAGGAATTGAAGAGAAAGCATTTTGATTGAATGAATATATAGGATTTTATTTTTGGGGATTTTGGGGACTTGGGGTTATTCCCCAATGTCCCCGGAAATAGTTAGGGGTTCGGATATAATTATAATTCTGGTAGGCTGGTATTAGGAATATGGGTAGCAGCATATTCAAGTATCCCTTTTTTTGTAGCTGTGCTACAGTGACGGTATAAGGAAGCAAAGTGATTTTTCACTTTATTATAATTTTTAAAATGCTGTTCCCAATTAAATAGCATCATATCTATAAACCCTTTTGCATACGGATAGCGATATGTTATTTCACACGGGTCAGTATTAGAACATAATGCATCATAATTTTTTGTTGTGAAAAATATCATGTTTGAGAAAGTTTCTGTTTCACAAGTACAATATATCGTATTGGGATGTTCTGATAAAAGAATCACATCCACTTTGGAATCTTTAAATTTTTCCTGTAAAATTCGTGTTAGCCGTTTTCTGTCTTCTACCATATTTTCACCTAAGCAATACACAATTAAGAAAAAAAGACGATACACAGTTATTATTATTTTTTGATATTGAATGGCTGTATCTGGTTGATTTAGTATATTATCTGTTACCAAACCTCTGGAATAGACTAGTGGTATTTTTTGTATTTGGATTATTGTATCCTTAGTTAACTTTAATTTTGACTTTGCTGCTGATGACAAAATATAGTGTAGATTTTGCAATCCCAAAGAATATTCTTTTTTAAAATAATAATCAAAGGCATTATATGATTCAATATCATCAAAGCGATCGAATGTTAATCCATCATATAAGCGGGCTAGATTTTTGATTTGTGTCAGAAAACTTCCTTTATCCAAATTTTTGTCAATTTTTTTGGATTCGTTGAATGCAGATTTCCAAGGTAACTGTAATAAATCGTAACTAAATTTTATTAAGAATGTATTTATTTCGTTACGTTCTTTCTTTTTAATGAACTCTTCTGTTATAGTGGTGTGTGGAATCAATTCCTTAATTTTTCCGTCAAAATATCTGGCGTAGTTATTATTTGTATCTATTTGCTCTTCAAATTCATTTGATAATTCTATAGATATATTAGAATCTTCATTATCTGTTCCCGTGCTCGCAAAATGCTCCTTGAGTCTTTTTTGGATAGATTTTATATGTAATTTGAAATATTGTTTTTTGCAAAAATCTGTAGAATCGGGAGCAATTTCATTTATATATTTTTTTATAGAGTCATCATTCAATTTATATTCTGTAGGTTTTGAAAGAGTTTCCAGCACAGAATTAGTATATGCTTCGCTTTTGTCAAAATCTAATAGATTATAATTCTGGTTTGCTACTGCTAAATGAAATTTTCGCAAGCTGATATTTTGGTTATGCAATCTTAAAGCAGAGAAATTGTAATGGGCAAAAGTGTATATGTCCACGCATAATTTGTTCTCAAATTCAGTTAAAAGATTATCAGTAGGTGGAGTGTCATAATATCTGTAAGTGGAAAATGCTACATTTTCTGAAGAAGATGTAATTATATTCCCGTTTCGGTCTAAGGTATATCCCAAAATCTTATTTAAAATAGAAAAACAATATTTAATGATAATTCCATAATCATCTATGGTATCAAAAAGAAACTCCGGTTTTTTGGCGAAGTATTCTTCATATATTCCTTTTTTAATATTTGGATATTTATTTAATAAATCCAGGCTCTCATTGTAAGTTAAATCGAAACATGTAGAAATCATGGAAACAATTGTATCTGTGAACTCTTTCAGTTTTGGAACGAGATTATCTCCCATCAGGTTATGATAATATTCTTTGCATTTTTTTGTTATTTCTAAAATATTAATGGTTTTTGAGTCAGTTATATGTACTTTAGATAAGTCCAAATTCTTTAACTCTTCATGTGTATATAAAGTAAAACAGTCAACAATTGTTTTTTCTTGTGCTCCCATGTGCCACCTCCATAATCTTATTATAGCATATTATTTAAGATTATAAAAACTTGAAATTTGTGACGTACCCTATGGGTTCCATTTGGAATTCTGCTCTATATGTTGTATGTTTATGATGTCAAGGATGACAAAAAAGTACTTTGAACAAAATGAAATAAGAAATGGAGGGATTTTTACAATGACAAAAAGTAAAGCAAGGGAATTGCATGAAAATATAGCAAATGTTTTAAATCCTGTAAAAGAGAAGGATGGGCTTGCGATTATGGCATTTACCTATGCTAATGCCCATGGTTTATATGTGCTGGATGGTATTGCGAGACAAGTGTTATATAGTGGGGAAGAGGAATATGATACCTCAATTTATATCGAAAACCTTTTAGCAAAAGATTATTTTGCAGCCAAAGCAAGTCTGGGTGCAATAGAGAAAAAGTAAATGTATTATTATGCCGGAGAATCAAGGAGAGAACCTGTTTATAATTCTCCGGCAGAAAGGAGATGATAGGATGAATTTATTTGATGAATTTGAGGGAAAACAAATCAGAAAATATAATTATCAAGTAAAATTGCAAACACCTATGCCCAATATTGTAAAAGAATTGGAAAAGGTTGAACATACTTTGACCGCACCGTATTATCAACAGGTGATAACGTTATCGGAAGCACAGCAGGAGACAACAGAGGAATTTTGTTTCTCTGATGGTGTATTGAAAAGTGAAGAAGGAGAGGTCTGTAATTTCTGTGTGGTTTTGCAAAAAGCTTATATTATTAAGGATGGAGATTGTAATGAGCCTTTAAGGTTTGATATCAAGTTTGTTGTGAACCGAAAAGGTAATAATCGCGAATATGTGTTAAATAAGGTAAGGTTATCTGACCTGAAGAATGGAAAGGCGTTAAAGAAAGTACCTTATCATGTCATTTATGTGGATGAATCAAAATTTAAAGCAATTTGGAGTAAATACATCAATTTTTTAATTGAAAGATTTGATGGTGATGAGGAAGTTTTATATATGAGGGCGGGATGGAAGAAGATAGGCAAAAAGTGGTATTACATAGATGGGGAGAAAGCATTGGGTCTGAAAAGTGGGAATATACATGCACTATCCCAAAGATATATAAATTCTTCTATTGACCCATATTGCCACTATGATAATTTTGTTGAAATGCTGATGGTATTGCAGGATTTTCCGAAAATGGCAGTACTCTTATTATATGTATTCGCCTGTTTTCTTTACAGGATATTTGACGTGGCAGGATGCCCATTGAAGTTCTGTATGGTATTAGTGGGACCTCGGGGAAGTCGCAAAACGTCATTAGCATTATGTTTTTCACAAATTGAAAATAAAACGTCCCCGAAGTTTAACTTCAATGCTACCAAAGCAGGAATGCAGGCTTCGTTTAAGAACTATGCTGATGCGGTTATGTTGATTGATGATTTGGCACCTTCGATAAATCCGGTGCGTAAGCGTGATAATGAGGAAAAGCTAGAAACCATCATCCGTCTTTTTGGCGATGCCGGAGAACGGGTTATTTGTACGGAATTTATGCAGGATGGGAGAAAAAAGCCTGATTACTCTGTTGCCGGTGGGTGTCTGATTACAGGTGAGTATTATTATTCGACGGGTGTGGAATCTTCTATTGCAAGAACAGTAGTGCTCGAATTGGATAAAGATGATATCCGGTTAGAAAAGCTGAGTTATTTTCAGGATAATCCACAAATATTGGAAAGCATGCTCCATGACTTTTTGGTTTATGTGTCTGAACATTTTTCTATGGTTTGTAATACTATGACAGAGCAGGTTGGTATTTGCAGAAAGGAATATCAGGCGGCATTTTCAAATGGACGCTTTGCAGATTATCTGGGTCAGTTTTTTGCAATAGCAGAAATCATGGGCGATTATTTGGCAGAAACTTCTGATTCTGATACCATTTCTTTGGTTGAACAGTTAAAAGAAAGCAGTATAGATGTTTTGAGAAGAAATGACCGGAAAATGAAACAGCGGACACCTATCAATCTGGTGGCAAGGGCATTATTTGACTTTGCAGAATCTGATAAAAGTGTCGAATGGGGTAATCCTGTAGACTATTCAGATTTGTTTATGATAACAACAAAATCATTTTATTATGTGAGGGAATCCGATTTGTCAGGTATAGTGGATGCTTATGCAAGGAAAAACGCCATGACATATTTAAAGATGTCAACACAGGAGATAGCAAAGCTTCTTGAAAACCATGAGATTGTAACAAAAATTAAGGAAGGTGATTCGTGGCGGTTTAGCAAAAAATATCCACAGTATGGCAGGATTCGTATGATGAAATTGGATGTTGAGATGTTAAAGAAAGTGCTATAAATACAAATAATGTAAGTGAAATAAGAAACGTGTGGTTTGCCTGAGTAAGAGATAATAATTGTATATTATACTTATGAAAATTAAGAAGAATGGAGGAATTATGAATGAAAAATCCTATTTATTACAATGCAGTCGATATTGCAGAAATGCTAAATGTTTCAAAAGCTACAGCATATTCAATTATACGAAAGCTAAATGAAGAATTAAACAGCAAAGGATACATCACATTACAAGGTAAGGTTGCAAAAGTTTATTTCGATGAAAAATGGTACGGACTAACAGCCAATTAATACGATTAGGGGAGCTAAAAACAGCTCCCCTGTAATTTACAAAAAAATCATAGAAGAAGGAGGTAATTATGCCGGTATACAAAGATGAAACAACCAATACATGGTATTGCAAGCTTTATTATTCTACATTAGATGGTAAGCGTAAGCAGACGACAAAACGTGGCTTTCCTACGAAACGTGAAGCAAAGCAGTGGGAGAATGAACAGAAAGCCGCTAAGGCATCTGATATGTCAGTTACTTTGAAAACATTTGTTGATATGTATTTTGAGGATAAAAAGGGTGAGCTTAAGGAACGTTCTGTCAGAAATAAGAGGTATATGATAGAATCCCATATTGTGCCGTATTTTGGCGGAAGGAAGATGAATGAGATTATACCGTCAGATATTATTAAGTGGCAAAATATCATGATGGAGAAGGGATTTGCTCCCACTTACTTAAGAATGATACAAAATCAATTGACTGCTTTGTTTAACCATGCAAGCAGAATCTATAATTTGCAAAATAATCCATGCAGAAGAGTAAAGAAAATGGGTAAGGCAGATGCAAATGAGCTGAATTTCTGGACAAAGGAAGAATACGACCAGTTCATCGCAACCATTGATAAGACGGATAGATACTTTGTTTTATTTGAAATACTGTTCTGGTGCGGGTGCAGGGAAGGAGAGGCACTTGCATTAACAATGGAGGATATAGATTTTGCTAATAAGCAGATTCATATTAACAAGACATATTATCGTGTAAATGGTGAAGATGTCATTACCACTCCAAAAACGGAGCAGTCGGTAAGAACAATTGATATTCCGGATTTTCTAAATAGGGAAATTATGGAATACACGGAAAAGCTGTACAAATATCCGAAGGATGCAAGGCTGTTTCCTATGGTTGCAGAAGCAGTACAACATAAGATGAAACGCAATATTGAGAAAGCAGGGGTTAAGAAAATAAGGGTTCATGACCTTAGACATTCCCATGTTGCCTATTTGATTCATCAGGGAGTAGCCCCTCTATTAATCAAACAAAGGTTAGGACATAAGGATATCCAGATTACCCTTAATACATACGGGCATTTATATCCGAATGAACAAAAGAAGCTGGCGGAAATGTTGAATGGTGGAAAGTAGTGTGTTTGGTTAGGGCATGGCGAAGGAGGGATTTTTACCTTTGCCTGCTCTTTCCATGAATCTTATGACAGTGCCAAGTGACATATAAATATTACAAAGAAAATAGGCAATTGCCTAAGAGAAGGATATAAATTATGAAATATGTGTTGATGGATATACCAAATTAAGTAATCTGGTAGTAACAGTTAAAGTACGAGAATTGAAAAAAAGAAAGGAATGTGATAATATGAGTCTAATAACAACAAAAGGAAGGCAGGTGTACAACAATTGAATAGCAAAAAGACAAAAGAACAAAAAAGAGAACAATTGTTGCAACGAATTAAAGGTTTTCGCCTGCTGGATGATGATTTCATGACAAAGTGCTTCGAGAATAACATTGAATGCACAGAGCTGTTACTGCACATAGTAATGGATAAGCCGGATTTGATTGTAAAAAAGGCACAAACACAGTACAGCTTGAAGAATCTGCAAGGTCGTTCCGTACGATTAGACGTATATGCAGAAGATAGTGAGAATAAAAAGTATAATGTTGAGGTGCAAAGAACGGACAGGGGAGCAGGAACCAGACGTGCCAGATATAACAGCAGCCTGATTGACGCAAATACTATTTTGCCGGGTGCTGATGTAGACGAACTGCCAGAGACTTATGTAATATTTATAACGGAAAATGATGTGTTAAGGAAAGGCAAACCGATATATCATATTAACCGTGTGATTGAAGAAACAGGTGAGTCTTTTGATGATGGTTCGCATATCATATATGTGAATGGTGCATATCGTGATGATACTCCGTTAGGTAAATTAATGCATGATTTTTCTTGTTCCAATCCTGCCGATATGAATTATAAAGTGTTAGCAGAGCGGACGAGATATTTTAAGGAAGATAAGGAGGGCTTGGAATCTATGTGTAAGGTTGTAGAAGATATGATAAATGAGGAAGTAAAAGAAATTGCAATGAGGATGTTGGAGGATGGTAAGCTATCTATAGAGGAAGTAGCAATGTATGTTGGTCTAAGTGCAGAAGAAGTGAAAAAGATTTCTGATGAGATGTCTTAGGATAAGGTATATCTTTATAAATATGGCTATGTATTGAGGTATAAAATTGTAATAAACCTAATTGAATGGTTATAAGAAAGATACAGTGAGGAAGAAAAATGAGTCTAGCAGAAAAATTGGATTTATATAGTAAAGAGTATTGGGATTTTAGAAATTCAAAAAATGAAGGAATTCATAAAATTGCAAATTATCCAGCACCTATGGTGGCGCCTATGCAGCATGAGCTATTGCAACTATTAGTTAATGAGAATCCAAATTATCATAATATGTTAGACCCATTTCATGGTACAGGGGTTACTCTTGTTGAAGGACAAGAGATTGGGTTGGAAGTTTTTGGAATAGATATAAATCCATATGCACATATTATTTCATTAGCTAAGCTTGAAAAATACAATCCAGATGAAATAAAACAGGCAAATACTAATATGTTAAATCGTATAGAGTTATTGAAAAATGATGGAAGTTATGAGAGATATTCTTTTGATAATATTAGTAAGTGGTTTAGAGACGACGTTATAGAGAGTTTATCTATTATAAGAGCAGCAATTGAGCAGGAACAAAATCGTAAAAATAGGCGATACTATTGGTTATGTTTTGGAGAAATAGTGAAAAAATATAGTAATACAAGAACATCTACCTTTAAATTGCATGTTAAAGAAGCAGAAAAAATAGAGGAAATGGAAAATCATATATATAGAGATTTTAAAAAGAAGATAGAGGAAACATATATTTTAATTGGTTATCCTCCAGTAGGAAAATTTGAACTCAAATGTGGTGATTCTAATAGTATTATGACGGAGTTGGAAAAGGAATCTTTTGATATAATATGTACATCACCACCATATGGTGATAATGGAACAACTGTAACATATGGGCAGTTTTCCACTTTGCAGTTATTATGGATAGACAGCAATGATTTCAAATATGATAATTCTTGTATTGATAACTATTCCAAGATTGATTCATTGAGTCTGGGTGGTACATTGTCAAGAAACAATGCTTTTTATTGTTCACCATTGCTTAGTGATTATATAGAAAAAATATCTCCACATAAACGAAAAAAAATAATGCAATTTTATTCGGATTACGAAAACTCATTTCGTTCAATGGTAAGGTTGCTTAAAATTAATGGAAGTATGGTGCTGACCTTGGGAAATAGAAAGGTAGATGGAATAGAATTTCCGTTTACACAAATAAATGCCGACATAGCACAACACTATGGTTTGAAAGTGGAATATGTAATAACGCGGAATATTCTAAACAAAAGAATGCCAAGAAAAGTATCAAGGTTATCAGATGGGCAATCAGTGAGTTCAATGTCTAAAGAAACTACATTATTATTAAAAAAGGAAAGCTGAAGATGAAAGAAATTAGAGCGAATATTTTAGAAGGTAAATATGAGGATATTTTAGCAGCAGTACAAAGTCCAGTTATAACACTGACAGAACTAATTAAGAATGCTGCTGATTCTTGTTTAAATAAAGATGATCCAATTACAGTAAATATTTGTACAGAACATAAAACAATTGAAATTTTAGATACGGGAATAGGTATTTGTGAAGAAGAAATACAGCACTTGGGTGAAGCAGGATACTCCTCAAAAATGGTAGGAAATAATATATCATCGCCTATTGATAATCCATTTTCGGGAAGTAAGGGGTTGGGTTTGCTAACAGCATTTTTTATTTCAGATGAACTTGAAATAAAAACATATTCTTTAGAGGATAAAAAGGCTTACTCCATTATTTGGACAAAAGGAAACCAAAAGTATAACTATGAAGAAATTGATGAGAAAATTATAGGAACAAGTATTTTGTTAAAAAATGTTAGTGACGAAAAATTAAAAATGATTTTGCTTCCGGAAGAAAAAGTGAAGTTGTTTATGACGTCTTTAAGGTTTTTTACAAACGACCCCAAACTACCGAAGATTAGATTAATAATTGATGGTAAAGAAGAAAATTATTATCCTACAGAAACCTTAGAATCTTTTTATACTAGTAATAGGAAAGACAATAAGGGATTTGTTGCTAAGGCCAGCTTTGAATATATTGATAACAAATTAATCTTGTCTTATCAGGATAATGTAACTGGATTTTATACATTTGATGCTAAGGTGATTGATTTTAAGAATAGGAAAAGCGTAGATGAGTTCGTGACAAATATTAAAGCTCCAGAAAAAGGAGTAGTTCCAATTAGGAAAATTAGTGAGTCGGAATTGTTTGATGATTATTATTCTTCTGTAAAAGTACCAAGATTTTCAGGTGTATTTTATACATGGAGAAATCAAAAAGATGATAAATTAGAACAATGGCCTGTAGGGGTGAGAATTTATGTAAATAATTATAGTTTATATAGATATCTTGATAAAGATAATGATTGGCTAAATTTGTCGGAAGTTAGTCAGAATGTTAAAGCGACTAATTATAAAATGAAAAATACTTATGGATATGTAGATATAGAATTCTATAATGAAAATCAAGAGAACTTAAAAATTTCAAAAGAAAGAAATGATTTTGTTGATTCTCTGGCACAACGAAAATTTATAAAAATTATGAGAGAAATTATTGTGGCAGTATTTACGAGAATAGATATGATTGTTAAGAATCCGCCTATTCAGTCTTTAGAGATTAGAGATAATTTGATAACTGCCAGAGTGGGAGAAAAAATAAAATTAAGTGGCTATGTAATTTGTAATAATATTGGGTTGGACGATGTACAGTTAAGATATGATAAATCTGAAATTGTTATTGATGAGAATTGGAATGCTAGTACAACTAAAGTGGGTACTTATGAAGTTGAATTAATTTTTGCAGAAAAAGTTCATATTATTAAATTGCAATTTAAGGAAAAAATACCAGAATTTGCATTAACCAAAGACTCTATTGAAGTATATAAAGGAAATTCCGTTAATTTAAGAGAATTTATAGCACGGAAATCTTGTAAAGACCTTTTAGAGGAAAGAATAGAAATTTTTCCTAAAAATAAAATTACAATTATTAAGAACGATTTATTTGACAAAGATAATATAGTTGGACACCATATTGTATTGTATAAATATGGCGATTTTCAACGCACTTTATTTGTAAATGTTAAGGAAATTGAAAAGCAGCCTGGAGGAGGAGCAAAATCTCCTAGAATTGATGTGCTATTTCCGAAGTTAGATCAATTGAGGGATAAGTCATTTAAGATTCCTGAGTTGGTGGATGCTATTTCCTCATATTATGTTGAAGCACCAACATTATGTATGGCTGCTATAAGAATATTAGTAGAGGCTTCATGTAAATCTTTTTTTCAGTATCTAAAAAATGAGGAAATAGATATTAGTTTTGAAGGTTTGGTTAATAAAGTAATTAATTTGCAAAAATGTAGTGACAAAGAAAATGACTATAAAAATTATGTTTTGTCGCATGATTCTGATTTTGTTGATTCATTTAAAATGATATCAAGTAATTATAATGTGGCATTAGCGAGAGATGTGAAAACTAATATTAATCACCATATGAAAGAATTGGATTTAAATAAGTTTGTACATAACCCGTCAATTATTGCAACTGATACAACAGTTTATAAGACTATGCAAATATTTTCGCCATTACTTAATTATATTTTTGATGTGCTATTAATAGAAGAGGGGAAATAGTATCTGACCTCGTTTTGACCTCAAAAAATCCCAAAACCTATTATATTCCATCAAAAATCAGCCAGCTCATTAGAAAAACACCACGCAAAATCAACGATTTGCAACACCTAAACAGCACTCGAATTCCGTGAGGGTGGACGTACTGTAGGTTCTGGTCGTGTGGCTAGCATCATTGAGTAATCTTTGATTTAGTATCATAGAAACTTAAATACAAGCCGTAATTCCTCATTTTATGAGGAGTTGCGGTTTTCTTTTGTTTAGAGAAGATTAACGAACAAAGAAAAAGCCCTTTTCAAGTTCTTCACTCAAAATGGGCTTGTGATACGTGTATGATACACGTTGAAAAAAACAGGAATCTCGGTGTTGTACGTACTGTGCGGACCTAATCTTCTTTGTGAGGCCAGTTAATCTTCCATTCAAAATACTCTTCTTTGGTAATTTTACCGGAGGCTAAGTCCTCTTTTTTCTTTTTCCAGGTATTCAGGAAATCATTCAGTAAAGAATAATCAAAACCAACAGCGATATGTTTCTCGGTAGGGTCTTCGGGATTTGCAACTTCGTAGAGGGGCATATTGTAATGCTCATCCAATTCAAAGAGGGCATACATCACGTCTTCCGCTGCATAGAGGGAAGGCTCATAGATGGAGCGGTAATTACAGTTTAGGGCTTTTGCCAGCTCCTGTATCATATACTCTTTGGGTGTGCGGTTGCCGATTTCGTACTGACGGATTCGTACGTCGGATAAGCCCACAGCTTCACCGAGCTGCGCCTGCGTCAGTTTGCGGAAATTTCTGATTCGTTTTATTCGTTCACCAATAGCCATCGTGTAACTCCTTCCAATTTAGTAATAGTAACAATATCGTTTCTGATAACACAATAACATAAATGTTACTGTATGGCAATAAAAAAGTGCACAATTAAGGACAGAATGAAGAGCTGGGTGTATGGGGAAGTAATTTCTATAAAAAGAAGCATTTTTTATAAGTGATAAATATTTTTCGTTCATCCCTTGACAGAAACATATATGTTACTATATAATCAAAACACAAACAGTAACAATATAGTTACTAATTAGATAACGGGAGGTGAGTGCCATGTGCAAGAGCATACATAAGTTTTAGTGGAAAGGAGGAAGGAGTATGACGAATCGCTATTTATCTGCAAAGGAAGTTGCAGGACTTCTGGGAATTGCAGAATCAACCGCTTACGCAGTCATTCGTGGATGGAATAAGGAACTGAAAGCACAGGGTTATTTTACCAAGGCAGGTTCCATTCCGAGAGCCTACTTTGAGAAGAAGTGCTACGGATATGGCGAAGCGCAATAGATGAACTTTGATAACTGAATAAGCCATACCCGGAGTAATTCCGGGTGTGGCGGCTACAAGAAAGAGAGGTAATGAATATGCCGGTTTATAAGGACGAGAAACGAAACACTTGGTTTTGTAAGTGCAACTATAAGGATTGGCTTGGTGAGAGTAAATCCAAGATGAAACGGGGATTTGCTACCAAGAAGGATGCGCAGCAGTGGGAACGTGATTTTTTGCAGAAGCAGAGTGCCAGCATGGATATGAAGTTTGCTTCCTTTGTGGATGTGTACTTTGAGGATAAGGCACCGAGACTGAAGGAGCGTTCCATAATGACGAAGCGGACATTAAATGAGATTACTGCTGTGGATATTATCAAGTGGCAGAATGCACTTTTGAATCAGGATTATAAGCCAACGTATCTGAGGATGATACAGAATCAGATGACAGCGCTTTTTAACCACGCAGAGAAGTTCTATGATTTGAAAGATAATCCCTGCAAGAAGGTGGATAAAATGGGGCGTCCCAATGCTAAGGAGTTAAACTTCTGGACCAAGGATGAGTATGAACAGTTTATACAAGGTTTTAGTCCGGATGAGGAGATGTACCGAATTATCTTTCAGATGTTATTCTGGCTTGGATGCCGGGTAGGGTGTCAATGACGGTGATAAAATGTAAGAAAAAGGCGTTTAAATTTTGTAAGTTTTTTGATGTATCTTAGAATGTGATACACTCTTATAAATACGTTATAGGAGTGATTAACAAATGAAAGGAAAC
>JAGATQ010000005.1 GCA_017621205.1 Lachnospira sp.
AGTTTGTTCTGCTATCAACCATTGTCAGCAGAATCCCCTCAATCTCCAGTTTCGGATTGATCTGCCGCTTTACCTTGCCTATGGTCTTGATAAGCTGCTCCAATCCTTTTACGGGCAGATATGCCGCCTGTACGGGGATTAAGATACTGTCAGCACAGGCAAAGGCATTTATGGTTATCATGCCAAGTGAGGGCATACAGTCAATCAAAATGTAATCGTAATTCTCCCTTACCTGCTCTATGTAGGAACGCATCACAAGTTCCCTGCTCATGGCATTCACAAGCGATACCTCCAGACCGGACAGCTCAATATTTCCCGGCATAAGGTCAATTCCTTCCTCATGCTTTAAGATACCGTAGCCTGCTTCCATTTCCACATCATTGATAATATTTGCCATAACAGTGGCAAGCGTGATTTCCAGCTTGTCCGGCTCCGCAAAACCTAAACTTGCGGTCAGGCTCCCCTGTGCGTCCGCATCTATCAGCAGGACTTTTTTTCCCTGCTTTGCCAGTCCAATTCCTAAGTTACTTGTTGTGGTGGTCTTTCCCACTCCGCCCTTTTGATTTGCGATTGCGATTATTTTGCACATGATACATTCTCCTTTATATTCTCTGCTATTTTTCTGCTACATTGCTCTTTTTTACTTCCACATACGTCCTGTAAAACTTCTTTGTCCCCTTGTTCGGGTATAAACCCGAAAACTCCGTAACTTCAATTTTGGGATTATTGTTCAATATTTTTCCGAACCAAGCAATATCGTTCTTCGTTCCCATCAGTCTGACCTTTAACATTAGTCTGCTCCTCCAAGCATGGCATACAGAGTGTGGTTATATACCGCATATTCCGGATACCGTATCTGTACCGCCTGCCAAAAATATGGTGCATAGGCACAACAGAATAATTCCTCCACCGTGTAATTCCTACACTCGTCAATCTGCTCCTCCATATCCTCATAGTCAGAAACACTCGGCGTACCATTGCAGTACAGGTTAAACGCCATTCTGACTACTTTCACGCTTCCGCTGGTCTGCCAGCCTTCATACAGGCATTCCGTTTTCACGCAGCCCGTCTTAAAATCGTAAATTCTCTTAATGTTCCTTCTGGTATCATCACTGATGCCAAGACAGTAGCAGAGTGCCTTGTGGTACGCATCCTGATACCTTACCTCTTTTAACTTCTCATAATAGAATTTCTCATGTGCATCGCTGATAAAAATAATGTTTTCTGCTCCTAACGCTGTACTTTTCATTGTGTTTACCTCCAATTTTATTTTTTGACCATAACAAAAGGACACTTCCAAATTCTCACTTGGAAAGTGTCCTTAAAGGTACATACCTTATAAAATTGAATGCCGCACAAAACGTATTATCAAGTATTATTCCGTATTATGCGTAGCAAATTTGTAGTAAATTTGTAGTAAATCACAACTCGTAATCGCTGAAACCCTTGATTTTACTGGCTTTATTTGTCCAACGACTTCATCGTCGGGAACAACAACACATCCCTTATCGCCGGAGAATTCGTCATCATCATCACCATTCTGTCAATACCAAACCCAATTCCTCCTGTCGGCGGCATACCAATCGACAGCGCATTCAGGAAGTCCTCATCGGTATGGTTCGCTTCATCATCACCTGCTGCCAACAGCTCCTCCTGCGCCTTAAAACGCTCTCTCTGGTCGATCGGGTCATTCAGCTCGGAGTATGCATTTGCCATTTCCCAGCCGTTCATAAAGAACTCGAAACGCTCCACATATTCCGGATTCTCCGGCTTCTTCTTTGTGAGTGGAGAAATCTCAATCGGGTGGTCCATAACAAAGGTCGGCTGAATGAGATGCTCCTCAACAAACTCCTCAAAAAACAAGTTCAGGATATCGCCCTTCTTATGCCGTTCCTCGAACTCGACATGCTTTTCTTTTGCGATTGCTCTTGCTTCCTCTAAGGTGTGGATTTCATTGAAATCTACGCCTGAATATTTCTTAACAGCATCGACCATCGTAATGCGCTC
>JAGATQ010000006.1 GCA_017621205.1 Lachnospira sp.
GGCGTGGGCGTAGGAAATCTGAGGAGAGCTGTCCTTAGTACGAGAGGACCGGGATGGACGGACCGCTGGTGTATCTGTTGCATTACCAAGTGCATGGCAGAGTAGCCAAGTCCGGCAGGGATAAACGCTGAAGGCATCTAAGCGTGAAGCCCCCTTCAAGATAAGATTTCCCATGACATAAAGTCAGTAAGACCCCTTGAAGACGACGAGGTAGATAGGTGGAAGGTGGAAGTGCAGCAATGCATGGAGCTGAGCCATACTAATCGGTCGAGGGCTTGTCTTTTAGGCAGAGAGTTTAGTAAGGAATCGAAGTGGAAGGAATCAGAAAAGAAGTCTTTGAAAGATGGTAAACCATCTTGACTGTGTGCAGTTTTTAGTGTATAAAGATATAGTTTATGGGAGATGGGTCAAATGGTATGACAATGGTCTCCAAAACTGAAAGAAAAGGTTTAATTCTTAGAAATTAATAGTCTTCAAATCTTAGTAAGATAAAGATTTGAGGACTTTTTTGTTTAATGATTAGTAGGATGAGTTAGGATGTTTAGGAAGCAATTGTAAACTTGACTACAACATTTTTAATGTATGATAGTGCAAAGATAAAATATATTAATTGTCTAGGAGTAAAAAATAGGGTTATTGCTTCATAAAATTTTATTCATTAAAGCAGTAACCCTAAATTTATAATTTATAACATTATTTATTTTACTGGTTCATATTTTGATAATTTAGCTTCTAAATCTTTTACCTTGGTAGTTAGTTCTTGTATTGCTTTAAGGCAGTATACATTAATGATATTACCATTTATATTTTTAAGTGTTCCATAATTATTATCATTATTTTCAAGTTCTTCAGCAGCAGTTTGATCTACCTCATATACAGCCTCTGGAATTATTGGTTCTAATTGATTAGCAGATATACCCAAATCAACATGTCCTAAGTTTTCATCTTTCCAATCATAACCGACGAATTCTATTTGTTCAATTTTTTCTAATACATTATCTATTTTAGTTGGGGATATATTTTTCTTTAATTTGGTATCGGATGCCCACATGGTTATTCCATATGCACCATAATTGGTATTGCAATGCAGATAGTATCCGCTACTATTGCTAGATATTGTATAAGTATCGACTCTAGAGCCATAACCCATCATAGGAGAATATATTGTGCCTTGAGGAGTAGTAATGTTTATGTATCCCATGCCACTATTTCGTGAATATATTGTAAGATATGGAAAATTGTTAGAGTAATTGCTGTATAAATATAGTCCTGCTCCTTGACCATCATTACAAAACAAATTAACTCTTGTATTACCAGCAGCATCATATATCAGCAATTGTCCTCCATATGATTCAAATCTATAATCTGATCGTATGGTACCACTGCCAGTATATATACTCTTATTATTATAAGTTCTAACCCATGTTGAATCCGTCATATATATACCACCACCATAGGTATCATTTATCCATCCAGAAGCTCCAGTAGTTGCAATCCAGTTATTGTTTACTGTAATCTTGCCATTAACTACAAGATTATTACACCAACATTCAAGCGTGCCAGACCTAGATTCAATAATCCTAGAAGTATAATCGGTAGATGAGTTATTAAAGTGAAAATCTATATATGGTGTTGAATAATATAATTCTACCCCATTACCTCTCATATTAATTTTTCCAGTTGTGGTTAAATCTCCATTATTAGTATCAACGCTAATAGACCAATCAGTTCCATTAGTTGTTCTTCCCGCTTTAAAACCATATAAACCTACATTGTCTTGAAAAGTTCCTATATTCCAAAAGTTACCACTTTTTGTTTTCGCAGCTAGCACAGGATAATAACCAGTATCGGTAACTCCGTTTGAAACACTAAAAGCAGCATTAGAAAGAGTCATTCCATTAGTCCAATTGCCGGATTTAGATCTGGCAGAAATATAGCCAGTATTATCTGATGCACCACCAGTTAATGTGCCACCAGTTTTAGGAAAATAAGTAGATGTAATTACATTTCCACTACCATCTTGCGTTGCTTTAGTGGCAGAGCCAATAGTTTGACTACTAATATTTGCAGTTGTTATTACTTCAACTTGATGTGCCCAATTTCCTGTTCCTCCTTTTGTTCCATTAGCAATAAACATTCTTGGATTTCCATTATTCTTGGTTACACCAATACCCGTTACATATGGAACATCGCTTCCTGTATAATTGTCCATTAAAATGACATCCATGTATCCACCGGCAGGATTAGTAATTCCTTTAAAGGCATTCCACATATTAAATCTGGTTTTACCTGATGTTACATAAGATGGAGATTGTTGTCCTCCATTGCCTGTATAGGTTCCATTTACTTGCATGGCAGTATTTGCTGCACCGCCAACGGAATCCGAACCAGCATATTTTATAGTATCTGGCAAAGCCTTGATACTAGCAGGGGTAATATTAACGTTGCCCCGCATACCATTAACACTTGTAACTGGATTTCCAGCAAGTACATCCCACATTCCATCTGCGGTTTTATATATGTTAGATCCAGCAGGTATTGTTAGACCAGAACCTTCTTTAAAATTTACATTAGTAGTAAACTCATCAAGTATGTTGTACATATCACCTTCGGATGCTGTTGACATAACGATATCAACAAATTGGGAAAAGTTTATTGTTCCCATTGGTCTTAATGTTCCTGAAAAGCTTTTTGATATTGATTTTATCTGCTCGTAATAATGTTTGGCATTGTCTATATCTTCGTTTTCTCTTGTACCTGTTCCTCCATGGGCAAAACTTTCTGCTTTTGCAGCAGAGTCTGTGGCTTGTGATGCTTTATCGCTTGCAGTCATGGCACTTCCACTAGCTTGTCTTGCTGAACTTGCTGACTGCTGGGCATCTCTTGATGCATTGTCGGCAGAGGTAGTGGCTTCATTTGCAGAAGATTTAGCATTTTTAGAAGCTTCTAGTGCGTTATTTGCATTCATTTCTGATTGTTCTTTGTAATATTTAGCATTGTCGGTTGAGTCATTTTCTCTTACCTTGTCTTCCGTGCCAACAGCGTATGATTTAGAAAGATTGGCGTATTCTTTTGACTCCCTTGCTAGTGATTGTACAGTAGAGTAGTCATCGTTATCTTTGATATTATTATCATCCAATGCAGATTTGTGTACATTAATATAGAATTTTGTACTATATAGCCTGTTATTGTTAGAGTCTATAAATTCTATATCACAGGTTTGTCTGCCAGGCGCTATTGTCATGGATTCATCTACTAAAATGGTAATAATATTCCCATTAATAGCTCCTATATCTTTACCAATTGTTTTGTAAATATCGTATCCGTTTGATTTATGTATTCTTATATTGACTGTTAAGTCATTGGGAATAGCGTAGTCTATTCCATCTTTTTTTACATATATATTTATTTCTCTTGATTTATGTTCGTATTGATTTACATGAATGGAATTAAGTACGTTATTTGTTAATTCCACATTTAAATCAACTGTTATGTCTTGAGCAAATTTTAGCATGTTAAGCCTCCCTACATAGTCAAGTGTTTTTTCCCTTAGAATAAGGGGTTCGTTTATATTATTTCTCAGATTTATGAGTCAATGTTATGGATATTTCTCTGCATCTGGTGTGAAAATAGTGGTTTTTGGGTACACGAATTAAAACGTCTCTATATCCCCCTTTTAAATGGCCTTGTGTATACCCTTCCCTCTATGGCGAGTACCTCCCGTGTCTACCAGGAGCATCTCACAATTCTGGAGAGTCCTCACTTCCTTCGTTCCGCCTATCCATAACCAGGGTGTCATCTTAGCTCCTTTGCACGGTCGTGCCCTACGGTGATTGTTCCTGCCGACTGCTGACTCATTTTTTGTAAATTAATTCTTACTGACCTGCTTCCATGAAAGCACCTTACGGTGGACGTTTCCTTCCATATCACCATCAACTGATCCCTCAGTCCGGTTTGTTTCTCAGCCTTTATCGGTGGTGAGATGGTATAACATATTTTACAATTAAGTAATTATGGAGTTTAGACCAATTGTTAAACGGTGTTATACACCAAATTTACACCAAAAATAAAAAGGCATTACAGTATTTTTTATTTTCAACATACAGACAGTGTAATTTTGAGTTTGATTCTCATTGTTGAATCTTTAAATACATATTATAAAAAATAGGGAACACACCAATTAAGAGTGTTCCCTAAATATATATTCTATGTTTTTAACATAACAAATAAATACCATAGAAGGGTGTCCCGTTTATCTCTGACCACTTTATGTAGCTTGTCAAAAATTTTATAACAATTTCTTGTGTTAGAAAGTATTTATATTTTCTAACATTTCAATTCGTGCATGAAGTTCCTTATTTTCCTCAATTAATTCTTGATATTTCGTCTCTAAATTGTCTAAACGCTCTTTTGACTTTTTATCTTTATTACTCAGTTCTTGAATTGCTTTTATACAATAATTTAATAATACGGGTGTATTTATTTCTTTTATAGTATCATATTCAGATTCTTTAGGTTGCGGTGTTTCAATAACAGCTTCTGCAATTATTTCTTGCAGTTCATTTGCTGAAATTCCTAAGTTTACATGTCCGAGTGTATCTTTCCAATCAAATTCAATACATTGTATAGAGTTAATTTTTTCTAGAGCATCATTTACTTTGGTAGGATTGATATTAGTTTTTAATCTAGTATCACTTGTTGAATAAGTTAAAGTTTTTGTACCATTAGCTGTATTGACACATAACCATCTTCCATCAGAATAATTATGTTCATATATAGTATTCACTACGTTCGAATAATATTCAACCTTTGGAGAATCTGTTGTCATTATTGGATAATAATTGATATTTTTAGTAGTTACTTGCATCATAGGAAACGTATAAGTTTTAGCAGAGATATCATAATTTAGTTGCCCAGAACTTGTAATGCTCAACACACATGAATTTGCAGATAGTTTTTGTGTTGTGTCAGATTCAAAAGCAAAATCAGCATGTTCAGCATTCGTACATGTTTCAACATCATACAATGCATTGCTTTTTATAGCTACATCATCGTTTAAAAATAAATCTGCTGTTTTATATCCGCTTTCAATTGTAGTTGTATATGAAGATGCTAACTGTAAATAATTATTATTTAGTCCTATTAATGTAAATTTCAAATACTCGGTATTTAATGAAGTTGATGAAGTGTGTATTTCAACATACATATTATCATTATTGTATACACATCGCACAGCATCTATGATTATACTATTAAGTTTGCAAGATAATTGTGTAATTCTAGGTGGATTAGTACCATATCCAGGGCATATTAACACATAAAAACTATTGGTATTGGAATAGTTATAACCCTTACTAAATCCTATTATAAATGGACTTTCAGTATATCTAATAGCAGAAGTTAATCTTATCCACCCAATAGAGGTTGCCCAATTAAATACTTGGTTTGATATCTGTTTGCCGGGTGTAGAATAATTCATACAATTAATATGGTCTAACACTTTTCTCCAAGCTCCCCAAGATCCATTATTCTTTCCCCTTGTTGCTATTTGACCAGTTCTATAATCAGTATATATTTGAGCTTTCCAAGCATCAGAATATCTTTGAGTAATTAAAGAGCCATCATTTTGACCTAGAATAGAAGATGTTCCACTTACATATCCTATACAATTTACATTTGGGTCTAGTCCAAGATTTGTAGTTGACGTCGTTAAAAAATAGTCTAAAGATTTAGAACCTCCAGATTTTATAATATCAGGAGATACCGCTCTTAATTCATTTCCATTCCAACCAGCTAACCAAACTACACTGTCTAGTCCGGATTTAGAATAAGCTATAGTTATATTTCTACCATCACCCGCATCTACAATATTGGCAGCTTTAGTTGCAGCCCCACAAACAGAATCTGAACCAGCGTACTTTGTTGTATTTGGTAATGCACCTATTCCAGCAGCAGTAATATTAACATTTCCTCGCATACCATTAACGCTTGTGACTGGACTTCCAGCAAGTACATCCCACATTCCATCTGTAGTTTTGTATATGTTGGCTCCAGCAGGTATCCAATGTCCTTCTCCTTCTTTAAAAATAGGACTTGTGACAAATTCATCAGAGATATTATACATATCGCCTTCACTAGCAGTATTCATCACAGTATTTGCAAATAAAGAGAAGCCTATTGTCCCTTTTGGTCTTAATGTACCTGAAAAACTTTCTGATATAGATTTAGCTTGCTCATAATAATACTTAGCATTGTCAGATGCTTCATTTGGGCGCACATTTCCAGCTCCAACCGCATAGCTTTGAGATTGTTTTGCATAATTTTCTGAATTTGTTGCACTTGTAGATGCTTCATTAGCTTTTGTTGTAGCTATATTTGCACTATTTGCTGCATTGTTTTCACTTTCTTTAGCATTTGATTCAGATACACTTGCTTCCTCTGCCTTTGATACAGCTATATTTTTTGCAATTTCTGACTGTTCTTTATAATATTTAGCGTTATCAATGGAATCATTTTCTCTTATTTCATTATTAGTGCCAACAGCGTAAGATTCAGAAAGATTGGCGTATTCTTTTGACTCCCTTGCTAATGACTGTACGGTAGAGTAGTCATCGTTATCTTTGATATTATTATCATCCAATGCAGATTTGTGTACATTAATATAGAATTTTGTACTATATAGCCTGTTATTGTTAGAGTCTATAAATTCTATATCACAGGTTTGTCTGCCATGTGCTATTGTCATGGATTCATCTACTATAATAGTAATAATATTTCCATTAATAGCTCCTATATCTTTACCAAT
Organism: Lachnospira sp.; assembly: GCA_017621205.1. Classification (GTDB taxonomy): domain Bacteria; phylum Bacillota; class Clostridia; order Lachnospirales; family Lachnospiraceae; genus NC2004. The sequence goes on from JAGATQ010000006.1 coordinate 6,806, forward strand.
TGTTTTGTAAATATCGTATCCGTTTGATTTATGGATTCTTATATTGACTGTTAAGTTATTGGGAATAGGGTAGTCTATTCCATCTTTTTTTACATATATATTTATTTCTCTAGATTTATGTTCGTATTGATTTACATGAATGGAATTAAGAACGTTATTTGTTAATTCCACATTTAAATCAACTGTTATGTCTTGAGCAAATTTTAACATGTTAAGCCTCCTTTGTAAGTTTTGTGGATGAGAGGGTTTAGGGTAATAAAAAAACAGGAGAGTGGTTTCTCCTGTTTTGGGATAAAAACATATTTAAAGTTTGATTTTTAATTTCTTTAATAACTTTTTAGTTATTTTTCCATCAACCTTCATATCTTCATCTACTTGATATTTTTTGATTGCCTTTTTGGTATTTTTTCCACATTTACCATCTACTTTACCACAATCATATCCTAACTTATTAAGCTTTTTCTGTACTTTCTTTACAACGGAAGCTTTATAATATTTTGAAGTAGATGAACTTGTACTTTTAGTACTGCTAGAAGATGAATTTGATGATGAGCTACTCGAAGAGGAGTAAGGACATACACCATTTTTATGTAAGTGTGCGGGATGACCTCCACAATGGTAATGATAGTCTCCTAGTCCACTTCTGTTTTTGTAATCGTGATGACCGCCAGATGAATCTGTTCTGCCTGAATGGGCAGATGGTGCAGTATATGAGAATAAAAATACTGCACACAAAATAATCGTTGCAACTCTTTTGAAATGTTTCATATGAATTCCTCCAGTCAATTTATTTTAGATTATTATACTGTATAATTCGGCAAAAAGATATAATAATATTTTTTGTATAATAAATTAATTTGATAAATAATAATTATGTTTGTTGTTTACCCGAATATAATATCGCATTCTCCATAATTCTTGCATCTGTTTAGATAAGTAGATAATAATGCAGCTTTTGGTGTAATTATTATTCCTTGCTTTTATATTATCCATAAAATTGCTATATCCGTTAATTTTTATATATTTTTATAATGATTTTGGGAGTTAGCAAACTATTCTGGTTTAATTTACTATTTTATTTGTTAGCATATTATTAAAATTATTATATATAATATTTGCACTAAAACTTCCATTTATTGACAAATTATGTTAGAATTAGAAAAAATAAATAACAAACAGGAGGAATAAAGAATGGTTTATATTATAGTATATTGGATAATTGGGGGTGTTATTTGGGGGATTGTATGTAATAAGGTAATCGAAAACAAAGGATATAGGGAAAACTGGTTTTGGTGGGGTTTTTTCTTTGAATTTCTAGCTGTAATTGTCGCAGCAACGAAACCACAAGTTCATTATTCTAAGATGGAAAACGATGTGGATACACAATATGGCATTACTCTTTCTAGTTTTGCTGAAGAAATAAGAGCAAAGGAATATCTTAGAGAAGGAGGATGGAAATGTAATAGTTGTGGCACTGTTAACCCACATTATAAGGATAGATGTCATTGTGGTCGAACAAAGGAGTATAATGATAATGAGACTGATAAAAAACTAAAAAAGCAATCTTCTTCTGAACAAAATGTAGACATAAAAACAGAATCTGAAAAAATTCAATTAATAAAGAAATACAAGGAATTACTTGATATGGGTGGAATTACAGAAGAAGAATTTAACAAAAAAAAGGAAAGTCTAATTTCAGATTCTTTAATACCAGAAGAAAATACAGAAGATTATTTTATTGTTAAAAAAGAAGAAATAAATGGTTGGAAATGTTCTAATTGTGACACAGTTAATTCGGACGATGCAAAATTATGTAAACATTGTGGTGCAATCAAAATGAGAGCAACTTATAAGAAAAAAATTGACCCTAAATTATTAGACTGGATATGTCCCAAATGTAATAATATAAATAAATGCTATATTGGAAGATGTGAATGCGGTACATCAAAGAGTCAAGGGAAACTGGTGAAAGAAGAGTAACAGTTTCTGGTATATAAAAACCTATACTTAAAATATTAAAGGAGAAATTGAAGATATAACAAAAAGAGAAAAAATAATGCAATTATGATATGTATCATTGTTATATTGTCGCAATTCTTTAACTTTTGCTTTAATGTTTCGATTTCTCCTTCAACCCCTTATATGTTTTCTCTCCTAATGATATATGGTATTAATATGTGAATAGTATTAAAATTTAAGTGAAAAATGTGTACATATCATGAATTATATGTTAAAATAATAGTAATATGTAATTATTTACAATAAATAATAACGGAGGTATCAGTATGCATAATAAAAAATTAACAAGAATTTGTTCTTTTCTTTTAATATTAGCTATATTAGGTAATTATGTTGTTATTAGTAGTGCAGAAGAAAACAACAGTAATCTTAATGAGCAATTAACATCAGGCAATGCACATACCGAATCGGGTGATGCTAATAATGCTTCTGGAGATGCCGTTGATTCTACTATAGATTTAACTGAATACGAATACAGAGAAGTGATTGAAGAAGGTTCATTAATGACAATTCGTGTTGGTGAAATAAAAAATATAGAAAACACAGATGTAACGATATCATCTACATTATCTGAAGATTTTATTAATACTATGAGCGACAGTTCTTTGAAGACAGAATTATTAGAAAATGGTAAAAAATATATTGATAAAAATTCTGTAAGGTATAGACAGTGTAATTTAAAAATAGCACAGGATGATATTATTAATTATTTTGAAGAGTTATATTTTGGAGAGGACGTTTTTTTACATTTTAAATTTGAGTCAGGCATAGATTTTAAATTAAATCGTATTGAAGTGTTATGGTGGACAGCAGGTGATACCCCTACTTATAGTGGAACTCCTAATCTTTTATATATTGTCCCTGATCCTGATAGTTATAATTTGACTGAGGCAAATACTAGTGGTTGGAGTTCTCTTATTTATACAAATGATTTATCAATGACAAGAGAATATATTGTTGGCGTTTATCTTATTGGCACTATAAAGCCACCGACTCCATCAACACCATCAACACCATCAACACCATCAACGCTACCGACAATAACAACAGCAGCTGAAACGACAACAGAAGCTTCGTCTTTAGTTATTTGTTCTACAACAGAAACAAATACAACACCTAAAGACAAAACTAAGCCGATTGTCAAAGGTGTTAAGAATAAAAAAATTTATAAAAAAGCTATAATCATTAAATTCAGCGATAAACAGTCAGGGATTAAAAAAGCTACCTTAAATGGCAGAAAGATTAAAACTGGTAAGAAAGTAAAGAAGAATGGTAAATATATACTTAAAGTTTATGATAAAGCGGGAAATTGTACTACTGTGAAATTTTTGGTTAAGAAGAAAAAGTAATATGTTTAAAGAGTGGGTGTAATGCCCACTCTTATTATGTCTAAGGCTATTTAATTATTTATTAAATATGAGTTCTCCTTAATTTATATTGTCGCAATTCTTTAACTTTTGCTTTAATGTTTTGATTTCTCCTTCAATCCCTTATATGTTTTCTCTCCTAATGATATATGGTATTAATATGTAAATAATATTAAAATTTAAGTGAAAAATGTGTACATATCATGAATTATATGTTAAAATAATAACAATATGTAATTATTTACAATAAATAATAACGGAGGTATCAGTATGCATAATAAAAAATTAACAAGAATTTGTTCTTTTCTTTTAATATTAGCTATATTGGGTAATTATGTTGTTATTAGTAGTGCAGAAGAAAACAATAGTAATCTTAATGAGCAATTAACATCAGGCAATGCACATACCGTATCGGGTGATGCTAATAATGCTTCTGGAGATGCCGTTGATTCTACTATAGATTTAACTGAATACGAATACAGAGAGGTGATTGAAGAAGGTTCTTTAGTAACAATTCGTGGTGGTGAAATAAGCAATATAGAAAACATAGATGTGACGATATTGTCTACATTATCAGAAGATTTTATCAATACTATGAGTGACAGCTCTTTGAAGACGGAACTATTAGAAAATGGTACAAAATATATTGATAAAAATTCTGTAAGGTATAGACAGTGCAATTTAAAAATAGCACAGGATGATATTTTTAATTATTTTAAAAAGTTTTATTTTGATGCATTTGGTTCTTTTTGTTTTGGGTTTAATCGAGATATAGATTTCAAATTGAATCGTATTGAAGTATTATGGTGGACAGAATTAGATAGAGATATTCCAGATAATGATGTTTATCCTACTCTAAATTTCTGTGTACCTCATCCTAATATTTATAATGTGGTTGAGCCCAATACTAATGGATGGTGTTCGCTTATATATACAAAAGATTGTATATCATCACAAACAGGTGACTATGAATATGAGGTTAGTGTTAGGTATATTTTGTATCCAAAACCACCAACAACAATAACCCCGGAACCAATTAATATTACACCTTATGTCCCCTCCTCTACTACTGAAGCACCAAAAGACAAAACCAAACCAACAGTCAAAGGTGTTAAGAATAAAAAGATTTATAAAAAAGCGGTAACTATTAAATTCAGTGATAAGCAATCAGGAATTAAAAAAGCTACCTTAAATGGTAAAAAGATTAAGACTGGTAAAAAAGTAAATAAGAATGGCAAATATACACTAAAGGTTTATGATAAGGCAGGTAATTGTACTACTGTTAAATTTACAATTAAGCTTAAGAAGAAAAAGAAATGAGATTATTATGTTGTAAGAGTGGGTAATCCCCACTCTTATTATATCCCACTCTATCATACTTGTTGACTAATCTGATTTTGCTATAATTATTTTGAAGTCTTATATTTTATCTTTCTGATTCTTTAATTCTTTTTTTAACTTTTGAATCTGATCAACACAAAGCCAAATGATATTATCCTGATTAATGTAGTGATATTTATCATGTTTAGGATTTATGTAATTTGCTTCTCCATTAAATTCATTAACCTCTCTTTTTTGTACAATATTATAATCCTCAATATCTAAGCCATAATCCTCAAATATTTTTTCTATATGTTGTGCTGTATCACCGAAATAGTAACCTTCTTTTTCCAGAATATGATTAAATCTGTATTGTTGCGGTTTAAGGGAATCAAATATGCCATCTATATTAGATGGTAAACTTTGAAAATCAATTTTTACTCTTTCGTCTGATGTATCTACTTTTGTTTTCACCCACGCAACACTTGCAAGGTTGTGATCAACATATATACTTCCAGTTCTAAAGTTTCCATTTGCAGTCCATGATGAGGTCATCCATGAAACTGTATCAATATTATTTCCATCAACTAAAGTTAGAACCTTACCAGTGTAAGTATCATTAACATGTGATTGTAAATTTGAATCATCCCAATAAAGATATACTTGGTGATCTGTAAGAGTTTTGACTACATCATGCCCACTGACTGTAAAACCACCATTAGGGCAACTTAACCCATTATTAAATTTTGCAGTCGAATAAAATGTACAAGGTTTGCTTAATGATATATAAGTATCAGTAGCTGAAAAGATATTGTTAAGCCAAAAATTATTTGAATCAATAAAAGCACCACTATTTGTTTCCTTAAACGTTGTATCTCCTAAAAATATACATCCACTAGATATAGTACATGTTCTATTTCTTCCATTATTAAATCCACTGTTTTTAAAAAGTCCCTTAGAAATTTCAGTAATCATATCAACACCAACAGATTCGTTTAATTCTTTTGTTAAAAATGTACCACCAGAAATTATAGCTGTACTTGAAATATTTCCACTAAATTCCCCGCTGGTAGCAATTATTTTTCCTTTAAAATAACCATCTCCATTCATGTCTACACTCATAATATCACTGTTGTCCGACTTTTTCTTAATACAAAATAAATATCCTTTAGCGGTTTTATCTCCCTGTTGGTTTGGGTCTATCTCAACAGAATAATCATCATTAGCAATATATAAACTTCCGCCACCAATCTTAACCCCATCCCCCGTAATATGAACATAACCATTTTTATCGCTAATCTCCAAATCTTCACCAACAATGAAATTACCAACAATGCAGTTTGCCCATACACCATATCTCCAGTCTCCTTTAAATTTACCTAAACCAACTGCCATAGATACATTTTTCCAGGCCTTGTCTGTAAGATACATTCCGTTACCAGTAAGCCTTAACTGATGTTTCCCATATACACCAACGTCATTCATGCTTCTTGCATTGAGTCCTGTACTGTCTATCACAATTTCCTCATCGATGCTATTCTTAATGACATATTCCGCAGATGTAAAGCCTTCATTTTTAAGGGCAGTAAATGTATTAGCGGCAGAAAGTCCTTGTTTGGCCTGATTAACAGTAGAAGAGTAGGAGGTGGCAATGGAGGAAGCTTGGGAAATAATATTTTGCAAATCACTTATTTTACCATCTACAGATTCTATTTGTTCACTAAAAGTAACATTTATAATTTCTGGTGAATTTTCGTCAAAGTCAATTTGTATCAATCTTAATTTGTATATTTTGTCATCTGCTTTACAACGGATATAGTTATATAGTGCAAAACAATCATACAGGGATTCTAGCTCATCTACTGCAAATAAGTTATACATATTACCACTAATGGTTTTTTGTAACACACATGCTTTTTTCAGTTCGTTTGTTGCAGCATCTAAAAGCTCCTTTGCGTTCTGTAGTATTTTTCCATCGGATAGATTATCAGAAGTATAATTGGGATTATTATATTCGTCTTCCCGCACATAAGAGCAGAATTCTTTCCAAAGGGTATCATTATTCAAGTATGCTTGTAAATTCAAAGATTCATTAAATGCAGTAATTTCTTTCTGTATGGAAATCAAATCACCGCTTATGTCATCTACCTGCTTTTGGCGAATTTCCTGAATTTCTTTACAGATTGCCTTTCTGTTAAGCCATGTATTGTATGCAGTTGTATATGAACTGGTGACCGTTTCATTGGTCATGCCAAGGTTATCATACTGATTTTTTAATGTTACAAGGCAGTTCTCAAAGGCTTCCACAAAGCTGTTTAAAGAAGTAAGATTATACTGTTCAAACAAGGATTTCATTTGTGTGTCATTCATATTAGAGAAATCCAAATCAGCAATACTCATTCGTGCGATTGCTATCTGCATCTTTTGATTTACATAAGCTATATTTTCATCGGAATATTCCAAACCATCTTTATCCCTGGCCAATGTGATTCTGACACTGATTTCACCAATAATAGTATCTTTTTCATCCGTTTCCCTTGTTATTTTAACATATCCCTTCCAAGTACCTGTTGCGGTATCCTTGTTTATAACTGTACAGGACATGGGATAATCTGTGCCGCTTAACATCTTTACGTTATATCTTGAATCACATAGGACATTCAGCATGGATTCCACATTCCCTGTAACATGTGTAAAGGAGGTTGCACTGCAAGAATATTTAATATAAACAGAATGATTGTTAAAATGATTCTTTATCTCATTCATTTGCTCCTTTGCGGTGGTGGTTTTCAGAGTCGTATCGGGAAACATGCTATGAACAAGATAATGATAGTTATCCTGTAAACTACAATATCTTAAAAACAATCCGTTTACTTTATAGAACTCTTTTTGCTTGTCTGAAAGCAGATTGTTATATGTTTTTAGTTTCGTTCGTAATTGTTCAGACATATCTTCGTATTGGAAGTTGTCAAACAGATAAATGTAATTATTGCCTGTTGCATTAGCGGCAGGGACCCCTAGGTTATTTATGGTATCGTCTCCACCGGTTACATAAAAACAGTTTTTTATATTATCTTTATCGGTTTCTATCTGGAAATTCTGTGCCAGCCTGTTCTTAGTTATAAATATGTTTGTGTCATTTCCAATACCTTCACAATAGGAATATTCTGTTGTGTTTAATTCGTTACCGTTGGCATCGTATAAAAGACCGTTTGACTTATAGGCACCTTCCATAACCGCCAAAGTTGAATTATTATAAACACAGTCTTCCAAGTTATAACAATTGATTTTTCTGTTATAAGTATCAAACGTAAAGACACATTTTGTTTCTTCAGAGACTTCGCTTACCAGGAAGTCATATATAGAAGTACCATCCACAGTATAAGTTCTTTGAAATGTGTTAGGACTCCAGACCTTGCCACCAACATTAAAATAATCTGAAACCTCTCCGATACTCCAGTGTGGGGCCTTATCTGATAAAACCCTATGTAATAAGCTATGTTCCGGGTCTTTATCGTCATACAATATGGTAGATTTAAAATTATCCACACTACCAGTTGCATCCTCATCATTTACATGAAAATTCCTTAATATTCGTTGCCCCAGTTCTGTTTCCAAAGAGACAGCAACGCATGCCTTTGTGGTTTCCGCTTCATCCGTAGTGGAAAAATTTGCTTCGAATCTGCCATATTCTTTGAAATTAATGATGGATAATCCTTGTAATCTATCCCAGAATGGACATTCTATGCCATTTACAGTTTTATGGACATTAAATGATATTTCATCTAGTCCGTTTCCTACAAAACATAATTTTAAATCTGTATAGTTGATTTGACCAATATATTTTCCAGAGCGGGTTTCTAATAGGAGAGTAGGAGATTCTATTTGATGTGTAATTTTATTAAATCGAATGACATTAGACGGTTTATTTACGGAATTCATTATGCTATCACCCTCCTTATCAGTCTGTACTCAATTTTCATATCAAAATCCACTCCGCTAATTTTCTCAAAATAAGTATTTCGGTCCCTATAGGAATTGCTAATGATTGGAAACTTGAAATTGAAGTTATTACAATCAAATCCACTAAAGAAATCATTGTCCTTATCTAATATAATCGTTGCATCTTTTATCACATTTTTTATTTCGGTTATATGATAGTTGCCATTTATTCCGCTTTTAATAATTAAACTGCCATTATTTTTAGGAATAATCGTACATTTAGGACTAATGTTGCCAATCTTATCACTATAATTTTGAAATATGATTTTCGATTTCTCATTAGTTAAAGTAAATTGTTTTGTCATTAACTTACTGTATCCATAAGGACTATCTGTTGTCATGGTTAAATCAAAGCCAATAATTTTATCATTTAAGAGGTATGGAGTTGCAGTGAAATAAACATTAAAATATACATCTTCATATTCTGGTATGTCAAACTGTATCCAATGATATCCGTCTTCTCTACACAACCATCTCATAATATTAGATTGTTCTTCACTCGTTAATTCGTAATGCTCATGATTACATACTCGTTTGCAAATAGAAAAAGTACAAGATAGTGGTGTATCATATACAGATGTATAGAAATTTTGTTTGTCTGTATTCGGTGCCTTTCCTGTTGTAAAGGTAATATCTCCACCACTCCATTGTTTTCCACTGTTGGAGAAACTGCATATCATAAAACCATAATCGGATAAAAGTTCTCCATCAAATAAAAAGTCATACATGATACACCGCCTCCTTTTTATTTAGATTCCAGCATAGCCTGATATTCATTCAGGGATTGTTCTGTTTTCTTAAGTTGTTTGTATAATGTGTCATATTTATGAATTGTTAGCTGCATCTGCTTATTTAATTTTTTATATTCGTTCATATATTTTTCGGCTCGTTCACATCTTGCCAATAAATTTTTATTCTGTTGTTTTAAGGCTTCAATTTCTTTTTCATATAATTTTCTTTGTGTATTTCTGAACATAGTAACCTCCCTTTGGTTTTGAATATAATGGGAGAGGGGGTGTCCTCTCCCCATACACGGATTTAAACAAAACGATTCACTGCAAGCTTTGTACCAGATGGGTGTATCTGATTGACTGTAACATCCTGTAATGCTTTTTTGATATCGGGGTTTGTTTGGATCTGGTGAATAATATCAGAAGCATTTTCACAATTCTCTAAGTTGAATTCATAGTGTGCATCTATATTAGTTGGATTCTGTTGCCCTTCAAAATTAGCATTTTTAACTAGGTTGTCTAGTGTTTTGGCTGAATTAATTATAGTATCCATTTGAGGGACGAATTTTTGAACGAATGTTTTTGTCTGTATAGGTGTCAGTATGCCTTCACCACGTTGTACCGTTATCCATCCATCATCATCGTTATCTAATGCTACCTTGTTTAAATCGGCAGCAATTCCACCTTCTTTAAATCCACTTAGTTTTAAGCTTTTTAATGCTTGATATAAATTTCCGGTTTCACTGCTATTGTTATACTCAATTCCTAATTTTCCAGCTAATTCTTTTAGTTTAGCATCATCTAATACTTTATTGAATTTTGCCTTTAGTCTTTGGTTGACAGCTTTATAAGAGTGACCACTTACAGGTTTTTTGCCATTAGCTTCAATATATTTTTCTACATCAGATTTTGACATTTTGAGTTTTACTTTTATCTTGTTGCTAATCTCTTTTCCTATCGGTTTCACATTTGTTGTAGCAACAGGGGCGTCAGATGGTACAGAATCCTGTCCCGTTCCCATTGCCCCATTTTTGTTATTCATTGGATCATCATTAACCGCAGTTCCAGTTGCATTTGTGCTTCCATTGCTTGACAGAGCACCTAAGATACTTGCAATATTAGAAGATATATTGTGTGTGTCTGTATAGATATTTCCAATATTTTCAAATTGATAACCATAGGCAGATGCTACGTTGTTAGCAGTTTCGTTTATAGTGGCTAGGTTATTACTAACAAGAGCAAAGCCATCCTGCAATAATTTTTGTGTATCTTTCATTTTTGAGGTGATAAGGGATTCATATTCCTGATATAACTTGTCAAGCATTTCTTCCTGGTCAGAAATATAGTGCTCATATTCCGATTCATTTAAGTCATCCTGTGCTTCGGCTAATTCCTTTTGCAGCCTTTGAATTCTTGCTAAATTTTCCTGTGACGTATCTCCTTGTAATGCCGTTATTTGCTTTTGAATAGAGGATATATTCTTAGTAGATTCATTAATGGACTTTTGATAATCATGTAAAGATTTTTCGGCTTGTAAGGCATTTTTTTTTGCATCAATCAAATCTTTTAAGGCATCCAGTTCCTTCTGTAACTTTTCCGTCATCATATCTATAATTTTATTTTCATAGTCATAAGTTTCGGTAATTTGATCGCGCCAGTCGGAGTGGGTTTCTTTGATAGCTTCTTTTAGCTGTTCTAAAGATTGGTAGGTCCGGGATTGACCATTGGAATCTATTATTTCCCATGCACCTGTGCTGAAGTCGTGGGATAAGCCTTCCTGCAGTTTTTCTAACATCGCTTTGTCTAAAGCTGATTTTGATTTTGCTGAGCTATATCCAACCGTATAACTACTTAGAGTAGCTAGTCCCTCATTGGTAATCATACCAGTCTTTTCGTTAAACATGTCTTTGTTAGACATAAGATTGGCAAGCCATTCCGATTCTTTGGCAACAGAGGAAAAACTGTCTAATAATTTTTTATGGACGTTATCAGCTAATTCCGTGATATTATTATTCATGTTCGAAATGTTTAGGTTACAGGAACGAATGTTAGAATCCACATCGTTCAAGGCTGATTTTGCCTCGTACCATTCCTCCGTTCCAGCAGTAATTTTGCTCAACTGTTGCTCTAATAATTGCTTTTCATTTATATAGTATTGCAGTTTGTTCTGCTCGGTTGCAATCTGGTCCTTATAGTTTTGTGCATCTAATGACATGCCTTTTGCTTCCAATAGAGATGCCTGATCTGATAATGCAGCTGATTTTGCGTCCAATAAGGAAACTTGATTGTCAAATTGATTTTTTATATTGTCAAATGTTGCTTTTTCTGCCTGACGGATTTTGGTTTGGTTCTCGCTTTTTGCCAGCTCATAATTATCATTTGCGGTTGTTTTTGCTGTTTTATAATTCCTGTTGGCAAGAACTTCTTTGTTATATTTGATACACTTGTTATATAGTTTTTGATTATCAATCTTGTTTAACAGGGAATCGGGAATCAGTTTATTATTCTTTATATACTTATCTAATTTTTTGGCATATTTGTTATTTGTTTTCTTAACCGCTTTTTTCGCTTTGTTTAGGTTTTGGTTAGATTGGGTATAATTATTGTCAGCAGTTGTTTTTGCAGTTTGATAGGCTGTTGTCTGACTATTGTAATTGGCAATCATTTTGTTCTGATATTCAGTATACTTTGATACATCAACTGTGTTGTTGTTTGTATCTTCATAGGTTGCAGCGTGTGATACGTTTTTTATTTTGCTTTCAAGTAAATTCATCTTGACCGATAAATTATCTATGGATTTTGCCGCCTCGTCTATTGGGTTGTTGGCAAGAGTTTCGTACAATTCCTTAATAGTTTTCATTAAGCTTTGTGTTTCTTCTCTTGCTGATTTCGATTTTTCATGCCATGTTTGATAGTCTTGAATTGCAGTTTTTAATTTCTCGTTAGAAATGGATGAAATCGCATTTTTACCGATTTTTCCATCACGAACCAGATTTACATATTTGGCTAATGTCTTTGCAGATACTTTTTTACCGTCCAGGTTTTTATTCTTTGCATCCTTTTTTGCCTGTTTTCTGGCGTATTTTTCATATTGTTGAGCTGCCTTCTGTTCTGCCTTAATTGCTTTCATTGTGGCAGCAATCGCTTTGTTCGTTTTATTCTTTTTGGCAGGAATGGACAGCATATCTTCAATTTTGTCTTTTGCTTTGGATGCAGCAGTAGTTAGTATATTAAGCTTTTTTTCTATCCAGTCAAAGGTTTGCTTGGTTTTTGTAGAGGAAGAATTGCCTGGGGAGCCGGTTGGTGAAGCTGATTTTTTGGGTGTATAAAATTCAAGTTTAATTTCTTTATTTTTCCCTTTTGCGTCATCTACTTCCTTTTGCGAATAATGATTTATTTTTTCTTGATCTGAGCTTGGAACAGAATATTTGCCGTTTCTGATGTCGTTTAGTGTTCTTAATGAACGTGCTGATCCATTTATGTACTCAACATATTCAGCAATTGTAGCTATGTCACTACTAAAGTCAAGGGTTGTTCCATTGACTAATTGTTTTTCTAGTGCTAATTGATATAAGGCAGTTGCTGCTTCTTTTGAATAATGATGCTCTGTAATGAATTGGTTTATCTCGTCGAGTGTTGCATTTGCTAAATCAGTAGTGTTATTTTTACACCATTCTTTTTCCATAGCCAGCATTTGTGTTTTTTGGGCTAATGTGTTTAATACTACCTCTTCAGCATTTTCAACGCCCATATTAGACAGAGTGGAAATATAGTAATCCTTATTGGTGTCATCTAACTGTGAAAGGAAATTGTTACTATTTACATATTCACTTGCTAAATTATTCATAGCTTGTCTGCATTCTTCAGCAGAAGAGCTGGAATTCCCTAGTGTTTCTGCAAAGTCGTCCCATCCTTTTAATTGTTTTAGTTCATTGGACATGCCTGCTAATGTTTCTGCACTGGCGGAACCATTTTCATTGAAGTCAGAAAATGCATTTTGAATAGAAGAAATGTTGTTTTGCAGGTTGGATAACTGATCGGACGAGGTTACTAAACTGTTAATCCAATCAATTGTTTCTGGCAGACTTTCATTGATGGAATCAAGAAAGGTGTCTGCTCCTGTTGTGTTATGAAATGTTGCTTCTGTGAGTTGCCCCTTTTTTGCTAATTCTAACAGGTCAGACTGAGTGCTTTTTTGTTCTTCGTCATCGGTGTTTGCTAGTGATGACCATGCATTTTCAATGGATTGTTTGTTTGCAATTGCAGTAGCGTTTCCATTTTCTTGTAATGTTGCAATAAAATCCTTGAATTCTTCTAATGTGCTTTGTTTAACGGTTTCGGGTATTTCTGTGTTGATTAGAAGTGTTTGGGTTTCTTCGTCTAGTGTTTGAAAGTATTCCCGTTTGGCATCACTGTTTAGGTTCTGTTCTACATCATACTGTGAATTAGGATTAGAAATTTTTGGTGCGAATGCATCTAGTGTATTATTTGTGTTATCTGATATCCGTTGTAGCATATCTGGAAATTCTATCCCTGCTAATTCACATGCTTGTTGCAATGAATTGACGATACTGTCGCCGAATGCTTGCCTTAGTGCTGTTTCATCTGCTTTGCCTCCATCTAAAAAGTAACTGAAGAGTTTATCTTGTATGCCTTCTAATCCTTCTGTATCAAGGATGGGGTCTATGACCAGCTTGTTGTATTCTTCATCAGAGTAGATTTCTTTATAGGCAGCATTGAGATTATCTTTTATTTTTTTGTATGTTTCTACATCTGCATCATCCCATGTATCTAAATCTTTTCCATATATGTCAACAAAGGATTGGGCATATTTTTCGTAATCTGCAATGCTACTTAGTAATTCTCCTTTTTTTTGTGCTGCGGTTTCTTGATTTTCTGCAACTTCTTCTTCTGCATATTTAACCCCAGCACCAGTAATATCTATATGTTGATAATCGCTTCTATTGCGGTATCCATCTACATTTTCTTGTGCAGCCTTTACTTTTCCTTCTGCTTTGATATAACGATTTAACTTCTTGTTGAAGTCTTTATCAAGTTTTTTAAAATCCTTTTTGGTAGCTCCGACTGCCTGTTCCGATTTTGCTTTTGTAACTTGTTTCTTAAGGGCAATGCTTCGCTCTAATTCGTCATTCTGTTCTTTTAACTTTTCCAGTTCTTTTTCTTCTGTAAAGCTTAGATTGCTTTTTGATTCCAGTTCTGCCATACTTTTTTTGGTGGTTTCCAGTTTGGAATTTAAGGAGTCTAAGTTTGATTTGCTTTCAATTGTTTCAGATTGTAGGTTATTGAGTTCCTTTTTTGTAGTTTCAGTTTTGTGAATCCATTTGTCAATGCTATTATAAAGAGAATCCATTCCTATAGAAATAACCTTAGTAATAATTGCTGTAATAATTTTATTAGGAAGAATTTGAGAAATGGTAGTTCCCAGCTTTTTGCTTTTAGCATTAAAATTGTCATTTGTTTTTTTGTTGTCCAATTTATTACCTCCTTTTTGTTCGTGGCATAAAAATACCGCCAACAAAAGGGCGGTAGTAATGTTGTTCTCCCAGCTATTCTTTGATAATAGGGTATAATCCCATTAAATAATCCGCACTTAATCCCATATTAAATACTTCGCTTGCCTTTAGTTTGCTAATATTGATGTCAACATCGGAGTTAATAATGGGTAATAGTTCCTCGTTGAATTTCTGGATGGCATCCTTGTCATCCTGTGAAATTCCAATGTTGCCATCCTCAGTTTCTTTGCCATATTCCATAATCTTTTCATTCTTGATAACTTCAAAATTTGCAATATGATTTTCAAAGGATTTCATGATTCCTAAAAGCTTAAATTTGAATAATGGCTCAATGCCTTTTTCATTATCAATTATATGTTTTAATGTCTGATTCATATTGATTACTTCGCTTAATTTCATTTTCATATAGTTATCCCTCGCATTCTTTCTGTTTTAATGAGTTATATATCCTTTTGTCCTAAAATCCATTCTGTAGCTTTTTCTTATAGATATCCTTGATGATTGAAATGGATACATCGACTTGTCCATTGCTCATATTATTTTCCTGTAAAAGCTTTTCGTAACGCTCATGGATGGACAGGACATGCTCAAATTGTTCTTTATTATATTGTTTTCCACCGGAAAGAGCAGAAGCCATGTCTAGTATTTCCCAACGCCAGTCATCAATTTCCTTGTCAATAAACATTTTTGTAAGCTTCTGCAAATCATTACGAATAATTTCATCATGTCTGATAGACTGTTGTATATCTTCCTCTTGTTTCTTTGCTAAATTTTTTATATCATTTACATTTTGCAGTGTAAGCTCCTTTATATTTTCCCGTTCCTTTACCCACTTCACAGGCTTGCCGATAATATTGGAGAACTTTCCAATTACTTCAAATATAGCAATAGCAGCGGACATGAGGATGAAAGAAACCATGATAATAGTGGAGACATCTAATTTTAATAATTCTAAAATTGTGTTCATTTCAATCATTCCTTCTTTACTTTAGTAATGCATTCATTTTGGAATAGGAGTTATTTCCGTAAATACCATCTACAGTAAGCTTATTTTTTTTCTGGAACTGTTTAACAGCATGTATGGTATTAGCACCTGCACTGCCATCAACCGTCAGTTTTTTGTTATCTGCCCCCTTGATACTAAGATAGTTTAAATCTTTTTGCAGATAGTTTACCTGTGTTCCTTTTGAGCCCATTTTTATCGTTGGTTTTGCAACAGTAGGGGTTTTTGTGGATGGGGTGCTGCTTTTTGTTGCGATGGCGGAGGAATTTTTTATATCTCCGTAATTCAGGATGTTCTTAACCCATGTCTTAAATGTTGTCCATTCGCTTGAGTTGTTTACAAATTGTGCTGGACAGGTTTTACCTGTTATATCATAATGACGAAGCACATACTTGTCCACCTGGCTGGACGTAATACCAATTAGTTGACATATTCTGGCACATAGAAAGGCAGAATTCTTCATTGCCTTTTCTCCAATTTTGTAATTCCCAGCAGTACAACACATTTCAATTCCAATGCTGTTAGCATTTCTGCAAGAGTTGTGTTTATATGTTTTTGCTCCGCAGTGCCATGCAATATCCCTCAATTCGACAGATTGATAAATTTCTGAATCGTCTACAAAGAAATGAGCAGATGCACTTCTTGCACCATTTTTAAAATAAGCTGCATTGGATTTTGCAGTATCCTTTTTATTACCTGTGTAATGCATTACAATATAAGAAATATTTCTGGAAGAGTAGTTGTTGTAATTAGCTGTACTGCATTTAATAGAAGTATTAACCGGTATCTCGTTTATTTTCCAGTTTACCATTCCGTTTGTAACTGTCGACATAGTATCACCTAATCTTTCTCAATGTATTGCCTAAATAATTCGTACATACCAGTGGATGCAAGACCACTAGCTAAGCCGCTTAAGAGAACTTCCGGAGTTAATTGCCATGTATTCATCCATGTAGCTAAAATAATTCCAAGTATTGATACAATGGTAGGAATATATTTATTATCAATATCATTAACCCATTTTTTTACGATAAAACCAACACATAAACAGATTCCTACTACGACAGGAACCATAAAGTCACTTAAAAAATCCATACGCGTTTCCTCCTAAATCTTAAGTTCTATTTTTATATGATTTCAACTTTGTTATAATAAACTTCTTAATCTCCCGACACATTTTTTTAACTGAATACACACATAATCAAGCTCTTCTTTTGTTTCCCTGCCACTAAAGGTCATGCGAATGCAGCTATGTATGTCTTCTTGATTTATTCCAATAGCTGATAAAGCTGTTGATGTGGTAAGATTACCACTATTACAAGCTGACCCCGTAGAAACTTGGATACCATTCATATCCAATAAAATCATTAAAGATTCACCTTCGATGCATTTAAAACATATATATAGATTATGAAGTAATCTTTTTTCTCCGATTGGTGTTCCTACCAGATAACTATCAGGAATATTTTTAATAATGTAATTATATACATAATCACGACATTCTGGTGTGATAGAAGAGTAGTCGTAGTTTTCGGCTACTTTTCCTAATGAAGCAATGCCTAATACATCCTCGGTTCCACCAACTAATTCTCGTTCCTGACTTCCATATATAAGCGGTTCTATGGTTATATCCGGTTTTTTATAAAAAACGCCACATCCCTTTAATCCTCCTAATTTATGGGAAGAAAAGCCACACATATCTACATCAAGGGATGAAACGTCAAGAGGAATGGTGGAGATGGAGCCGGTGCAGTCTAAATAGATGATTCCATTATAGAGATGTATTAAATGAATTATTTCTTCTATATTCTGTATGGTTCCTAGTTCGCTGTTTGCATATTCTATAACAACAAGTGGATTTGTTTGTTTGGAATTTAGCCAGTCTCGTAAATCAGATATATTTATTAATCCGTATTTATCTACCTTTAATGGATAGGTGGATTCATAGTTCCCTACGCATTTTAAGATTGATTTGTGTACAATAGGAGAGTAGGCAATATTGCAACGATGTTTTAAATAATACCCTCGAATTCCCAACGTATTGCTGGCAGAGCCTCCAGAAGTAAAATAAATATTTTCAGGTGTTGTGTGTATGAATTTGGCAACGGATACTCGTGCGTCTGATATGATTTTCTTTGCTTTCTGTCCAGTGCTGTGCAATGAGGAAGGATTCCCAAATTCTGGTAAGATAGAAATAAGATATTTCTGGGTTGTTTGTGATAGTTTGGTTGTTGCTGCGTTATCTAAATAAATACTTTTCATTATAATACCTACATTAATTCATGAGATTTCCATTTTTGATAAAGTTCCCTTGTGTGATTATTTCTCCAAAATACATATACAATCCTGTCATCCATCTCGCTATAAAAGATGTCTGCAAGTCTGGCATGATGTTTCATATATAATTTTTGTTGCTTCGGGTCTTTACAATATATAACATCTTCACTTTCGTAATATTGTTTAAATTGTTCACTATAATCTTTTATATTTACACCACCTTATATAACGTAAAAAATAGGGTATACAAGACTTCTAACGAATAGTATTGTATACCCTATATATATTTTAAAATCACTATTCATTAATATCATCTGTTTTATTTTTGCTTCGGTCCTTTTTTAAAACAGATTTAATTCTTTTAAATTTCCGACATTATTTCATTAATGACCGACCTGATTTCTGGTTTAAAGTTCTGTAAACCGGATAAATCACAGTTTTTTAATTCTGCTCTGGCAGATGCTTTGTCCATGGATATAGTATATCCGTGGATAGCTAAATATATTTTATAATGTTCCATAGTGTCAGTAACCGTTCTCCATGGCTTTACTTTTTTCTGACCTGCACAGGAATTACAGATCTGATATCCTTTATTGCATATCTTACAATAAGTATTCATGCTTCTATCTGACATGGCTCACCTCATTTAAGAAGGAGAGAGATTAGACTCTCTCCTTACAATTTAATTATTTCTCGCTAACAATAATCTCAAATAGCTTAGCACTTTCATCACAGTATGGTTTCTGTAATCTATACTCTGCAGCGTGCTTACCGTCAGGGGCAAGGCTGATTTCAACGGATTCCGGATTAATCTGTGCTCGGGGAACATAAATTATACCAGCATAAATAATATTAGGGTCACATGGGTCATGGAAGATTGCATGAATAATCAGCGTTTTGATTTCCGGTACCGCATCCGTCTTCTTTATAACCTTTACAGCAGACGCAGAGTCTCTTTCGTACTGAACAAATACCCTTCCAGTTGTACCCTCTGGGAATGTAAGAGTCTTATTCTTCGCGTCAACGACAAACATGTCATTATCCACAGCACCATCATCGGTAGAATCGCCGGTAGTCGCCTGGAAAGAATATGTTTTGCCAAATGTGTTATTTTCATTGATAACTTTGGCATACTTCACTTCGGCACCTGCAGTTCCAACAGGAACATACGATAAAGTGGCAACATTATTTTTAATTTCTACAATCTCAGATACAGGAACTCTAATTTTTCCCTCAGCATCTGCAATCTCCTTCTTGGAACCAAACTGTGAAGCCATAAGGTCAAGAGAGTGCAAACTATTGGTAAATGAGAAGGTTCCCTGCTGTGCATTGTAGAAGGTTACAATCTCAGCCCCCATAGCATCGGTAACCTGTGTTCCGGTTGCGGATGTCTGCAAGCTTGGCTGCTCAATTTGGGTATATCTACCTTCTAACTCCATGGTTGATGGGTTATACTCCTCAACCGCTCTAATCTTTTCAAGAACTAATTCATTTGGATTAAAAGCCATAATATTTTCCTCCTTTATTATGTAGGCAATGAAGAGAATTTTTAATCAAGTTCTCCTTGCCAGTCTAATTGTTTTTTGTCTATATCTTTTAAATTGACTCCAAAACCAGAATATCCAGATTGCAAAAGCAAATCTGCATTTTTAATTTTTGATATTCTTTTTACGGAATCCATAAAAGCATTTATTTTCATATCCCAAACCTGGGAATGATTATATTTGAAGCCTTCGCAGTTAATCATAGAAGAAATTAGATTTTTTAACTGGGAATGATATTCCTTGTTTCTGTTTCTTTCCCATTCTTCTCTATCATCTTCAATAAGAATCATTTTTGTTGCTTCATTAGCAGGTAATTTTTCATCCTTTTGAATGAGATGTACTTTTCTCAAATAGTCCGTTATTATATGATAGGTGAATTCGTCAATGACGACGGGAGCATTGTCAATAATCTGATATAATAATAAAGCATCATTATCCCTGCGTTGTAAAAGTTGAAATTTTGTCAAGTCTAAATTCCCGAATAGTATAGAGGTTTTCTCTTGTGGATATAGCTTATATATCATATAACAGAATAATTCAAATGGAGTAATCTGTGTATAATCGATTTCCATATCCCATAATTGTACCTTCATTGTTTGCGGCGTAGCGGTTAACTGGTATATCATGGAATAGTATTCACGTTCACCATAACTGGTAATTTCGTTTAATGAAGGCTGGTGAATGATAATATGTTCTGATACCACATAATCTTCACCGCGATAAATTTTCAATTCATCATTATTCTGTAATTCTGAAATACTTGTACTATTTGCCATACAAACACCTCCATCATTCTCAATTTTTTATTTGTTTGATAGTTATTCGCTTCGTTTTCTGTTGTGAAACAAATGACGATACTACAAGAACTGTAGTATCGTCACCTGTATATAGAATTGAGAGATAGAACTATAGAAATTTTAAAATATTTCGTATAAACACCTTAAATTCAGACGAATATGTTATGAATGCCATATAGGCTTTATATTAACATCGTCACAACCGGTTAGTAACGATGGATTGTTTGGGTTGTCAATAGTTTTCGCTAAGCATGCTAGAAGCGATAAATTACTTTGATATCCATTGCTGTATATATGTGCAGCTAAAAATGTCTAAAGCAGGCTTAATTACTATAAAAATTAGCATTTTCTATTTCGTGACAGCTCATTTTGTCTTTGTTTTTGTTTGCGTAATGTTGCATTTTTTAATTCATTTGCTTTTGCACATGCAATGCAGTACATACGTTTATTGCCGGTATTTTCTATAAGGACACCGCACAACTTACATCTTTTATATTTTTTATGATTCCTGACACCATAGTACTTCTTCTGCCACTGTTTCATTTCATTTTCAAGGTATTTACAAATATAACCGATATAGAAATTATCCTCATTCATAAAGTCATATAGATTTGATTTTTGCTTATCCTCATAATCTTCAATTAATTTACAATTATTAAGTATCTTTTGTAAAAATCCTTCTATTACTTTTTTATAATCCTTCCAGGGTAAGCTCATCTTTTGTTTCTGGTATGTAACCTTTAATTTTTCAGCATTATTCATAGCCTCATCAATGATGGTGGTAAGTTCACTGGAATCCATTTCCACGCCATTCTTCCATTGATAATATAATTGTTTTGGTGTATTCAATAAGCTTATGTAATCTCGTTTTAAAATGACCTCTTCATCGAAATACCGGGTATAAAGATTATTTACTTTTTGTCTGATAAGGCTGCACCAATCTGTTTTTTCCGACTTTGACTTATACCCTCTATATTCAACTACTGTCCATTCATTCAAGGCTTGTCCGACAGCAGTTTTTAATAGCTCCTTTTTAATGGTGAATTTAATAGTCTTATTGTAAACCTTTCTTTTGTTATCACTTGCCCAGATAGAAGAGCAGAATGAATAAAAAATAGTATTCTTATCTTCATCCGAATTACTATGCTTATAGTCGTCAATTATTTCATATAAATACTTATCTATGTCCGCTTACCTCCTTACACTCATAATATTTACCCAGATACTCATAAGAGTTGTTGGTTTTGTCGGGTACTTCTGTAATAGAAATATGTTTCTTAAGACCAGAGTTATTTTTTAAATTATTGATTATATAATTACCATATCCAGTCCAGGCTAACGATTTGCTGATGGAGAAGCTGTTGTAGGAAACTTTAATTACATAATTAGCAATTGTTTCTTCATCAAGAGCCAGCTCTTCTGATAGTCTGCTTTTAAACGTATTTGCAATCGTTTCCATATTAAACTTATGGTTTTCATCATCTGATTTTTCTCTATGCAAATTGATATGTTTACGAATCTCGTCAGCATATTCGTTTATATAACGCCTTACAATTCTTAGAACTTTTTTATCCGATAGATTTAAATCATCGTTGATAATTAAGTGTTTTGTGTTGGCTAAATTCTCAATTTTGTTATTCCATAAGATATTTTTTCTTTCCCAGCTACAGATATAATTACACAATTCATTCATTGGGGAAGGAGAGTGGTATGCATTGAGTTGTATCTTATCCTCCCTGTTTTCAATCTGTTTATTTTTCTCGATTAAAGTCTGATAAGTCTTTCGCTTGGAAGGATAGTTGAAAAGTAGAAAATATGGCAACTGCTTTAAATGCCCTCTCAGTCTTTTGTTCATTTGCCAACGGAATCCTGTTTTGAGGAAATCAATCTCTTTCCCCTGCATGATGCGAAGTAGCGAAGAATCATTATCATACCTCTGTTTAATCTCTTCATTACTTGTATATCTATTTTCAATGCTTGTGGCTACATTAGTAATTTCTCCAATCCGGTTATCTCTGGTCATAATTTCATATTCCACAATATTTTCTTTCGTATAAGGTTTTGGCTTAGTAGTAACCTTATCTTCAATATCAAGAATAATAGGCTTATCAATCTTTGCGTTAATGATGATTGGATCATCACATAAAAAGAAAATGTCCCCATCATAGTCCGCTCCTCCTTGCTGTGGTGCCGAAATATCGTACATATTAAACATTACAACATCCTGGTCCTTAAAATATCCGAACCATTTATTGATAGTATCATTATGGGCAATCGTAATCCTGTTAACCTCTGATGGGTCTACCAAGGGAGAGCGAAAGGATATAATATCACCGCAAATAAAATTGCCACTATACAATTCTCTTTCATTTAAACAGCCAACCACATCTTGCCCAACGGCATATTGTAAATAACCAATCATATCACCAACACCGGTATGATAAAATCCGGAGCAATAAATCTTACCAACCTTTGCTTCATCAATCGCCTTCTTTAGTTTACGATATATAAATTGTTTGACAGCAGGGTCCTTTAGCATTACAGGATTCACTAAAGCTGCCTCTAAATATTTGCTTTCCGGTTCATAGTCTTCCGTATCCGTGATACCCATAAATTTATATGTATAAAACGTTTCTCCATTAATAATGTTTTCAAATAGGGCAGTAGTATATTTGGCTAACTTAATAATTTTTCCATCATTATTACTATCCAGAATATCATAGTCCCCTATTTCTTTATTCTCATAATAATCAATGTATTTCGGATTCCATAAATCCAAACATTGTAAATACTGGAAATTCATGCGGGTATATTTGTTTATATGTTTAATATGACGGCTGAACTTGCTAATGCCAAGCTTATAAGAATATTTACGAAGTGTATTCTTGTATTCAATCCATGCATTGCAGCCATATTTATCCTTGAATAACTTGTGCCCTTTGAACATAGAAATATTCCAAATACAGTCAATAGTATCTATATGGTGTTTCGTACCATAAATATCTGTGATGTATTCATATCCCCATTCCCTTAATATTTTTCTGAATGGAACATATAAGGAATATCCTTTTATAAAGGGTAGTCTTACTTGTGTGCCAATAGCATTATAATCCAACCCTAGTTGTGCACTGATATTTTCCATAAATTCATGCTCATGACAGCCACATCCGTCAAAGGGAGAAAGTTTTATGTCTTTATAGCCTTCTTCAACTTCTCTGGATTTATATTTCTTCTGTTTGCCGGTTTTTTTATCAGTAAATTCTTTTTCCTGTTCTACAACATATTTAATAAACTGATTGTGTAATACTTTTTCGTATTCGCCTATAATAACGATATTCGGCATATAGTCATGAATGAGGGTACAGGAACTAAATGGTAAACACCTTTGTGCCTCATATTTCGAGATGACACATTCGTTAATTGGAGTATCCATTTGCGTAATCATATATAGTTCATCAAAGATATCATCGCATACAAAGGCAGTTATTCCATCTTTACCTTGAGAGGCTGATTTGCCAAAACGGGAATAATGAATGCCATTATAAGTAAATCCATTATTTAATATATATCGTAAGTCTTTTTCCTGTTTAGGATTTTTCTTTGCTACCACAAGAATGATTTCACTTATATGAGACGTTTTTTTGCCTCTGAGTCGTTCTACTTGATCAAATAGGAGAGAAGTACCTTGTGCTATTAAGTATTCTCTATCAACCTCTGTATCTCTATCCATTATTACATCAAAATCCTGACTTATAATTTCCTTGATTGGTATTTTTACAAGGGTATATTGTGTAGTATTTATTTTAATTCACCTCTTTATTATATATTTCTCTGTTCATTCGTAAGAATATCTGCCGTTGCAAAACTCTCTTCCTCAAACAACGCATTTCCCCTGTCAATACATTTCATTATATAGTTATACCTTTCGATATATTTATCAAATTTGCCATGAGAGAATTCTGTTGCAATGTATTTTAATGCAGATGTGTGTGTCGATTTCCTATATTCAATTTCAATGTTCTCAAACTCTTCCATTAAATCTAATATATCAACGGTATTATCTTTGATATAAAGTGTTAGATGTAGCGTATAATGCTTGGGATTAAAGGTTTCCATTGCTGTAATTGAATATCCATTCTGTAAATCGATTGTAATTACAGTAGAAGATATTTTTTTGTATCTAAGATTCTCTATTTTCATTTTGTGACTTCCTTTCCCTTAAGTTATCTAAATATTTATCAAACCTCCAGTCAGATTCAATTCTTGAGGCTATAGGTGAGCCATTGTAGTTATCCTTTTTATATTCTGTATTAAAATCGCTTGTAAAAATTAATCCTGAAAAGTTTCTTGGATTTGTTCCACATTTATCATATTGTTGTCTATAGTTGTTCATTTAAATTTTTCTCCTTTATATTTTGTTTTGGATTTAGCAGCATAGTTTATATGTTCTTTTGGGTGTTTGGATGGGAATTGGTTGTTATAATATGTATTTCTACATTTTTAGATATTTTTTCAGAATATTTTTCAAGGGGATATAATTAATTGTAGATGTTGTTTCGTCAGAACCCATATTATATATGAAGAACAAGATGGTATGGGAAATTTTAGAGAATAGATGCCTGATTAGGAAAAATAAGAATGCTGAGAATGGTATTATAATTGTAATAATTAAAGATAGGAATATCCAAGTAAATAATATTGCATTCGGGCGATATCTAATCAGTATCGCCCTTATTTTGCAATTCTTTAAATCTATCATAATAAGCAAATAATCTCTTTAACCTTGGATCTTCACTTATAATAATATCATTAGGGGTACAATCAAGTTCCCTGCAAATTGCTTCTAATATTTCAAATTTTATAGACGTAGAAGTGCCTTTATATATATTGTCAATGGTTGGATATGTTACTCCGATTCGCTTAGCTAATTCATATCTGGTCATATTTTTTTCTTTTAATTTGGTTTGTATTGATATTTTCATTATAATCACCTCACTTAATACAAAGTATATCATATATATACTGAAATAAATATACTAAATATTTTTATAATAATTGTTGACAATATATATACTTGAGTATATAATATTGATAATCGTAAGAAGAAAGATAGTTGAGTGCAAATCGAATTATATTTCTATAATATGTATGGGAGAGTAGATAAACATATATGAGAGGGATGACGGAATAAAGCTTTGCGAATATTTCGAAACAGAAGTATTTAGTTGGTCTAAGAATTTAGAAGGACAGTTATAACCTGTTTGTGAAAGAAATAGTAGTTGGTATTTTTACAATCAGAAAAACGCAAACAAATGTTCGCCAAAACTATTGACAAAACAGAATGTATGTTCTATACTGGTTGTTGTCAGTACGAAATCCAAAAGACCCATCTTGAAACGGTATTGGGTCACATCGGACAGGTCTTCGTACATACAAACAAATTCAATAATGAAAATCAAATATTATATATAGTGTCAATTGAAATTATTTTTTTTGACATTATATTTTTTCATCCGAATTTTTTGAATGTTTGAATATTATGATGAAATATTACGTTAGTAACAGACATTTAAGTAGGATGATTTGATGATTGGAGAAATATTATATAGGAATAAATAATAAAGGTGGTAGAATCAATGGAAAAAATAGTAGATTTATATTACAGGAACAATGCAAAGCGCCTACGTGATGTGGTTGACAAACTGTTGTTAAAAACCGGGTTCGCAGGGTTAGTAGATAATGAAGATTTCTACTCATTAGCCAATGAAGTATTTGTGGATGTAATACGGAGATTTGATGAATCACAGTCATTTGATGTTTTTCTTTATGCTTGTTTAAGCAATAAAATCAAGACAGAAATGATAAGGCGGAATAGGCAAAAAAGAAAAGCGGATACAATGACGATATCGATTAATGCTCCGATTGGTGATGATGATAATTGTACCTTAAGTGATATTATTGCAGATAATTTTAATATTGAGGACGAATTATTTGAAGAAAATGAAGAAGAGTTAAGTAAGAGAATGATGCAATATCTTGAACGCTTATCCAACCTTCAAAGAGAAATACTAAGACTTACGGTGGCAGGCTATACGCCTGGCGAGATTAAGAACGAATTGCATATAACGGAAAAGCAATATGCTGATTGCAATAAAGCAATTCATGCATATAGAAATGTATCAATATTATTCTGATAAAACGATAGGAGGATTATGACGATGCCAAAACCAAGAAAACAAACCTATACCATGGATATGTATTTAGGGAAAATAAAGGAACAGGATATTCGTAACGATGCGGATGTGCAAAGACAATTTGTTTGGAATAACGAACAAATAAATGAAATCATAGTTACCATTCTTACAGATGATTATATTCCTCCTATTATTCTTGGCGAAGAGGGTGATTCGCAATTATGGATTGTTGATGGGGGCCAGAGAAGTGGTGCCTTTAGAAAGTATAGATATGGTAATTATAAGATAACATCATCCATTGAGAACTCTGTTATTCCTTATAAAGCCAAGGTTACAGATGAGCAAGGAAATGTTATGAAAGATGGAAATGGAAATATTATCTGGGAAGAAACTACTTTTGATATAAAAAATAAAACCTATGAACAGCTTCCGAGTGAATTAAAGAAAAAATTCAATGAATATCAAGTGGAGACAGTTATACATGAACATTGTGATTCACATCGTATTTCACAGCTGATTAAGCGATACAATAACCACACTTCTATGAATACAAATCAGAAGGCGTTTACATATATTGATAATTTTGCAAGAGAAATTCGTGAAATACTGGAGAGCAGATTTTTTATTGATTGTAGTAATTTTAAGGAGACAGAGAGAAATAAAGGTGTACTTGAAAGAGTGGTTGTTGAGACAATAATGTGTATGAATCATTTTGATGACTGGAAAAAGCAGACTAGGGCAATCTGTAATTTCTTAAATAAAAATGCCACTAAGGATGAATTTAAGAGGCTGGCAGCTCACTTGCGACGACTGGAGTGTGTTATTACACCAGATATTAAAGATATTTTTAATAGTAAGGATTCGTTTATTTTTCTGACATTATTTAACAAATTTGCTGATTTGGGTTATGATGATAGCAAATTTACTGAATTTTTGCGAGCTTTCAAGGAACGGCTAAAAGATACTGAAGTAAATGGAAAGTTATTTAGCGAAGTGGATAAATGCAAGGGGACAAAAGATAAAACGGTCATTAATACCAAACTGGAAATTTTGACAACATTAATGTTTGAATATTTGCAGATTACCCAAGAGGATTTGGAGGAGGTAAACATATTAGATTTTATAAATGAATATGTGAATTCTAATATACAACCAGAAGATATAGCTTTACATGAGGATAACTTGAAAGCATGGACTGTTGCAATACCTGAAGGGGCAAAGATTAATGAGAGGAGAAATAAACCATCGTTGATTGCAATCTCAGCATATATATTTGAGAATGACGATTTATATGATGATGAAACGATAATTAGATGGTTTTCAGATTATAATAGTAGACATGTTTCATATTTACTTAATCAGAAAGATAATTTTTTTCTTATGAAGGGTGATTTGAAGAAGTACACTGCACATAATCAAAGGAAATCTGCATGAGGGAGGGGATAATAGCCAAGAGCATGGACAAAAAACGGTATATGCTTTCTATATTTCCATCAGATAATGTGATTAATTCGTTTTCTGGTGGAGTTGTTATTCATTAAATGGAAGAAGGAAGCAAGAAAACCCAATACAACAATATAGAAAAATGCTGAAAATAAAGAAAGAAGAGTGTAACTTATTAGATTTAATCAATATAATATAGTAACAGTATTTTTGATTTGTAGTAAAAGGTGGATGGTTTATGCAGGGCGGGTTTATGAAAGAGGTAACGAAGCTGGATTATTTTCTGTATACATTAGATACGCATAAATTAATTATGAAAGATACTAACAATTATACTAAATGGTTCAATAAAAATGGTACATGTGTAGCAATGATGGAGAAAAGAAAAGGTTATAACAAGTTTTGGATAAACAATTTTTAAATAATTATTGACAATCTCCCCAGATTATGTATAATAGGTATTGTGCTTAAAAACAAGTGTCCTAAACAGGACAGCTTGAAAAGTAGAAAAACCTTACTATTATAGGGGATTGGTCAAATGGTATGACAAGGGTCTCCAAAACCTTTAGCGGGAGTTCGATTCTCTCATCCCCTGTTTTTAAAATTCTTAGAATTGTTTCTAAGAATTTTTTATTTGAAGCAAATTTTACAATAAAAACCTAAAAAAAAGCAACATGTTTGTTGATAATTAAGGGCAATCGATTTAAGAAAATAAAGAAAAATTAAACAAATTGTAACAATTTTATAACATATTTTTGAATGTAAATCTAATTTTTGAGGAAAACTAACCATAGACAGCCAAAATTAGGGGGTATAACATGAGAAAATAAGAATACTGTACAAAAAATATAAAGAAAAATTAAAAAAGGCTTGCAATGTTGTTCAATATGTCCTATAATAAGATTGCATGAAATATGGGACCTATGCTGTTTTACAGCTTTAATTCTTATTGCGATAAAGGTAATAAGAATATAGATCAAGGTTCAACCAATGTAAAGGAGGTTCTGTTTTTAAGGATACATAACTTAATAATGTGTGTTCACAAAAACGAACCCCGAAAACAACATTTTTTCAAAAGGAGGGTTTTTTGTGAAAAAAATCAAAAGTATTGTAGCACTTGTTTTAGTGCTTGCGATGTCACTGACAATGTGGGGCTGTGGCGACAAGAAGACCTCAGGGGATTCTGGTAGCAGCAGCAAAGGCTCTGACGTTTCTAACTCTGCTAGTAACAGTGGTGGTGGGGAGACTAAAGACATTCAGGCAACTGATGATGGTAAAGTGTTAAATATTTACTGCTGGAATGAGGAGTTCCAGAGTCGCTTTACTGATTATTATCCAGGTTATACCCCGGGTTCTGATACTTCTACAGGTACTTTGAAGAACGATTTGGGCGAGTTTACTGTTAACTGGGTTATTACTCCTTCAGATGACAATGCTTACCAGAACAAGTTGGATGAAGTACTTCCAGGTAATGTTGATGCAGCAGCAGATGATAAGGTTGACTTATTCTTAATTGAGGCTGACTACGCATTGAAGTATGTTAACACAGAGCTTACTTTGGATGTTCATGCTTTGGGTCTTTCTGAAGAGGATACTGCTCAGATGTATGAATATACTAAGACTGTATGTACGAACACTGATGATGGTACTTTAAGAGGTGTTTCATGGCAGGCAACTCCTGGTCTTTTTGCTTACAGACGTTCTATTGCTAAGGACGTTTTAGGTACTGATGATCCTGATGAGGTTCAGGCTAAGTTAGGTACTTGGGATGATTTCGATGCAGTAGCTGCTCAGGCTAAGGACAAGGGATACTTCATGTTATCAGGTTACGATGATTCTTACCGTACTTTCTCTAACAATGTAGAGAAGAAGTGGGTTGAGGATGGTACTATCCAGATTGATGACAACATATGGAAGTGGGTTGACCAGACTAAGGATTACACTGATAAGGGCTACAACAACAAGACTTCATTATGGTCTGATGATTGGGCTGCTGATCAGGGCTCTAAGGGTAAAGTATTTGGTTTCTTCTACTCTACTTGGGGTATTAACTTCACTTTGTTAGGTAACTCATTAGATGATCCTAAGGGTGAGGAAGCTGTAGGCAATGGTATCTTTGGTGACTGGGCTGTATGTGCTGGTCCACAGTCTTACTACTGGGGTGGTACTTGGTTATGTGCTGCTGCAGGTACAGACAATAAGAGCTTAGTAGCAGACATCATGAAAGTGATAACTTGTGACGCTGATGTTGCAACTGATATCACTAATGGTACTCAGGATTACACCAACAACATGGGTGCTATGGAAGCTTTAGCTGCATCTGACTTTAAGTCTGATTTCTTAGCTGGACAGAATCATATTGCATTATTCGCTGACGCTGCTAAGAAGATTGATATCTCTAACATGGGACCATACGATCAGGGCTTAAATGAGTCATTCCAGGGTGCAATGAAGGATTACTTCACTGGCAACGCAACTAAGGATGAGGCAACTGAAGCATTCTACAAGGCTGCTGTTGAGAAGTACCCAGATATCTCTGCTCCTTCTAAGTAATTAGCAATTAGCAGATAAGTCGAGGGAATATCTTGA
Organism: Lachnospira sp.; assembly: GCA_017621205.1. Taxonomy (GTDB): domain Bacteria; phylum Bacillota; class Clostridia; order Lachnospirales; family Lachnospiraceae; genus NC2004. The sequence goes on from JAGATQ010000006.1 coordinate 37,626, forward strand.
TTTTTACATGCCTGTCTGAATAGGCAGGCATGTTTTTTAACTAATTTTATAAGATGAGCGTTGTCTCATCTTTAATTATTATGAGGCTTATTAGTCGATTACGTGAGGTGAAAAGTATGGCTGCAGCTCGTAGCAAGAAATCAAAAGTTGTAAGTTATACAAAGTGGGGATATATCTTTTTAATTCCTTTCTTTTTTGTTTATATAGCATTCCAGATTATTCCATTATTCTCTACTATTTATAATAGTTTTTTTGAGAATTATCTGGCGGGATTAAAGCAGATTGGTCCTAATTTTGTTGGACTTGCAAACTATGCATCATTAATTTCTACAGGAGACCTGTTAAAGTATACAGGTAATACTCTTGTATTGTGGATTGCAGGATTTATTCCACAGATTTTAGTTTCTTTATTGTTGGCAGTTTGGTTTGCAGATGCCGGATGTAAGTTAAAAGCAGAAGGATTTTTTAAGACTGTAATATATATGCCCAACTTAATCATGGCTTCCGCTATGGCTATGTTGTTTTTTACTGTATTTTCTAACATTGGTCCTGTCAATCAGTTGCTTCAGGCAATAGGAATCGTAGATGAACCTTATGTGTTCTTAGACCACACTGGAAGTGTAGTATTTTTGGTTGGTACGATGAACTTCTTAATGTGGTTTGGTAATACAACAATTTTACTGATGGCTGGTATTATGGGTATTGATGCGTCGCTGTTTGAGGCGGCATCTGTGGATGGTGCAACTGGTTCTCAGACGTTTTTCCACATTACAATGCCATTGTTAAAGCCAATTTTTGTCTATGTATTGTTGACATCTTTGGTTGGTGGTATCCAGATGTTTGATATACCGCAGATTTTAACGAATGGTGAGGGTAATCCGAATCGTACAACAATGACACTGATTATGTATTTGAACAAGCATTTGTTCAGTAAGAATTATGGTATGGCAGGTGCTCTTTCTGTTATGTTGTTTGTCGTAACAACTATTTTGAGCTTGATTATATATCGTGTGACTGTCACACCGGAAGAGTATTAGAAGGAGGGACGATTCGATGGCTAAATCTAAAGAGAGAAGTTTATCTCAGCATATGGCTGCGAAGAAAACAGTCCGTTACATTGTTCTGATTCTTCTTACAATCATTTGCTTATTCTCATTTTACATTTTGATAATTAATGCAACACGTGCCAATTCACAGATTCAGAAGGGATTTTCAATGCTTCCGGGTTCGTTCTTTGTAACGAACATAAAGAATTTGTTAGCAAACGGTAACTTACCAATTTTAACAGGTCTGCTTAACAGCTTAATTGTATCTGCAGGTACATGTATTTTATCTACATATTTCTCTGCATTGACAGCTTATGCTATTCATGCATATGATTTTGTTGGTAAGAAATTTATATTCTCATTTATCTTGGCGATTATGATGATTCCTACTCAGGTAACTGCGTTAGGTTTTGTAAGATTCATGAACCAGTTAGGATTAATCAACAATTTTATTCCGTTGATTGTTCCTTCCATTGCAGCTCCGACTGTATTCTTCTTTATGAAGCAGTATATGGAGAGTTCATTACCGCTTGAGATTGTTGAGGCTGCCCGAATTGATGGGGCACAGGAGTTTAGAACCTTTAATTCCATTATTTTGCCGATTTTGAAGCCGGCGATTGCGGTTCAGGCAATCTTTACATTTGTAACAGCATGGAATAATTACTTTACTCCAAACCTGTTGCTTAGCAAAAATAAGATGAAGACATTGCCTATTTTGATTGCACAGCTTCGTAGTGCGGATTATTTGAAGTTTGACTATGGTCAGGTGTATATGATGATTTTCTTATCAATTATTCCTGTTGTAATCGTTTATATCGCATTATCTAAGAATATTATTGCTGGTATTGCTGTAGGTGCGGTTAAGGGTTGATTTATTTTAATAGTTTAAGAACGAGAGGACAGTCGTATGGCTGTCCTTTTTTATTTTAAAAATAAAAAAAGGATTTTTGAAGAATATGTAGAATATTATAAATGTAAGTCATTTTTTCAATTAGATGATTAGCAGGATAAGGTAGTGATAATAGTGACAATAAGAGAAAAACAGGAGCAATGGGAGCAGCAATATTTATGTGAATATGCGGCTCATAGTGCTGATACTGCAGGAAGACAGAAGGAAGAGCCGCAGTGTGATATACGTACCGTTTATCAGCGTGATCGTGACCGTATTTTACATAGTAAGTCTTTTCGTAGATTAAAACATAAAACACAGGTATTTTTAGAGCCGGAGGGGGATCATTACCGTACTCGTCTTACACATACGTTAGAGGTAGCACAAAATGCCCGGACGATTGCCCGGGCACTTCGATTGAATGAAGATTTGACGGAAGCGATTGCTCTGGGACATGACTTGGGACATACCCCTTTTGGACATGCTGGGGAACGGATCTTAAACAAGCTTTCTTCCAAAGGGTTTCAACATAATGTACAGAGTCTGAGAGTGGTGGAACGTTTAGAAAAAAAGGGTGAGGGCTTAAATCTGACAGAGGAGGTCCGGGATGGAATCCTGAATCATCGTACCGATTCCAGACCATCTACTTTGGAGGGGAAAGTGGTTCGGCTGGCGGATAAGATCGCCTATGTCAATCATGATATTGATGATGCTATCCGTGCCCATATATTATATGAGCAGGATATTCCGGAGGAGTTTACGAATATCCTTGGGCATAGTGTCCGTGCAAGAATTAATACGATGATACATGATGTTATATTAAATAGTGATGGAAAAAGAGATATTTTAATGTCTGATACAATTGAGTCTGCAGTTAAAGGACTTCGAAATTATATGTATCAGAATGTATATACCAATCCGGTCGCAAAGGCAGAGGAAAGTAAGGCAGAGAAGATGATTGTGGAGCTGTTTCGCGCCTATATGAAACATATTGAATTGTTGCCACCGGAGTACATTGATATGATAAATAAGGATGGCGAGGATAAAGAGCAGGTTGTCTGTGATTATATTGCGGGGATGACAGACCGGTTTGCAATATATTGTTTTAAACAGATATTTATTCCTGTCGCATGGAGTGATTTGTAGGTATGCTAGAGGAGATAGGAGGCATCAGATGTATTATTCTGAGGATGTAGTGGAGCAGGTTCGGACAAGTACGAACATTGTGGATGTGATTGGGAATTATGTCCAGCTTCGTAAAAAGGGGAATTCCTACTTCGGTTTGTGTCCGTTTCATAATGAAAAGACGGGTTCTTTCTCGGTCAGTCAGGATAAGCAGATGTTTTATTGTTTTGGCTGTGGTAAGGGAGGAAGTGTGTTTACTTTTTTGATGGAATATGAGAATTATACCTACCCGGAGGCAATTGAATATCTGGCAAATCAAGCAGGCATAGAGCTTCCTAAGCAGGAGTTGACAATAGAGCAGAAAAAGCTTGCAGATGATAGGGCGATTCTTCGGGAGATGAATAAGGATGCTGCAAATTATTTTTATAGGATGCTTCGTCATGAACACGGAAAGCGTGGCTATGAATATTTTAAGTCCAGGCAGATTTCTGACGAGGTAATAAAACGGTTTGGTCTTGGATTTGCAGATACTTATCGTGATGATTTATACCAGTATTTATGCCATAAGGGATATACGGATAGCCAGCTTAGAGATTCCGGTCTGGTAGAAATAGAAAAGCAGGGTGGCGGGCATGATAAGTTTTGGAACCGGGTCATGTTTCCTATTGTAGATATGAATGGGAAGGTTATCGGCTTTGGTGGTCGTGTTATGGGGGAGGGAGAGCCCAAATATTTAAACTCCAAGGAGACGGTGCTGTTTGAAAAGAAGAGAAATCTATATGGACTGCATCTTGCAAGAAAATCAAAGCGGGAGGGATTTATTCTGTGCGAAGGGTATATGGATGTAATTTCCATGCATCAGGCGGGCTTTGATAATGCGGTAGCTTCGTTAGGAACTGCATTTACAGAGGAGCAGGCGAGACTTTTAAAGCGGTTTCGCAATCATGTGTATCTCGCTTATGACAATGATGGTGCGGGACAAAAAGCAGCACTGCGGGCGATTACGATTTGCCGGACGGTAGAGCTTTCTGCCAGAGTGATATCTATGAAACCATACAAGGATCCGGATGAATTTATTAAGAATCTGGGGGCGGATGAATTTGAACAGAGACTAAAGCACTCGGATAGTAGTATGATGTTTGAAATTCGGATAATTTCTGGTAACTATAGTTTAAATGACCCAGAAGGGAAAACGGATTTTGGTAAGGAAGCGGCAGCAAAATTAGCACTGATACAGGATAAACTGGAGAGGGAGAATTATGTCAGAGCAGTAGCGGAGCAATATGGTTTTCAGTATGAGACATTTCTGGAGCAGGTTAATCAAATCGGTGAGCAGGAATATAAAAAACAGCATTTTAAAGAGGTAGAGCAGCAGGATAAATTAAGTCATCAAAAAGAGTTATCTAAGACAAGGACAGCGTATCAGCTTCCTGAAAAATTGCTTTTAACATGGGCGTCTAATTACCCGACTCTGTGGGGCAAACTGCTTCAGTATATTACACCAGAGGAGTTTTCGTCTGAGTTGACCAAGGAGATTGCCCGGCAATTTACCCAACAGTATGAGAAGATGGGAAGGACAAATCCGGCGGAGCTGTTAGATAGTATTGCAGATATTGAGAAACATGCAGAGGTAAGTGCGATAGTGAACGAGCCTATATATTATAATGAAGACGAGGATATGGAGGAGGAAGAGCGTGGGGAGCTTGCCGATAAGGCAGTTACGGAGGCATTAAGACGCATGAAAGAGATAAGTATTGAACGGCGAATGAAAGAGCTTGCCAGTCTTCCTGCAGACAATCCAGACCGGAAATTTAATTTTACAGAGTTATTAAAGGAACAGCAGTCTATAAATAATTTGTATATAACCCTTGACAATGGTTAGAATACAATCATATAAACATTAGTTCATAGAAAGGAGATAGCAGGGTGGCTACAAAAAAAGGTACAAAAGGAAAGCAGGAAAAGGAGGTCCTCATGTCAAATAAAAAGAAACATGAGATTGATGAGGAAACTAATGTTTCAACAGATTCTGTTATGATGGAGGAGGAGTTGGAAGAAGAAATCGAAATGGATGAAATGATAGAAGACGATGAAGATTTAGATGAGGATTTGGAGGATGAACTTTTCATAGAGAGCAAATTCGAGTTTGATGCTCCAATTGATGAGAAAATCGATAAAGAAGGGGCAAATGAAAAAAATCAAACACAATTTTTAGTTCGTCTAAGTGAAATGGTTGAGAAGGCTAAGAAAAAGGGTGGAGTGGTTGACCGCGATTTCGTCAATCGTGCTTTGTCGGGGCTTATTTATACCTCTAATATGCAGTTAGAGTTATTTGACCGGTTTGAAAAAGAGAATATTACCGTACTTGATAAGGATGAAGATTTAATTTTAGATTCTGAGGATGGCTCTAATGTTGAAAATATCGACCTTTCCGTTCCAGATGGTATTAGCATTGAGGATCCTGTGCGCATGTATTTAAAAGAGATTGGCAGGGTGCCATTGCTTAGTGCAGAGGAGGAGATTGCTCTGGCTAAAGCGATGGAAAGCGGCGATGAGAGGGCTAAGAAGAAGCTGGCAGAGGCCAATCTGCGGTTGGTAGTTAGTATCGCTAAGCGGTATGTAGGACGTGGTATGCTATTTCTTGATTTGATTCAGGAAGGCAACTTAGGGTTGATTAAGGCAGTCGAAAAGTTTGATTACCGTAAGGGTTATAAATTTAGTACCTATGCTACTTGGTGGATTCGTCAGGCAATTACGAGAGCGATTGCGGATCAGGCAAGGACGATTCGTATTCCGGTGCATATGGTGGAGACAATCAATAAGTTGATTCGTGTTTCCAGACAATTGTTGCAGGAGCTTGGACGTGAAGCAACTCCGGAGGAGATTGCCAGAGAGATGAAGATATCTGTAGAGCGGGTGAGAGAGATTCAAAAGATTTCGCAGGAGCCAGTTTCTCTGGAAACGCCAATCGGTGAAGAGGAAGACAGTCATCTTGGTGATTTTATTCAGGATGAAAATGTTCCTGTCCCAGATGAAGCGGCTGCCCGTATTTTATTACATGAACAGATTAAAGAGGTGCTTAGTGAGCTTACAGAGAGGGAGCAGCGTGTTTTAACCCTGCGATATGGTCTTGAGGATAACAGAAACCGGACCTTAGAAGAGGTTGGAAAGGAATTTAATGTTACTCGTGAACGTATCCGACAGATTGAGGCGAAGGCGATTCGTAAGCTGAGACATCCGAGCCGACGTAGCCGGTTAAAGGATTTTTTGGATAACTAGATAATATATTGGAATGTTATTGTATGATAAGGACATAAGATAGGAGAGACGGATGCATGCTATCGTATCGCATGAAACAGATTGCTGAGTGTGTCACAGCAGGAAATCGACTGGCTGATATCGGAACAGATCACGCATGGATTCCAATTTATCTGGTAGAACAGGGAGTTGTTCCGCGAGCATATGCCTTGGATGTGGGAGAGGGACCTTTAAAACGGGCGAAAGAGAATGTAAATAAACATGGTCTTAGCAAAAGCATTGACTGTCGTTTGAGCGATGGCTTTGATAAGCTTTCGGACAGTGAGGTAGATTCCATTATTATTGCAGGAATGGGTGGTGCTTTGATTGCACGCATTCTTGAACGGGCACGGGATACATTTGCCGGAAATAAGGAGTTGATATTACAACCGCAATCGGAGTGCTATAAGGTTAGGAAAGTCCTGCATCAATTACAATATCAGATTGTGGAGGAACGGTTTTTTATAGACGATGGCAAATATTATAATGTCATAAAAGCATTGCCAGGAGTTCAGCATTTTACGAAAGATTGGCAATACCAATATGGGGTGTATCTGCCCAAGGAGAGGAACGAATGCTTTAAGCAGTTTTTATTGGAGAAACAGCGTAAGCTTATTACTATAAAAGAAAAGCTTTCTTTGAGTGAATCTAAGGATACTGCACTGAAAACAAAGAACCGCCTTTGGGCGATAACAGAGGAATTAGAAGAAATAGAACAATGTTTAGCCGGTTTCTATGAGGAGAAAGCTGCCGAAGAAGTATAAGCGGTGACAAAGGGAAGTAAGGAGAAGATGTTATAATGAAATGTTGCGAAATCATGGAATGTCTAAGACAGCTAAGTCCGGAACACTATGCCTGCGATTGGGATAATGTTGGTCTTTTAGTGGGACGAAAGGAGCAGGAGGTACATAGTATCATGGTGGCATTGGATGCCTCTATGGAAGTGATTGAGCAGGCGATAGAGAAGCAGGTGGATATGCTGATAACGCATCATCCGATGATATTTGGCAGTATTAAGACTGTAAATGAGGATACGCTCGTTGGTAGGAAGATTCTTTCTCTTGTGGAGAATCATATGTGCTATTATGCGATGCATACTAATTTTGATATTATGGGTTCTATGGCAGATTTAGCAGCAGAAAGATTGGGATTGCTGCAAACCAGTCCGCTTGAAATAACCTGTGAGGATGAAAATGGACTGCAGGGAATAGGAAGAATTGGATACTTAGAACAGGAGATTGCCCTAAAAGATTTAACACAACAGGTGAAGCAGGCGTTCGCACTAGATAAACTCATGGTTTATGGTTCTCTTGAAAAAAAAGTTAATTATATTGCTATTTCTCCCGGCTCCGGACGCAGCATGATAAGAGAGGCACTTCAAAGGGGTGTGCAGGTGTTAATTACCGGGGATATAGGACATCATGAAGGACTGGACGCGGCAGAGGAGGGATTATGTATTATTGATGCAACGCATTATGGTCTCGAATATATTTTTACCTCATTTATAAAGGAATATCTTAAGAAGCAGGATTTTGATGTTGTGGTTAAGGAGAGTGATGTTTCTTCTCCATGTCAGTTTGTTTAAGAAACTAATTTTTAGATAATTGCGAAACTCGTAGTTGTTAGACAAGATAGTCATAATAGTATATAAATTTACGCCTTTGTACTTTGCATCGCTGCGACAACGAAGTAAATCTATATACTATTATGACTATCGTATCAGCAAGGAATTATATTACCAAAAAGGAGGAAATAATGATTAGAATAAAATGCAAGGAACAGTGGAAGGAATATGAGTATGATAGTACAAAGATATTGCAGTCGTATGCTGATGAAGTACAGTCAGAATTTGCAGCAACGATTGTGTTAGCATATATGAATGGAAAACTTTGTGAGTTAAATAATGAGCTTGTAGACGATGCTCAGATTGAATTTGTTACGACTGCGGATACGATTGGTAGTCAGACTTATCGTAGAAGTGCTATATTATTGATGCTTGCGGCAATGCAGGAGATAACAAAGGATATACAGCAGGTCAAGGTGAGTGTGAATTATTCTGTTAACCATGCCCTGTTTTGTGAATTAATACACCCGGAACATGTTCAAGTGACAGATGAGCTGCTTGCCCAGCTTAAAAATGCTATGCAGGAATTAGTGGATGAGAATGTTCCGATTGAGAAGGAAAATATCAGCACGGATAAAGCAATAAAGATTTTTGAACAGCGCGGGATGATGGATAAGGTACAGCTTTTTAAGTATCGAAGGGTTTCAAAAACCAATATTTACAGCTTGAGAGATTATGTAGATTATTTTTATGGGTATATGGTTCCTTCTACCGGCTACATAACAAAATTTGATTTGATAAAATATGAAAATGGTTTTATGCTGTTACTTCCAGTTAAGAGTAATCCTGGTGTAATTCAGCCATTTTCTCCACAGCCTAAGCTGTTTAGTGTTCTAAAGCAGGCAGAACAATGGGGAGATATGTTAGAGGTTGGAACAGTAGGTGCATTAAACGATTTAGTTGCGAAGGGCGGAATGAATGAGATGATTCTTGTTCAGGAGGCACTGATGGAGAAAAATATCGGTGATATTGCGAAACAGATTGTACAGCAGGGGAAAAAAGTTGTGTTGATTGCAGGTCCTTCCTCGTCGGGTAAGACAACGTTTTCGCATAGATTATCGATTCAGCTTCGTGCGAACGGTTTGCGTCCACATCCGATTGCCATGGATAATTATTTTGTTAATCGGGAATTTACACCGCGGGATGAGAATGGCGATTACAATTTTGAATGCATAGATGCTATGGATGTGAAGCAGTTTAATGAGGATATGAGCCGGTTGGTGAAGGGCGAAACGGTTATGATGCCAACCTTTAATTTTAAGACAGGTAAACGGGAATATAAGGGAAACACCAAGACAATTGGTTCAGGAGATGTATTGGTAATTGAAGGAATCCATGCCTTGAATCCGAGAATGTCGGAGGCACTTTCAGATGATGAGAAGTTCTGTGTGTATATTAGTGCTTTGACACAACTGAATATTGATGACCACAACCGGATTCCGACAACAGACGGACGGTTAATTAGAAGAATTGTCAGAGATGCGAAGCATCGGGGGACTGCCGCTAAGGATACCATTGCTATGTGGCATTCGGTACGGCGTGGTGAAGAGGAGAATATTTTCCCCTATCAGGAGAATGCGGATGTGATGTTTAATTCCGCCTTGATTTATGAACAAGCGGTGTTGAAACAGTATGCAGAACCGTTATTGTTTGCGATTCCCAAGGAAGCAGAGGAATATCAGGAAGCTAAACGCTTATTAAAATTTTTTGATTATTTTCTTGGCGTTGACAGCAGTCCGGTTCCGAATAACTCTATTATCCGTGAGTTTATTGGAGGAAGCTGCTTTAATGTATAGATAATATAGTATTGATAGTAATGTTCAGGTCGGACAAATGATTGCGGCTGTCTTAGGCAGGTGAGGAAAGTCCGGGCTTCATAGGGCAGGGTGCCGGATAACGTCCGGTAGAGGTAACTCTCAGGCTAGTGCAACAGAAAAGAACCGCCATTTTTGGTAAGGGTGAAACGGCGAGGTAAGAGCTCACCGCCATTTTGGTAACAAAATGGGCAGATGTAAACCCCACTCGAAGCAAGACCAAGCAGAGAACTATGCGGCTGCCCGTCGCGTTCTCAGGTAGGTCGCTTGAGCTGGCTGGTAACAGTCAGCCTAGATAGATAATCATTCACGACATAACCCGGCTTATCGTCTGGCCTGATATATTTGATTGTCATCATATATATTTTTTTGTAATATATAGTAAAATTTTTTCATAAAATCTGTTAAAATTTTTTGGTATAAATTGTTAGATATGTATCTAATATATCAAAAATTCCATAAAATATTCACATAAAACATGGTGACAAATTGCAGAAGAAGTAGTAAAATGATAACAAATCATAATATTATTTTTTATATTTTTTGGTGTTTTTTACCGATGATAGGAAGGAGGAATTTAGATGAGTTTTGCCAGTGAACGTAAGAGCTTGATGGAGATACAAAACCAGTTTTTTAAAGCACTTAAGCATGTTACTGTAATTAGTGACTTACAGCTTTCAGAAGAAGATTATCGTTACTTAGCAACCAAGGTTAAAATGTTATTTAAATTCTCCAATGACAACAATGTTGTAGAGGATTATAAGCTATCAATTGTAGTATATTGGGTTTTTTCTATGAGATATTGGGATAAGCAGCATTTAGGAATCTTGGAGATGGAGACATTGTTTGAAGGCTTGCCGCAGTATAAAAAGAGATATTATATTGATATTTGTATGGAGGCGTTCGACGAATATGGTATCTATAAGTATCATGTGAATTATGAGGATGTAATGCTTAAGTATCGGGGAATGATTGCAAGGCATGCAAGTATTCCGAAGGAAGAACTTTATACGGTTTTTCGTGTGTTGAGTAATTATTTAGATTGTAACCTTGTCGAGGATATTGTGGAGTCCATTATGATGGATTTGCCAGAGCGGACACAGACTATATTCTGTTGCTTTGATGACCATTCTAAGCAGAAGGTGATTATGGGGCTGCGTAATCTGATGATTGATTGTCTGGATGAGGGGCAGGTTGTAGAGGAGCTGTTGTTTGACAAGCATCCATATATTGCCAGGGAGGTTATTACCAGTATGCTTCAATGGTGTGAGCTACAGGAACAAAGTGTAAGCTCATTTTCATAGAGCGGTTTTGTTTTCCCAATTAAGGATTTGATTACTTAATGAGATTTTATCGTAAATGGCGGCATATTGCTGTGGGGTATAGGAGAGGATGTAATTGCTTTGAAAGGAGCGGTTGCATCCTTTTTGTTTGACAAAATCTATGGCTTTGTTGTATGCTATGGCGGCTTCTTCTGCTGTCTGGTAATAACCTACTATATAATTGCCATTAAGATGAAGCTGGCATTTGTAAAGGGGTTTTTTGTTTTTGGTTATACGGCTTACTCCATAGTATGGATTAATTACTTCGATATTTTCGTAAGTGTAGTCGTATTCATTATTGTTGACATGACGGTAATCTCTGCCTAATACCCCGTAATTTTTGATGCCATAGCGGGAAAGGATGTTAATCTGCATACCATAGTCTGCCACAAACAGGTATCCGCCCCTCTGTTGGATTTTGTGGGTGGAATAAAAAAATAAATCATCAATATCAAACTTTAATGGTGTACTTTCATTGAGATAATAATGGAAATATTTATGGTAAAGATAGATGGGATTCTTAATGTAAATTCCGTTATCCCGATAGTTAAGAATACAAATTAACTTATCATAAGGAAGCGAATATTGAGAAAAAACCACTTCTGAAAAGGTGGTATTACTTCCAAGTAGTGTTACCGCATCCTGATAGGCACTACCAGCGGCAGCTTCCGTGGAATAACTTCCCAGACTGATATGCTTTCCCTTGTAGGTGATGGAGCTTCGGTAATATATTTCGCCATTTTTCTTTGTTGCTTTACTTACGCCCGGTAATGCCATGTTATTGCTCCTTTCTTTATTACAATATTAGATAATTGCGAAATTACTGCTTTTTATACCATTAGTCATAATACTATATCAATTTACGCCTTTGTACTTTGCATCGCGGCGACAACGAAGTAAATTGATATAGTATTATGACGATGGTATTGATGTATTTTTGTTTCGCAATTATCTATTAGTATACCATAATGAAGCGGCAATCGACAACCATCGGGAATGTTAAGAAATCATGAAGAGAAAAATAAAAAAATTAACATTTTTGCAATTATTATGAAAAAAATATGTATATTTTTTGTTACAAATGAATATACTCTATTATAGCTAAGAAATTATATCTTATTTTATCAATGCTTAGCTGAAAGGGGTATGAAATTGAGAGATAAAGGGATTGTGGCATTGGTTGGTCTGGGATTGTTGTTTCTCTGTGCTTTTTTTTGCTATCGGGAAGTGAGACAGCCCTACTATCAATCCATGAAAGTAGCTGCTGCAGTGAAAGAAGAGATGGCATCCGAAGAAGCGTCCAATGACGATGTAAAGGAATCTATTGGAGAAGAAGAGAAAAAAGTGATAGAAGTATTGGAAACAACAAATAGTTTAGAACCGCAGGAAAAGCAGGCATATAATGCCTATGGAGAGGGACAGGAGAATAAGGTGTTGGAAAAAAGTCAAGCCATTATTTCCCAGTATGCTTATCGGAATACTGCAAGACGGCTTGGATTAACTGAGGAGGATTACAATAATCTGCTTCGGATTGTAGAGGCTGAAGCAACCGGAGGCGGAGAGAAAAGTAAAAAAATGGTGGCAAATGTAGTGTTAAACCGTGTACAGGATGACCATTTTCCAGATACGGTGACAAAGGTTGTATTTCAAAGCTGTACGGATGGAACACCTCAGTTTTCACCGACTAAGGATGGACGGTTTTATAAGGTGACAGTAACCGATGAGACCAAAAAAGTTGTAGATGAAGTGTTAAATGGAAAAGATGAAAGTAATGGAGCTTTATTTTTCTTAAACCGCAAGACAGCATCGGGGAGTTCCGTTGCATGGTTTGATAGCCGTTTAAAATATTTATTTGAATGCGGAGGTCATTCCTATTATTGTTACCGTGGATAAATGCTGGCGGAACTGTCAAAAAGTGAAAAGAATTGAATTATTGCAGAGTGTGTGTTACAATTTGTTTCAGTGGACATGTTTAGCATGGATGACTAGTACAGTTATTACAAAATCACTGTATTAGGTATGAAATAACAATGAAGGGTGAAGCAAAATGGATTTAATTTACAGAAGCACAAGAAATAACGAAGAGACAGTTACTGCATCAAAGGCAATTCTAAAGGGGTTGGCAGATGATGGCGGATTGTATGTACCAGAATTTATTCCTACATTGAAGGTTTCCTTGGAGGAGCTTTCAAAAATGACATACCAGGAGATTGCTTATGAGGTAATGAAGGAATTTTTGACGGATTTTACTGAGGAGGAATTGAAGCATTGTATTCAGAGTGCATATGATAAGAAGTTTGATGTGCCGGAGATTGCTGCGATAAAAGATGCGGATGGAGCACATTTCCTAGAGCTGTTCCATGGCAAGACGATTGCCTTTAAGGATATGGCGTTATCCATATTGCCATATTTACTGACAACCTCTGCCCAAAAGAATCAGGTAAAAAATGAGATTGTTATATTGACAGCAACTTCAGGAGATACCGGAAAGGCAGCGTTGGCAGGCTTTGCAGATGTACCGGGGACGAAGATTATTGTCTTTTATCCGAAGTCTGGTGTCAGTCCGATTCAAGAGAAGCAGATGGTAACGCAGCGTGGGGATAATACCTATGTGGTTGGCATTTATGGTAATTTTGATGATGCCCAGACAGGGGTAAAAAATATGTTTAACGATAAGGAGCTTGCTAAAGTAATGGATGAAGCAGGATACCAGTTTTCATCTGCTAATTCTATCAATATTGGCCGTTTGGTTCCTCAGGTAGTCTATTATGTATATGCTTATTCCAGATTGGTAAAAAATGGAACGATTGCTGTCAATGACCCGATTAATGTAGTAGTGCCAACCGGTAATTTCGGTAATATTCTTGCAGCATATTATGCCAAGGGTATGGGACTTCCTATCAATAAATTTATCTGTGCATCCAATGAGAATAAGGTGTTATTTGACTTTTTTGAGACTGGATGCTATGACAGAAACAGAGAATTTATATTGACCTCCTCACCATCTATGGATATTTTGATTTCCAGCAATTTAGAGCGTCTGATTTATAAGATTGCAGGAAATGATGCCAAAGAAAATGAAATGTTTATGAGACAGTTGCGTGAGGAAGGCCGTTACAGTATTACAGAGGATATGAAAAAAATGCTCGTGGATTTTGTGGGGGGATATGCCACGGAGGAAGAGACGGCACAGGCAATTGCAAGAATTTATAAATCGGATAATTATATTATTGATACTCATACAGCAGTGGCGGCTCACGTATATAAGCAGTATGTAGAAAAAAGTGGAGATACAACACCAACTGTTATCGCCTCTACTGCAAGTCCGTATAAATTTACAAGAAGCGTTATGAATGCAATTGATCAATCCTATGATAGCAGGAGTGACTTTGAATTGGTGGATGAATTAAACCGCCTGTCTAAGGTAAAGGTGCCGGAGGCAATCGAGGATATCCGCACTGCACCTGTCCTTCATGATACGGTAGTTGATGCTGCTGATATGTGTGCCGAGGTGAAGCGAATTTTAGGAATTAACTAGTCTGAAAAATAATTATTATTTGTACCCTGAGGTGAAACTTAGGGTACTTTTTTTGTTGGAAATTTATTGTATTGTATTTGATTTTGTACAATTTTTTAAAAAGTCCATATTTTACAGGGGTTCAAAAAATACTTAACAACCTGTGGTTGTTGAATTTAACAACTAGAAAGTTTTAGACAGACAGTTGTTTATGTGCTACGATAAACTTGTTCCAATTGGAGCATCCCGTTTTCATTTGTTACATTCAAGCAATTTCCCGAAATTTTTATAAATAATATAACAATGAATAATAGCTTATGTTTGGTTTGAAAAAAGCAAGGATAACGTTTGTTTTGTGTACCTTTTTTGAAAATGGGAAGATGGTAAAGCTTGGGGGTGGTGCCAGGGAAATTTGAATACTAGAAACGGGTAAATGAGTGGTTTGCTTGCTGCCTGCTGTATTAGGAAGGGACGAGAACAAGTGGATGACAGGCTTTCGTGCAAGAGACAGTAAGCAGCAGACTCTACAGAACAGGAGGATGGAATGAAAAAAAGAGGGGTATTATTTTTAAAGTATTTATTTGCTTTTTCAATAACGATGGTATTGTGTTTACCGGATGACTGTTTTGTGCTTGCGAGGGAAGGACTGAGTGATGCAGAACTTTATGGAAACGGGCAGGAGAGTATATTGTATCAAGGTTCATCACAAAAGAAATTACAGTCTGATAGTTCTCAGGGTAAGAAGACAGAATATAAGAATCAACAGAGTGACAGGGAGGCCAAGGAGGATGCCAAAGAGAAGAAAACGGCAGGTTCTAATGCAGTTCAAGGTGCAGACAGAAAGGATGGGACCGCCGATGGAGTGCTTGAACAGGAGGCGGTGTCTGCTAACGCAATTGGTAAGGAAGGAGATATTCCAGAAGGACCTTCAATGCAAGTGGAATGTATAACATCAGCAGATGCTTTCTTGAAGGAAGAGGATATTGTAATAACCGGGGTGAAACCGGATGGTGTTTATAACAAGGCTGTTACAATTGAAATCTCTGCCATTCAATCGGATGCAGCATACCCTCTTTTGGCACAGCTTTATAAGGAGGAGAAAGCCGGGGGACAAGACGATGAGTTGGATGGTCTTGGGAATGATGCAGTTGGTTTACAGATTGGATTATCAAGTGTTGGACAGATGGTTAGTGGTAATACAAAGATATCTGAGGAGGGGAGTTATAAATTAACGGTCTGGCAGGAGACAGATGGGCAGAAGGAGTTGACGGAGAGGTCAAAACCGATAAAGCAGGTATGCTTTGTGCTTGATAAGAGTGCCCCGGTTATTAACCGGGAGATGATAAGCAGCTTGTGTAAACACAAAATAGATATTGAAGAAGTGTGTAAAAAAGTGGTGCAGGATGAATCTAAGGTTACGACAAGCTGTTTGGTAAATGGGCAGCAGCTTTCGGAGGGGGTCATCGAGCGGCCCGGAGAATATGAGCTGGTTATCAAGGCGGAGGATGAGGCGGGTAATCAGGTTCAGGAGCAGGTGCAGATAACCTTGAAGGACAAGCAGGAGATGGTAGAAACGCAGGGAAGATATTCCCGTTTTATGGCACCATCCGCAATTGTTTTGTTATTTGGAGCAAGCTTACTTATCCGGGAACGGAGAAAGGAAAAAAAGGAGGTTGAATATGAACAGAGGGACGAAAAATAAATGGAAGACCATAATAAGCATGTGTCTCATTATGGTGATGGCAGGAAGTGCTGTTCTTCCACATGGAACCATACAGCTTAGGGTAAATGCACAGAAAAGCAACACGAAAACGCTGATTATTGGAGGAACAAACCGCTCCTTGATTGCAAAATCAAAAAAAGGAAATATTTATACCTACCGTTCCAGTAATTCTAAGATTGCCAGTGTTTCCGCGAATGGGGTTGTGACAGGCAGGAAGAAAGGAAAGGTCAATGTGGTTCGTTATGTAACCCAAAATAAACGGACGAAGATAGATAAGGTGCAGAGTTACCGGGTGCAGAAGTTTTCGATTACCGGAAAGAAGGTGATTTATACAACGGGAAGCTACCAGTATAAAACGAATGGTACAGGTGTGCATTGGAAAATAAGCTCTAAAAAATATGCCACCATTTCTAAAAAAGGAAAGGTAAAAGCGAAGAAAGCAGGGACGATTACCTTAACTGCCCAAAGCGGAAAGCAGAGCATAAAAAAGAAAATAAAGATAAAAAAGGATGTCATTGACCATATTGTGGCGGAATATAAACAGCCAACTGCGTATTTGGGTAATACACTTAAGCGGGAGGATTTGGAAGTATATGCGGTCTATAAGAGTGGCAGAAAAGTAAAGATTTCAGATTATGAAATGAGTAAGACAAGCTTTCAGACGAATGGTGCGGAAACAATTACATTGCAATATGGAGATTTTTCCTACAAGCTTAAGATTCCGGTTGCTGAAAAGAAGATAACGTCATTACAGCCAAGCTATACAGGGGCAGGACTGGCAGTAGGACAGAGTGTTAACCATCAGGATATCGGTGTTCTTGCAGTATATAATGATGGTTCTAGCAGGCAGCTTGGGGCAGAGGAGTATGTGTTATCGAATACGGTGGCAAAAGAAAAGGGGTTATTGCGTGTTATTGTTACACATGCGCAAAGTGGAATACAGGTTACAGTGGCTGTACCGGTTACGATGCTGGCTATCATGGGGGTAGATGCTAATTATAATGGTGTAGTATATAAAGAGGAAGGGGTGGATGTTTCAAAGATAAAAATTGTTGTTACTTATGAGGATGGTTCTACGGGAATTGTAGATGCATCCGATATCCGTATTGGCAGTGTGGAGGATGAAGATGGAACAGTAAAAATGGTTCTGTATTATACGGTGGATGGAGTGGAGTATTCTACTGTTCTTTCGGCAGAAAAAAAGAGTGTGAGACAAAATCCAACAGGAATAAAAGTGACAAAGGCAATTACAAATCTGAAAAAGGGGGAGAGTCTGGATTTGTCACAAATTGAGGTTATGGAGCTATATGAGGATGGAAGCTCTGAGGTGGTGACTGGATTTTCTTCGGATTATAATGTGGCAGACGAGACGTTAGGAACAAGAGAAGTTACAATTACCTATGGGGAGTTTACCACGGTTATGCCAGTGACTGTGGAGGAACGAAAGGTAATTTCGCTCACTGCTACGAATCCTACCTCCTGCAGTTTTGTAGGGGAGGCATTAAATCCAACTGGCATTGCAGTAACTGCCACTTATGATACCGGGGAAAGTGAGGTGGTGGATGGATGGACCACAAGCTATGTTCCGGGAGTGGGAGTTGGCACCCATGCCGTTACAGTGTATTATGGTGGTGTAAGCTGTACAATTCAGGTATTAGTGGAGCAGCATTTACAGGTTAGTGCATCAACTTCGTCAACAATTGTAAAGCATCCGGTGAATGTTTCGTTGAACCAGACAGATGTAAGTTGTAGTGTAATCGCGGGTTCTGCTATGGTTAGTGATACCAAGTCATTGAATAATACCATTACTCCATTGTCAGAGGGAGCTGTTGTTGTGCAGTACACGAGAATATCAACGGGTGAGACAGCACAGGTGAGTTTACAGGCAAGTGCCTTTAAGTTAAGCTATGTTAATACAGCAGGAGGTAATTGTGCGGTAGGAGATACATTACGGTTTACGACGAATGCCAATGCTCAGTTTAAGCAGGTTATGGTAGATGAAAATGGAAGTGTAACACAGAGTACTTCTTCTTCCGCATCCCAGACACATAGCTTTACTACCAGAAAGACAGGAAAGCTAACAGTATATGCAATTGATATGGTTACTGGGGTTACTTTACAAAAAGATGTGAATGTTTATAAGGAACTGGCAATCAATGGTAGCAGTAGTGTAGTTGTTGGAAAGACGGTTACTTTGACGACGACAAAGCAACAGGTTTCTTGGAGTAGCAGTAATAAGGCGGTTGCAACGGTTTCTGCTGGGGGAAAGGTTAAAGGAATCAAGGCGGGAACAGTTACAATCACTGCGGCTTTTCCGGAATATGGTGGTCGTACAGTTACGAAAAAAATTACGGTTAAGAAGAGCTAGTACAGCAATATGTAATTAAGCAGATTTTATTATATTGGATACGAAAGCATCTTATATGATTATCATTACATGTATTTCAAGGTGTAGTTATATAAGATGCTTAATTGATAAGTAATCCGGTATTCCATTTTTATATCGGATATGTGGTTCTCCTTCAATTAAAGGACGGAGATAAGTAATCATATCATCAGTGACATCATTGCCTGCGTCGTTAATCCATTCTAAGGGAACTGCTTTGGCGGCATTGGCAACATCACTGACAGCAACATTGCCGACAGATACCTTATACGGCTTCTGTGATTCCCGGTTTAGGGTGAGCATAATGGAGGACAGTCCCATTTCGGCTGCTTTCACTGCTTCTGTTCCTAGTAAGAAAGCTTCATTAATATCTGTTAAGGAAGAGATATGCATAGCACTTCGCTGCAGTACATTCAGTTCGATGGAACGTACCTTACAGCCAATGGTAGACTTTACTAGATGTTCTAATGCTTTTCCGGTTCCGCTTAGCTGCATATGACCGAATTTATCAGCAGAAGCCTTAGAGGCACTGATGTAATTCCCATCGCTGTCATGGATTCCTTCAGAAACAGCTACAATCACATTTTTATTCTTTTTTAGCAATAGGTTTAAATCATTTATAAATTGAAAGGTAGAAAAATCACGCTCAGGAAGATAGATTAAGTCTGGTGCGTGGGAGTAGTCATTGCGGGCAAGTGCAGAGGCAGCAGTCAGCCAGCCGGCATCACGTCCCATAATTTCTACAATCGTTACGCTTTCGATGTCGTAAATATAGGTATCGTGTGAAATTTCAAGCATGGAGGTAGCGACAAATTTGGCGGCGGAACCAAAGCCCGGTGTATGGTCGGTTTCCATTAAATCGTTGTCAATGGTTTTTGGAATACCAATAATAGAAATGTCATAATTAATTGTTTTTGCATATTGGCTCAGCTTGTCTACCGTGTCCATGGAATCATTACCACCAATATAAAAAAAGGCATGAATATCCATTTGGCGGAAGGTTTCAAAAATAAAGTTGTATTGTTCCTCGTTATCCTTATAATCAGGAAGCTTGTATCGGCAGGAGCCTAAGTACATTGCCGGTGAAGTCATTAGGGTGTGGACTGCCTGTTCATTTTTCTCAAAGGTTTCATTGAGGGCAATAATCTTATGTTGTAATACACCTTGAATACCATTGATAGAGCCGTATATTGTATGGAAGGAATTACTTTTGATAGCAGCATCAATCACTCCTGCCAGACTTGCATTGATGGCAGCAGTTGGTCCTCCGGATTGTGCGACAAGGCAGTTCATTTTTTTCATGGGTAACCTCCTGATTTGTTTCTGTGTGTAAATTATAAATGCACATAATTATTAGTATTATAAAACAATAAAGATAAGCATGCAAGGTAATCAATACAACAATCTTTATAACTTGCAAAAATTGACTAATAGGATAAATTTGGTTTGAAAAATATAATTTCTTTGTACATTTTTACTTGCAAGATACATATACTTATAGTATAATTCAATTAAAGAAATTCCTGAAGTGTACGAAAACTTCTACTATTTTGAACCTACATTACGAGAAACGGAACTCCTATATTTATATAGTAATATCAAGCCTCCTTGTTAGTGGAAGATAGATCTATATGTGCGGAAATCCACCTAGCCAAAGCTAGGGCGTCAAAATGTAGAAAACGGCACCTTGGGAGCTTTAACTTGAAAAGAAAGCAGCAGGAATGCTGCTTTTTTCATGTAATAAATAGCCCACTTTTTCCATATAACATTATTAGTATACGAGAGGAGGGAAGCAATGAAAAAACGTTTTGTAATCTTGATTGGTCTAACAGCCATCGTCGTAGGGATTGTTATTTTTTCCAATGGTTTGTTTCAGAGAAAGGAACATACCATTAATCGGGCTGAAGTAGCGAAGATGGTCGTTTTGATGCTAGAGTCACAGGATAATGTGGAGGAAAGCCTGTTGAAAAATGAATATCAGGATGTAAAGGCAGATGACGAGTACGCCAAATATATAGCAGAAGCGGTGCGGCTGAATCTAATTACTATTGATAGTGAACATAATCAATTTTATCCAGAGAAGAATTTCACCTATAAAGATGCCGGAGAATTGTTACTTGCATTGGGGGAGGATACTGCAAAATTCTCTTATTCTTTCCGGAGCAAACGGGCAATGAGCCGGAAGGAATTTTTCGCTATGTATGAGATACTTCTTATGGATTACAAGGAAAAAACGCAAGTTGCAGAAAAACAGGTGGTACTATTAGACTACAATAAGGAAAAACAGAATATTCGTACGACTGATGGAGAATTCCACAATGTGGATGGAGCACTTTCCGATTATGTTGGCAAGGTTGTTTCATTTTATGCACAGAATCAAGTGTTTGTTATGTTTAAGGGAATTTATCAGGAAAGTATCACCTTGTCTAATGTCTGGTGTCAGGAAATAACAGAAAAAAATATTTCTTTTTTTTCCAATGGCAGTTTTGTGTCGATGCAGGGCAGTGGTTTAGAGACAGAATCAACCAAACGAGGTGTAGCAGATATTGTGATTCGCAATCAAAAAATAGAACAGTTGACATTAAAAACGAATCAAATGTCAGGAAGGGTAATTTCCGTGCAGGATGGAACAGTCGAATTGGATAACGGCAGATTTCCATTACATAAGGATGCACCGATATATGTTGCTTTTGATGAAGTGAAACAGCTTTATATGAAAAATGCCCTGATGAGTTACGAGAGGGTGAACCTTGTCATGGATGGGGAGGAGATATGTGCCATCTATGTTTCGGAATCTGCACAGACGAAGCAGATTCGTGTTTTAATTAATACAACAGGGTTTTCCTCTAAATTTCATGATAAGGTTACAATTTCTTCTGAGCAGGATTACATTGTAGTGAAAAATGGTGAACAGGAGACAGTGGCAGCCGGGAAGGATACGAGCTTTTCTAAGGATGCACCGGAGTTTTCAAATGGGCGGATTGTCATAAAACCAGTTAAGGAGCATGGAACACTTACACTAAAAAGCATCGAACGGGGATATGGGAATCCGGTTTATCACGGAAGCATAGAGCTTTCTCTTGGCGAGGAGGGAATAGTAGTTGTAAATGAGGTTGGATTTGAGACCTATCTATATGCTGTGGTTCCAAGTGAGATGCCGGTATCCTATGGTGCAGAGGCATTAAAAGTACAGGCGGTTTGTGCCAGAAGCTTTGCTTATGCTAATCTGCTGGAATCTTCCTTTAGTGAATATGGAGCACATCTAGATGATAGTGTCAATAGTCAGGTTTATAATAATTCCCGAGAATGTGAAGAAAGTATTGCTGCTGTTGACAGCACCAGTGGGCAGGTGCTTTACGCAGGCAAGAAGCTGGTGACGACCTATTTCTTTTCTACCTCCTGTGGGCATACCGGTAATGCAGGGGATGTGTGGCAATCTGGTGGGAACACTCCCAAGTATCTAACCGGGCGGCTGCAGGCAGCAGAAGGGAAGGTGCTGCATCTAAATGAAGAGGGAATTTTCCGCAATTTTATTGACGATGCAGATGGGTATGATTTTTTTGAAAAGGATGTCAACTGGTTTCGGTGGACGGTTACCATGAGCAAGGAACAGATTCAAAAGGCAATCGACACTAATCTTGCTGCTGTTTTAAAATATGTGAAGGTAAAAAATAAAAATGGTAAATATGTCAGCCGGGAAATCGCTACTATCGGGGAATTTCAGGATATGAAGGTGCAGCAGAGGAGTGAGACGGGAGTATTAAAGAGTTTGATTATAACTGGGAGTGAAGCAGAGATTATGATATCTTCAGAGTACGGAATCCGAAAGCTTCTCGGTAACAGCGAGGTGGAGATTACCCTGCGGGATGGCAGCAGAACAAGTCAGGCAATGCTGCCAAGCGGATACTTTTATCTGGAAAAGCATAAAGATGATACCGGGGCAATCAGCCAGATATCCTATAATGGTGGTGGCTATGGTCATGGAGTTGGCATGAGCCAGAATGGAGTGAAAGCGATGAATGAGCGTGGATATACGTTAGAACAGATGCTGGAGTATTTCTTTCCGGAAACGAAGCTTACGAGCATATACTAGTGTACTGCATTTATATGGGAAGATAGGATTTATCCTGTTCCGGTTCCCCGAAAATATAGTTGTTTAGTTCGCTCCCGATAAATAAAATAAACATGCAAAAGTAAAGCCACAGAAGGGTCAGCATAATACCTGCAATAGAGCCATACATAATGGCGAAGTTATTAAAGTTATCGATGTAAATGGAGAATCCCAATGAGATGGCAATCCAGCCGATGGTTGACAAAATGGCACCGGGCAGACTATGAAGCAGGGTGCCTTTTTTGTCGGGTACGAAGCGGTAAAAAATCATAAAAAATAGTAGCAGCAGACAAATGGATACAATCATTCGCAGTGTGCCGAAGGTTTTTGCCATATCATCCAGAAAATCAATGTGTTTTAAAAGCTGATGGAATATCTGGTTGCCGAAGACTAAAAGCACGATTAAGAGTACCATTGCAAAGGAAAAAAGCAGAGTATATAACGTACAGGTAATACGGACTACAAAGTAATTGTTACTTTTACGGAAATTGGTAATCGTATTAAATCCATTTTTTATGGACATCACTCCCTTGGAGGCAGACCAGAGGGTGACAATGATGGACAAAGAGAGCAGGGCTCCTGTAGAATTATGAAAGGTATCCATAATCAATGGCTCCACATATCTATATATCGCTTCTGGAATAAAAGATATAATCATTTGTTCAATCTCACTGTCTGTGATTGGAACAAATTGTATTAAGCTCATCATGGAGATAAGAAAAGGAAAAAAGGAAAGCACGGTAAAAAAGGCAGCCTGTGCTGCGTAAGCAGATAGATGATGTCTGGCAATCCGGTCACCAAAATCAAATAAAAATGCGATTAATTTCAGCATAGTGCGTTTTCTCCTTTCCTATAGTTAATAGGCAATCGTTATAATAGTATACCAGAAATTTCAAAAAAAGAAAGTTTTTTCTTTGGGTATGAGGTATTTTTCATTGACATTTTCTTTAGATATGTTACAATGATAGGGTTAAAAGGCTTTGATGACATATAGTAATGATGTATTTTCCTTAAGAGAGTCCGAATCACTGGCTGGAAGTTTGGATAGGTTCAGATGCATTGTGAATTTCCTGTTGGAGCCGCAATTTTGAAGAGAGATATTTGAAGAGGCTTTAGAGAGTTTGTTTCAGATAGTTCCTGGTAGAGATTGACGTCGCTACGCGTTAAGTAGAAGAGAGCCTGAATGTTAAGTTTGGGAACTAGGGTGGTACCGCGATAATTCGTCCCTATGTGTGTATGCACATAGGGATTTTTATATTTATTTAAAGAAGGAGTAAAGAAGATGAAAGAAAAGTTAAATGCCATTCGGCAGGCTGCGTTAAAGCAGATTGAAAATGCAAAGGACCTGGATGCATTGAATGACATCCGCGTATCTGTTCTTGGTAAGAAGGGGGAGCTGACACAGGTGCTTAAGAGCATGAAGGATGTGGCAGCCGAGGAGCGTCCGGTTATCGGACAGATGGTCAATGATACCCGTTCTGCTATTGAGGCTCTGCTCGAGAAGGAGAGAACAATATTGACCCGCAAGCTTCGTGAAGAGAAGATGAAAAAGGAAGTCATTGATGTAACCCTGCCGGGAAAAAAGAAGATGACAGGACACCGCCATCCGAATCAGATTGCGTTGGAGGATTTGGAGAGAGTATTTATTGGTATGGGGTATGAGGTCGTAGAGGGACCGGAGGTAGAATACGATAAGTATAACTTTGAGCTGCTCAATATTCCTGCCAATCATCCTGCTAAGGACGAACAGGATACCTTTTATATTACGAAGGATATCCTGCTTCGGACGCAGACCTCTCCGGTACAGGCAAGAATTATGGAGACGGGAAGAATGCCAATTCGGATTATTTCTCCGGGAAGAGTATTCCGGTCAGACGAGGTGGATGCGACACATTCGCCTTCTTTCCATCAGGTAGAGGGATTGGTGGTTGATAAGGGAATTACTTTTGCAGATTTGAAGGGAACGATTAATCAGTGGGCAAAGGAGTTTTTTGGACCAGATACCAGGACGAAATTCCGTCCGCACCATTTTCCTTTTACGGAGCCGAGTGCAGAGGTTGATGTTACCTGCTTTAAATGTGGTGGCAAGGGATGCCGCATGTGTAAAGGTAGCGGATGGATTGAGATTCTCGGATGTGGAATGGTTCATCCCAAGGTACTAAAGGATTGTGGTATTGACCCAGAGGTTTACAGTGGTTTTGCCTTTGGTATTGGCTTGGAGCGTGTGGCACTGTTAAAATATGAGATTGATGATATGCGTCTGCTCTATGAAAACGACAAGCGTTTCTTAGACCAGTTTTAGTATAGGAGGTAAAGATTAAGATGAATACACCGATTTCTTGGATTAAGGCGTATGTCCCTGACTTGGATTGTACGACAAAAGAGTATGTTGATGCGATGACACTTTCTGGCTCTAATGTGGAGAATGCAGTGGAGCTTGATAAGAATCTTGAAAAGATTGTGGTAGGTAAGATTGAGAAGATTGAGAAACACCCGGATGCAGATAAGCTCATTATCTGTCAGGTTAATATAGGTGACGGGACGATTCAGATTGTTACAGGAGCGCCCAATGTTGCTGAGGGAGATTTAGTTCCTGTCGTTTTGGATGGCGGTAAGGTTGCCAATGGACATTCAGGGGAGAAGGCACCGGAAAATGGTATTAAGATTAAGAAGGGGAAGCTGCGTGGGATTGAGTCCAATGGTATGATGTGCTCCATCGAGGAGCTTGGCAGCAGTCGTGATATGTATCCGTTAGCACCGGAGCTTGGCATCTATATTTTTCCAGAGGGAAGCTGTCAGCCGGGAGATGATGCGGTAGAGGTATTGGGATTGCATGATTCCGTAGTGGAATTTGAGATTACCTCGAATCGTGTAGACTGTTTCAGTATGATTGGTATGGCGAGGGAGGCAGCTGCTACCTTCCGTAAGGAATTTCATCCGCCGGTAATTACCGAAACCGGTAATGGGGAGGATGTGCATGATTATATCAGTGTTGAGGTTCAGGATAAGGATTTATGTCCCCGCTATACTGCAAGGGTAGTAAAAAATATTAAGCTTGCTCCGTCACCGGAGTGGATGCAGCGACGTCTGGCAGCAGTTGGTATCCGCCCGATTAATAATCTCGTTGATATTACAAACTATGTGATGGAAGAATACGGACAGCCGATGCATGCATACGATTTGGATACCATTGCGGACAGTAAGATTATTGTACGTCGTGCAAAGGATGGAGATACCTTTGTTACACTGGATGGACAGGAAAGAACCCTTGATAAAGATGTGCTGATGATATGTGATGGGGAGAAGGAGATTGGAATTGCAGGAATCATGGGAGGAGAGAATTCCATGGTGACGGATAATATCAAGACCATGCTATTTGAGGCGGCTTGCTTTGACGGAACCAATATCCGGCTTTCTTCTAAGCGTGTCGGGCTGCGTACGGATGCCTCCGGTAAGTTTGAGAAGGGATTAGACCCTAATAATGCTATAGAGGCGATGAACCGTGCCTGTCAGTTAATTGAGGAGCTTGGTTGTGGCGAGGTAGTTGGTGGTGTGGTAGATGTTTATGATAATCCGGTTTCAGAAAAACGTATTGCCTTTGAGCCGGAAAAGATGAATGCGCTGCTTGGTACAGAGGTATCTTCCGAGGAGATGCTTGCTTATTTTGACCGACTGGATTTAAGCTATGATAAAGAGAGCAATGAAGTAGTAATTCCGACGTTCCGGCAGGATTTAGTGTGCCGTGCAGACTTGGCAGAAGAGGTCGCCAGATTTTATGGTTACAATAATATTCCGGTGACTCTGCCTCACGGGGAGGCAACTGCGGGTAAGGTATCCTTAAAGCACCGGGTGCAGGATATTGCAAGAGCAGTTGCAGAGGATAATGGTTTTAGCGGAGGCATGTGTTATTCCTTTGAGAGTCCGAAGGTATTTGATAAACTGCTGTTGCCAGAGGATGCAAAGGAGCGTCAGGCAATTGTGATTTCCAATCCATTGGGTGAGGACTTCTCTATTATGAGAACATTACCGTTAAATGGATTACTGACATCCCTTTCTACTAATTTTAATCATAGAAATAAGGATGTGCGTTTATACGAGTTTGGTAACATTTATCTTCCGGAAAGCCTTCCCCTTACAAAGCTTCCAAAGGAGAATATGGAGCTGACCCTTTCCATGTATGGTGACGGAGATTTCTTTACGATGAAGGGTGTGCTGGAAGAGCTGACAGATAAGCTTGGAATTACGGATGTAACCTATGAGGCTTCGACGAAGTATTCATTTTTACATCCGGGCCGTCAGGCAGTTGTAATGAATGCAGGGCAGGAGATTGCTTATCTTGGACAGCTTCACCCAGAGGCAGCAGATAACTATAGTATTAAGGATGAAGTATATGTGGCGGTTGTCCACATTGATGCATTGATGAAGCTTACAAGCTTTGACCGCAAATATGAGAGCGTTGCGAAGTTCCCTGCCATGACGAGAGACTTGAGTATGGTAATGAAGAAAGAGGTACTGGTCGGACAATTGGAGGCAATCTTTAAGAAACGTGGCGGTAAGCTGCTAGAAAGCATGGAGTTGTTTGATGTGTACGAGGGGGACCAGATTGCTGAGGGTTATAAATCTGTGGCATATTCCCTGAAGTTCAGGCATAAGGATAAAACATTGGAGGATGCAGAGGTAACGGCAGTTGTTGATAAGATATTAGAGGATTTAAAGAAGCTTGATGTTGAGCTGCGTTCATAATCCCAGTCATCAGCTGGGGGCCAAAATACCTTTTGTCCCCAGCATTATAATATGGAAATGAGGATATGATATGAAGAAGGATATCATACAAAAATTTGGTTTGATTGAAGCAATGGTTGGACGTACGCCCCTTGTAGCAATTCATTACAGCTACAAGGGAAGAAAGCGTACCATCTATGCCAAGGTGGAGTATTATAATTACTCTGGCAGCATAAAAGACCGTGTTGCTTATTACATTTTAAAAAAGGCGTACGAGCAGGATATGATTCAGCCGGAGGATGTGATTGCAGAGGCAACCAGTGGTAACACAGGAATTGCTTTTTCTGCTATGGGACGTTTTTTAGGACATCCGGTAGTGATTTATATGCCGGACTGGATGAGCAAGGAGCGGATTCAGATTATGGAAAGCTTCGGTGCTAAGGTGGAGCTTGTCAGCAGGCAGGAGGGTGGTTTCCTTGGGTCAATCGCTAAGACAGAGGAGCTTTATAAGCAGGGCAATGTGTTTCTTCCGAGACAGTTTTCCAATGAGGATAACATTAATACCCATATTGAGATGACAGGAGAAGAAATTGCACTTCAGCTCTCGGCACTTGGGAAAACAGCTGATGGTGTTGTTGCCGGAGTGGGAACGGGAGGTACGATTATGGGGATTGCCAGAAGACTTCGGCGCGATAATCCTAATTGTAAGGCATACCCGTTGGAGCCGTTAAGCTCTCCCACACTGTCTACCGGTAATAAGGTAGGGCAGCATAAGATACAGGGAATTTCAGATGAGTTTATTCCTGAGATTGTAAAGCTTAAAGAGCTTGATGATGTGGTGTCTGTCAGTGATAGTGATGCGATTATCATGGCTCGTATGCTATCGGAGCAATTAGGGCTGGGGGTTGGTATTTCCTCTGGGGCGAATTTTGTTGGTGCAGTGATGGCACAGAATAAGCTTTCTGATGACAGCACTGTTGTAACGGTATTTGCAGATGATAACAAGAAATACCTTTCAACAGAGTATGTGGTAAAGCAGGAGGTTATGGAAGGAGATTTGACTCCGGATATCACACTGCTTGGGATGGAGAGCTACCGTATGTGCAGCACAATATAGAGTGGAAAATTAGGTAAGCCATTTGACGGAATGTAATGGTACGCTGCACTGCGTTTGTTAGGTGAATATGGAACAGTAGAACAGGAGAGGCGTATGTATGATTATTTAGTGGTAGGGGCGGGGCTTTATGGTGCGACCTTTGCCAGAGAGGCTTCTGATAGAGGATACTCTGTACTCGTGGTGGACAAACGTCATCATATCGCAGGGAATGTTTATACACAGGAGCTTGAAGGAATTCAGGTACATAAATATGGAGCACACATTTTCCATACAAATGAAAAAAGGGTATGGGACTATGTGAACCGTTTTGCTAAGTTTAATCATTTTATCAATTCTCCTATTGCGAACTACAAGGGAACAGTATATTCCCTTCCCTTTAATATGCATACATTCCATGAATTGTGGGGGGTGGTTACCCCTGCTGAGGCGAAGCAAAAGCTTGATGAACAGCGGTGTCTTGCAGGGATTACCAATCCGAAAAATTTGAAGGAGCAGGCACTTTCCCTTGTTGGAATTGATATTTACGAAAAGCTTATAAAGGGATATACCGAGAAACAGTGGGGGCGAAGCTTAAACGAGCTGCCGGCATTTATCATGAAACGTCTGCCATTGCGGTTATGCTATGATAATAATTATTATGATGCGTCATACCAGGGAATTCCGGTGGAGGGGTATACGAAGCTTATTGAGCGGATGCTGGCAGGAATCGATATCCGGCTCGGTGTTGACTATCTTAAACAAAAAGCAGAACTTGATGCACTGGCGAAGCGGGTTGTGTATACCGGAGCGATTGATGCCTATTTTGATTATTGTTTTGGCACCCTAGAGTACCGTTCACTGACATGGGAAACAAAGGTGCTTAATCAGCCCAATTATCAAGGCAATGCGGTGGTGAATTATACGGATTCCTCCACGCCTTTTACAAGGATTATTGAACATAAATGGTTTACCTTCGGAAAAGATATGCATGGGCAAAACATTAATGGGACAGTGATTAGTAAGGAATATAGTGTGGAATGGAAGCTCGGTAAAGAGCCATATTACCCGGTTAATGATGAGAAAAACCAAGTGTTATATGAAAAATATAAGGAGCATTCTAAGAAAGAAGAGAATGTCATTTTTGGCGGGCGTCTTGGTGAGTACAAGTATTATGATATGGATGCAGTGGTTATGGCAGCACTTGAACTATGCGATAGAGAGCTGAAACAATAAATAATAGTTTTTGTGCTGCGAAAGCATGACCATTTAGGAATCAGGTATGAAGGAGCGACAAGGGTGAAAAAGACAATTGCAATCATTGAGGATGATGAACATATAGGCAATATCATAGAGAAAAATCTGTGGCGGGAGGGATACGAGGTTGTTCGTGCCTATTCCGGTACAGAAGCCAATTATTTGTTGGAGAAGCAGAAAATAGACTTGATATTACTTGATTTGATGCTGCCGGGGTTGTCTGGTGAGGAGCTGCTTGCTCAAATTAAGGATATTCCTGTTATTGTGGTGAGTGCCAAGGTGGGAGTAGATGATAAGGTTTCCTTACTTCTTTCCGGGGCAGTGGATTATGTGACTAAGCCCTTTGATATGAAAGAGCTGCTTGCCCGTATTCAGGTTCATCTTCGCAAGGATGAGGGACTGCGCAAGGTGGATATGTATGAATTCGGAGAGCTTCGCTTTGATGAAAAAGCGCAGGAGGTATATGCAGGGGAGAATTTGGTTAGACTTACGAAAACAGAGAGGGCGATTATGAAGCAGCTGTTAAAGCAGGAAGGACAGGTACTTGCCAAGTCTGCATTGCTCGATGCAATCAGCTTTGATACACCGGATTGTACCGAGAGCTCATTAAAGCAGCATATTAGTAATCTGCGGAGAAAATTAAAAGAAGCAGGGGGAAAAGATTATATAGAATCTGTCTGGGGAATTGGCTTTAAACTGGTCTGCTGATATATGGATAGCTGCCAATCATCTGCTCAGTATAGTATGGTCATGTGCGAAGTTTGGGTTAGTCAGTAATCTTTACAAAGTCTTTACTATTTTCTTTACCAGTTTCTTTACCTTTTTGCGATAGGATGAGATAGAAAAGTAAGAAAGCGAAGGAGGTAATGAAATGGAGTATGTATTAACTACCAATCAGGTGGTAAAACAGTACAAGCATTTTAAGGCATTAAACGGTCTGTCACTACATGTTCCCAAGGGAGCGATTTATGGCTTTGTGGGAAAAAACGGTTCGGGGAAAACGACTTTGATTCGTGTGATTAGCGGATTGCAGCGACCAACAAGCGGAGAGTATAGTCTCTATGGTGTGAAGTCAACAAGACAGCTTAGCAGGATTCGCAGACGCATGGGAGCAGTCGTGGAGGCACCGGCGATTTATGGAGATATGAGTGCAAGGGAGAATTTAAAGCAACAGTATAAGATACTAGGTATGCCCTCCTACGAAGGTCTTGATGAGCTTCTTAAATTAGTGGGACTTGAGGATGTAGGGAAAAAGAAGGCAAAGCATTTTTCTCTGGGAATGAAGCAGCGGCTTGGTATTGCGATAGCACTGTGTGGCAACCCGGATTTTCTTGTTTTGGATGAGCCCATTAACGGGTTAGACCCACAGGGAATTATAGAAATGCGGGAGCTAATACTAAAGCTGAACCGGGAGCGTCAGATTACGGTGATGATTTCCAGCCATATTCTAGATGAATTGTCCCGGCTTGCTACCCATTATGGATTTATTGACTCGGGCTGTATGGTGAAGGAGATTAGTGCCGAGGAGCTGAGTGATGCGTGCAGGAAATGTATCCGGCTCACAGTAAATAATATGAAAGCAGTATGCATGACGATGGAGCAGCTTGGGCTGGAATATTCGGTGATTTCTGATGAGCAGGTGGATGTTTATGGTGAGATTAGCGTGACAAAGCTTACGATGGCATTGAGTGATAATCACTGTGAAATAAGCTCTCTTTCGGAGCGGGATGAAAGCCTTGAGGATTACTATATGAATCTGATTGGAGGTGGTTCCCATGCGTAATTTACTTTCAGCAGGATTTCACAGACTAGTCCATTACCGGCTTTTTTGGATTACTCTGATTGGCTATGTGGTAATATGTGTGATTAAAGTGGTTGATGACTATCAGATATCAACTGATCTTAATAATGAATTTACGATTGATGGTTCTCTTTTTAATATGCTGCCGATAATTGGCTTTTTCCTTGCGGTGCTGACCAGTATCTTTCTTGGGGATGAGTTTAGGGGTGGTCCCATTCGCAATAAAATAATTGCAGGCTATTCAAGAAATGTCATTTACTGTTGTAATTTTATTGTTATGGTAGTGGCAGCTATTGTGGAATTGCTGGCAGGCTATCTTGCATCCTTTATTATGGGCTTAGCTTTGGGTGGAGGATATTCAACGAATGGAATACAGATAGTGGTATTGATTATGATAAGTATCGGTGTCGTGGTGGTATATAGTGCGTTGTTTACGGCTATTGCACTGGTGTTAGGAAGACGGACAGCTGCAGTAACAACATGTCTGATAATTACAGGGCTTATGCTATTTTCCGCAATTCTGATTATAGGCAGATTGGAGGCACCTAAGCAGATATCGGATATGTATTTGGCAGTGGATGGAACAGTAACGGAGGAAGAGCCGCATGATAATCCGCTTTATGTGGAAGGAACCCAAAGGCAGGTTCTGACGGTTATTCAGAAATTATTGCCAACAGGGCAGGCATTACGTATTGTGCAGAGAAAAGGAAGCCTTGATTTGCTTATGTATTCCTTGATTGTGATTGTTTTTGTTACTTCTGTTGGAATGGTGATTTTTTACAGAAGAGATAATCAGTGATGGTATAATAAGGGATAAAATCATTTTCTGATAGTTTTATATGACGGGAGAGTAAAAATGTTTTTTTGGTGGCTTTTGTGTGGCTTTTTATGTATCGTTACAGCCTTGCTGATAATTAAAATTATCCTTCTGAAACGAAGTATGGATGAGCTTTCAGAATCATTTCAGGAGTGCCTGATGACAGACACGAACAATGTTATCTATGTTACGTCAAGGGATGCCCATGTGAGAAAGCTGGCGGCTGAATTAAACAGGGAATTGTTGCTGCTACAAAGGCAACGGCATAAGTATATCATGGGGGACAGGGAATTAAAGGAAGCGGTTACCAACATTTCCCATGACCTTAGGACACCTCTTACTGCAATTTGTGGCTATCTGGATTTAGCAAGGCAGGAAGAGGTGTCGGAGGAACTGCTTACATATCTTAATTGTATGGAAGGCAGAGTGGAGGTGTTAGGACAATTGACAGAGGAGCTATTTGCATACTCTGTCTTATTGTCTTGTGAGAAAGAGGAAGGGAAGGTGCTTTCCTTAAACCGGATGTTGGAGGAGAGCCTGCTTGCCCATCAGGGTGCGTTTTTAGCAAAAGGAATTACACCTGAGATTATCATTCCTGAGAGGACAATAAAGCGTACCTTAAATGCATCCTATCTGAACCGGATTCTGGCAAATATATTAGGCAATGCGTTAAAGTATAGTGAGGGAGATTTTAAAATAGAACTTCAAACCGATGGAAGAATTATGTTTTCTAACCGGGCAAATAATCTGACGCCGGTTATGGTGGCAAAATTATTTGACCGTTTTTATACAGTGGAAACCGGAAGGAAGGCAACGGGGCTGGGATTATCCATTGCCAAGCTGTTGACAGAACGGATGGGAGGAAGCATCAAAGCCTATAAGGAGGGGGAACAGCTTGTGATTGTGCTTTTGTTTCCAGAATAGTATTTTTTTGCTTTTGGGGTTTGGCAGATGGCAGTCCGGTTCGATAAATGTAATAGTAAAGATATAAGGCGGTGTAAAGGTATGATGATTAGTGGTGGTGTATGTACAGCAGTAGAGCAGCGTAAGGAGTTATTTCAGCGACGTAATCTATCCCATCTGGATGAGTTAGTCCAAAAGGAGAGGGAGATAAAGGAGAAGGAGCTTCAAAAGCTGCAATCGACGAAGGACAAAAAGAAAAAAAGTCCCTTTGATAAGCTGGATGCTTGGGATTTGGTGATTGAGGATAATAAAAAATCATTGGAGTGGTGCGAGAAGCGTTTGCGTCAGAAGAAGGCAGAGAGGATTCTTTTGATGAAGGAACTGGATGAGGGGGCAGCTTCAATTGGTACGGATATGGAAGCGGCGATTGCGGGATATGAGCAGAGCTTTTTGGTGGAAGAGTAGAGCATATAGGCGATAGATAGAACCTCGGAAATGTTGGTGGATGAGCATTTTCGAGGTTGTTTTATGCTTATATTTATAACATATATTTGATGGAAGCGTGTAGGATTCTTTGTAACACGTTTATACATAGATAGAAGGAATGATGTATATAAGTTGTCATACTAGGAATATTATGTTATATTGTCACTATGGAGTAATTGCGTTACAAGGTGGTTAGCCTCCCTAACTTTACAGGAGAAGGGAGGTGGTGCAGATGAGTACATATGAAGTTTTAACATTGTTAATTCTTTTCGGAACGTTTCTTGTTGCACTGCTTGCCTATATAGATAGGAATAACAAGAGAAAATAAAAAAGCCTACCTTGTTACTTGACCGGTACAGGTAGGCTTACGTCTACTAGGGAGGTCAACCACTTTGTGGGCGACTACTCCTTTTCTATATTTATAACATATTTGATGGAAGCGTGCAAGGGATTTTCTTTTTTCTCAAGTATCAAAATAATAAATTTTATAATAGTCTGTTTTTGCAATTAGGATTAAATTGCTTTTATAATTTCCGATATATATTCTGAATGTAATGATGAATAATGAAATGCAATGGATGGCGTTAGAATGAGGAATCATTTTTTTGCTGTCCATTTTTAATTTTTGGGTGGAGGAGCAAAGGATAATGGAGATTTTAATGAGTGACAGCAGGCGTGAGGACAGAAGTGAAAATAGTATTACCTACCCCTTTGTGGAGGGGGAACATCGTATATTGGTAAAGGATTTAATATATGTGGAAAATGATAAGCATAAACAGATATTTTATACGGATGAGGACTGTTATACGATATACCGAAAGCTTGATGATATCGAAGCAGATTTAAAGTCATACGGCTTTCTGCGGATTCATCAGAGCTTTCTTGTGAATATGAAGTACATTCACAAGATAAGCAGTTATGTGCTGACGCTGAAGGATGGGCTTACCTTCTCTGTCCCGAAGGCGAGATATGGGACAGTCAAAAGAGAATATGCAAATTATTTAAACGGTTCCGGGGAATGAGATTCCCCGGATTTTTTTGCGACAAAAAATGGTCGTTTGGCAACATTTTCTATGGTGGTAGTAAGGGGAATTGTGGTAAGATATGGCTGGAGAAGGGGTACTTAAATTCTATGATGTTGGGGTCTTGGGGAATGATGGAGGATGAGATGAGGATAGGAATTTGTGATGATGAGGCTGCAGTACGCCACGAGCTTTGTCGCATGTTAAAGCAATATAATAATACGATAACATTGTGCCAGTATGTAAGTGGGGAGGATTGCCTGCGGGAACAAAATTTACCGGATATTTTATTTCTGGATATCAAAATGTCCGGTATCGATGGTATGCAGGTGGCAAGGACATTGCGGCAGAGAGGCAAGAAGGTTTTGCTAATTTTTGTGACGGCAGATGAAAGCATGGTATTTGACGCCTTTGATGTTGCTGCCCTGCATTATCTGGTAAAGCCTATTCAAAAGGAAAAGCTTTATGCGGTGATGGAGCTTGCTCTTAAGGCACTTGGAAAAGAACAGCTTCAGGAGCAGGAACAGAGTATCTTAGTGAAATCGGGCAATGTAAAGAGAACTATTTATCAAAAAGATATCATGTATGTAGAGGTATTAAACCGCATTTTAACAATTCATACCTTGTCAGAGGATATTGACTGCTATGGAAGGCTTCGGGATTTTCAGACGCAGCTTGGAATGGATTTTTTTCGTTCCCATCGTTCGTATCTCGTTAATTTGCGTCATGTAAATAAATATAATGCCTCTACAATCTATCTGACAAAAGGACAGGTGCCGGTTTCTAAGAAACAGTATCCGGTATTTGTCCATAGCTATATGAAATATTTGAAAAAGGAGATGCTGTAGAGATGAGCAAGGAGGAAATACCATATTTTGTTTGTAACATCATTTATAGAATTGTGTTCTGCCTTTTAGTTTCCACAGGTTTTGCTTATTATGTGTGTGATTTTTTACAGAAACGAAGACACGCATATATAGCAGGTATTGTTTATCTTTTTGTTTTATTGATTTTTGAGGGTATCCCATGGCATATCTCAAATTTCTTTCCCTATCTATTTTCTGCCCTTGCAGGACTTATCGTGATATATTATCTGGAACGGCAGTTCATCCGTCAAAAGCTGTTTCTTGCTATTTCCTTTTTCTCTATTCGGGCCTTATCTGCTGATATTGGGAACTACTTTTATATATTGATTTATTGGGCAAGCCAAAAAAGTCTGACCCTGATGTTAAATGAAAAACGCCAATTTTTGGTGTTTGTTGGTAATACCGTTTTTTTTATTATTTTGTTTATGGGGGTGTTGTTTTTCTTTTTACGGCTTTGTAAAAAAAGCTATCGGATTAAAAATCAGGAGATGTCAGTCAGGGAGTTTATTATACTTGTTACACCTTGTGTTGCTTTTATTATGGGAAGGCAGATACTTACCTACTATTATTATTTCTATGAGGAGCAGATGCATCAAATTGGGCAAAGACCCTATGATTTTCTAGGACTTCTTTATAATCTGGTTGCACTATTTACCATTGTTATGGTCATCATACAGTCACAAAAAATAAAAATGCAGGCAGAAGAACAAAAATGTAAGGAGATATTGGAACATCAGCTTTATAATATGCACAGTCATATATATGAAGTAGAGCGGTTATATGAGGAAATCCGGGGATTAAAGCATGATATGGGAAATCATATTGAGACAATCCGGGGATTATGGGAAAATGGAGCGGTGTCGGAGGTCAAGGGTTATTCAGAGAGATTGATGGAGGTGTATCAGAGTTCTGTCAGGGTAATAAAAACAGGACATCCGGTAACGGATGTGTTATTAGCGGAAAAAGAAAAAACAATCAATCGGCTGGCAATCTCATTCCAAAATGATTTTCATTTTCCAGTTGGAATGGAGGTTGATGTATTTGATATCAGTATTTTGTTAAACAATGCACTGGATAATGCTATTGAAGCATGTAACAGGGTGTTGTCAGATAACCACGAAGGTATAGGGCCGGTCTTTATCCGCCTGGCGTCGTGTCAGAAGGAGCATATATTTCTTTTGGAGTTAACGAACAGCTGTAAGGAAGGCACTATGGAATATCAGGATACACAATTATTAAAAAGTACAAAAAAAGAAATAGGGCATGGGTACGGACTTGCCAATATGCGTATGGTAGCAGAAAAATATATGGGTACGCTGGAATGTAAGCAGTTGGAAGATACCTTTTCACTGGTGATTATGCTGCAAGGATGATGTTGCTTTCACTCACAACAAAAAATGGGTTTTTGAGGACCAAAAGGTGAATGTTATTGTAGTGTTATTCGATAGGAAGAGTATAGATAATTGCGAAACAAATTTATATCAAGTCTATCGTCCTAATACTATATAAATTTACTTCGTTGTCTTTGCTACGCAAAGTACAAAGGCGTAAATTTATATAGTATTAGGACTATCCACTCAATGATTATGGGTTTCGCAATTACCTAAATAATGATATAAAAAGGAGTGAGGAATCATGATGGTACAAGGAATAAGTCCGGCAGGTGGTGCTGGCATTTTTATGCCTGCAGCAGTTGATTCTGAAAGCAAGGCGTTACAAAAACAGATTGAGGAGAAGCAAAAGGAGCTTAAGGAGCTGTCATCTAAGGAGGATATTCCTCTTGAGGAAAAGGTTAAGCAGAAGCAGCAGCTCCAGCAGGAGATTACCCAGTTAGAGGCACAGCTTAGAATGCACCAGCAGGAGGTAAAACAGCAAAAGGGGCAGGAGAACAGCAAGCAGGATTTGATAGCATCTGGTGGTGATAAGCAGTCTCTGGCGGCGTCCATGTCTCTTAGTTCAGAAGGAACTGCAATGGCTGGAATGGAGTCTTTGTTATCTGCCCATTCTTCCTTAAAGCAGGCAAAGGTACAACAGGGAGTGAGCAAGGACCTTCAGGCGAATGCGAGAGTATTGGAATCAGAAATAAAACAGGATAAGAATCTTGGTGCAAGTGTAGAGAAAAAGGAGGAACAGCTTGAAGACTTAAGTCAGCGTTCGAGCGATGCAATGGGCTATGCTGCTGCTGCACTGAATCAGGCAAATGAAGCTGTCACCAATGTGAAAGATGGTGAAGAGCCAAACGATGAACATGTTGATGAGAAGAAGGAAGACGAGGAAACAAAGCTGTCCATGGATGATAAACAGTCCAAGCAGGAAGAAGATAAAGAAATAGAAGAAAAATAAACTGTGCAGGCGTAGTCATTTTGTGCATTAAATAATTATTTTTATAATCGGACATTAAGATACTGCGGTAAACGTCGATATATTAAATAAGGTAATGTATAATTGTATTTATGTATGTAATATTTAGAAAGTAACTGTAAAAGGATTTGCAGTGAAATATAATATTAATTTCAAGGAGGAATGACTATGAGTACAGTGGAAACGGTTGCAAGTGCAGCCACAAGCCAGACACAGCAGACAAACACGAAGGAAGTTACCAAGAAGGGTAAGGTTACCGGAAAAACAATTGGAAATCCACAGCTTTCTGAGAAGGCAGCTAAGTATTATGAGGAATTAAAAAAGAAGAATTCCGATATGGATTTTGTTTTAGTCAGCCGTGACCAGAAAACACAGGCGCAGGCTCAGGCAGGGAATTTTGCCAATCCAGCCAAAACCGTTGTTCTTATTGATGAGGACAAGATTGAGAAGATGGCAGAGGATGAGAAGTATCGTAAGCAGTATGAGGGCATTATTAATAATGCCAGAAACAGCTTGAATGAGCTTTCCAAACAGTTGTCTGCATCTGGTGCCAATGTTAAGGGTTATGGTATCACGATTAATGACCATGGTATGGCATCCTTTTTTGCAGTGGTTGACAAGTCTTTAGCTGCACAGAGGGAACGTATTGATAAGAATGTGGCAGAGAAGAAGGAAGCAAAGAAGGCGGAGGAGAAGAAGACCGCCAAGGAGGAACAACAGGAACGCCTCAAGGGTGATAAATCACACAAGGAGGATTTGGTGACGGTAACTGCTAACTCCATTGGAGATTTATTGAAAAAGATAAATGATGTGAATATGGCGGCAATGAGCGATTGGGCAAAGACGGATGAGGAAAAGCAGTTAGGGCAGAGTATTGATTTCCGTATGTAGTGTATGTATCTGTAACTGGATTTGGTAACTGATGCAAGAAAATAGCTCAAGCAAATAAAAAAAGAACCGTTACATAGAAGTAACGGTTCTTTTATTCTCTTAACTCAATGACACTAAATTAAAATCAAGAGATTTGGTTATATACAAGTAATAATATGATGAAATGAACAACTATAATAAATGATAGTCTGTAAATATGAATACATTATGAACAAATTTGTAATAATTTGTAAAGGTATGATTTCCCAATTTACTTCGTACGTGCCATAATACTGTAACAGCCGGAGGTTTCCTGAACATTTTTGCCAATACGGATGTAATAAACTCCCTTTGGCATCTTGGCACGGGAATTAATATAGAGAAGATTGGAGTTGCCAATTTTGTAAACTCCGGTTGGAAGGCTGTTTTTCTTAGCATCATAAATCTGTAATTGGAATCTGTCTGAGGAATTTTCCACATAAAATGACAATTGCAGCTTAGCATCTTTTTTGAGTTTTAATTTATAAAAATGTCCTGTTGTAATAGGGGTAGTGGCTTTTAATATTCCGACATACTGTTTGCCAAGGGACATTTTGAAGGAATTCTTAAACTTATCCCCGGCAATATTTTTTACCTTGCTGAATTGATAATACAATTGATAGGTAGTGTGGGTCGGTGCGGTTACTGCAATGTAATAGCTTCCCTTACCTAACGAAAATGAGGCATGGAAATTATTGGAGCTTTTCATGGAAACTACGCTGGAAAGGGCAGTTTTCTTTTTGCTGTCTAAAAGCTGTACATTGATGTAAGAATTGTTGGAGCTTAAATAAAAATACTGATTATTTTTAATGTTAAGCTTATAGTAATGCGTACTCTTGGCACCAATGGAACGCTTCTTGGTCCATGTCTTGTTCTTTAGCGTTTTGTTGGTGGATACTGTCTGGGTTTGGGCTTTTTTTAATGTTGCGGTTATCGTAAAATTATAGGCGGTACCCAAGCTCTCCTTGGCTGTTGATGTGATATAAAGATACAAGGTTTCTGCTGCTCCGGCCGTCAGGCTGAGACTATGCTGACGGTTGGTAGTGGATAGCAGGGAGGAATGAATCATATTAATAAAGGAATCATCCGTATAAACCTTTAACATATAATCGTTTTGCAGGGTTGGGTAGTCGACTGTAATTGTTACATTTCCCTGGGAGGCAATCTCTAATGGGATAACGGTGTTTGCATCTCCGGATACTGCATAGCTTGCTGAAACGCTCTCGTTGAAAAAAGTGGTAAGGGGTGTCATAAGCTGTTCATTGGCAGCCTTAACGCAAGAAAAGGGAGTACTACTGATTAGTAGTAAACAAACACTAAAAATGCAAAGGAAAGAAAGCCTGCGTCTGTTCATAGAATAACCTCCTTAAATAATAAAAAATATGCACCAGGAGGGAATCGAACCCCCGACACACGGTTCCGGAAACCGCTGCTCTATTCGCTGAGCTACTGGTGCAAGATGTTGTTTGAATGAAGTATTTAATACTTGTAAATAATAGCATATTGCAGTTTAAAAGTAAAGGTATTTTTAATGGAAACCGGAATGTGTGAGGAAAACAAAATTGTAAAAACTGTCAAGAAGGAGTTGCATAAAGGTACTAAATTTGTTAGAATGATAAGCTATGGGAGTAATTTACATTTTGAGCTTGAATAGATTGACAGATTATGGGTTATATAGGTTATAGAAGGATTAGAATATTTGACACAGGGAAAAGGTTTTGTATCTATATTGATAAAGTAGTATAACGAGTAAAGAAAAAGAGGGAAGAGCATGAGCAGTAAAGAGAGAAAAGAAAAGATATTAAAAAAGATAAATAAAGAAAAAAGTGTCCGTTCTATGGAGACGAAAGGACCTCAGACAGGCAAAGTTGAGAAATTGATGTCTGGTACATCAAAAACAGTAAAAAAGGTAGCAGACAAGTTTAAAGCAGATCCTAAGCCGCAGTCTGTACAGCAGGATAAAAACATTAAGAAGGCAATGTATTCCAATGATAAAGCCCTTAAGGATGATAAAATTATGGATAAAATTTTTAAGGAGAAGGGAGCTTTTAAAAAAAGCCAGAATCAGGAGCCTTCTGATAATCCATTTTCTAAATTTCTGTATCGATGTAACAGGGCAATAAAGAAAGCGGTGAACAAATTTAAAGGGATGTCACCGGACGCACGTTACAAAATGATTGGAGCGTGGGTAGTTGGCCTGTTATTTCTATTGGTTGTAGTAGGTATTGTGGTAAGTAGTATCAGTGATAGTAAACAGCATGCCGGAAAGGACGGGGATAAAGGTAATAAAGATAAGGTCGTAGCTTCTGCGGATGCTTCTGGTGATGGAACTTCGGAAGTGGTAGATACGAATCCGCTTACCGTTTGTGGTAATGAGGCGGTTGCCAATCTGGTTCAGAGCTATATTCAGGCATTAAAGGCAGCAGATATCGAAACATTAAAGTCTTTGGATATGTGTCAGGATACCTATAAAAATGATGCAGATATCAAAAATACAAGTGCTGTGGTAGAGGATTATCAGAATATTACAATTTATACAAAGAATGGTCCTTATGCTGGAGGCGTGACAGCGTATGTTGTAACAGATATCAAATTTATTAACATCGAAAAGACGTGCCAGGGTATGTTCCAGTATATTATTCGTCCACAGGAGGATGGAAGCTATAAGATTGATACAACACCATCCGATGAAATTGATGACGATGATGTGGAGAATGCTATGGTAGTATTAAGTCAGTCGGAGGATGTACTGACATTGATTGATGCAGTCAATCAGCAATGTGCAGCAGACATTGAAGCAGATGCTAACCTGAAGGCATATGTGGAGGGGACATTAGGTAATGCAGGTGGTGGCACTGCAACAACGGCTCCAGCCGATGCGACACAAGCAGATGCTGCAACAGAGGCACCACAGACATCAGAACAGCCTGCACAATAGTACCTAAAACAATATGATTATGATTAAAGAAGATAATTAACTTGCGAAAAATAGGGAAAACGCTAAAAAAAATATATTTATTTGCAGGAATCAAAATTAAAACTTGCAAAACAATGCCTTATGTTTTATAATTATGCACAGACAAAGGTGTCGGAAGGGTATACGCATGTCGTATACCTTTTTATTTTAACAATCATACATAATAGAAGGAGGATTTTTTATGTCTTATGTTGATGAGGTACTCGAGCTGGTACAGAAAAAGAATGCAGATCAGCCTGAATTTTTACAGGCAGTAACAGAGGTTTTGAATTCATTAAGACCTGTTATTGATGCAAATGAGGAGAAGTATCGCAAGGAGGCTGTTTTGGAGCGTATTACGGAGCCTGACAGACAACTGATGTTCCGTGTTCCGTGGGTAGATGATAACGGACAGGTACAGGTAAACAGAGGTTTCCGTGTACAGTTTAACAATGCAATTGGACCGTACAAGGGAGGGTTGCGTTTACATCCTTCTGTAAATCTTGGTATTATTAAGTTCTTAGGTTTTGAGCAGATTTTTAAGAATTCTTTAACCGGACTGCCAATCGGTGGTGGTAAGGGTGGTTCTGACTTTGACCCTAAGGGGAAGTCAGACAGAGAGGTTATGGCATTCTGCCAGAGCTTTATGACAGAGCTTTGTAAGTATATTGGTGCAGATACGGATGTCCCTGCTGGTGATATCGGTACAGGTGCCCGTGAGATTGGTTATATGTTTGGACAGTACAAGAAGATTAAGAGTGTATTCGAGGGTGTACTGACTGGTAAGGGCTTAACCTATGGTGGTTCTCTTGCCCGTACAGAAGCAACAGGATATGGTCTGCTCTATTTAACCCGTGAGATGTTAAAGTGC
Source organism: Lachnospira sp. (assembly GCA_017621205.1). Taxonomy (GTDB): domain Bacteria; phylum Bacillota; class Clostridia; order Lachnospirales; family Lachnospiraceae; genus NC2004. Next base: position 80,544 of record JAGATQ010000006.1, read on the forward strand.
AATGGACAGTCTATGGAAGGTAAGATTGTTACAATTTCCGGTTCCGGTAACGTTGCAATTTACGCTACTCAGAAGGCACAGCAGATGGGAGCTAAGGTTGTTACTGTTTCTGATTCCACCGGATGGGTATATGATGCAGAGGGAATTGATGTTGCTCTGTTGAAGGAAGTGAAGGAAGTGAAGCGTGCCCGTTTAACAGAGTATGCTGCTGCCCGTCCTAGTGCAGAATACCATGAGGGCCGTGGTGTTTGGAGTGTGAAGTGTGATATTGCTCTTCCATGTGCAACCCAGAACGAGTTGTTATTAGATGATGCAAAGCAGTTAGTTGCGAACGGTTGTATGGCAGTTGCCGAGGGTGCCAATATGCCTACTACGTTAGAGGCTACAGAGTACTTACAGCAGAATAAAGTATTATTTGCACCGGGTAAGGCAGCGAATGCTGGTGGTGTTGCTACCTCTGCACTGGAGATGAGCCAGAACAGCGAGCGTCTTTCATGGACCTTTGAGGAGGTAGATTCTAAGCTGGAGAATATTATGATTAACATTTTCCATAATCTGGATGATGCTGCTAAGAGATATGGCAAGGAAAACGATTACGTTGCTGGTGCTAACATTGCAGGCTTTGAGAAGGTTGTAGAAGCAATGCTTGCACAGGGTGTATGCTAATAGAAATATATATGTGTTGAGAAGGTCCCGGGAGCTTTTGGTTTCCGGGTTCTTTTATTTGAGTATATAATATTAATATAAAGAAACTTTCTGTAGGTTTCTAGACGGCATAAAACCGGAAGGTGCTATGAATTTGTTCCGTTGTTCGGGAATAAGTATTTCTAGGATATTCCCATATCGGTATCAATGTGTTGACGCAACCGACGCCAACTCGCCATCCCGGCTCGGTGGCGTCTTTTCGGGACATCCTTGTCCCGAAATTGTTGGGGGTTAATGGGAATATCAAGAAATACAAATTCCCTGCCAAAGTCACAAATCCATAGCACCTTCCGGTTTTATGCTTTCTTGAAGTTGCAGAAAGTTTCTTTATATAACTAAAGTAGTTGAAGGGATTTTCTTTGTTTTTTATATTGGAGAGGTTATGGTTTGCCAGTGGCCTTGAGGGGCATGGAAGGGGAACACGCTATAGTATTTGTGACTTTGGATGGGAATTAGCATTTCTTGATATTCCCCCTGTTAACCAGCAATTTCGGGACTGGATGTCCCGAAAAGCCGCAACTGAGCCATGGATGGCGAATCTGATACTAGGGTCGAAAGGTCATGTGTTTCGTGCTTGCATGAAAAGACATGACTTTGAGACCCGCAAAACATGAGAAAGAGGCCCGAATAGGGCGGATTTCGAATGTTTTTAGGATTGTGAGAGCACATAGTGCGTAACAATCCGTAGTATCACAGGAATATCCTAGAAATGCTTATTCCCGAACAACGGAACAAATACTATAGCGTGTTCCCCTTCCATGCCATACAATACAACACAACATTACCCATTGATTGACAAATTACAGATAGTAAGAGTATACTAGAAGCATATTTGTTAATAGTATCAGAGTCAGGAGCGTAAACAAGTGGTTTCAATTGTAATCCCATCCTATAATGAAGAATTGATGATAGAGACGACGGCAGAAACAGTCGCTGGTATAATGGAGCAGGCAGATATCCCCTATGAGATGTTATTTGTAGATGACGGTTCCACAGATGATTCATGGCAGACGATTTTAAGAGCGTCAGAGAAAGATTACCATGTCCGGGGTGTTCGGTTTTCCAGAAATTTTGGCAAGGAGGCTGCAATTTTTGCAGGGCTTGCAGAGTCAACGGGAGACTGTACCGTCGTGATGGACTGTGATTTACAGCATCCGCCGGAGAAAATTGTCGAAATGTACCGTCTGTGGGAGCAGGGCTATGCTGTGGTAGAGGGGGTTAAGGCATCCCGGGGTAAGGAATCGGTATTTTATGGTTTTTGTGCAGGAATGTTTTATAAAATTATGTCAAAGGCAGCGAAGGTAGATATGCGACGGGCCTCTGATTTTAAGCTGATGGATAAAAAGGTGGTTAAAGCGATTCTTCGTTGTCCGGAGAAAAGTGTATTTTTCCGTGCGTTGTCAAGCTGGGTTGGTTTTCCTTCTGTCAGCATCGAATTTGATGTGCAGGAGCGGGTGGCTGGAATCTCCAAATGGAGTGGTAAATCCTTATTTGTTTATGCAATTACGAATATTGTTTCCTTTTCCACGGCACCGTTGCAGTTTGTCAGTATAGTAGGCTTTGTGACAATGTTGTTTGCTATTGTTATGGGGATTCAATCTTTGATAAAATATTTTAATGGGCAGGCATTGGAAGGTTTTACCACAGTAATTCTGCTTATATTAATTATTGGAAGTGTATTGATGATTAGTCTTGGTCTAATCGGGTATTACCTTGCTAAGATTTATGAGGAAATCAAGGGGAGACCGAGGTATCTGATTAGCGAAAAACGATAGTATCGAAAGCTTTAGAAGAAGAGGTTCGGGTAAATAGTAAAAAATATTTGTTATTGTCAAATGATTTTATATGTGCTAGAATCGTGAGGAATTAAATAAATACATATATTTCAGATTTTGTGTTCTTTTGGCCAATGGCTGAAAGCTAAGAGGGAAACCGGTGAAAGTCCGGTACAGACGAGCTACTGTAAGCGTGTAGCTGTTCTTATAACCATTGTATTGTATCAACTATATTGCACAATATGAGAAGGAAGGACAGTGTAATTGCGTAAGTCAGGAGACCTGCATAGAATTTGCTACTCCTATCACTCGTAACTGATGAAAGCAGCGGAAATGACAGGAAAAGATAGAATATCTTTAGTGTAACGTCTTCTAAGTAACCCGACTATATATGTAGAATAAATTTTCAGTCTTCAAGGCAGATTTTTGACGGCGTAGCGGTGGCTACGGCTAGAAAATCTAACGTAGCAGATGGGAATTTAGTCAAATATAGAGTCGAGTTAATTTGGAGACGTTACACTAGTGGTATCAGGTTATGATTTTCTATCCGTTTTCTTTGTGTGGAAGATAAGTTCTTTTTAAAGATAGATAGGTTGATGGCAGAACACAATGTTTGATATTGTGTTTTTATTTTGGAAAAAATATTTATTTTAAGGAGGACAATGTATTATGAAGAACAGATGGAAATGTGCGGTGGCATATTTATTTGTCATGGTTTTATTGGCGGGATTTGCACCGATACAGAATACTGCCATCAACAGGGTGAATGCGGTTAGTTTAGATTCGAGTGCAGATGTGTCCGGTGACGTAACTACGGATGTTAGTAGTGATGCGAGTAGCAATGCCAGTGGAGATGTCAGTAGTGACGCTAGTGGGGATATTACCACCAATGCCAGTGCGGACGTCAGCGTGACGATAGGAAATAAGGGTGAGTTTGCAATTGGAGAGGATGAAGCACATACCTTGATGGTGCGTGTTCCGGTTCATGTTACGGATGTAGATGAGGATGGAGCATTGACATTTAATGATGTGATGATAATTACCCATAACCAATATTGCAAGGATGGATATAACACTACTATAGGAGACTGGGGGTTGTCAGTTTCTAAGCTGTGGGGAGATGAAAGCTTTAATTTCGGATATTATGTTGATAACCAGTCTGCCATGAATCCGAAAGAGCCTATTGGCGAGGGAAGTAATATTGTTGCCTTTATTCATAAGGTTAAAAATCCGGGGCAGTATGATAATTACGCTTCCTTCAATAAGAAAGAGGCTTCTGTAAAAGCAGATGAAGCAATAGCATTAAGTCTGACAATGCAGGGATATGATGAAAACTGGAATGTGGTTACACTTCCTCTGGAAGGTGCAGAGCTTGGCTTGATAACAGTTAGTTCTGGCAAAGTACAGTTTACTTCTATGAATAAGGTAACAGATGCCAGTGGAAATGCTACAATTTCCTTTGACAAGCCGGGAACCTATGTGGTGAGTGCGAGGGAGGCAGCTAGTGCTGATGCGGCAATTGTACCACCTGTTTGCATGATTACAGTAGAGGAAAAGAAGAGTGAACCTGCACCTCAGCCTGTTCCGCAGCCTGATCCGGGTAAGTCACAGCAGGGAACTCCACAACAGGGTACTTCACAGACGGGTGCTGAAGATAAGGACAATACACAGGTCCCGGCTACGGTATCAGAGCCGGATGCCAAAGCACTTGCATTGCAAAAGACAAAACAGAAGATTTCCACTGTAAAGTCTAAGAAGGCAAAACAGGTGACGGTAACCTTTAAGAAGGATAAGAAAGCAACGAAGTACCAGATACAATATTCTACTTCTAAGAAATTTACAAAGAAGACGACAAAAAGCTTATATTCTAAAAAGCCAAGCTGTACCATTAAAAAATTAAAAAGCAAAAAGAGCTACTATGTGCGTGTCCGCAGTGTAAGGACAGTGAATGGTAACAATTATTATGGGAAATACAGTACGGCTAAGAAGATTGTTGTAAAGTAATAAGTTAATGAATGGTAATTTTTATAAGGGCTGACAATTCGTTAGCAGAAAGGAGGCTGATTGTATGATAAAGGTATGTTATAATATGAGAACCGTCATTGCAATCAGCCTTCTATTTTTATGTTTTGATTTCCTTGTTGTGGTTTCTGCCCGAACCTATGAATATGAGGAACAGTACCAAAGTGCACTGTTCTTTGAAAAAAATTATGTCAGTCATCAGGATTTGGATGACTGGAGTGTCTTTACCCTTGCCCGTGCGGATGCACTGACCGAGCAGCAAAAGCAGGAATATCTTGCGGATTTAAAGAAAGTATTGGAAGAAAAGCAGGGGGTTTTATCAAGGAACCGCTCTACGGAATATTCACGCAGAATATTGGCAGTGACCGCTTTGGGAGTGGATGCCAATAACGTGTATGGCTATTCCTTGATAGAGCCTCTTGCCTGCTATGATTTTGCGGTGCAGCAGGGAATATACGGTGGTGTGTATACATTGCTGGCACTGGATTGTGGAGACTATGAGATAGCGATGTCCTTAAAGGGCTATCAGCAGACGACGAGGGATAATCTGATTTCCTATCTGTTGCAGCGGCAGTTGTCCGACGGTGGCTGGGCAGTGTCTGGAAAGTATGCGGACCCGGATACAACAGCGGTTGTAGTGTCTGCCCTGACACCCTATTATAAGACCAATTCCGAAGTAACAAAGGCTTTGGACAGAGGGGTAGATAAGCTGGATGCCATGATGGGAAATAATGGAGCTTATGCGAGCTATGGAACCGTCAATGCAGAAAGCACTGCACAGGTATTGACAGCGATGGCGGTTTTTGGCATTCCACTTGAGCAGGAAGCATTTACGAAGGAAGAGCATACGATTCTGGATGGATTGTTTTCTTTCCAGCTTTCGGATGGCTCCTTCATGCATGCGAAGGATGGTGGATATAGCCAGATGGCGACGCAGCAGGCGTTGTATGCCATGAATGCATTTAAAAGGATGCAAACAGGGGAGACCTCACTATATGATATGGCAGATGTTAAGAAGGATACTGTTGCCAGTGGGGAGAAGAAGGAGATAGACCTTGCGGGACTTTGGGCAGATTTTAAGGAGTCAACCGGGGAGAGTAAGCCGGGGGGAATAGAGGAGGATGAGCCTAAACCGGAAGATGGGACTAAACCAGAAGATGAGGCAGCGTTAGAGAAGGACGTAGCAGACATCCCAAACAATAATAAAGGGGTTAAGGATGACAATGTGATGGATATGCTGCCGGATAGTAACAGTGTAATCCATTGTCAGAGTGAGCTTGAGGGGGAGATGCTAAAAACACCAACAGGGTGGGAAGCTCCTAGGAGAGAGAGAAGTGCAGCAAAGAGCTCAACAGGAAATAAAAGGAACAAGAAAAGCAGGACAAGAAAGCAGGTGGTGACGGTAAAGCTTACTGTCAAACCGCATACAAGTGAAAAATTATCCTTTGTCCAAAGACAGCACGTCAGGCAGACCAAAAATAAAAAGATGGATAACGCAAAGGTGAAAAAGAAATCATTGTTTGTATTTCCTTCTAAAAAGCAGGAAGAAATTGCCCTGTTAATGGAAAGCGGTGTAAGCTTTACTGTAAAAAAGAAAGGATTCTTGGCTCCCCTTATGCTCAAAGAAAAGGTTGCGTTGGAGGATGGGGATTATGTACTCTGCCAGTATATAGATGAGACTGCCAAGCCCAAGGCACTGGCAAAGGTATGGGTAAAGGATGGCGTGTTACAGGCTGTGATTAAAGAGCCGGGACATTATTTTGTGGGGAAAAAAGTGAGAAATGCTTCTGTGTCTGCAATTCGCACGGAGCAATCGCAGCATGCGGAGCAAGAGTCTCAGGGAGAGATGTCAGAAGAGCAGATGCCAAAGGAGCAGATGGCAGAAGGACAGGAGAGCAGTTCTAACAGGCAGTCGGATGATAAAAAGGAGCTTAAAGAAACAGGATGGCTTAGTAAGTATTGGTGGCTCTCTCTTTTACTAATGGCAGTAATGATGATAGGATGTGGATGGGTATGCAGACTTGGAAAAAAGAAATAAAGCGATTGGGCATTGTTGGATTACTATTTTTTTTCATGGTCGGAATGTGTGGCTGTCAGCAGCCAGCTTCTGATGTACCACAACCGGGGGAGACACAGGTTGAAAAAGAAGGCATAGAGGATAAGGAGAATGCTTTGGCTTCCGGTTCTGAAGAAGGCATAGAGGGACAGACTGGTAAGACACCAGAGGAGTATATTACACCGGACGATGTTACAGAGGAGGAGCTTTCCTCTAAGGAAGAGGCAGTGCAGGAGGATACGGATAAAGGGGCAGACAAGCAATCCTCATATAACCAGACCTACTCTAAAAAGAAGGATACCGAAGATAAGGATGCAAGCGTTTCCCATGGTGATAAGAATAAGACGAAGGATAAAGAGGAGAAAAGCTTAGGCAAGAAAAACAGTAATTCCTCAAGTAATGATGAAGATTTAAATAATAGTAACATTCAGGATAATTCAGCAGCAGAGGAAAAACAGGATTTCACCAATGCGAAGGACGCATCAGCCAATCAGTCTGGGGAGACCTATTGCAGTTTTACCATTGAGTGCAAGGAAGTACTAAAGTATAAAGATAAGCTAAAGAAGAACAAGCGGAGCCTGATTCCGGAAAATGGAATTATCTATTCCAATTCCAATACCGTCTTTTCGGATGGGGAATCGGTATTTGATATCCTGCTTCGGGTGACAAAAAATAATAAAATCCAGATGGAATATAATTACACCCCGGCATTTCAGTCCAATTATATTGAAGGAATTGCTAATTTATATGAATTTGATTGTGGGGAGACATCCGGCTGGAGCTATCTGGTAAATGGCCAGTCTCCCAGCTATGGCTGTAACCGTTATAAAGTAAATGTGGGGGATGACATTATTTGGAGGTATACCTGTGGAAACTAAACGTGTTGCATTTGAACAACTGCATCCGGTGACTAATCTTGTCTATTTTCTTGTGATTATATTGGTTTTTACCATTTCTATGAATCCGATATTACAAGGGATTGCCTATCTATCAGCATTTCTTTATTTGTGTGACATAAGGGGAAAAGGGGGAGTAAGGAGTGGCCTTTTGGTATGCCTTGCTGCTCCCTTTCCTATTATTATTAATCCGTTATTTTCCCATGAGGGCATGACGATTCTTATGTATTTTAAAAATGGAAACCCACTTACCTTAGAATCAATTTGTTTTGGGATGGGAATGGCACTGCTTTTGATAGCGATGCTGGTATGGTTTCAGATTGTAAATGCCACGATGACTACAGACAAGTGGGTACAGCTTTTTGGTATGGGGCTGCCCGCATTTGGACTGCTGTTATCTATGGTATTTCGTCTGCTTCCCAAGCTTGACCGCCAGCGAAGGATGATAAAGCAATGTAATCCATTGGAATCTCCCTATACGAGACTATCTATGCTGGTTACATGGGGGCTGGAGCATTCGGTAGATACGGCGGATTCCATGGCGGCAAGAGGGTACGGCAGCCGGAGGCGAAGCCGTTTTCTAATTTATCCGGTGAAATGGCAGGATAGGATATTTTTATGTCTGACGGTTCTGCTTGGAGGCGTTGTGGCAGGAATGATAATTGGCGGGCGGATGTGCTTTTACTATTATCCGTTATTAATGCTGGAAACGGAGGGGATTCTTGGCGTGATGGGCTATGCTGCTTATGGGCTTTTGTGTTTGCTTCCACTGCTTTTTAATGGAAAGGAGAGCTTGAAATGGCATTATTTACAATCGAAAATCTGACTTTTTCTTATCCCGGGGAGGCTCCTTGCCTGAAGAATATTGATTGTAGTATTGAGGAGGGGGAGCTTATCCTTCTGCTTGGTGATTCTGGTTCTGGAAAGACCACCCTTCTCAAGCACTTAAAACCACAGTTAACGCCCTTCGGAAAAAGAGAGGGTATGATATGTTTTGATGGAAGGGAGATTTCTACAGGAACGGTAAAGCAGGGTGCGGTGGGAATTGGATATGTGTTTCAGAATCCGGCAGACCAGATTGTAACAGATAAGGTATGGCATGAGCTGGCATTTGGTTTGGAAAATCTTGGGCTTTCCCAGAGGGAAATGGAGAGAAGAATTGCAGAGGTGGTTTCTTATTTTGGTATGGAGGAATGGCTTTATAGGGATACGAATAGTTTGTCCGGTGGACAATTACAGCAGCTTAATCTGGCAGCGGTGCTTTGTATGCAGCCACGGGTCATTTTGTTAGATGAGCCGACGAGCCAGTTAGACCCGATTGCGGCAAAGAATTTTTTGTTTCTGGTAAAGCAGCTAAAAGAAGAGCTTGGAATGACAGTGCTTCTGTCTGAACACCGCAACGATATTGTGTATCCGATGGTGGATAAGGTGGCATATTTAAGGCAGGGGGAGCTTCTGTTTTTTGGTGATAGGAACGAGGCGGTTAGGACACTTTCTAATATTGCCCCTGCGGCATTGCCTACAGTTACAAGAATCTATGCAAATATAGAAGTGCCGCCCTATGAACGGCCTCCCTTTGATTTGGCAGGGGGAAGAAGGTGGCTTGAGGGTAAGTTAGCAGCAAGGGCAGCGGATGAAAGCGAAACTGCATTCACGACGAGGGAAACCAATATAGAAAAGGATATGAAAAAAAAGACGCTCTTAAGCAGAAGAGCGAAAACGGAAGGGATAAGAGGGGAAAGCAGGAAGCATAAGATAGCAAAAGGGGAGCTTGCCATCAGTATAAAAGAGCTTTACTTTCGCTATGAGAAGCATGGAAGAGATATTGTAAGAGAGCTTTCCCTATCCATAAAGAAGGGGGAGTGCTTTGGCATTATGGGGGGGAATGGTTCTGGAAAGTCTACCATTTTACGCTTGCTTGCAGGCTTAGAACGGCCTTATGCTGGTAAGATTAAGCTTACGGGGAAGACTCTGTATTTAAGCCAGAATCCGCAGAACCATTTTACGAAGGAGCAGGTGGCAGAGGAATTGGCATTGGTGGATTCAGATAGGATAGAGGCGTTTGGATTGGCAGACTTGAAACAGCAGCATCCCTATGATTTGAGTGGCGGAGAGCAGCAGCGTCTGGCATTGTTAAAGGTGCTTGGGCAGGAGGGGGAACTATTGCTGCTTGATGAGCCTGCTAAGGGGCTGGATGAGAAGAATCAAAACATGCTTGGGCAGCTTATTAGAACCATTTGCGCTTCTGGGAAAACTGTGGTGGTGGTTACGCACGATGTTTCGTTTGCAGCAAGGTATTGTGACCGTGTGGGGATGTTGTTTGATGGGAGAGTGACAGGGACAAGTGATGTCCGGGAATTCTTTTTGCATAATCAGTTTTATACCACCATTACAAGGAGATTAACAAAGGGACTTCTGCCTTCTAAATTGTTTCCGGAGGAGGTGAAGCTTGGTGAATAAATCATACTATTTTGCAGCACTTGTGATAATTGCCTTTGCTGCACTTCCTCTGTTTATCCGATGGGAGCGGGGAAATGGAAGACGTGGGAGGGAGCTGGCTGTTCTGGCGGTAATGACAGCGATTGCGGTCGGGACAAGGGGATTGTTTTACATGCTTCCGGAGGTTAAGCCGATGGCAGCGGTTGTGGTGATAACGGCTGCCGCCTATGGTGCGGAGGCTGGTTTTATGACAGGGGTTATCAGTGCATTTATTTCTAATTTTTTCTTTGGGCAGGGACCATGGACGCCGTGGCAGATGCTTGCCCTGGGACTGGTGGGACTTTTATCAGGCATATTGTTTTCCAGAAAAAAAATAGAAAAAAGAGGGCAGCTTCTTGGCTTGGCTATTTGTGGCGGGCTTGGTGTAACGATTATCTATGGGGTGATAATGGATACCTCTTCTGTACTGCTGGCAACGAATACCGTATCCTTTTCGATGCTTTTTGCAGCTTACGGTGCAGGCTTTACGTTTAATCTGATACATGGTGTGTCCACCGTTCTTTTTATTGTTGTTCTTGCAAAGCCTATTTTAAATAAGCTATATCGGATGAAGAAAAAATATGGTGTGTTCCGGGGGCATGCTGTTTAGGGTAATGTGGCTTTTTTATGGCAGGTGCATCATTTTTTCAAGGAAAATGATGGAATGGGGTTGTTTTTTGTCGGGGTAGAGTGGTATAATCAGAGTGCATTTCCTACTGAATAACTATGATTCCTGTGGGAAACGGGTTATAGAGCCGTACCTGCAAGGATAGGAATACTGATTGAAATAGATGGAGGTTACGATTTTGCTGGAATTAAAGGATGTCTGCTATGCAGTAGAGGATAAAGAGATTGTAAAGAATGTGAATCTGGTAATAGAGGATCACTTTGTCGTGATTACCGGACCGAACGGAAGCGGAAAGTCAACGCTTGCGAAGCTGATTGCCGGTATTATAGAACCGACCAGCGGAACGATATTGCTGGATGGAGAGGATATTACCGGTCTCAATATTACAGAGCGTGCAAAGAAGGGTATTAGCTATGCTTTTCAGCAGCCGGTACGGTTTAAAGGACTTACTGTCCGGGATTTAATGGGGCTGGCAGCAGGAAAGGATGCAAGCTTTTCAGAGCTGTGTGATATTTTATCAGAGGTTGGCTTATGTGCCAAGGAATATATTAACCGTGGCTTAGACGGAAGCCTGTCCGGAGGCGAGTTGAAGCGGATTGAGATTGCCATGATACTTGCGAGAAATTCTAAGTTAAGTATTTTTGATGAACCGGAGGCGGGAATTGATTTATGGAGCTTTTCTAAATTGATTCGGGTATTTGAGAAAATGGTTTCTAAGAGTGATGGTAATATTTTAATTATCAGTCATCAGGAGCGGATTTTAGATATTGCAGATAAAATTATTTACCTGAAGGATGGAGAGGTAGAACGGTATGCCAAAAAGGATGAGATTTTACCGGATATTTTAAACAGTGCTGTTAATGGAACCTGCCGGGTTTTAGTCGACAAGCTGGATTAATTGGGATGAAGGTTTAGGAGGATAGATGATGGATGCAATTGAAAAGAATATGTTAAAGGAAGTGGCAGACCTTGATTCCCTGCCAACCGGAGCCTATAACATTCGGGCAAACGGAGTGAGTGCGGGGAGGAATAGTACTGCTAATATTGATATTATTACTAAGGAGGACAAGCCGGGGATTGATATAAGAATTAAGCCGGGGACAAAGAAGGAGAGTGTGCATATTCCGGTAGTTATTTCGGCTACGGGATTAAAGGAGTCAGTTTATAATGATTTTTATATTGGTGAGGACTGTGATGTGGTGATTGTGGCTGGCTGCGGAATTCATAATTGCGGTGGACAGGATAGCAGGCATGATGGTATTCACACCTTTTATGTAGGCAAAAATGCGAAGGTAAGGTATATCGAGAAGCATTATGGTGAAGGAGACGGGGAGGGAAAGCGTCTCATGAACCCGCAGACAGTAGTACATCTTGAGGAGGGAGCGCAAATGATTATGGAAACAGCGCAGATATCCGGCATAGATGATACACTAAGACAAACGACTGCCGACCTGGCAGCAGGGGCTAGTCTTGATATTCGGGAAAGTATTATGACAACGGGAACCCAGAATTCTGTTTCCGAGTTCTGTGCTGATTTGAATGGGGAGAATTGCAGCTGCAATATTGTAAGCCGGACAGTGGCACGGGATAACAGTACCCAGCACTATACCAGCCGTTTAAATGGTAATAATATCTGTGCTGGACACACAGAGTGCGACTCTATTATTATGAATCAGGCACAGGTGCTGGCAACACCGGAGCTAAAGGCAAGCAGTACGGAGGCGAGTCTGATTCATGAGGCAGCGATTGGTAAGATTGCGGGAGAACAGCTTATTAAGCTGATGACCTTAGGGCTGACAGAGGAGGAAGCAGAGGAGCAGATTATATCGGGGTTCCTTAAATAAAAATTTATATATATCATACGGCATAAAACCGAAATATACTATGAATTTGTTCCGTTGTACGGGGATAAGTATTTCTAAGATATTCCCATATAGGAAGCTTCTTTTGACGCAACCGACGCCAATTCGCCATCCATGGCTCAGTGGCGTCTTTTCGGAACATCCAGTCCCGAAATTGCTGTCGTTTAATGGGAATATCAAGAAATTCTAATCCCCTTCCAAAGTCGCAAATCCATAGTGCATTCCGGTTTTATGCCTCTTCAAATGTAATATAATTTTTAAAAAAAGAACCTAAAGAAGTAGTCATGTAAGGTTAAAAAAATGCCCCAAAGGAATAGTCATATAAGGTTAAAAGATGCCTCCAAGATGTAGTCATACAATGTTTAATTAATATTGGAGTGGTTTGGGTTTATTTTTAACTTTGGAGAGACATGGAAGGGGGATACACTCTATTATTTGTGACTTTGGTAGGGAATTAGTATTTCTTGATATTCCCTTCTGATAGCCAGCAATTTCGGGACCGGATGTCCCGAAAAGACACACTTGAGCCATGGATGGCGAATGTGCGTCGGTTGCGGCAGCATATTCTATCTTCCGGGAATATCATAGAAATTCTTATTCCCGGACAACGGAACAAATAATAGAGTGTATCCCTCTTCCATGTCGTATTAATTTAAAATGACTGCATGCCATATTAATTTGAAATGGCTTAGTTGTATTCAATGGAAAAGAATGCTATAATATAAAACTTGAGGAAGGGTTTGAAAACTGGGATATAGTGAAGGATAGCTGTGACGATAATTATTATAAAATGGAGGATGAATTGTGAATGCTTTAAAGAAAGAATTTGATGAAATCGTTAAGCTGTGTGAGGAAAAAGTAGAGGAATATGGTGAACGTGCGTCATATTTTATGGAGCCAGCATCGGAAGAGGAAATATTAGAGTGGGAAAGAAAAACAGGGATTCGAATTCCAGAAGATTATAGACAATGGTTGAAATTAACAGCAAATTGTCAAATGTGTTCAACTATTGCTTCACTTGTTTTTCCGGAATTAGAACAACCAGACTATATTCCAGAAGATTATGTTTTGATTGGTTATGTGGTGGGTGATGGAGAAGTTTTATGTTTCTCAAAAACATTAGGAAAGTATATAAGATTTTTTGAGGGTAAGGTTAATAAAGAATATAATGATATTATAGAGTTTTTGAAGGACATAGAAAGCAATATAAAAGGTGAAGTTCCTAAAATCAAATTTTCGGATGATGATATTAAAGAGATGCTGGCAGAATTAGAGGATATGAGAAAGAAGGGATTAAATAAATGAAGCATATGAACGCCATCATATTTAAGCTTAACTGTTATGTCGAGAAAAATTGATTTCATACATCGGGTGTCATTTATTATGATTTTGAAAGTTGTGAATACCTGACTGCATTATGCAGAGGAGAGATTTTAAGAAGTTCAGTTAAGGTACATGGCTTTGGTGAGAAAGAGTATCTTGATGAAATTAAAAAGTAAAATGGAGGATGAAAAGATGTATATTACCTGTTTGGATTTAGAGGGTGTATTAGTACCGGAAATTTGGATTGCATTTGCTGAGGAGACCGGAATTGAGGAGTTAAAAAAGACGACGAGAGACGAACCAGATTATGATAAGCTGATGAACTACCGCATTGGTATATTAAAGGAGCATGGTCTTGGTTTAAAGGAGATTCAGGACACCATTGCAAAGATTGACCCGCTTCCGGGGGCAAAAGAGTTTTTGGATAAGCTTCGTGAGCTCGGACAGGTGATTATCATTAGTGATACCTTCACCCAGTTTGCTAAGCCGTTGATGCGGAAGCTTTCATGGCCTACGATTATGTGTAATGAGCTGATAGTTGCGGATAATGGAGAGATAACCGGATTCCAGATGCGCTGTGATAAATCGAAGCTTACCACTGTTCGTGCATTGCAATCCATTGGTTATGAAACCATTGCAAGTGGAGACAGCCACAATGACCTTGCGATGATTCAGGCAAGTAAGGCAGGTTTTCTGTTCCGAAGTACCGAGCAGATTAAGGCGGATTATCCTGAGTTGCCTGCGTATGAGGAGTATGATGAACTTTATGCTGCAATTAAGAATGCAATGCAGTAGATAGTAGAATGATTACTTCCCCCTTGATTATATGCAGAATTTAACATATACTGGTTTTATGATAAATTCTGGATATTGTTAAGGGGGTTTTTTGATGTCGGTCAGTTTGTCGGAGCATTTTACTTATAAAAGGCTGCTTCGTTTTGTATTTCCGTGTATTATTATGATGATTGTGACATCCATTTATAGTATTGTGGATGGTTTTTTTGTGTCCAATTGTGTGGGAAAGAATGCGTTTGCCGCAGTGAACTTGATTATGCCTGTGCTGATGGCATTGAGTGCATTTGGTTTTATGATTGGGACAGGCGGTAGTGCCTTGGTGGCATTTACCCTTGGAGAAGGAAAAAAAGAGAAAGCCAATGAGATATTCTCTATGCTGATACTTTCGGAGTTTTTATTTGGTATGCTGGTTACCGTTGTGGGATTTATTTTTATGCCACAGATTGCCAGAGCATTGGGAGCGAGTTCCCTGATTATAGAGGACTGTGTCCGTTATGGAAGAATTGGAATTTTAACGATTGCTTTTTTTATGATGCAAAATAGCTTTCAAAGCTTTCTCGTCACCGCAGAGCAGGCAAAAATGGGATTAATAGTATCCATTGCCTGTGGTCTGACCAATATGACACTGGATTTCCTGCTTGTGTATGTCTGGCCCCTCGGAGTGACAGGGGCAGCATTGGCAACTGGTATCAGTGAATTGATTGGTGCCTTTATTCCACTAATCTATTTTATGAGAAAAAATAAGAGCCGTCTTAGGCTGGTAAGACCAAGGTTTGATGCCAGGGCATTGCGGCGTGCCTGTAGTAATGGTGCTTCAGAGATGCTTACGAATCTTTCGGCATCGATTATCGGAATGCTCTATAATATGCAGCTGTTAAAGCTGGCGGCGGAAAACGGAGTAGCAGCATACGGTGTTATTATGTATATATCATTTATTTTTATGGCGATTTATTTCGGTTATTCTGTGGGGGTGAATCCGGTGATTGGCTATCATTATGGTGCAGGCAACCAAAAGGAACTGAAAAATATTTTGAAAAAGAGCCTTGTTCTTACATCCATTGCGGCGGTTGTTATGACGTCAGCGGCTCAGCTTTTAGCTCCCTCGCTGGCAACACTGTTTGTTGGTTATGATAAGATATTACATGATATGACAGTTAATGGATTGCGGTTGTATAGCCTTGTATTTTTACTATGTGGCTTTAATATTTTTGGCTCTGCATTTTTTACCGGATTAAACAATGGTAAGATATCTGCAATTATTTCGTTTCTTCGTACATTAGTTATTCAGATTGCATGTATCTTTATACTTCCGGTCTTTTTAGGCTTGAACGGTATCTGGTTGTCAGTATCGGTTGCAGAGGGATTAACATTGTTTGTGACAGCTTCGCTGTTGGTTGTATACCGAAAACGTTATGGATATTAGAAGGAGGGAGATAGCGATGCGTATCTTAGTGATTGGCGGCAGTTATTTTTATGGCAGGGTATTTTTAATGCAGCTTCCGAAAGGTCATGAGGTTACAGTAGTGAACCGGGGAACCTATTCTATGGAAGAATTTGGTGTAACACAGGTTACCGGAGACAGAAATGACAAGGCTGTCTTTCAGACACTAACGGAAGCGTATGATGTAATTGTTGATTTTTGTGCCTATCAACCGGGACAGGTCAAAACGGTGTTAGAGGGGCTCTCCGGTCATGTGACCCAGTATATTCTGATTAGTACGGTAGATGTGTATGAGCGTGGCAGTGGGAAGAGAAAAGCAGAAGATTATCCGTATGAGACAAGACAGCTTCCAGGCGATGCAGGGGCATATATTGCAGGAAAGGTTGCCTTAGAGCAGGAGCTAAAGGAAGAATGCGAAAAACGGAATATAGCATATACGATTTTCCGTCCGGCAATTTTATTTGGACCTTATAATTATGCTCCGAGGGAATCCATGTTTATCAAGCTTATGGTAACCCAGCATATTCTTGTTCATATAACGGATGCTGCGGGGCAGTTCCAGCTTGTGTATGTCAAGGATGCTGCCAATGCCATTGTCGCCAGTCTGTTAAGGGAGGCAAGCTATTATCAGGCTTATAATCTCTGTGATGATGGGGTGTATGATTATGATGCGCTATATAAGCTGTTAAATGAGGCTAAGGAGGATGACGCACAGGAGCTTTGTATGACAGCAGGACAGGCAGAGGAACAAGGCTTGCCATTACCATTTCCAGTACGGGCAGAGGAGACAGAGCTTTGTACGAATGAAAAAGGAAAACAAGAGCTTGGTATTACATATACGGATATTCATGAGGCGATGGGCAAAACGTATCGGGCGTTCAAGGCAGTGTATGAATAGGAAAAAGCGTATGGAAGTTTGTTATAGCTTTCTATATGATAAGTACGTTAAATTTCGTTTATATATTTCATTTCCAGGTAAGGGCAATTTTGTTCAATGAACAATTGCTCTTATATTTCTTTCTAAAAAATATATGATTGATGAAATCATTTTCCGTTTTTACCCGTCTAATAGATGTATACGAAAATACATTGAAATATGGCTGTATTCAACTAAGAGGAGGAACGTATGGAGATTAAGGAAGAATTGCAATTGATAGAGTATGCAAAGGCAGGGGATGGGGATGCCTTTGAGACACTTTTAAAAGCGTATCTGCCCATGATGTATAAGGTGGCGTTTAGTTATGTGAAATCGGATGAGGATGCAGCAGATGTAGTACAGGAAAGTATTTTAAGCTGTTATGAGTCGCTTTCACAATTAAGGAAACCTCAATATTTTAAAACATGGCTTATCCGCATTGTCATTAACAAAAGCAAGGATATGTTTAGACAGCGGGGATTAAGCAGTGAATTCGAGCAGGAACCGGAACAGGGAGAGTTTGATTCTGGCTATCAGGAGGCAGAGTGGAAGGAGCTGTTAATGGGGTTAGATGAAAAGTACCGTGAAGTGATTTTATTACATTATCTGGAGGGTTATAGTGCCTCGGAGATTGGCAAATTGCTTCGCATAAGCAGAAATACCGTATTGACGAGGCTGTCCAGAGGGAAAAAGCAATTGCGGAATATAGTGGAATTTTGTTTGTAGGAAAGGATGTATGCTATGAAAAAGATAAAGGATATTTTATTGGAGGATAATGCGATACCTGAGGTTGTGAATCATAAGGCAGAGGAAGCATTTTTACTGATAAGACAGATGCGGGAGCTTGACGGAGAGGAGTTAGCAGATATGAGAAAAAATAGAAAAAAGCAGGATGAAAAAGCGAGAGGATTATATCGTTTCCGGTATGCGAAGGTGGCTGCGGCTGTTGTGTGTGCTACCTTGTTATTGGGGACGAGTGTATATGCGGCAGAGCATTATTGGAACATATCTTCTTATCTGAAGAACCAAAAAATAGATGTGCCGAAGGAAGCAGTAGAGAAGCTGATTGATACCGAGGTATCGCAGCAGCCATCCATGAGTGAAAGCCAGTCTATTGACTTTGCTGTGCAGGAGGCATTGACAGATGGAGACATCGTGTATCTGACAGTGGAGGCTAAGCTGAAGGAAGAAGACAAGGGAAAGTATTTTATGATACCGGAGTGGTTTGAGCCTGAGTTGGATAGCGTGTCTGAGTTAGGGATTGACAGTGATTTGACTGCCAATGAGTATGCAAAGCAGCAAGGAGTGGAGCTTCTTGCAGTAGGTTCATCAGTCAGTACTGTGAAGAATGGTTTAGATATGGCTAGTCAGAGCATCGATTGTAAATACGAGGGAGAGGATACGCTTGTGTTCTTCATTCATGGTGAGAAGGATAAGAAAGGGGATAATCTGAAAGCGACAGTTATCAATACAGTAAGACCGCTTTTTATGGATTATGAGGAGTATATGCAGAAAAAGGATGAGTATACGAGTACCATCGATTTTACCCTGAAGAATAAGAGTGGTGTGGATGGCAAGAATTATGCTATGGAAGAGGATACGAAAATAGAGGGAACAACGATAGAGGTAACGAAGCTTACGGTGGAGGAGACGGAGCTTGCAACCTATGTTACGATTCAATTTACACAGGATGAGAAGGAAGTGATGGAGAAGGCAGTTGCGTTCCGCCTAAAGGATAGTAAAGGACAACGGATTGAGGAGAGCCGGGATGGTGATGGTGGTATTGTACAATTATCAAAGGGACATTACCAGACGAAGCTCAAATATGATAAGGGCATATTGCCGGATGCGTTTATGATAGATGCATTTGACGTAGAAGGAATTGACCCGCTTGGAGAAGAGAAGCCTTCCTTCGACCAGATAAAGGCGCAGAAGCAGTAGATGGAAGAATGCTAGAAGCTGAAAATGGTCTGTTACGATAGCCAGTATAAGAAGGTTTATGGTAAAAAAGATGAAAAATCAAGAACTTTGGACACGGGTAATGCGTGTGAAAGTTCTTGATTTTTTGTTCTGTCTGTTTGCAATAATATTAAATGTTAACGTGTTGATGTGCAATGCTTGCATGAAGTAATTTGTTTGTAGGTTCATTTCGTTGTTTTGTTTAATATTATGGCGAGAATTAGTGTAAATAGTTCTGCAATCAATGGAGCAATCCAGATGGTACTTTTGCCCAACAGTAGCGGAATACAAAAAATAGCAGCAGCCTTTATCACAACCCCCCTGCATAGAGCAATGGCATTGGATTGTATAGTTCTTTTTGTAGAATACATATA
Source organism: Lachnospira sp. (assembly GCA_017621205.1). Classification (GTDB taxonomy): domain Bacteria; phylum Bacillota; class Clostridia; order Lachnospirales; family Lachnospiraceae; genus NC2004. The sequence goes on from JAGATQ010000006.1 coordinate 99,774, forward strand.
TGCGGTATATATAAGGTTTAGTGCCATTGGAATAAATGACAGAGCAAATATTGGCATGGATTATGAGCGTGGTTACAATGCATGCATAGAAGAAATTTTAAAAACTTAAAAAACAGAAAAAGTCTTGCTTTTAGCACAGCAGGACTTTTTTATTGAAATTATTCAAATGAAAATTGCAATTTAGTATTTTTCTCAAAATTATAATCAATGAAGTAATAATTATTGTGTGCGAGGTTTGAGCATGAATTATTATCGTTTGCTTAGCGTTTCCATAACATAGTAGGAAAGAGCATCAATAAAAGCTGCATTTGTTGGAGCTTTGCAACGATATAAATCACCAAAGATTTTGCGTAATAATATTATATCTCCATATTCCCACAAATGATATTTAAGGGTTCTGATATTTCTTTCCACACAGGAAGCAGATGTACCAAATTGGTCTGCAATTTCAAAATACAGTCCCTTGCAGATATTTGTAAGAATGTCCGGGGTATTAATAACAAGAGAAACCGCCATAATTAGATATGCGTATCCCTTATAGGAATGATTAATTCCCAATAATCTTAATGTCTGCCTCGTTGTATTCCATACCTCGGCAGTAACATCACCTTTGATAACAGACATAATAATCCCTCCTTAGCTAGTAAACAATAGTAAATAATTCGGTGTTCTGAATTTAAGTAGATGCTCAAGGCTCGCGTTATAATTCTAACATTTAGGAGAAAATAATATTGATAGACTTTAAAATAATGTATGTTTGATGTATGGATACTCGCTCGGAAGCAGAAAAACAAAAAATAACCGCCCTCACCCTTAAAGATTGAACCGACCCCCAAAAGTTAGACCAAAAATCTAACGATTGGGGGTCGGTTCAATTGGCGGTTATTTTTTAACCATAATTTTTAGGGTAAACCGTCTATCGGCAGTCCCTTTATATGCTTTATATATCATATATTTCATGTGATTGCAAGTAATTACCACATATTCTTTCCATCCTTTCTAACTTCTTTTACTTTCTTTCCTTTGATATGTTACAATAAAATTTATTAGACATTTTTCTGCTTTGTTCGCATCCGTAAATATGTCAATCAATTTATATTCCGGCTGTTTTTTCATTGCAACAGCACCTAACCAATTTCCTGTCTCATACAATCCAGCCTGGAATCAGCATCAGCAAGTTAGCAGATAAGACTGTATAAAGAAGATAGGCATTTTTTGATATCAAGGTAATCTTAGGAATCTGCTGATACGATATATATAATAGGTTAGGTAATTGCGAACCCGTTATTCCCGCAAAGCAACGAGTTAGGTGCGAGCTCGTATCTAACTTATGGAGAATATACACCTGCAATTGCCGATTCGTCTATATATTTTTGAAATGAGGGATAGCATGGTAGAAGAGATTACAGCACTTAAGGCACAGGAACAGCTTGCCAAAACAGAGAAGACAAAGGTGACAAAGAGCCGGAAAATGGAGACGGCAATAACAGACAATAAGGAGAACCAGCAGCAGGGAAAGACACTGTTTCAGCTAAAGGCTGATGTGCTTCACAAGGTAAAGGATATAGTGTTAAATGTGGAATTTGAAACACCAGAGGAAGAGGCAGAGTTTGCCAGACGGTTACAGGAGAAGATGGAGTCGGGTAAGAAGCTGACAACCAAGGAGATGAATTATCTGAAAAAGACCAATCCGGTTTTATATCAGCACATGCTTCGGGTGCAGCATGAGCGGGAGGCATTGAAAAACCGTTTGAAACGCTGTAAGACGAAGCAGGAAGCACAGAGGGTAATTAGTCAGGCATACGCAGCCGTATCCAAAAAGGACCCGGTAAGACAACAGATGCTTGCTGCTATTTCCGATGTGGCAAGACAGTTTACCAATTCCAGCCGTTATCAGAAGCTGCCGGAAAATGCAGAGGAATTAAAGAAGCAAAAAAATCAAAAGGTTGACGAATCCGAAGACCCTTTTCCAGAGGATAAGGAGGCTGAGGAAGAGGGAGATGGAGAAGTATCCATTTCCTATGAAGGTGGTCTTGGCAGTTACCAGTCTGCAGCGGTAACGGATTCTACCAGTACGGCAGTATTTTCTTCTGAGGCATAAGGCATATGAAATGATTTACCTATACTGTCACACAGAAATGTGTGGCAGTTTTTTATATGCTTTCTTTTGCTGGAAATGTGGTATGTGTGTTTGTAAACTTTTTGAAAAGCAGTATGGTTTTGTTGAATTAAATCAGTTTTTGTGATATTGTATATGTGTACACTGAAAATAATTGTTTTATAAATTAATGTGGAGGTAGTGCTATGAAGAAATCAATTTTATCAATCGCAGGACTTGTAATGGTGGCAACTATGTTAATCGGAGGTGGCAGGACAGTATATGCCAGAATGACCTATAATGCTTTTGAATCAAATAATGTAGGATATTCACAGGTGACCAATACCTGTACCAATACAAGATATTTTGAGAATACGATATTTAAGACAGCGAAAAGGACGAATACTGGAGGTACTGCATTAGTTAGTAAATCAGGAACCTTATCCAGTGGAGCTGCTAATCAGGTGAAGGCATCTTTATCAGGCGTAACACATGCTTATGGCATGGGTTCTGTTTTTAAATCCAGCCGTCCTGAATCTGGGTCTGAATTTATGGCTAAAGCAATTATCAAATAAAAAGAGAATAACGGTGACAATATGAAATACATTATAGTCAATATAAGAAATTTATTTCAAAAGAATAAAATGGTGTCGGGGATGCTGCTGATTGGAATGCTGATATCCTCCTATGTGATTTTGTTCTGCGTTGGAATGCTGTATCAGATATTTGAAAAGAAATTAACTGATTTGAATCCGTTGGATTTTCTTTTAGTCCAATGTGTGAATACTAAGGAGCAATGTGTACGGTGGAGTGAGCTAAAGCAGTTTTTTAAGCAATTGGATAAGAATGTAAATACGAGTATAGATCTGGTTTCGATGAAGGCTTCATTGGAGGATAAGCCCAGTGAGGATTCTTTTGATGAATTTTCGTTTGATTATCTGCTGAGTGCTGCCGGAGAGCCTGCATATTATGACCTGACATCGTATTTGCGTTCGATGGGTGCTTTGTATGATGGAAGATATTATACCGAAGAGGAATTTAATAATCGGGAAGCGGTGGCGCTCAGTAATGGATATGAATACATAGATAATGGTAATCAGGGGCAATATACCCAAAAATATGAAGCGGATGCCACAGGGGATACCTATCTGATTGATGGAGTTACCTTTAAGCGGATAGGTTCTGCTTTCTTTTGGACTACACCGGTATTTCCTGTCACCCTGTTAAAGGAGGAGGCAAGGATAGATTACTTCGGCTTTGAGTTTAAGGATTATTCCCTTACGGAGAAAAGATATAACAGTATTTGCAGGTTAGTCGATTCCTGCTTTGATGGCAGGGCAGAGGTTGCTGGTGTTAAATTCCCTAAGCTGGATAACAATTATTATTATCTGGTTGGGGGTGTAGTTGTATTTCTTGGATTGATAACAGCAATTATCTTATCCCTGTTATATGAATTTATCCTTATGCAGCAGTGGGATATGTATCGTGTCTATGTGCTTTGTGGTAAGACCAAACGAAGCATTGCAATGGAGTTCATTGCACAATGCCTATTGTTGGTCACTGTTATATATCTGCTTGTTGCATTGCTATACCAATATGGAATATTAAATCTATTGGATAACAAGCTTTTCTATTTCCGTGAGGTATATACGATAAAGTCATACCTATTGATTTATCTGGGCTTATTGTTTGGTAATCTTATGATTTCTGGTGTAATTGTGTTAAAGAAGCTGAAGCAAAAGAGCAGTATCGTCAGCAGTTAGGAGAAAAAATGAATGTTAGATTAGCGGTAAGGGAGATTAAAAGGCATTTGACATTTTCTTTTATCATTATAGTTTTGTTGTCTGCAATTTTCTTTATGTTTTGTATTATGACTTCCGTTGTCAGCTATCGGTTTACAAAGTATAATGTGTTTAAAAACCAATTGACAGCCAAGGGGGAAGCCATAAGAGTTCAGATGGGAATGTTACCGGAGAATAGTAAATTTATTAAGAAAAAGAGCGAGCTTTCCGAGGTATTGCATCATGTGGACAGCATTCAGGGAATGTATCAGTTGTCGGAGTTGACCTATCATCAATATTATAAAATTATGGGATGGGCGTATGATGATGAAATGATTCGTGCTTATCAGCCGGAGATGATAGAAGGGGAATGGCTTTCTCCCGATTTCGAGGAAGAGGGTATACTAAAAGCGGTTGTAACAGCAGATGCAAGGGATGTATCCATAGGGGATACCCTTGTTATTACAGAACCGATGTACCATCTGGAAATGGAAGTGGAAATTGTCGGAATCGCAGCCACGGATTCCGAATTCATAGGTTGTGATGCTGGTAATGCTGCGTCCGGGACAATCAATGATTATTTTGCCGATACCAAGGGATTACAAAATACGGGGATGTATTCTCCCGGTATTAATCTTGATGTGCAGCATCCGGTTCTTTTTTTTGTAAATGACCAGCTAAGCAGGCATCCGTATTTTGATAGTGTGGCAGGTGCAAACGGACAGGGGATACAAAGAGTAATGTCCGGTGTGTTATTTATTACCTTTGCAGATAGTATCACAGAAGATGAAATACGGGAGAATGAAGCTGTTTTATCTAATTTTTCTCTCTATGCGATGAATTCCACGGAGGAGATAAGGGAGAAGACATTGGAATTTATTTTCGAGCAGCTATATACATTATTTCCTGTTGCTGTTGGAATTGCATTGCTTGTTTTTACCGGAATCTTTAGTGTGGAGATTTTATCAACAAAGGAACAGCTGCACAACTATTCCATCTATTATATCACTGGGATGAGATGGAAGGATTGTATTAAAATTAATCTCTGGCATGAAATTATCATACATATTGCTTCCTTTGTTATTTTTATTGGTTTATATTATATAAGCTATGTATTTCATTTTATAGATAAGAATTTGATTAAGATTCATGGAAGTTGCATGGTAATGATTGTATTGCTGTCAATTGTCAACTGTTTATTCTCTTTGATTGTTCCGAAGTTAATGATTCATAAAACAGAGGCAGTACAGATGTTAAAAGTAAATTAAAAAATTGGAATGGATGGTCAGTATGATTCAATTAAAAAATATTAAGAAAACCTATAACCGGGGGAAGGAAAATGCATTTGAGGCATTACATGATGTTTCCTTAGAGATATCTGATAATGAGATGGTAGCGATTGTAGGTACTTCTGGTGCAGGTAAATCCACATTGTTACATATATTGTCACTTATTGATTGTTGGGATGAGGGAGAATATTGGATGAATGATGTACTAGTTAATGATTTGAATGAAACAAAACAGGCAGAAATGCGAAGCCATGAAATAGGAGTCGTGTTACAGGATTATGCATTGGTGGAGGATTTTACCGGAATCAATAATGTTCTATTGCCATTGGATTTTGATAAGGCAAAAAAGAGAACGAAAAAGGAGAAATTAACTCTTGCGAATCAAGCATTAGAGCAGGTTGGAATGAGAGAATTTTCCAGCAAAAAATGTAACCAGCTTTCCGGTGGGCAAAAACAGAGGATAGCAATTGCAAGAGCGATTGTAAACAATCCTTATATGATTATTGCAGACGAACCCACCGGTGCATTGGATACAGAAAATGCAAAACAGATTATGGAGATTTTAAAGAGACTACAAGGAAATGGAAGAATTGTAATTATTGTTACCCATGATATGAATATTGCACAATATGCTGACCGGGTAATCCGAATAGAAGATGGTAATATTGTGAATGATTAGTTTTTTATTTCAATTATTTGGATATATTTTGCCGCCAGGAACAGAGATGCTGTGACTGGCGGCATTTTTGCATAAATTTTGCATTGAGGTTCATACTAAAGAAAAATAGATGAAAAGCAGGTGGCGTAATGGTAGAAGAGATTATGAACACGATTCAGGCTACGGAAAATCAAATGGAGGAAATCAGAAAACAGGCAAAAAGGGAATGTGAGAGGATATCTTCAGAGGGCGAAGAGTGGATTCGGCAGTATGAGCAGCGGGAGAGAGAGGAGCTTAACTATGAACTTGAGCAGCGGCGTGCCGAACAGACTATTAAGCAGGAGCAGGATAAGCAGCAGGCAGAAGAAGAATGGGAGAAAAAGGGGAACTGGTTAAGAGAACAGGCTGTTTTAAAGGAGCGACGTGCCATTGACCTTATTTTGAAGCAATTAGCATAACAGGAGGAGGGGGAGACAATGGCGGTTTGCAGGGTGCAACGTATGGTGCTTTGTGGTTTAAAGCAGGACAGAAAAAAGATATTAGATATTCTACAACAAATGAATTGTTTTGAGCCGGCTAAGCTAATGGAAAATACAGTTTTTCCGAAGGAAAGTCAGGAGCGTACCCTTTCCCAATTAGAGCAGATGAAACGGGATGCGAAGGATAGCCTTGTGATTTTAAATCAGCACAATCAGGAAGACTCCGGACTTAAGGCTGGTCTTTGTGGGAAAATAACATTCTCCCCAAAGGAAAGAAAAGAATTGCAGGCGAATCGTGAAAAGCTGTTATTTGTTACCCGTGAAATCATTGAGAGGCAGAGGGAATATGAAAAAAAGCAAGAACAGCTTGAGGCGATAAAAGATAAGCTGGAAGCAATTACTCCATGGTTGGCACTGTCGGTTCCTATGCGGGAAGCCAAAACAAGGTATACCAAGGTGGTGTTGGGCAGCTTGCCGGAACAATGGAGTGTAGAGAGGCTTTATGAGGTATTACAGCAGGAGGATAGGATTCTTTGTGAACCGGTAATTATTTCACAGGATAAGCAAAAGACCTATATTGCTTTTGTCTTGTTCAGGGAACAGGAGGAGGCGTTGAAAAAACGGTTCAAACCATTGGGAATGCTGCCTCCAGCTATCGATTGTCTTGATTATCCGTTAAAGGCAAAGGAAAAATGGGAAAAGGAATACAAGGTTATAAAAATCCGTCGTAAGGAACTTAGGGCAGAGTTTGAATCCTATGAAAAATATAGGAAGGCATTAGAGTGGTTTTATGATGATTGTGCCGCAAGAATAGAGAAATATCATCTGGTACAGGAGCTATCTCAATCGGAACAGACTTTTTTCCTACAGGGCTATATATTGAAAAATCAGATAGAACAGCTTAGGCAGCAGCTTGCCCCGTATGATGTCGTGATGGAGCTTAATGATATCAAGCCGCAGGAGGAGGCTCCTGTTGTTTTAACCAATAACTCTTTTTCTTCCTCCTTTAAGGGTGTAGTGGAAGCGTTTGGTTTACCGGGATATCATTCCCTGGACCCCACAACAATTATGTCATTTTTCTATGTGTTTTTATTTGGACTGATGCTTTCGGATGCGGCGTATGGTGCTTTGATTGTGATAGCGTGTGGCTGGCTATTGCTAAAATATAAAAAAATGCAGTCAAGCTTGAAACAGTCCATACAATTATTTTTCTGGTGTGGCTGGTCCACTCTGATTTGGGGGATGTTATTTGGAGGTTATTATGGTGACTTGATTACTGTCGTCAGCCGGACCTTTTTTGGAACAGAGGTTGAAATTCCGGCTCTATGGTTTGTCCCTCTGAATAATCCTATGAAGCTTTTGATGTATTCCATGCTCTTTGGAGTGATTCATCTTTTTACCGGATTATTTTTAAAGGGTTACGAGCTTATAAGAAAAGGAGAAATCAAGGCAGCAATACTGGATGTTGGCTTATGGTTTATATTATTGTCAGGATTGTTGGTTTTACTTCTTCCAAGTGAGATTTTTTCCTCTATTGCAGGAACACACTTTGAATTTCCAGAATGGCTGAACCAGTTAGGACTTTATGGAAGCATCGCTTCAGCGGCTGGTATTTTCCTGTTTGCAGGGCGTCATAGTAAAAACTGGGGGGTACGGCTTGCATTAGGTGCGTATGATTTATATAACATCACCGGATGGCTTAGTGATGTATTGTCCTATTCAAGACTTTTGGCACTCGGTCTCGCTACCGGAGTCATTGCTCAGGTAGTAAACCAGATGGGGAGTATGCTGGGAAATAGTATCTGGGGAGTGTTGTTATTTATCATTGTTTTTATAATTGGACACAGTCTCAATTTGGCAATTAATTTGTTGGGAGCATATGTTCATACCAACCGGTTGCAGTATGTAGAATTTTTTGGAAAGTTCTATGAGGGTGGGGGAAAGGTGTTTCAGCCCTTTGGGTATCATACAAAATATGTGCATGCGGCAGGCGACAATGGAGAATAGAATGTTAAAAGAAAGGAGATAGCCTGATTTAATGATTGGGCTTGTAGTGTGAAGGATATGGAGATTTTAGGTCAGATGGGAACAGTTTATGCTCTTCTTGGAGCGGCGGTTGCAGTGTTTTTAGCTGGTGCCGGCTCTGCTTATGGTGTTGGTGTTGCCGGTCAGGCAGCAGCGGGGGTTGTTTCTGAACAGCCGGAGCAGTTTGCTAAGGTGTTAATTCTCGAGCTGCTCCCTGGAACACAGGGAATTTATGGTTTGCTAGTAGGATTCATTACCTTGTCTAAGGTTGGTCTTCTTGGAGGAGGAACAGTTGAGGTTAGCGTAACAACAGGACTATTGATATTGGCAGCCTGCCTTCCCATAGGAATTGTAGGGTTGATTTCTGGTAAGGAGCAGGGAAAAACGGCCGCTGCGTCCATTGGGATTGTGGCAAAACGTCCAGAGCAATTTGGTAAGGCAATGCTATTTCCTGCCATGGTAGAAACCTATGCAATATTGGCACTTCTGATTTCCATTTTATCAGTTAGTTCTATATAAAATAACGATAACTATGTTTTTCAAGACAATAATAACGGTGGGGGAAGCTATGAAAAATTTAGAGGAAATGAAGGGACAATTACTGAACTGTGCCAGGGAAGAAGCAAGAGAGATGGTGGCACAGACGAAAAAAGAAATAGAGGAACGAAAGAAGGAGGAGGAGGAACGAATCAATTGCAGACTTTCCTCTTTACGGCAAAAGGAGGAACGGGCATTAAGGGATTCGTATTTGAATTATCAGGAGCAGCTAAAGAAGCAGGGTGAGCTTTATGTACTTCGTGAAAAGCAGAAACAGATTGAAGAGCTGATTACGAAAGCATATCATGAAATATTAAAATGGAAAGAGGACAATTATTTTTCCTTTCTGGAATCGCTCATTACTGCGAGGATGAGAGCAGAAGACGGTATTCTCTATTTTGGAGAACGGGATTTAAACCGATTGCCTAAAAATTTTGAAAAAATATTAAATAAGCAAGCAAAGAAAATGCAGGGCAGTATCACTATTGCTAAGGAGCCTGCGTTGATAGAGGGAGGCTTCATTCTCTGTTATGGTGGTATTGAGGAGAATGCAAGTATAGATGCGTTGTTTGAAGCATTGCATGAACAGATGACAGATAGCTTAAATCAGCTTTTGTTTGAGGCAGAAGCATAAGGAGTGTTGTCGGATTATTTTAGAGGATAAGGAGGAAATGCTATGAGAGGGGGAGAAAAACAGACCTTTATTAGTTACCCATATGCAACGGCGTGTATTCGCTCCATGGAAGGAACCATGTTAAGGCTGCAGGAATATAAGGAGCTTGCAGCAATCAGGCAGGTGCCGGAATGTATTAACAGGTTGAGAGCACTCGGTTTTTTTGAAGGAATAAACGCTTCGCTAGAGGAGTTATTATCCTATGAGCAGGAACGCACCCTTAAACTGCTAAGTCGCTGTGTTTCTGACTTATCATCCTTTTCCATTTTTTTTCTTCCTCATCAATTTCACAATTTAAAGGCAGCAGTAAAAAGCTTAAATACATCTATCCATCCAACACCTATTTATTATGATGGTGAATTTGATAAAAGGGAATTGATTGAGACAAGTATTGTGAACAAGGCATTTGACCATCTGCCAGATTATATGCAGAAAACAGCTAAGGAGGCATATAAGGTCTACCTTCATTCTGGAGATGGAATGCTTTCTGATACTTTGATTGACCGTGGCTTATTAGAGGCAGTAAAGAGGATGGGGGAAGCCTCGCAAGAGACCGCCATCAAACAGTATGCCAAAACCTATCTTTCTCTTGCAAACCTGAAGCTTTCTTTTCGGCTTGTACGATGGGAGACATCCTCATCTTTTTTGGAGCAGGCATTGGTGGAGGGGGGAGAGTTTAGCAAGGACCGGTTAAAAACAGCAATTTTATCCGGGAAGCAGGAGCTTATTTCATATCTTAATAGTACCTCCTACCGTGAGGGGGTAACGGCTTACCAAAACTCCCCTGCTACATTCGAATGCTGGTGTGACAAGGAATTGTACCGGAAGGTCGCAGCAGGAAAAAGCAACTCCTTTTCCCTTGGACCGTTAGTCGCTTTTTTTGTGGCGAGAGAGAATGAAATGAAGTCTCTTCGTTTTTTATTTACAGGAATTAAAAATCAGTTATCCGAGGAATGGATATTGGAAAGGATGCGGACCGTTTATGAGTAATATGGTGATGCTTGGGGATTATGATAGTATATTTGGATTTACGGCGGTGGGAATTACAGTATATCCCGTGAAAACCATGGAAGAGGCACGAAAGCAGTTCAAACATTTTAAGAGACAGGAAACAGAGGTAATTTTTATCACGGAGCAGTTCGCTCTTGAATTAGCAGAGGAGATAAAGGAGATGCGGGAAAAGAGCGATATTGCTGTAATATTGATACCGGGACTTCATGGAAATACCGGGGAAGGGATTGCAAATATAAAAAAAATGGTGGAGCGGGCAGTTGGGTCTGATATTTTGTTTAGTTAGTTTTTATAGACAATCTCAAAAAAAGTGTATGAAAGGAGAATAGGGGTTTGAGCAAAGGTGTTATTAGGAAGGTTTCTGGTCCGCTGGTAATCGCTAGTGGGATGCGGGACGCGAATATGTTTGATGTGGTACGGGTAAGTCATCAGCGGTTGATTGGAGAGATTATTGAGATGCATGGGGATGAGGCATCGATTCAGGTATATGAAGAGACTTCCGGGTTGAAGCCCGGAGAGGAAGTCGTTTCTATGGGGGTACCAATGTCTGTAGAATTGGGACCAGGCTTGATTACCAGTATTTATGATGGCATTCAGCGACCTCTTAATTCTATTATGGAGGTGGCTGGCAATCTACTAAAGCGAGGTGTGGAGGTAGCAGCACTTGACCGCAGCAAAAAATGGGAATTTAGGGCTACCGTTTCCAAAGGAGATAGAGTAGTGTCTGGTGACGTGCTTGGTACGGTAGAAGAGACTCCTGTTGTCACACAGAAAATCATGGTTCCGAATGGCATAGAAGGAACAGTCACCTCTATCCAGTCTGGTTCTTTTACAGTGGATGATTTTATTGCTACGATAGAAACGAAGGAGGGGGAGCAATCTATTACTATGTTGCAACGCTGGCCTGTGCGAAAGGGAAGGCCGTATCGGCGTAAGCTGCCCCCTAAAATGCCATTGGTTACAGGACAACGGGTGGTAGATACCTTTTTCCCTCTGGCAAAGGGAGGGGTTGCGGCTGTTCCGGGTCCTTTTGGAAGTGGAAAAACAGTAATTCAGCATCAGCTTGCGAAATGGGCAGAGGTAGATATTGTTGTTTATATTGGCTGTGGAGAACGGGGCAATGAGATGACAGATGTATTAAATGAATTCCCAGAGCTGATTGACCCAAAGACAAAACAATCCTTAATGCAGCGGACAGTATTGATAGCCAATACTTCAGATATGCCAGTGGCAGCGAGAGAGGCATCCATCTATACAGGAATTACGATTGCGGAATATTTTCGGGATATGGGTTATTCCGTGGCACTGATGGCAGACTCTACTTCCCGCTGGGCGGAGGCTTTACGGGAGATGTCCGGCCGCCTTTCGGAAATGCCCGGAGAGGAAGGGTATCCTGCCTATCTCGGCAGCCGTCTTGCCCAATTTTACGAACGGGCAGGGCAGGTGGTGACATTGGGACAACAGGAACGGGAAGGGGCATTGTCTGTGATTGGTGCGGTGTCTCCTCCGGGTGGTGATATATCAGAACCCGTATCACAGGCAACCCTTAGAATTGTGAAAGTGTTTTGGGGATTGGATTCCGCTTTGGCATACCGCCGTCATTTTCCGGCAATCAATTGGTTGAACAGTTATTCGTTATATCTCGACAATATGAAGGACTGGTATGGGGAATTTGTTGCACAGGATTTTCTTGAGCTTCGGCAAAGGATGATGACATTGCTTCAGGAAGAGGCGGAGCTTGAGGAAGTGGTGAAAATGGTGGGAATGGATGCCCTTTCTGATATGGACAGACTAAAGCTTGAAGCGGCACGTTCCATCCGGGAAGATTTTTTGCATCAGAATTCCTTTCATGAAGTGGATACCTATACTTCGCTTACCAAGCAGTACCATATGATGCAGTTGATTATGGAATATTATGAAAAAGCAAAGGAAGTGCTTGATAAGGGCGGTGACATTGAAAAGGTGCTAAGCATTGCTGTAAGAGAGACAATTGGACGTTTTAAATATGTCACAGAGCAGCAGATAGAGGAGGAGTATCATAAAGTAAGTAAGGAGCTTGTACGAGAGCTTTCAGAGGTATGTAAAGAGGAGGAGTAGCAATGCCAAAGGAATATCGAACCATTGAGGAGGTAGCGGGACCGCTGGTGCTTGTCCGTGGCGTAGAGGAGGTTGCTTTTGATGAATTAGGGGAAATTCTTCTTGCGAACGGAGAAATACGCAGATGCCGTGTGTTGGAAATAGATGGGAGCAATGCCCTGGTGCAGTTATTTGAAGCATCTACAGGAATTAATCTGGCTGAGAGTAAGGTACGTTTTTTAGGAAGGAGCATGGAGCTTTCTGTATCGAAGGAGATGCTTGGGAGAGTCTTTGATGGTCTTGGAAATCCTATCGATGATGGTCCTGCTTTATTGCCAACGGCTCGAATGGATATTAACGGACTGCCAATGAATCCGGCAGCGAGAAATTATCCGGAGGAATTTATTCAGACAGGAATTTCTGCGATTGATGGGTTAAATACACTGGTGCGTGGACAGAAGCTTCCCATTTTCTCTGCTTCGGGGCTTCCCCATGCAAGACTGGCAGCACAGATAGCAAGACAGGCAAAGGTGCTTGGTACAGAGGAAAATTTTGCAGTTGTATTTGCTGCAATGGGCATTACCTTTGAGGAGTCCAATTATTTTATAGAAAGCTTTCGTAGCACAGGAGCATTGGAACGGACAGTTTTATTTATCAATCTTGCAAATGACCCTGCTATTGAACGAATTGCTACTCCGAGAATGGCGTTAACTGCAGCAGAATATCTTGCGTTCGAGGAAGATATGCATGTGCTTGTTATTCTGACGGATATTACCAATTATGCGGATGCATTGCGGGAGGTGTCTGCTGCGAGAAAGGAAGTACCAGGCAGAAGAGGGTATCCCGGCTATATGTATACAGATTTGGCATCATTATATGAGCGTGCCGGACGGCTTCGGGATAAAAAGGGAAGTATTACGATGATTCCGATATTAACCATGCCAGAGGATGATAAAACGCATCCGATTCCTGATTTGACAGGCTATATTACCGAAGGACAGATTATATTGAGCCGGGAACTATTCCGTCGGGGCGTTTTGCCTCCGGTTGATGTGCTTCCCTCTTTGTCCCGGTTGAAGGATAAAGGAATCGGGGAGGGCAAGACGAGAGCAGACCACTCTGCTACGATGAACCAGCTCTTTTCTGCTTATGCAAGGGGGAAGGAAGCCAAGGAGCTGATGGTGATTTTAGGGGAGGCAGCATTGACGGAGATGGACCTGCGATATGCGAGGTTTGCGGATGCCTTTGAAGAGGAATATGTTTCCCAAGGTTTTGAAAGTGACCGCTCGATTGAGGAGACGCTAACAATCGGCTGGAGACTGTTATCCATGCTTCCGAGAACAGAGCTAAAGAGAATTGATGACCAATTTCTGGATGAGTATTATCAAAAAAATGAGGAGGTGTAAGCCTAATGGCAAGCATCAGAGTGAATCCTACCCGGATGGAGTTGAACCGTTTAAAGAGAAAGCGTCTTACTGCAACGAAGGGGCATCGTCTGCTTAAGGATAAAAGAGATGAGCTGATGCGGCAGTTTTTACAATTAGTTCAAGAGACAATGGAGCTTCGCAAGAAGGTGGAGGATGCTATTAAGCAGGCAAATGTAGGCTTCTTGGTTGCAAAGGCAAGTATGTCTTTAGAGAGCTTAAATGTCGCCTTTATGGGGAGTGGGGATGATGCGAAGCGGTATGGCTATGCCTTTACCTCCTTTGATTTGGATGAGGCAGTGGAGCGACTTACTGCCATTTACCCTGATATGGTAAATCTCGCCCGTTTAGAGCACCGTTGTGAGAAATTATCCGCTGAGATAGAAAAAACCCGGCGCAGGGTGAATGCACTGGAATATGTAGTAATACCGGATACAGAAGAGCAGATGCGCTACATTTCCATGAAGCTTGATGAGAATGAGAGAGGTACACAAACCCGGCTTATGAAAATCAAGGAACAGATGTATTAGTACATCATAAACTAAGTATCTTAAAGTTTATCCTTCGTCAAACTATCAAGAACTTAATTTACGATGTACTAGCAGTGATAACATTTTGGTTTTGGATGGAAAAATATTGAAATATCAATTATTTTATATTATGATGAACTTAGCGTAATAGTACAAACGTCTAATTAAACTATATTTATATGAGGTGAATAATAATGAAGATTTTAGTTACTGGTGGTACAGGGTATATTGGTTCCCATACTTGTGTGGAGCTTTTGAATCAAGGACATGAAGTTGTCATATTTGACAATCTTTTTAATTCACAGGAGGATATAGTAGATAAGATTGAACGTATTACGGGGAAAAGACCAGTGTTTTACAAAGCAGACATGCTCAATAAGGAGGAGCTTCGTCCGGTTTTTGAGGAGCATACCTTTGATGCTGTAATCCATTTTGCCGGACTAAAGGCAGTTGGGGAATCGGTGCAAAAGCCGCTCTGGTACTATCATAATAATATTACCGGAACACTTACATTGTGCGAGATGATGAATGAGTATGGATGTAAACGGATTATATTTAGTTCTTCTGCTACGGTGTACGGCTCTCCTAAAACAGTGCCAATCACGGAGGATTTTCCTCTTAGTACAACGAATCCTTATGGAAGCACGAAACTGATGTTAGAGCGGATTCTATCTGATTTATGTGTGCCGGACCCAGAGTGGAGTGTCGTACTTTTACGTTATTTTAATCCAATTGGTGCCCATGAGAGTGGGTTGATTGGAGAGTGCCCGAATGGGATTCCCAACAATCTTATGCCCTATATTATGCAGGTAGCAATTGGTAAGCTGCCATGTCTCGGTGTGTTTGGCAATGACTACGACACACCAGATGGAACCGGAGTGAGAGATTACATTCATGTGGTGGATTTGGCAAAGGGGCATGTAAATGCGGTGGACAAAGTAACTTCTACTACAGGGGTTAATATCTATAATCTTGGCACTGGTAATGGATATTCCGTATTGGATATCGTCAAGGCATTTGAGGCAGCTAATGGTGTGAAGATTCCATATGAGATAAAACCACGTCGTGCCGGGGATATTGCAATGTGCTATGCGAATCCGAAGAAGGCAAAGGAAGAGCTTGGTTGGGAAGCGGAATATGATTTGGAGAGAATGTGTAAGGATTCGTGGAGATTTATACAGGAATATAGTAAGGGGGAATAGGGGGGAAACTATGTGGTTTTATATTACAATGTTTATCTGTAATTTGTTAATTCCATTTTTAATGATTGTCATTGGTAATATCATGTATAAGCATCCCCCTCAGAATATAAATGGATGGATTGGTTATCGCACTACAAGGTCAATGAAAAATGAGGACACGTGGCAATTTGCCCATCACTGTTGTGGGAGAATTTGGTTTAAGGCGGGTTTCATTTTAATAATTCCTACGATGATTGCCATGATGCCATTTATACATAGTAATGATGATGTGATTGGATTAGTGTCATTGATTATTGAGGGGATACAGCTTGTAGTATTGTTTGGTACAATAGCTCCGGTCGAAGCGGCTTTGAAGAGAAAGTTTGAGGATGGGGAAGGGAATGTTTAAGGGCGGGTGACAGTCTTGATGGTTATATAGGGCTAAATGAAAGATAAAACAAGTAGGAGGTAGTTAATGCCAAAGGTGCAAGATATTATGAAAATGAACCGGTTTATGGAAGTACTATAGATGATATTGATATGATGGTTGTTGCAGAATACTGCAATAAAATTCACTATGGAAAGCAGCCGGAGGAATATATTAAGCAAAATAAAAATTGTTAATCTTCTCATTTGAGAGTGTTTAATAATTGTTATAGGCTATCATAAAAAATACCGTCAACCCTTGAAAATATTAAATTTAAGCAAGTTAATTTTACTTCATTCATTACATCATTTCTATCGTTCCCCTCATGATTGCAAATGCTGATAAGGGCAAAAATGAGGGAAAGAAAAAATTATAATATCAGATAACAAATAATGAAAAGGTAATCGGTCTAAAAGATATGCTTAAATTTTAGAATACAAGGAGTTGATGATATGAATTTTATTTCCGTAAGTTACAATATGTACCACAACCGCATTGATATTATTACCTATGATGGTTACATATTACGAATTGACAGTAATAAAGCAGAATTGAAAACTACAGCATGGACAGATTATGTGCTAAATATAATGGCAATAGACAATTCATATGTGATGTTTTATCTGAATAACGAAAAACAGATATTCATAGAAGTTCAAGATAATTTGCGTATGTGACAAGCCAAAGAAATAGGGGATGACACTAGAAATTCATTGTTATGGAATCCAAAGTGTTATCCCTTATTTGTAATTCTATATCTGGAACAGATAAATCTATCACATCATAAATTAAGTTCTTGATAGTTAGGCGTAGAATAAACTTTCGTTTTGCAAAGCGGATTTTCAACGGCGGTCTGCGCTGCGTTTCGATTCGCACTGAGCAAATGTCCTAGACGTTTAGTGTCAGTGGCTATGACTAAAAAAGCAATTCGGCAGATGGAAATTTAGACAAGCCAAACTGTAAGATATTTAGTTTATAATGTACTAGTTATCCATTAGCAATGGTATTTAAGGTGATTTTTCTGTCCTTGAAATAATATTCCCTATCATGCTCATTAATTTCACGCATTATCCTGCAGGGATTCCCAACAGCAACAACATTTGCAGGAATATCTTTTGTGACCACGCTGCCTGCTCCAATTACAGTATTATCCCCGATTGTGACTCCCGGCATAATAATGGCACCCGCACCTATCCAGCAGTTCCTTCCAATATGAACCGGCATATTATACTGATACACCTGCTCACGAAGTTCCGGCAATATTGGATGTCCTGCGGTAGCAATCGTAACATTTGGTCCAAACATGGTGTAATCACCAACATAAATATGGGTATCATCTACACATGTCAGATGATAATTGGCATAGACCATATTTCCAAAATGGCAATGATGTCCACCAAAGTTTGCGTAAAAGGGCGCTTCAATATAGACGTTCTCTCCGCAATCACCCAACATGTCTTTTAACAGGTTCATTCTTTTTTCGGTTTCTGAAGGCTTCGTCATATTGTAGTCACACAATTTATCCTGGTAAACTACTTGTTCCTTCATGATTTCTTCATCTCCTGGAAGATAAAGTTCCCCAGTATGCATTTTTTCTTTCATTTCACTCATTTTGTGTACCTCCATTCGTTAAATTTTTTAACCATTGATATTTTTTATAATGACGGTAAACTACCGGCAATTTCACAATTTCATCCAGATTCAGGACAAAATAAACAATGAGTACGGGGAGTTTTAGGATAAATGCACATAAGCAGCCTATTGGCACTGTGATACACCATAATGTTACCACATCGCAGAGAAGTCCAAACTTGGAATCTCCACCCGCCGGAAAAATGCCACCTATTGTCATGCTATTAATTGACTTACCCACTAAATAATAAGAGCAGATGATGAGCATTCCCCTAAGATATTCTCCTGCTTGTGGCGTCAGCCCTGCAAATCTGATAATGGCAGGAGATAAAGCAAGCAGTAAAATTCCTGACAATACACCGCACAGAACAGAGACTTTCGTTAATGTCTTTCCCGCCTGTTTTGCCTCTTCTATGAGATTTGCCCCAAGCCTGTTTCCAATGATAATACTTCCAGCACTTCCAAGACCAAGACATATACATACTATCAGATTCTTGGAAATGTTTGCAATGCCGTTTGCTGCCACCGCATCTGCACCCATATGTCCCATGATAACAGAATACATGGTAAAACCACCGCCCCATATTAGTTCATTAAAAAGAATCGGAACGGTTTTATTCCAGAACCGTTCTGTCAAATTATGACTCTGGTCAGAAAAACAGATTTTTAAATGCTTTATTTTTATGGTTGTATAAATAATACTCCAAATCATTTGGACAGCGGTTGCTATGACAGTTGCCCATGCGGCTCCCCGAATCCCCATAGCAGGTATTCCGAATAATCCAAAAATGAAAACGGCATTGAGCAGGATATTTATCATTACCGTTATGCTGCTGATTATTGTACTCATATTTACAGCATGACAATTTTTCATAATTGCCATATACACCTGTGCTATAGCAGAAAGGAAATAGGATATTCCAATGATGCTAAGATATTCACTCCCCAATGTAATCAATTCCCTTTCACTTGTAAAAAATTTCATTATATTTTGCGGCAACACAAAAGTTCCGATCCAAAACAAAGCTGCTACTATACAGGAAATACGAAGCACCAGAGAAAATATTCTTGAAATATTAGTGTAATCTCTTTTTCCATAATACTGAGCCACAAACATATTTTCCCCTATAATAAATGCCATCATAAATAGATTGAATACAAAAGTAACCTGTGTTGCCAACGAAACAGCAGACATCGCATTTTGATCCAGGCGTCCCAACATAACAGCATCGCACGCCCCGACAAGTGCAAGCATGAACTGCTGAAAAGCCATCGGCAATGTTAACCTGATAATTTCCTTTCGCAAGGAATCATTCTTTTTCATAATAATCCCTCTCCCTTTTTTGTTATATTATAACAATATCCGATTTCTCTTTTCATTTCTTTCAATATCTTGTATAATTTTATAACAATATTCTTTTTGAAAGGGATGAAACCATGAACGAAAACATAAAATATTGTTCTACCTTTAATTTTGATTCTTCCGAAACAGTTGCTTACAACAATCCGCTGTTTCCTGCGTATGTCCGGTACGGAAGCTTATCATACTATCCGGATTATTCTGCAATCAGTCACTGGCATCCGGATTTGGAATTTATTTTAGTGAAAAGAGGAAAAATGACCTATAATGTAAATGGGGAATTAACGGAATTATCTGACAACAATGGAATTATAATTAACAGCAGACAAATACATTTTGGTTTTTCTATGGAGCATAACGAATGTGAATTTGTCTGTATTTTGTTATCTCCTGAATTATTACAGGGTAACAAATGGTTCTATGAAAATTATATTGAATGGTTTACAGAAAATACTTCCTGTCCTTATCTGTATCTTACACATGACAATTGGCAGGCTGCTATTTTAGATAAGATAGATATGTTATATGATTCCTTTTGTAATGACTTTGATCGCATTTCTACACAAGAATTATCTTATTTTGAATTAATTGAAGGTTTTTGTTTTATTATGAAAACATTATATAGGAATCTTCCTCATACGCAACAAATGAGAAAAAGAAACTCTGCTGATATCGCTTCTCTTAGGAATATGATTACTTATATAGAAGAACATTATATGGAGCATATTACATTGCAAGACATCTCCCTTTCCGGAATCTGCTGTAAAAGCAGATGCTCTCTGCTGTTTAAGAAATATCTTTGCGATACCCCTATTTCATATCTAACCAAATTCCGTTTAAGAAAGAGCCTTGTTGCTTTGCTTGAATCAGAATCATGTATTACGGATATTGCGTATGAATATGGATTTGGTGGGGCAAGCTATTATTGTGAAATTTTTCAAAAATATTATGGAATCTCTCCATTAAAATATAAAAAGGAACAGCTTAAAAGTAAGAAGGACAATTCGCTTGCTCCCCCCTGTTTTTGATTTTATCATATAGTTATATATTTTTTCTAACAATGGAAAATTTATTGTTAATGTCAATGGTCGTCAAGAGATGAGTGGTGCCGCAATTTTACTCTTTGGCAAGAATCCTCAATTGTTTTTTGAGCGTGCCAGAGTGCGTTTTATAAGATATGAAGGTACAGAAGCCAAGGTTGGGGCAGCGATGAATGTGATTAAAGATAAGATTTTTGAAGGACGAATCTTGGATTTGGTAGAAAAAACAATTGAGTTTGTTAGAGATCAGATAAAAGAGCATACATATTTAGGACCAGATGCCAGATTTGTTACTGAGCCAGAATATCCAGAATTTGTATGGAAGGAGCTTATAGTTAATGCAATTGCCCATCGTGATTATAGTATTAAAGGAACAGACATCCAAATTAAAATGTTTGATGATCATATTACAGTAGAAAGTCCCGGTACACTTCCGGGAATTGTTCGTTTGAATAATATGAGGGAAATCCATTTTTCAAGGAATCCTAAGATTGCTGCTTTGCTTCATGAATATGAGTATGTACGTGAATTTGGTGAAGGAATTGACAGGATGTTTTTTGAAATGAAGCAAGCGGGATTGCCAGAACCGGAGTATCGAACAGAGGCATTTATGGTATATGCCACAATTAAAAACAAAAAATTTTTGGAGAGAAAATTAGATAACACCCAAGATAACACCCAAGATAACACCCAAGATAAAATATTAGAATTCTGTAAAATACCAAGAAGCAAGAATGAAATTACGGCCTTCTTAGGATATAAGGATGCAAAAAATATTGCAAAAAATCACTTAAAACCGTTGATTCAGGCAGGAAAATTGGTAATGACAGTTCCAGATAAGCCTAATAGTAAGAACCAAAAATATATAACAAAGTAACAATTTAAACAGGGCTGCCGCCTGCGATTATTTATTATCAAAGCAGGCAAGCCCTGTTAAGTATACATAGTATGCTTATTAATCATGCTATTTTATTGTCTGCTATTCACCATAATACCTCTGAATAGCATGAGCAACATATTCTGAACAGCCTTCCCCATATTGATTATCTGTCGCCTTGGCAAGCCGTTGGTTTTGCAGGTATTCATCTGCAAAATCTAACAAAATGTTCCTTGCATTATCAAGCTTAAAAAGCTCCTTATAATATTTTGCAAGTAGTTCAACAGCTTCTTTTTCAATGGTGATGTCACTCGTTTTCTTCGCCATCATAAATTTTCTGTAGATATCGTCCGCTTCCTCCTGTTTTTTCACGAAATCTTCAGTATCCCCATTAGACTGCATAATAGCTGCCATTGTTTTATCCTTGCCGCCATACCATTTAAATACATCTGCCATTGCCTGTTCATTATTTGTTAATCCCCATGTCAGATGCTCTCGGTAGTTTTCTAAAGTACCGTATTTTTGTATCTGTTCTTCAAGGGATTCTTTTGACATACATTCCAATATATGGTCTAATATGCTTTTTATTTCTTCTTCATTAAATGCTTCAAAGCTCATTGTATTCACTCCTTTCATTACGTCAGTGATTAGTTCAATAATTCCATTTAACCGGTTTCGTTTCTGCTCTAGCAGAATTTTTTGGGTTAATAGGGTCTGTTCTTTGTCATAGCCCGGATTCTCCATTATCTGTTTTATGTCAGCTAGTGAAAATTCCAACTCCTTAAAGAACATAATTTCCTGTAACCGCTCCAATGCTTTGTTGTCATATAAGCGGTATCCTGCATCCGTTAATCGGGTGGGCTTTAATAAACCTATCTCATCATAGTACCGTAATGTCCGTACACTAACTCCGCTTATTTCTGACATTTCTTTTATAGTTTTCATTGATGCCTCCTTTCTATAATTTTTATAAAGATAATTGTAAAGCTCCCACTTCCCATACTATTATGACGGTAGTATCGGCAATTAGCAGTCTTACAATTACCCTATAACATCCTAAACCCTTACGTTACGGTAATGTCAATACAGAAATAAAAAAGATTGACAGATTCCATTTTGTCAGTTATTATAAATCTGTATGAACTGTATTAATGTTAATGATACAGTAAGCAACTGTGTGATAGATAGGTAAAACAACAGTCATGCTTACTTGAATTGATTTTTAATTCATTCGAAATATTTGGAGGTGAGTATTTGATACATGTAGATTTTAGGGATGCCCATCCGATTTATGAGCAGGTGAAGGAGCAATTCCGACGCTTGATTGTGCAGGAGGTTCTTTCTGTTGATGAGAAGCTTCCTTCGGTTCGGGAGTTGGCGGCGGCTTTAGCGATTAATCCAAATACCATTCAGCGGGCATACCGGGATTTGGAGCAGGAGGGGTATGTATATACAATAGCCGGAAAGGGAAGCTTTGTTGCCGGAAGCCCAACACTTAACGAGAAACAGCAGCAGGAGCTGTTAAAAAAGCTTAGCATGGTGTTAGAGGAGTGTTATTATGGAAAGATAGCAAAGAAGGTAGTGGAGCAGCAGGTAGATGATTGTTATAAGCAAGAAAAGAAAGGGGAGAGTGTGAGTGATAAAGGGTGAACATATCAGTAAAAGCTTTGATGGTTTTCAGGCACTTGCCGATTGTAATATTCATGTGAGGAAAGGCTCTGTCTATGGTCTGGTTGGTCCGAATGGGGCAGGCAAGTCTACTCTGCTTAGGCATTTGACCGGAATTTTCAGGCAGGATGAAGGCGAGATTTTAATAGAGGATAAACCGGTATTTGAAAATGTTGCTGTCAAGGAGAAGATTGCATTTATTCCTGATGATATTTTTTATTTCCGTCAGTCTACATTAAAGGATATGATGAAATATTATAGGGGAATCTATGAGGGGTTTGATGAGGATTTGTTTTATAAGGTTATGGAGGTGTTTCCGGAGCTTCAGAATAAACGGGCAATCCGTAAGATGTCAAAGGGAATGCAGAAGCAGGCAGCATTTGTATTGGCGATTGCCATGAAGCCACAGATTATGATTCTGGATGAGCCGGTGGATGGGCTTGACCCGGTAATGCGGCGGCAGATATGGAGCATATTGCTTTCCGAGGTGGAAAAGGAGCAGATGACCGTGCTTGTGTCCTCCCACAATCTTAGGGAGCTTGAGGATGTGTGTGATTATGTCGGCATTATGCATAAGGGGAGTGTGGTATTGGAGCGCTCTTTATCAGAGTTGCAGGGTGGCGTGACGAAGCTGCAGATTGCATTTGCCGATGGATTGCCGGATATGAGTGAAGATATGGAGGTTATGCATGAATCCTTGCTAGGTAAGGTGCATACATTGATTGTTAAGGGAAGCCCTGAGGAGATAGAGCAAAAGGCGATGAAATATCAGCCATTACTGGTGGATGTAATACCGCTTACCCTGGAAGAAATCTTCATCTATGAGTTGGGAGGGATGGATTATGAAATCAAAGAAATCATTCTTTAACAGAACAATGTTTTTTAAGGATATAATAAGACTGTGGCCGCTCTGGGTGATAGGTATTGTTATAACAATGTTTGCATTTGTGGCTCCATTTTTTACGAGTACGATAGGGATTCTTCGGTATGACTCATTGGATGATTGGCAAATATTGAATGAGATTCAGGAGAATATGGCGGAATATATTATCGCTAGTGGTTTTTATATCATATTTATGGCAGTGATGGCAATTGTCTGTGCTGTGTTTGTATTTCAGTATCTCAACAGGCAATGTTCCTCCTACATGCTTCACAGCCTTCCGGTAAGCAGGAAAACGATGTATGTTACACATTATTTATCGGGCTTATTCATGTATTTGTTGCCGTTTGTATTGCTTTGGTGCGTTTTATCCTGCCTGAATGTCATATTCGGAATCCACATGGGGGCAGCAATTTTGGGCTATGTTTTGGAAACGGTAATGATTGCCTTGTTTTTCTACAGTCTGTCATGCTTTATTGTAATGCTAAGCGGAAGCAGTATCATGAATCTGTTTATGTATGCTGTCATTAATTTTATGGTGTATGTTTTTTACAATATGGCAGATACAATTATTAATTTGTTTACTTATGGCAGCGGAAGCTATTATGCAGGGGGCTTTGATATTAAGGGACTTGTTACAATTTTTAGCCCGGTTATTTATTTCTCCAACGCATTGACAGAGCAGTCGGCTTCCTCCGACCCATTTTTTGATGGCGATCCGCTTCTTGCCGTAGATGGTTTGTTAATTGGTGATTTTCACTATGGAACAGTGATACTTTGTCTGTTTTATTTACTCCCGGCAATCGTGTTTTTTGTGGCGGCATATATGCTGTATCGGAGACGCAAGCTGGAGCGTGTAGATGAAAACCTGGTATTTCCTTGGAGTAAAGTGGTTTACCGCATTGTATTTTGTTGCTGTGGCAGCTATATTTTTACATGTTTAATGTATTATCTGACCTATGCCATATTTAGCCATTTACTTACCTACCAATATTCCTATTTCATTGGTATCTGTTATCTATTGATTGGAAGCATCGTATGCTATCTGATATGTGATATGATTCTTTTAAAGACTTTCTTTATATGGAAACAGTTATCCTATTTACAGCTTGGAGTGATAACGGCTGGAATCGTTCTGGTATTTGTTGCCGGACATTTTGCTTATTTGCAGCATAGCACGGTAGCAGCTTCAAAGATAAAGTCGGTAAATGTCTCTTTTAATGACAAAAGCTTTCATATTAAAGAACAGGAGAGGATGGATACTCTGTTGTCACTTCAAAAGGAAGTGATGGAACAGGGAAGTAAAAAACTGATGTATGAGGCGGATAATCCGGTAGCGAATAGTAATATTAGTGAATATCAAGGCGCTTGCTGCAATATGTCTCTTACGTATACATTAAAAAACAAAGGGGAGATTTTGCGGAGCTATCGTATTGGGATTACAACAGACGAGGAGAAATTATTGTCAGAGTTCATTATGTATTTGAATGATACAGACTATTTGCTTGATACTGTGATTCCTGAGGGCTTTGATAAGGAAAATATAATAAGTGCCATCTTTCGGTTTGTTGAGGAAACAGATGATAGAGATACAAGTATGTACGATGATATTAATATCATCTATCAGAAAGAAATGTATGAGGCAGTGATGAAGGACTTGCAAGAGGGACATATCAATTTTGGCAATATATATAGAAAAAATCAAAGAGGTCTGGTGGATTGTGGAAAGCGGATCGGAACAATTGGTTTTACCTATGATAAGCAACCTTCTGAGGAGGATGAAAGTTACAACAATGATTGGAGCATTTTGAAGGATAGATGGGAGCTGAAATCCTCTGATTATTATAATGATAATTTTAATTTTGTGATTACGGATGAATGTACGCATGTGCTTAAGCTGTTAGAGCAGGAGATGGGCGGAGCAGTATATAATTAGCACCCTTACTTTAGACAAGATCAACTTTGTTAAGCTCAGTTTTTGGTGTACGCATGTTAGAATCTTGTTGTAACATGCGTACAAAAATGGTAAAATTAGGATATCATTTATTAGGTGATTGTGAAACTCAATCATGATGATAGCATAAGTCATATTGAGTTTTGCATTACCTGATTCATTTATTTTAGATAGGAGGATGCGTACATGAGTTATAAGAGCAAGAGATATTCTTATGAGTATGAGGAATATGAGGATGGCGAGAAGGGTGCAGATACGATGCTTACTGAGATTATGGAGGATGCAGAGTTTGCCTCCTTGGAGGAGCTTGTGATTGGCTGCTGGGGAGAGGCTTGGGAAGACAATCCACAGCCGATTGTAGATGGAATCGTTGCGAATGCTGACAAGTTCTCCCATATCAAAAGTATCTTTTTTGGTGATATGGATTATGAAGAGTGCGAGGTTTCCTGGATTATGCAGGCAGATTACTCGAAACTCTGGGCTGCGATGCCACAACTTGAGTCCTTTGTAGTAAAGGGAAGTACTGATTTAGTTCTTGGAGAGATATCCCATGCTAATTTAAAATCGCTTACCGTAATTTGCGGTGGACTCCCGGTGGAGGTGATGAACAGTATCAAGTCTGCGAAGCTTCCTTCCCTAGAGAAGCTGTTGCTTTATATTGGTGTGGAGGATTATGGATTCGATGGCGATATTTCCAATATTAAGGCACTGCTTTCCGAGTCCGATTTTCCTAAGCTTACTTATCTTGGAATTACGGACAGTGAGTTTCAGGATGAAATCTGTGCAGAGGTGCTTGCTAGTAAGTACATAAGCCAGATTACAACCTTGGATTTATCTATGGGTACGCTGACGGACAAGGGAGGCGCACTGTTGCTTGAGAAGCTTCCTTCTTTTGATAATATTAAGACAGTCGATTTGCAATATCATTATTTGTCGGATGAGATGATGAAGAAGCTTACTGCTCTTGATAAGGAGGTCTGTCTAGATGACCCGCAGGAGCAGGAGGAGTATGATGGTGAGATATGGACCTATCCGATGCTTACGGAGTAGCGTATGATTCTTGTAGGAACGAAACAGCATAAACGAACAGAATATATGAGGCAGGCAGCGAAGCAGCAGGGACTTCCCTTTTCCTTGCTTTCTTATGAGCATTCATATACGGAATTGCTAGAGCAGTTACATCATATTTCGGGGGCGGTTAAGATTGATCCGCCCTCTTTTCATGAGGATGCCCTTGCTCCAATGAAGGAACAATTAGAACGGTATCAATCATTTTTAAATCAGCTTTGCAGCTGTCATTGCCAGTTTCTAAATCATCCTTCGGCACTTGTTACATTGCTTGATAAGTATCAATGTAAGGAGGTGTTAAGGCAGCATGGGCTTTTTGTTACCGATTGTTTAACGTCGCATTTGCAATCCATGGAGGAGTTAATTGCCTTGATGGAGAAACGGAGGGTAACTTCTGTATTTTTAAAACCAATTCACTATTCCGGGGCAGCAGGAGTGGTGGCATTACGGCGTAATCTTGCAACAGGGGAATTCATTGCTATAACCTCTTCGGCAGTAAGACAGGGGCAGTTATATAATACGAAGCACCTTTACCGGATGACGAAATGGGAGGAGATTAGGGAACTGCTTGATTGTTTATTGCCTCTTGGATTGATGGTGGAGCGGTGGGTTCCGAAAGATACCATTAACGGCATGAGCTATGATTTGCGGGTGGTTGTTCAGTTTGGTAAGGTTATCCATATCGTAGTACGGCAATCCAAGGGGCCGATTACAAACCTGCATCTGAATAACTGTGCCGGAACTGTGGAGGTATTATCTCTTAGCAGGCAGCAAATGGAAGCAATCGAGGAGCTATGTGTAAAGGCAGTTGGTTTGTTTGATGGTTTGACTTATGCGGGAGTGGATGTACTGCTGAATAAAAAGAGTAAACAGCCTTATATCATTGAAATGAATGGGCAGGGGGATTTGATATATCAGGATATTTTTGCTAAGAACCGGATATATGGGGAACAGGCGGCCTATATGAAGCATCTTGAGCTGCAGATGAACGAGAGATAATGAATTATATGATAAAGACAGGAAAGGACGTGGGGCAGGCGATGGAAGAACAGCTTGATATGAATCAGATAGTGGGAAGCCATCATATACTGATGCTTTGCCTCGACTGCCTTCGTTATGATGCGGCGGTTTTAGAACAGGAGCAGGGGGGAACCCCGAATTTGAACCGCTATGGAAACTGGCGTAGATGTCAGGCTCCCGGCAATTTTACCTACGCTTCCCATCAGGCAATTTTTGCCGGTTTCTTTCCTGTGGACGAGGATGTGCGCGAGATGAGCCACAGGGAGAAGCTGTTTTTTTCCTCGGATATCGGTATGGGCAGGAAGGCTCCTAAGGAAGCGTTTCATTTTCAAGGACCGAATCTGGTGGAGGGACTGGAACGGGTGGGATATGAAACCTATTGTATCGGCGGAGTCAGCTTTTTTGATAACCGCTCAGCGGTGGGAAAGGTACTGCCATCCTATTTTATGCATTGTGACTGGAATCCTTCCTTTGGACCGAAGGTAAAGGATTCTGCCACCTATCAGGTAGACGTAGCTTTGGAACGGCTGGAGGAGTGCAGGGTACAGCAAAAAAGAGTGATGATGTATATGAACATATCTGCCCTTCACTATCCTAATTATTTTTATATAGAGGGAGAGACAAAGGATAACCTTGCCTGTCACCGTGCGGCTCTTCGCTATGTAGATAAAGAGCTTGGACGATTGTTTAAGGGCTTTCAAAGTCTTGGTGATACATTTGTAATCTGTTTTTCTGACCACGGAACCTGCTATGGGGAGGATGGAGTGTGGTTTCATGGAGTAAACCATCCCAATGTGCTGACGGTGCCCTACAAGCATTTTGTATTGTGAGATGGGAAAGGGCGAAGGATTGGAGTTGTTATTGGTATATGATAGCAGATTAAGGAGAGATAACTTATGATAACAGACCCTTATATTCAATATATGTACAGTTATCCGCATAAGACGGCATATATGCCACTAGATAAGCTTGATGTGCGGGATTATTTTTCGTGTTTGCTTTCGCAGGAGAATAGTCTCTATGTTCATATTCCCTTCTGTCAGTATAAATGTGGTTATTGCAATCTGTTTTCCGTGGCGGGAGCGGAAGGATTACTGATGGAGGAATATATCAATGCCGTGGAGCGGCAGATGAAGCAATATAGTGAAGCGATGCCGGAGGGAGTGGTATTTGATGATCTTACTATAGGGGGAGGAACACCACTTATGTTGTCCGAGGAATTGCTTGAAAGGTTGTTTTCACTTGTTGAGCAATATTTTGTTTTAAAACCGGATGCACCGGTAATTATGGAGACTTCGCCGAACCAGACTACATTGCAGAAGCTTCGCCTTATCAAGCGTCTTGGAGTGACAAGACTTAGCATCGGGGTGCAAAGCTTTGTGGAGGAGGAGCTTACTGTGCTTTGCCGGAAACATTCTGTCATGAGGGCAAGACAGGCATTAGAGGCGATACGAAGGGTGAACTTTGATACGCTAAACATAGATTTGATATATGGGATTCCGGGACAGAGCGTTTCCTCCATGCTGTATTCCTTGGAGCAGGCGCTACTGTATGAGCCGGAGGAGCTATTTATCTATCCGCTCTATATCAAGCCGGGAACAGCACTTTGGCATCGAGGTGCCAAACGGGCGGATACTGCATATAGCTGTTATCTGGAGGTGGTACAAAGGCTTTTAGCCGCCGGGTATCAGCAGCTTTCCATGCGGCGGTTTATCAAGAAGAAGAATGGGGAGACGGCTGCCTCTAAACCATGTGGCTATTCAAACACATTGTCTTTTGGCTGCGGGGGCAGGAGCTATCTTTCTAATCTTCATTTTTGTACTCCCTACGCAGTAAAACAACAGCAATGTAAATGTGAGCTTGACCATTATATCGGGCAGGGGGATATGACTAAGATTACTTATGGTCTGCTGCTTGACGAGGAGGAGATGAAACGGCGGTATGTAATTAAGAACTTGCTTTTTGATAGAGGAATCAGAGAAGAGGATTATCTTGCCCATTATGGGGAAGTAGTAACGGAAGCATTTCCTGTCCTAAAGGAATGGGAGCAGAAGGAATATGTATCTGTGAAAGAGGGCTTTGTATCGTTAACCGCTAGGGGGCGTTCCTATTCTGATTATCTTGGACCTATGCTGATGTCTGATGAGGTAGTCAGTCGCATGAAGGCATGGAGAGACGGAGGTTTTCACTAAGTAGTGTGTGTGATACTTAAGCGGTAGAATTTCGTTATCATGTAAAAGTGAGATGAGAAAGAGGGGACATTTTATTATGCGGACACAATGGTATTACCGGGGAAGTCTTAATTTTTGCAATTATAGCTGTAGTTATTGTCCCTTTGCCAAAAAACAGTATAGTGCTAGCTGCCTTGCGAGGGATCAGGCGGAGTGGGAGCGGTTTGTAAGCTTTATGGAAAAAAGGCAGCAGGAGAATAATTCTAATAGCTTTCATGGCATGGATGAGCAAAAGGAGGAGCTTGGTGCAGTGCTTGTAGTGCCCTACGGAGAGGCACTGCTACATGATTATTATTGGGAAGGGCTGGCAAGGCTGAGCAGGCTTCCCTTTCTGGAATATGTCGGAGCACAGAGCAATTTCAGCTTTCCGGTAGAAGAGAAGCTTTCTTTGTTTGAGACATGTCATGGCGAGAAGAGGAAGCTTCGCCTATGGGGAACATTCCACCCTGAGATGGTAGATATGGATGCTTTTTTAACTACCTGCAGGCAGTTGGATTCCTGTTCGGTCAATTATTGCGTTGGTGCAGTGGGGGTGCCAGAACAGCTTGATTTGCTTACGTCTTTTAGGGAAAAACTTTTCCCAAACCGATACTTGTTTATCAATCGGATGGATGGTCTGAACCGTCCCTATAGTGAGGAGGAGATAGCTGCATTTACGGCAATTGACCCGTATTTTCCGCTAGAGCTTATGAAGCATACAAGTGGAGAGGGGGGCTGTGCCAATAGCTGTTTTGTAACAGGAAATGGGGATGTATATGGCTGTACTATCAGCCGTCAAAGGCTTGGGAATCTCTATGCGGCACCGGATGAGGGAAAACAAACACAGGGAAGACGGTGCAGCAAAAGACGGTGTGATTGTTACCTTGCCTACAATAATCTTCATGAGAAGGAGCTTCTATTCTTTGAGCCATATCCGGCTTTTCGGATTCCGGATTATCGGAGGGCTTTATTTTTTGATGTAGATGGCACCTTGGTTTTTGACGGGGAAACAACTATTTCAGAGGACAGGGCAGGGTGGCTTTCCTTTTTATCTAAGCATACGAAGCTTTTGGCAGCAACCTCCCTGCCATATGAAATTGCCATGAGAAAGCTTGGTAAAGCAGCATCCTTGTTTTCTGGCGGTGTATTTGCTAATGGAGGAAGGATAGTAATGAATGAGAAGGGGCTGGATGTGATTCAGCCAATGGAGGAAACGGTAGTAGCGAAGCTGGAGCAGCTTGCCAAGGCACATCAAATCAAGTGTTATGTCTACCGGAAGGAGGATACTTGTTATAAGCTTACCTTGGAGGAGCATAGGACGCAGGGTAAGTTTTTACAATGGAAGAAGGAGCAGTTTTCTTCTTTGCGGGACAAGCTTGCTTTGCCGGAGGGATATAAGATTATTCTAGAGGGGCATTGCTTACAGATAACAGCAGAACATACCGGAAAATTAAATGGAATTCTTTATTTGTTAAAGCAGCTTGGCTTGAGCAAGGAAGAGGTTGGTTTTTTTGGAAATGGAGAGAATGATTTGGAGGCAGTATCGTATTTTCCGTTTTCTGTTGCAGTGGAAAGCCGCAGTGAGGAGGTAAGGCGGGCAGCAGCAATCGTGTTGGATAACTTATCATAACTGAAATATCTTGCCAAATGCAACATTGTGTGGTAAGGTGTGATAAGAGAATAATTTCATAATTCTTCGGGGCAGGGTTCGTTTCCCGACCGGCGGTGACAGTCCGCGAGCCATATAGTTTGCTATTGAGATGCTGTGGTAACACTTGGTGTTATATAGAGCAGGATAAGGAATAGATATCGGCTGAATTGGTGTAATTCCAATACCGACAGTAAAGTCTGGATGAGAGAAGAAAAAGAGACAGAGAGATAAGGGCGTAGTGCCGTTTTCTTTTTGTCGTTTCTATGTGTGCGATGCCCCGGCTATGTCCGGGGTTTTTTATGTGCAAAGATTGAGTTAAAGATAAAAGGTGGTGATAGTATGACTAAGGAAGAATATATGCAGCGTGCAATAGAATTATCCTTAAAGGGAAGAGGTTATACTGCTCCTAATCCTATGGTTGGCTGTGTGGTGGTGAAGGATGGCAGGATTATTGCTGAGGGGCTGCATGAACATTATGGAGGCTTTCATGCAGAGAGGAATGCCTTGCTAAGCTGTAATGAGGATATGAGGGGTGCAGAGCTATATGTTACATTAGAGCCATGCTGTCATCATGGGCAGACCCCGCCTTGTACGGATATTATTATAGAGAAGCAGATTGGCAAGGTATATATTGGGGCAATGGACTCTAACCCTTTGGTTGCAGGGAAGGGAGTTCGTATATTAAGGGAAGCAGGGATTACCGTGGAAACGGGGATTTTGGAGGAGCGCTGCCGTGAGGTTAACGAGGTATTTTTCCACTATATGGAGAAAGGACTGCCTTTTGTTGCGATGAAATATGCTATGACTCTGGATGGTAAGATTGCTTGTGCAAATGGTGATTCTAAGTGGGTGACAGGAGAGGAATCGAGAGCCTATGTACAACAGCTTAGAAAATACTACACCGGTATTATGGTTGGAATCAATACCGTATTAGCAGATGACCCATTGCTAACCTGTAGAACAGAGCCATCCTGCAATCCCAAACGAATCGTGTGTGATACGCATTTGCAGCTTCCTCTTGATTGTCAGATAGTACGGACTGCTAGGGAAGTTTTCACATATGTGGCGTACTGTGACGCAGAACCAGAGAAGCAGCGGGCATTGGAAGCGGCTGGCATAAAGCTGCTTTGTATTCCTGACAGGCAGGGGCAGGTGGATGTCAGTTTATTGTTAAAAAGGCTGGCAGAGGAGCAGATTGACAGCATATTACTGGAGGGAGGCGGAACATTAAATGCCAGCATGCTAAAGCAGGGGATGGTAAACCGGGTGTACGCATTTATTGCTCCAAAGCTGGTTGGCGGAGCGAAGGCAAGGTCTCCTGTGGAAGGTGAGGGAGTAGATAACATGGCAGGTGCGTTTGCCCTCAAGCAGACAGTATATCAGCAGTTTGGAGAGGATTTACTGGTCACAGGAATTGTGAAGTGATGGGGAAGCCTTGTATAGTAGAAATTTATTATTGCTTAGGAAATGGGAGGTGATAGGATGTTTACCGGATTAATCGAAGAGGTTGGCAGACTTAAGGCTATTACAAAGGGTAGCAGCCAGACAGTATTGACGATTGCAGCGAACACCGTGTTAGACGAAACGACAAGGATTGGGGATAGCATTGCGGTTAATGGAGTGTGTCTGACAGTAACTGCTATCGGTGCGGGAAGCTATCAGGTGGATGTGATGAATGAGACATTAAACAGAAGCAGCCTTGGTTTATTGAAACCGGGAAGCCCTGTCAATCTGGAACGGGCGATGCTTTCAGGCGGTCGTTTCGGTGGGCATATTGTGAGTGGACATATAGATGGGATTGGAACGGTTACGGATATTACAAAGGATGGTAATGCGGTCTGGTATACCATACAGACGAAACAGGAGCTGCTGCGTTATGTTGTGGAAAAGGGTTCTATTGCGATAGATGGTATCAGTCTTACGGTAGCGAATGTAACCAAAGAGAGCTTTTCGGTTTCCACGATTCCCCACACACGTTCCATGACCAATCTTTCTACTTTGGAGAAGGGAAGCATTGTAAATTTGGAATGTGACATCATAGGAAAATATGTGGAGCGGTTGTGCCGCCAGCCGATGGGAGAAGAATGCGAAGCGAAATCCCATATCAATATGGAATTTCTGGCAGAGCATGGATTTGTATAATAAAATATTGATATAGAAAGGAGCATACCAATGAATGAGTTTGGAACAATTGACGAGGCATTACAGGATTTAAGGGATGGGAAGGTAATACTGGTTATTGACAGCCCTGACCGGGAGAATGAAGGGGATTTAATCTGTGCGGCTGAATTTGCTACACAGCAAAATGTCAATTTTATGGCAAGTGACGCGAAAGGGTTAATCTGTATGCCCATGAGCAGAGCAATGTGCCAAAAGCTTAAGCTTTCGCAGATGGTAGAGGAAAATACGGATAATCATGCAACGGCATTTACAGTATCGATTGACCATGTGGATACTACCACGGGAATTTCTGCAAAGGAGCGTTCCCTAACAGCGATGAAGTGTGTAGAGGAGGGAGCGAGGCCACAGGACTTTAGGCGGCCGGGGCATATGTTCCCGCTTGAGGCAAAGGAGGGCGGTGTGTTAAAGCGTGCAGGGCATACGGAGGCGACGGTAGATTTAATGAGACTTGCTGGTCTTAAAGAATGTGGCCTTTGCTGTGAGATTATGCGTGAGGATGGCACGATGATGCGTACTAAGGAGCTGTTGGAATTTGCCGGGAAGAAGCAGTTGACAGTGATTACCATCGCAGATTTAATCAGCTATCGCTTGGAACAGGAAAGTCTTGTGAGGAAGGAAGCCCTTGCGAAGCTCCCGACGAAATTTGGCGAATTTGACATACATGGATATGTGAATACGCTCAATGGAGAGCATCATGTCGCCTTGACGATGGGAGACATTGCAGATGGAAATCCAGTACTATGCCGGGTACATTCGGAATGCCTGACGGGAGATGTGTTTGGCTCTCGTCGGTGTGACTGTGGAGAACAGTTAGAGCGTGCATTGGCAATGATTGCCGGGGAAGGCAGAGGTGTCCTTCTATATATGAGACAGGAGGGCAGGGGAATCGGACTGATTAACAAGCTCAAAGCATATCAGCTTCAGGAGCAGGGACTGGATACTGTGGAAGCCAATGTAAAGCTCGGATTTGCTCCAGATTTACGAGAATATGGAATCGGAGCACAGATTCTTTATGACCTTGGTGTAAAGAAGCTGCGTCTGATGACCAATAATCCGAAGAAACTAAGCGGTCTATCCGGCTTTGGCATTACGATTGAGGAGCGTGTACCCATTCAGATAGAGCCGCAAAAGGATGATGAATTTTATTTGAAAACGAAGCAGATTAAAATGGAGCATTTGACCAATTATCAAATATAAAAAAGAAAGGAAGATGTTATTATGAAAGTAATGGAAGGAAATGTAATTGGAACCGGATTGAAGATTGGAGTGGTGGCTGCCCGCTTTAATGAATTTATTGTTTCGAAGCTGGTGGCTGGTGCGAATGATGCGTTACTACGCCATGGTGTCAGTGAAGCAGATATAGAGCTTGCCTGGGTGCCGGGAGCTTTTGAAATTCCGGTGATTGCGAAGAAGATGGCACAGTCCGGAAACTATGATGCAGTGATATGCTTAGGTGCCGTAATCAGAGGTTCTACCAGTCATTACGATTATGTCTGTGCCGAGGTAAGCAAGGGATGTGCTATGGTAGGAATGGAGACGTCAGTTCCTACAATCTTTGGTGTATTGACGACGGATACAATTGAACAGGCGATTGAGCGTGCTGGTACAAAGGCAGGAAATAAGGGGTATGATGTGGCATGTACGGCAATTGAGATGGCTAATCTGATGAAGAATCTGTAAGCATGGTGAGGATATTTTCTGCACTTTCCAGTAAATCGAAGGTCATGTCGATATATTCTGGTGCAGGATATTTCATATCGGGAATGCCAATAACCGGAATTCCTGCACGATGGGCAGCTAATATTCCATTTTCCGAATCCTCCAAAACGAGGCAATGCTTTGGCTCACAGTTAAGCTGTCGTGCCGCCTCTAGGAAAATATCAGGAGCGGGTTTGGAGTTGGTAATCATATCTCCTCCGATGACGGCTTGAAAATAGGAGGACAAACCGGTTGCAGACAAATATTCCTTTATATACTCTATATGGGTGGAGGAAGCAATGGCACAGGGCAATTCATGTGAATTTAGGAATTGTAACAGAGGGACAATCCCGGACTTAATCGGGAGTCCCTCTTTTTTGATAGTTTTCATCATCACTTTCCGTGCCTTCTGGCTGATTTCAAAGTAAGGATAATCCTCTCCATAGAGTGATAATACCGTCTGCTTTAATGTTTCACCAGTTAAGCCAAGTGTCTTAGAATAATTCTCCTCGGTTTCGGTATAGCCATATTCTTTCATGACTTCCCGTTTGTGCCGGAAGAACATGCGCTCACTGTCATAGATTAATCCATCCATATCAAAGATAACGCCCATAAGCTCATAATGTTGATTTTTATTATTGGTAATCTGCATGTGGCAAACCTCCTGTTTATTTTGTATTATAACACAAAAACAATAAGCCATCCAATTTTGCATTGCTTATTTCCACCTGTTTGCATATAATGATGTTGAAGGCAAAAGGTAGTTTGCTCTGGGCGGATATTGGGGCAAAAAACCATGGAGGGATGTCAATGAAGAAGAATAATAATCCGCAGCGGCCATTGCGGTTACATATGCTTCCGGCTGTCATCGTGTTGTTTGCGGTAATTATAATGCCACAATCTAGCCATGCGAACAGTACATTTTCTAAAAGCAGGGCTTTGGGAGTGATGGCAACAGCGGTCAAAACGGAGATTGCGGTATCGTGGGAGCCTGTAAAGGGAGCTTCCGGCTATCTGGTTTATGAGGCTGTCAGACAGAATGATAAGACAATGTCCATTAGTGCATACCAGTTGGCAAAGCAGACCAAGAATCATAAGTGCATATTAAAGAATAGGCAGCCGGGAGAGGTATATTATTATTATGTCCGTGCTTATAAGATCAAACATAATGGAGCCATGCAGTATAGTAGATCCAGTAAAAGAGTTTCTACAACGGTTCCACTGGAAGGTGTTTCCACAATAAAGAATTTTTTACAGACAGCCATTGCCCCTGTTGGTTCTACAATGTATGTCTGGGGCGGTGGCTGGAACCGGGCAGATACCGCTGCAGGTAAGGATGCGAAGCATGTTGGACTAAGCTCTAAGTGGAGAGAATTTACGAAAAACAAATCTTCCTCTTATAATTATAATCATTACCGCTACCAGATTCATAATGGACTGGACTGTTCCGGCTATGTTGGCTGGTGCATCTATAATGTGTTAAATACCCATAATGGAAAAAAAGGATATGTCTACAAGGCATCAAAGCAGGCAAAAAAGTTTTCCAATTTGGGTTTCGGAGATTACCACCCGGCAAAACAGATAACGGATTACCGTGCAGGAGACATTATGAGTTCTAGCTGTCAATGCTGTGGTCATGTATGGATTGTGGTGGGACAGTGTGAGGATGGAAGTGTCGTGCTTTTGCACTCTTCGCCGTGTGGTGTACAGCTTTGTGGTACGACAACACCATCGGGGACAGTGGACAGTAAAGCTTATCGGCTAGCGAAGAGCTATATGAAGCAATATTATAATAAATGGTACGAAAAATACCCTAGGGTAAATAGGGGAAGCAGCTATCTTACCCACTATGGACAGATGAGGTGGGATACGAAGGGGGAGAATATCATATTGTCTGACCCGGACGGATATCAGGATATGGGGGCAGAGGAGATACTAGGGGATTTATTTAGAAGAGAGGGACAATAAATGAAATCAATTTTAATCGTGGAGGATGATGCATCTCTTGCTGTAGGGCTGTGCCGTTCTTTCCACTCATCAGATATCAATGCAGTTAGCTGTGGCTGGCTTTGCGATGCCAGAAAGAAATTAAGGGAAGCAGAGTATGATTTGGTAATTCTTGATGTGAATTTGCCGGATGGAGATGGGTTTTCCCTGCTTAAGGAAATAAAGCAGGAATACTGTTGCGCTGTTATTATGTTGACAGCGAACGATTTGGAGTCGGATATTGTGGCGGGCTTGGAGCAGGGGGCAGATGACTATGTGACCAAGCCCTTTAGTCTGGCAGTGCTTCGGGCGAGGGTACAAAAGCAGTTGCAAAATAGGGAAGAGAGGCAGCAAAAGGAGGAGTCTCCCAATAGATATTCGTGTGATGATTATCTGTTTGATTTTGAAAGCATGGAATTTTACCATGGTGATGAACGTGTGGAGCTTAGTAAGACGGAACAGAAGCTGTTACGGCTTTTGACAGCCAATGCAGGGAGAACGATGACGAGGGATACATTGGTAGACCGGATATGGACGGATGGGGCAGAATATGTGGAGGAAAATGCGTTGTCGGTCACGGTAAAAAGAGTAAGGGACAAGCTTGATGCCGGAGATTATATTAAGACAGTTTATGGAGTTGGGTACACATGGGTCAGGGAATTGTGATAGGAATATTGGGGATAGTACTTGTTCTTGTTATTGTTGCAGCAATATACGAGCATTTTAAGACAAGGGCAATATTAAATCATATCAATAATATGATAGAGGCGGCAATCAATGGCGATTTCACGGAACAGGTGATTGATGAGACCTTGTTATCAGAGGTGGAATGTAAGATGTCAAAATATCTTTCTGCATCAGAGCTTTCTGCTAAAAATGTGGCAAAGGAGAAACAGGTATTGCACACACTGATATCTGATATCTCCCACCAGACCAAAACGCCATTAGCAAACATTAAGCTATATGCAGAGCTGTTAAGGGAAGCTGATTTACAGGATGAAAATAAGGATGATGCCAGACGGCTTTGCGACCAGACAGAAAAGCTGGAATTTTTAATTCATAACCTTGTTGAGATGTCCCGCTTGGAAACAGGAGTGTTAAAATTACAGCCGAAAGAATGTGCAGTGAATGAATTGCTGCAGCAACTGAATCAACAATATTCAGACATTGCCAGGGAAAAGGGATTGCAGTTTCTGGTTCAGACAACGGAGCTTAGGGCAGTTTTTGATGAAAAATGGACGGTGGAGGCAATCGGTAATATAGTAGATAATGCAGTCAAATATACGGATGAAGGTCATATTGCAATTACGGTAAAGAGCTATGAAATGTTTCAGTGTATTGAGATTGCAGATACCGGAAAAGGAATCAAAGAAGCAGAGCAGGGAAGGATATTCGGACGATTTCAACGTTCGCAGGACGTTAGTGCCAAGGAAGGACTGGGACTTGGCTTATATCTGGCAAGAGAGATTATAAGGCGGCAAAATGGATATATTAAGGTGATTTCTAAGAAAGGGGAAGGAGCAATCTTTCAGGTTTATCTTCCAAACAGCATGGTTGCAAAAGTGGGAATGATCTAAAATAATTTTGAAAAAACACTTGAAAATAAAAACTCAACGTAGTACAATTAATATGAAATCGATTACACACCGTTGGCACAATAAAACAAATAGAATGGAGGCAAAGGATGGACAGGAAGATAATTTTTTTGGATATTGATGGTACATTGACGGTAGCAGGTTCTAATGTCCCGCCGGAGTCTGCACTTAAGGCAATCCGGGCTGTACAGGATAAAGGGCATTTGGTATTTTTATGTACAGGGCGGAATTATGATATGCTGCGTCCCCTGTTATCCTATGGGTTTGATGGAGTGGTAGCAAGTGCTGGGGGATATATCCGTCTTGGTGATGAGGTGATTTATGATTGCCCCATGACAAAGGAACAGCAGCAGCTTGTTTTAAATACTTTAGAGGTTAATGGTATTTTCCGCACTGTTGAGTGTCTGAATGCATCTTTTACGGATGATGGGTTTAAACAGTTTTTAGAAGAGCATGCCGGGGAAAGGGGCAATAGTGAATTGCTTCGATGGAGAAGGCAGTTAGAGGAAGATCTGAATATCCGTTCCATGAGTGAATACACAGGGCAGCAGGTGTATAAGGTGGTAATGATGTGTCCGGATTGGGAGCGGCTTAAGAAGGCAAAAGAAATATTGGAACACGAATTTTTATTCTGCATACAGGATGCGGATGCGTATGGTATTATAAATGGAGAGGTCATAAACCGGAAGTTTGACAAAGGTCAGGCGGTGAAGCGTGTATGTGAATATCTGCATATTCCATTACAGGATTCCATTGGCTTTGGAGACAGCATGAATGATAAGGAGATGATGGAGACGGTAGGATATTCTGTATGTATGGAGAACGGAAGTGAAAGTTTAAAGAGACTTGCGGATGAGATATGTCCAAGGGTAGAACAGGATGGATTGTATCAAGCCTTTTTAAAATTAGGACTAATAGTAAACTGAATAGCTATTGAAAGCTATATTTTTTACAGCAATATGAAATCGATTTTATATTTTTAACAAAAAAATCTGGATAATATTGTTAAAATTGTCAATTTACAACAAAATATAATATGATATAATACAATTATGAAGTGTAATCGATTTCATATTGCTATTATCTTATCATAGAAAGGAGAGAGTGTTATGGCTTTGGATTATGCAAAGTGTGCGAAGGAAATATACGAGACCCTGGGTGGACGCGACAATCTGGTGAGTGTGGCACATTGTGCCACAAGGCTTCGTTTGGTAACAGTGGATAATGATAAAATCGATATGAAGAAATTAGAAGATGTGGATGGCGTAAAAGGGGTATTTTCCAGCAACGGACAACTACAGTTGATTATTGGAACAGGAACGGTTAATAAGGTATATGAGGAATTTCTTGCCGTTAGTGGAATGTCGGCTGCAACCAAGGAAGAAGTAAAGGCGGCGGCAGCAGCAAAACAGCCATTGATTAAGCGTATGGTAAAAACATTGGGAGATGTATTTGTTCCTATCCTTCCGGCTATTGTTGCTTCCGGTTTGATGATGGGACTGGTAGAGGCATTAGGTAAAGCAATTCCCGGTTTTTCAGACAGTGCGTGGTATGGCATTTAATTGGAGATTTCTTTACGATTCGGCAGGTGGGTTATCAGGGACATGTAATTCCGGTGGTAATTGCTGTCTGGCTCATGTGTAAGATAGAAAAGTGGCTGCACAAGCATGTGCCGGAGATGATTGATTTGTTTGTGACACCGCTTTGTACTGTAATGATAACTGCATTTTTAACGCTTGGTATTATTGGTCCGATTTTCTCTACGGCAGAAGGGTATGTATTAACCTTTGCCAAATGGATTATCACAGTTGGTTATGGAGTCGGTACCATGATAATGGGTGGTCTTTATCCCGTTACAGTGGTCGCAGGTATCCATCATATGTATAATGTAATTGAGGCTGGAATGCTTTCTGAAGCAGGAGGGTTGAATACATGGATGCCAATTGCGTCTGCAGCCAATTTTGCACAGTGAGCAGCATGTCTGGCAGTTGGTTTAAAGGCTAAGAATGCCAAGACAAAAGCGGTTGCGATTCCATCTTCCTTGTCAGCAGCATTGGGCATTACGGAACCGGCAATCTTTGGTGTCAACCTACGCTTCACCAAACCGTTGCTTTGTGGTATTGCTGGTGGTGCAGTAGGAGCAATGCTTGGTTCTATTATGCATATCGGTGCAACGGCTTATGGTGTAACAGGTATTCCCGGTTATCTGACGACCCTTGACTATCCGTTACAGTATACGATAGTATTAGCAGTATCCTTTATCATTGCCTTTTCGCTTACATGGATTTTCTGGAAGGAGGACGCTGCAAAGGAAACTGTGAAAAAGGAGGAGGATAAAGAAGAGAAAAAGGCACAGGAGAATACACAAAGCATTCTTGAGAATACGAATGGGAATACGATATACGCACCGCTTGCCGGTAATGTCATTGCCTTGGAACAGATTCCCGATGATACATTTGCCTCTGGCGTATTAGGTAATGGTGTTGGTATTGAACCGGAAGAAGGTGAGGTGACTGCTCCCTTTGATGGAACGATTGCAACGCTTACAGATACCAGACATGCCATTGGTTTGATGGGGCCGAATGGAATGGAGATGCTTATCCATGTTGGTATTGATACGGTAAATATGAAAGGGGAAGGGTTTGAGTTGTATGTTTGTGAGGGTGACACCGTAAAAGCCGGACAAAAGCTTATGAGCTTTAGCATTGATAAAATTAAGGAAAGCGGATATAGTACTACAACAGCAGTACTGTTAAATAACAGTGATGACTACGAGAATTTTCAGGTGGTAAAAATGGGTTCTGTTAAAAAAGGGGAACCGGTAATTACCATCTAGATTATAAGAATTTATTTAAGAAGAAATGGAGGAATGAAGTATGAAGAATTTTGATTACACAATTACAGACGAGGTAGGTATCCACGCAAGACCAGCAGGTCTATTGGTAAAGGAAGCCAAGAAATATGAAAGTAAAATTGTTGTTAAAATGGGCGAGAAGGCAGCAGAAGCAACAAAGCTGATGGCACTTATGGGTATGGGTGTAAAGAAAGGGGATACTGTTACGGTAGAGGTCGATGGTGCAGATGAGGATGCTGCTGTAGATGGTATCAAGGCATTTTTAGAAAGTAATTTCTAAGTAATTACGCTTTGTAGTATTGTACTCAATTTATAAGCAGTGTACTCTTGGTTTTAGAAGGGAGGAAGTCGGTATGTTAAAATATTCTGGTAAGTCGGTTTACAAAGGCGTGGCGATGGGGAAGGTACTCGTTTTTAATAAAGAGGAAGATGTGGTAAAAAGAGAGAAGATTGAAGATACTGATGCTGAGATTGCCCGCCTTGCGGATGCGATTGTGAAATCACAAAAGCAATTGCAGGATTTATACGAGAAGGCAGTAAAGGAAGTTGGGGAAGCAAGTGCTGCTATTTTTGAAGTCCATCAGATGATGATGG
Organism: Lachnospira sp.; assembly: GCA_017621205.1. GTDB lineage: Bacteria > Bacillota > Clostridia > Lachnospirales > Lachnospiraceae > NC2004. Next base: position 142,231 of record JAGATQ010000006.1, read on the forward strand.
AGGATGAAGATTATATCGAAGCCATTCATAATATGATTCGTTCAGAGAGTATCAATGCGGAGTTTGCTGTTGCAACGACAGGGGATAATTTTTCAGAAATGTTTGCGGCGATGGATGATGATTATATGAAGGCAAGGTCTGCTGATGTCAAGGATATTTCTAACCGTATTGTCAGAAACCTTTTAGGAAAAGAGGCGGATGATAATAATCAGTCAGAACCTGTCATTATTGTGGCAGATGATTTGAGCCCTAGTGAAACTGTGCAGATGGATAAGGATAAGATTCTGGCATTTGCAACAGTACATGGTTCTACCAATTCCCATACAGCCATACTTGCCCGCATGATGAACATTCCGGCATTAATCGGTGTACCGATGAATCTTTCTGAGATTCAGTCAGGAATGGTAGCAATTGTAGACGGCGTTAAGGCAGAGATTACATTTGACCCCTCTTCTGAGGAATGCTTAAGTGCGATGAACCGGATTAAGGAGCAGGAGGTGCAGGCAAAGCTATTGGAGACATTAAAGGGCAAGGATAATGTGACCAAGAGCGGCAGGCATATAAACCTGTATGCCAATATTGGAAGTGTTTCCGATGTAGGTTATGTTTTGGAAAATGATGCCGGAGGCGTTGGTTTGTTTCGAAGTGAATTTTTGTATCTTGGAAGAGAAGATTTCCCAACAGAGGAAGAGCAGTTTCAGGCATACAAGCAGGTTGCCCAGACGATGGCGGAGAAAAAGGTCATTATCCGTACACTGGATATCGGTGCAGACAAACAGGTAGATTATTTTGAGATGGGTAAGGAAGAGAATCCGGCAATGGGATATCGTGCAATCCGTATCTGCCTGAAGCAGAAGGATATATTTAAAACGCAGCTTCGTGCTTTGCTCCGGGCAACCATTTATGGAAACATCAGTATTATGTATCCGATGATTACCTCGGTTTCGGAGGTAGAGCAGATTTATGAGATTGTGGATGAGGTGAAGAATGAGCTTCAGAGTGCTGGTGTTGCATATAAGGAGCCGGAACAGGGCATTATGATAGAGACGCCTGCTGCGGTCATGGTAAGTGATGAATTAGCAAAAATGGTAGATTTCTTTAGTATTGGAACAAATGATTTGACACAGTATACGCTTGCAATTGACAGGCAGAATGAGAAGCTTTGCGATTTCTATGATTCCCATCATCCTGCAATATTAAAAATGATTCAGATGGTTGTGGATAACGCACACAAGGAAGGAAAATGGGCAGGAATATGTGGGGAATTAGGAGCGGATACAGAGCTTACGGAAACATTTGTTGAGATGGGCTTAGATGAATTATCTGTAGCTCCATCCATGATTTTAAAGCTGCGTCAGATTATTCGTGAAATGGATTGATAAGGAGGTTGCTATGGCTAAGTCTAATAATAAAACAGATCAAAAAACAGTAAGACAGCCGATGCCTGCAAAGGAGAAACCGGAGCAGAGGTCTGCTACAGAGGAACAGCATTTTCAAAAACGGTTTGAAAAACATATGGATGAGCTTCGGTGGCTTTACATGGAATTATATGATAATGGCGATATGTATGCTGAACTTATCGAGCAGTGTAAGGCATTTTATAAAGAGCGGAATAATGAACTTAAGGCACTTGATTTAAGCAGGGAGAAGAATCCGGGCTGGTATAAACAAAATGATATGCTTGGTATGATGCTTTATATTGATAATTTTGCCGGTAATCTGAAAGGGGTTCAGGAAAAGCTTGATTATCTGGTAAAGAGTAATGTCAACTATATTCATCTGATGCCGTTTCTTGATACAACAGAGGGGAAATCGGATGGAGGCTATGCGGTCAGTGATTTCCGTAAGGTTCAGGAAAAGCTTGGAACCATGGAGGATTTGGAACAGCTGACTATGGCATGCCATAAAAAGGACATGAGTGTCTGCTGTGATTTTGTGATGAATCATACATCCGCGGACCATGATTGGGCCAAAAAGGCGAGAAGTGGTGATGGGGAATATATGAGCCGTTACTTCTTTTATGACAATGCGGAGATTCCGAATCAATACGAACGTACCGTGCCGCAGGTATTTCCTGCTACGGCTCCCGGCAACTTTACATGGCTTGAGGACGCTCATCATTATGTGATGACAAGCTTTTATCCGTATCAGTGGGATTTGAATTATAGAAACCCAAGGGTGTTTAACGAGATGATATATAATTTTTTGTATCTTGCTAACCGTGGCATTGATATTATCCGTATTGATGCAGTTCCTTATATCTGGAAAGAGCTTGGAACGAATTGCAGAAATCTGCCACAGGTTCACACGATTGTGCGCATGATGCGGATGATTAGTGAGATAGTATGTCCCGGAGTTTTATTGTTGGGTGAGGTAGTGATGGAGCCGGAGCGGGTAGTTCCGTATTTTGGTACGATAGAGAAGCCGGAATGCCATATGCTTTACAATGTAACGACCATGGCGACTACCTGGCATACGGTAGCAACCCGCGATGTAAAGCTTTTAAAGCAGCAGCTTGATATTATTAATGCATTGCCAAAGGAGTATGTATTTTTAAATTATCTCCGATGCCATGATGATATTGGCTGGGGATTGGATTATGATATGCTTGCCAAGGACGGAATGCTGGAGATTCCCCATAAGAAATATTTGAATGACTATTTTTTAGGAATTGCCGGAGACAGCAACAGCAGGGGAGAGCTTTATAATTATGATCCGGTCACACAGGATGCACGTTTTTGTGGTACGACGGCATCACTCTGTGGAATTGAAAAGGCAGGTTTTGAGGGAGACGAACAAGCAATGGAGAAGGCGATTGATTTAGATATCATGCTTCATGCCTATATGTTTATGCAGAGCGGAATTCCGATTTTATACAGTGGTGATGAGATTGGACAGGTAAATGACTATACCTATAAAGAGGATGTCCATAAACGAGAGGATTCGAGGTATCTGCATCGTGGTGCCATGAATTGGGACAATGCAAAAAAGGTAGCGGATTCCCAGTCGGTAGAGGGACGGCTCTATCATCGCTTGCAGACTCTTTTAAAGCTTAGGAAATCACATCCTGCGTTCGTGTCCAATGCAGACGCATGGACACTTCCAACCTATGAACAGGGAGTGCTTTGTATGGGACGCTACTACGATGGTGAAAAAATACTTGGTATTTTTAATTTTAGCGAGTATAATAAAACCGCATGGATTCATGAAACAGACGGTGAATATGTGGATTTGATTACCGGAAACAAAATGACAGCCAGTGGAGTGAATGTACCCGGCTATGGATTTTACTGGCTGCGGTTAGAGTATGATGTAGTAGATCAAGGAAAAGAGTGATACAATGACAATTAGTGAGATTGCGAAGTTAGCTGGTGTGTCTAGCGCAGCCGTTTCCAGATATTTTAATGATGGATACATCAGCGAGGAAAAAAGGGCAGTCATTAAAAAGGTCGTTGAGGAGACAGGTTACCGCCCTTCCCTGCAGGCACAGACATTACGGACCAAACGGACAAAAATGATTGGGGTGATTGTTCCAAAGATTGATTCTAATTCTGTGGGACGGGTGGTTGCTGGTATTATGTCGGTGCTTGAGAGGAATCACTATCGTCTGCTGCTCGCGGTATCGGAACAAAATCCTGAAAAGGAATTGGAGTATCTGACAGTATTTGATGATAAACAGGTAGATGGGGTGATTCTGCTAGCTACCATTCTTTCTACTGCACTAAAGAAAAAGGTCCGACAGATATCTGTTCCGGTTGTGCTGGCAGGACAGCATTTAACGGGCTGTAACTGCGTGTACCATGATGATTATCATGCTATGTATGATGTGACAAAGCTGGTGCTGTCTAAAGGATGCAAGCGGTTTTGCTACATTGGTGTAACCAATCAGGACAAGGCAGTTGGTGCAGAACGTTTCCGGGGTTTTCAGGAGGCACTTTTAAAATCGGGTATTCCTGTATTGGAGGAAAGTGCACAAACAGGTGAATTTACAGCGGAATCCGGCTATGACAAAATGAAAGAGCTTTATAAAAAACATCCGGATGTGGATGCGGTTATCTGTGCAACGGATAAAATTGCAGTAGGAGCCATGCAGTATTTGAAGGAGCAGGGTAAAGCGATTGGTAAGGATGTGCTACTGGCAGGACAGGGAGATTCCGTTTTGGCAGCGAATGTACATCCATCTCTGACAACGATTCATTACTATTATGAGGATAGTGGTGAAAAGTCGGCACAGATGGTATTGGAATTGATTGAAAAGGGGACGGTTACGGTTTGTGAAATGAAGCTGGGCTATGAATTGGTGGAACACGAATCCACAGAGGGAGCGAAGTAATGAGTAAGAATGCGATATTGTGGCATTCGTTGAAGTTTTGATAGATTTATAATCTTTCAAAACTGATAGATTTTATTTGCAGCAGGAAAGAATGTGGAAAGAGGAGTCCTTTAAAATCTGTGTCATGGGTAATACCTGATACAGATTTTTTTATAGGAGGGATTTTTATGATAATTGTAGAAGCACAGGAATTAAAGAAGGTTTATGGAAAGGGAGAAAATGAAGTACGGGCAGTAGATGGCGTGAATATTGCCATTGAGAAGGGGGAGTTTATTTCTGTCGTTGGGACTTCTGGCAGCGGTAAATCGACTCTTTTGCATCTGCTCGGTGGCTTGGACCGTCCAACTAAGGGAACGGTCATAGTGGATGGCAAGGACATCTTTTCACTGAAGGATGAAGCGTTAACAATTTTTCGGAGGAGGAAAATCGGGTTTGTATTTCAAAGCTACAATCTTGTCCCCACATTATCGGTATATGAAAATATTGTATTACCGGTACAGCTTGATGGTAATGAGCCGGATGCTTCGTATATTGGGCATATTATTGAAATATTAGGATTAAAGAACAAATTGGATAATCTGCCTAATAACCTTAGCGGCGGGCAGCAGCAGCGGGTAGCGATTGCAAGAGCTTTAGCGGCAAAGCCAGCAATTATTCTTGCCGATGAGCCAACGGGGAACTTAGACAGCAGAACCTCACAGGATGTCATTGGATTATTAAAGGTCACGAGCGAACGTTTTTCCCAGACCATCGTAATGATTACCCACAATGAAGAGATTGCACAGATGGGTGACCGGATTCTTCGGATAGAAGACGGAAGGCTTGTGTAGAGGGGGTGAGAATATGAAGGTAGCAAATAGAAAATGTATTCGTCGTATGGCATGGAGTAATTTAAAGGGTAGCAGAACAAGAAATATCGTAGCAATTGTAGCAATCGCATTGACGTCTATCTTATTTACCGTATTATTCACAATATCCCTGTCTGTGGTAAACGGGTTTCAGGAGGCAGGATTTCGAAAGGCTGGAACCTATGCCCATGGAGCATTTGTAAGGTTATATAAGGAGCAGTATGAGCAATTGAAGGAGGCACCTGAATATCAGAGTTATGGTGCAAGAATCCTTGCGGGAGTGGCGGATGAGAAGCCCTTTAACAAGGCAAATGTAGAGATTACTTATTGTGACAAACAGGTGGCAGATTATATGTATCTGACCACTGAAAAGGGCACTCTGCCGAAGGAGGGAACGAAGGAAGCAGCGGCGGATACCAAGGTATTGCAGTTGCTTGGGGTAGAGCCGGTTATTGGAACAGAATTCAGTGTGTCCTTTAAGGTCAATCGTCAGGAGATAACAAGAACCTATACGCTGTCCGGGTATTGGAATGCGGATGATTTGGCTCCGGCAAACCATATTCTGATTCCTCAAAGTGAAGTGGAGGATTTGATGGAGGCTGTGGGTACTACTACGGATATCAGAATGGGACAGTATGCAGGCTCTTATGACCTTTATTTTATGCTGGATGACAGCAGTCACATTGAAAAAACGGAACAAAAGATATTAAAACGCTATGGTTATCAAAGCGAGGACCCGCGTCAGGACAATTATGTCTCAAAAGAGGTGAATGTGAGCTATGCTCTGGCGAGGCTGAACAAGGCAGATGCAGAGAGTATATTAATTATTCTGGGAATGGCTGCTTTGATTATATTTACCGGATATCTGGTCATTCACAGTATTTTTCGTATTGCCACGGTCAATGATATTCAAAGGTATGGTTTGTTGAAAACCATTGGGACAACAAAGCGCCAGATTCGAAGGATTGTTTATATGGAGTCATTTCTGCTTGCGGGAGTGGGAATTGTCGTTGGTCTGGTTATTGGCTATGGAATTGGTGCCTTGCTGACACCGGTTGTGACAAAACAGATGAATGGAATTCGGATGCTGGTTTCGACCAGTCCGCTTATCTTTCTTCTGGCGGCAGTGTTCTCTTTCTTTACCGTTCTGATTTCCAGCATGAAGCCGGCGAGAATTGCAGCAAGGGTATCTCCGATAGAAGCCTTAAGGTATACGGAAACAGCTTCTGTGTCCTCAAAAAAGAAGAGAAAAAGCAGAAAAGTGTCAGAATACCGGATGGCATGTACCAATGTTGGGCGGAATAAGGCAAAGACAGTAACGACAATGTTGTCCTTAACTCTGGCGGTGCTGGTACTTAATATAACCTATATTATCACCAATAGCTTCGACATGGATAAGTATTTGAAAAATGTAAAGGCTGATTGTATGGTTGCCAATGCCCCCTACTTTCAAGCGAGTGGTCATCTGTTTTCCGAAACAAATGCAGTGGAGGAAAATGTCATCAAAGATATTCAGGATACCAAGCTGGTTAGTGATGCAGGACGAACCTACGGTATCGGTTCAGAGCAATATGTATACCAGTATGTGCCGAAGGATACTTATGTTTCTTCCATGGAAAACAATTATAATTCGCAGGAAAACATTGATTACTTTTTGGAGCATGAAACACAGATTGATGGGCGGTATGAGTCTGGAGTGAATCTATATGGTATGGATGATTTTTGCCTGAAAACAGCAGAAGTTGTTGAGGGAGACTTGTCCAAATTAAAGGAAGGGGATAATTATATCGCAGCAGTTTATGGAAAGGATGATTATGGAAAGGTGGAGGATTCTAATTGGGCAAAGGTGGGTGATACCGTTACTCTTCGCTATGCAAACGGGGTGGAATGGTATAATCCGGATACAGGAGAAGTATACAGTGAGGAGGAGCTTGATATGCTGCCGGAGGACGAACCCTGCTGGGAAAGACCAGTGGATTACCACGATGTCACTTATACGGTATGTGCTGCCATTGCCCTTTCCAATAATATGACCTATCGTTATTATACATTTGACGAATTTGTTCTTCCCTCCAGTGTATTGTTAAAAGAATATCCTCAGGCGGGAGTAATGTATTATGCCTATAATGTGAAGGAGGGAAAGGAACAGGAAATGGAGGATTTCCTATCTGATTATACGACTAAGAACATGGAGGATTACGATTATGAGAGTAAGTTAAAATGGATGGAGGACCTGGATTCCTATAAGCAGATGTATCTGATTTTAGGCAGTGCATTAAGCCTTGTTATCGGAATCATTGGAATCATCAATTTCTTAAATGTTAATCTGACTAGTATTTTTGTGAGAAAGCGGGAGTTCGCCATATTGCAGGCTGTTGGTATGACTGGAAGACAATTGAAAAAGATGCTCATAACAGAGGGAATGATTTATGCCTTTGGTTCGTTGCTGTTGGCACTATTAGTGTCGCTGCTATTGGAACCAGTAATGAAATCTGCGGTTGAAAACCTATTCTGGTTTTGTACTTACCGTAATGCGGTTGCTCCGATAGTATGCATGGTACCTGTATTTGTTATGATAGGGGCAGGGCTTCCCGTTGCCTTATATCATTTTATGGTAAAGAAATCCATTGTGGAACGGTTATTGTAACTGTTTCTTAATTTTCCCTGCCTGATTTTGGAAAAAGCGTTGACATATTTTAAATAAAATATTATCATAAAGAGGTATTAATATTTTATTAATGAAACGTTAGAGGAAGGCTGAATATTATGAAAAAATTAATCTTAGTTGTGTCTCCGCCAGCATGTGGTAAGACCTTTATTTCCAAGAAGATTGCTGAGACGGCAAAGCATATGGTATATCTTGATAAGGATACCTTGATTCCGTTGTCGAAGATTATTTTCGAGGTGGCGAAGGAGGAATATAACCGTAGCTCTGATTTTTTTGAGGAGTGGATTCGTAATCCAGAGTATGATGTCATTTTAGATTTGGCGTATGATGCTCTGCGTTATGAGAATTATGTGCTGGTGAATGCCCCATTTACAAGGGAGATTCACGATGCTGATTATCTTAAGATGCTTCGTAAGAAGCTGCATAGTGAATTTGATGCACAGCTTGTGATTGTCTGGGTGAAGACTGCACCGGAGACTTGCCATCAGCGTATGATTGCCAGGGCATCAGACCGTGATACATGGAAGTTAGAGCATTGGGATGAGTATATATCTAAGATTGATTTTACAATTCCGGATAATCTGTATAATAAAGAGTGTGTAGATGAGTTATTTGTATTTAACAATTCGTCCGAGGAAGAGTATAAGGTTTCCATGAAGGAATTTATGGACGAATTGGAAGATTAATTTTTGGTAATAGTTACAATATTACAATAAGCAATAAAAAACGGACGGTTTGTGAGTTCACAGATTGTTCGTTTTTTATTTCCAAGAAATGGCTTGACGGAGGGGGAGAATGTGTTAGAATAATTATCGCGGTTAAATAATAACCATGTTAAGTAATTTGGAGGGTAGGTGGTTTTATGCATCAGAGGATGATGGAGGCCTTTTTTCGGTTTCATAAGCTGAAAATATTTCGCATTTTGCCTGAGATTTCCCAGAGTGATGTCTGTTTGCTTGCCAAGCTGATGGTTGTTCGGGAGAATCAGGGAGAGAGGCAGGGGATTAGGGTGTCTGAGCTGGCACAAAAGCTTGAGTTATCCGTGCCTTCTGTTTCCCGAACTTTGAATCATCTGGAAAAGAAGGGATATGTCACCCGTTATGAGGGCATAAATGACCGAAGGATTACTTATGTATGCCTGACCGATAAGGGTAGAGATATATTAGAAAAGGTGGATACGGTGATGAGGGATTACTGGGGGACGGTCATTTCCAGAATGGACCCTGCCACCATGGAGCATTTAATGGATGGAATAGATGAATTTTATAGAGTGGCAGAGGAGGAATTATTAAAGCGTCTGCAAGAAAAGGAAAATAATATAAACGGAAGAAAGGATGGGTGTAAGTGAGACAGATATTTAGAAACTTGATGAAACACTGGGTATATATTATTTCAATTTTCGCCTTGCTTATTGTGCAGGCATATTGCGATTTGGCGTTACCGCAATATACATCTAAAATTATTGACGTAGGAATACAGGATAGTGGTCTTGAACATATTCTGCCTGAAAAAATACGTGAAGAGGAATATGCTTCTGTTATCCTGTTTATGACACAGCAGGAACAGAAGCTTTGGGAAGCTGCTTATAAAAAGGAGGGGGATTGCTATGTCCGTACTGTGCAGGATGAAGCAGAGATGGAACAGTTGGATGCGGATTTGCTGATGCCAATTCTGGTCGATTATCAGATGTCCTCGGTTGAGGTAACGGCATTTAGGGATAATCTGTGGAATATGGAGCAGGTACAGGAGGCTCTTGCAAAAGCTCATATAGATGAGAAACAATTTAAGTCCATGTCTGTCGAGGAGATAGGCAAGCTGTTTCAGATGGACATTACCAGTTATTTTAAATCCGTGGAGGACGAAAATGACAATAATAAAACGGTGCAGAAAGAATATGTAGATATGCGTAAGCTTTTCAGCCTGATGTCCGGGACTGATACAGGGAATACTTCTTCTCTGGAAACCGCCCGGGAGGGCTTTCAGAGCATGCTTGATTCTGTTGGTGATTCCACCCTTCATTCCATGGGTGTTAAGTGGGCAGTGGAAAGAGAAGCAGAGGCAGGTGTTGATGTGGAGAAGCAACAGATTCAGTATCTGTGGAGCTCCGGCTTTAAGATGCTGCTTCTTGCACTCCTGATGGCACTGGTTTCGATTATTATTTCCCTGCTGGCATCCATTGTAGGAGCAAGAGTAGGGCGGGATTTAAGAGAGCAGGTATATGAGCAGGTCGTAAGCTTTTCCAATGCGGAGATTGATAAATTCTCTACGGCATCATTGATTACCAGAAATACGAACGATGTACAACAGATTCAGATGGTTTCCATTATGCTTTTGCGTATGGTGCTTTATGCTCCGATTCTTGGCATTGGAGGGGTATTTAAGGTTATTCAGACAGGGGCAGGAATGGGATGGATTATCGCATTAGCCGTGGTGCTGATAGTGGGTATGGTTCTTTTGCTGGTATCTATTACCATGCCTAAATTCAAAATGATGCAAAAGCTTGTAGATGCAGTGAATCTGGTATCCCGTGAGATTTTGACAGGACTCAGTGTCATTCGTGCCTTTGGCAGGGAGAAAGAGGAAGAAAAGCGTTTTGATAAAGCCAATACGGAATTAAAAAATACCCAATTGTTTACAAACCGTGTCATGACCTTTATGATGCCGGGTATGATGACAATTATGTATCTGATTAATGTATTAATTATCTGGGTTGCTGCACATAAGATTGATGAAGGTATGCTGCAGGTAGGTACAATGACGGCATTTATTACCTATGCAATGCAGATTGTGATGTCTTTTTTAATGCTTACCATGATGTCGATTATGCTTCCGAGGGCAGGAGTGGCAGCAGAACGTATTGAAGAGGTGCTTTCCACAAAAACAAGTGTACTGGAGGCGAAGGAGCGGCAGGCAATCACGAATAATCAAGGAGTACTTACCTTTGATCATGTGAATTTTCGATATCCTGATGCAAAGGAGGATGTGCTTTATAATATTTCTTTCACTGCTGAGCCGGGCAAAACGACAGCGATTATAGGCAGTACCGGTTGTGGTAAATCTACGCTGGTGAATCTGATTCCTCGTCTTTATGATGTGACAGAGGGAAGCATTACATTAGATGGTGTGGATATCCGCAAGCTTTCCTTAAAGGATTTACGGGAAGAGATTGGATTTGTTCCACAAAAGGCAGTATTGTTTTCGGGAACAATCGATACGAACCTTAGGTTTGGTAATCCCGATGCTGATGAATCCGTTCTTGTTAAGGCGGCACAGATTGCACAGGCAGAGGAGTTTATTAAGGAGAAGGAAGATGGTTATGAAAGCAGCATCGCCCAAGGGGGAAGCAATGTGTCCGGCGGGCAGAAACAGCGGCTTTCCATTGCAAGAGCGATTGCAAAGCAGCCGAAAATACTGGTGTTTGATGATAGCTTTTCTGCACTGGATATGAAGACGGATGCCAAGCTTAGGAACGCTTTGAAACAACAGGTATCGGATAGCACGGTGATTATTGTAGCACAGCGTATCAGTACCATTTTACAGGCGGATCAGATACTGGTGCTGGATGATGGAGAACTAGTTGGAAAGGGTACTCATGAGGAGCTTTTAAAAAGCTGTGAGGTGTATGAACAGATTGCACGTTCCCAGCTTTCTGAAAAGGAACTGGGATTGAATCAGGAGGTGAAGGCACATGAGTAATGAGAAGGAAACAAGGCAGACTCCGCCAAGAAGAAGAGGTCCGATGGGGGGGCCTCACGGAGGGATGATGCCGGGAGAAAAGGCTAAGAATTTCAAGGGAGCGATAAGAAAGCTGATTCATTATATTGGATACTACAAATTTGCAGTGCTGGTTGTAATGATATGTGCGGTATGCTCCACTGTATTTACCGTTGCGGGACCGAAGATTATGGGAAAGGCAACAACAGCTCTGGCAGAGGGCTTGGGCAATAAGATTGCGGGGACAGGAGGCATTGACTTTGATTATATTGCGAAGATTCTGCTGATTACGTTAGGTCTCTATCTTATCAGTGCCGTATTTACCTTTGTTCAAGGATGGCTGATGACAGGAGTAACACAGAAGCTGTGCTACCGTATGCGTAAGGAGATTTCAGAGAAAATAAATCGTATGCCGATGCGTTATTTTGAAAGCTGCAGCTATGGTGAGGTGCTATCCCGTATTACCAATGATGTGGATACCCTTGGTATGTCCTTCAACCAGAGTGTAACCATGCTGATTACCAGTGTTACAACATTGATTGGAACGTTGGTAATGATGCTTAGCATTTCCCCTCTGATGACAGTGATTGCCCTTGTGATTTTACCATTTTCCGCATTGTTAATGTCCTTAATTATTAAGATGTCCCAACGGTATTTTAGAAAACAGCAGGAATATCTGGGACATATTAATGGACAGATAGAGGAAACCTTTGGAGGACATAATATTATTAAGCTGTTTAATAAGGAAGAGGAGAGCGTTACAAGCTTTAAACAGACCAACAGGGTATTATATGAATCGGCATGGAAGTCTCAGTTTTTCTCTGGTATGATGCAGCCGATTATGATGTTTGTAGGTAACCTTGGCTATGCGGGAGTGGCAATTTCTGGCGGCATTCTTGCCATCCACGGTGTGATTACGATTGGTGATATTCAGGCATTTATCCAGTATGTAAAGCAATTTACCCAGCCAATCCAGCAGATTGCACAGGTAATGAACCAGCTTCAATCCATGGCAGCGGCTTCGGAGCGGGTTTTCGAATTTTTGGAGGAAGAAGAGGAAATTCAGGAGATAGAGCATCCGGTTAAGCTGGAACAAATTGATGGTAGCGTGGAGTTTGAGCATGTACAATTTGGATATAAAGAGAACCAGATTATTGTGAAAGACTTTAGTGCTAAGGTAAGACCGGGAGAAAAGATTGCCATTGTTGGTCCGACCGGAGCCGGAAAAACAACCATGGTTAAGCTTCTGATGCGTTTTTATGATGTAAATGGTGGCTCTATCAAGGTTGATGGTCATGATGTAAGGGATTTTAACCGCAGGAATTTAAGAGATGCCTTTGGTATGGTGCTTCAGGATACATGGCTCTTTAAGGGTAGTATCATGGAAAATATCCGCTATGGACGCCTTGATGCGACGGATGAGGAGGTCATTGCAGCAGCTAAGGCAGCCCATGCCCACCGGTTTATCCAGACCTTGCCGGGAGGCTATGAGATGGAGTTAAATGAAGATGCTTCTAATGTCTCCCAAGGGCAGAAGCAGCTTCTTACGATTGCAAGGGCGATATTGGCAGATAATCCGATTCTGATTCTGGATGAGGCAACCTCTTCAGTAGATACCCGTACTGAGGAACGGATTCAAAAGGCGATGGATAATCTGACCAAGGGCAGAACCAGCTTTATTATTGCTCACCGGCTTTCTACAATACGAGATGCTGATTTGATTCTGGTCATGAAGGATGGGGATATTATTGAGCAGGGTAACCATGAGGAGTTGCTGTCGAAAAATGGATTTTATGCGGAGCTTTATAATAGTCAGTTTGAGCAGGCATCATAAAGGGGAATGGTACTTAGTGATGCCGCTTCTGATAACACCTTGTATTCTGCCATTCTTGAGAGTATAATAAATGAAAGACATGCTACGGTATACGGTAGGAAGAATGGGAGGAATACGCATGTATAATGTGATGTCTGCGAAGGCGGAGGAATTCATCAGTGACGAGAAAATAAAGGAATGCCTGTCTTACGCAGAGGAGAATAAAAGTAATAAAGAACTGATTGAAGGTATTCTTGCTAAGGCAAGGGATATGAAGGGAATCAGCCACCGGGAGGCGTTGGTGCTGCTGGATTGCGAGCTTCCAGATAAGAATGAGGAGATTTTTAAGCTTGCGAAGGAGATTAAGGACGAGTTTTATGGTAACCGGATTGTGATGTTTGCACCACTTTACCTTTCTAATTACTGTGTGAATGGATGTGAATACTGTCCATACCATGCGAAGAATAAGCATATTCGCCGGGTGAAGCTTAGTCAGGAGGAGATTGCTAAGGAGGTAATTGCCCTGCAGGATATGGGGCATAAGCGTCTTGCTATAGAGGCGGGGAGGACCCGGTAAATAATCCATTAGAATATATTTTAGAAAGTATTAAGACGATTTACTCTATAAAGCATAAAAATGGTGCTATCCGGCGTGTCAATGTGAATATTGCTGCTACGACTGTGGAGAATTACAGGAAGCTTAAGGAGGTGGGCATTGGAACCTATATATTGTTTCAGGAGACCTATAACAAGGAATCCTATGAGAAGCTTCATCCAACAGGTCCCAAGAGTGACTATGCCTATCACACGGAGGCAATGGATCGGGCGATGGAAGCAGGGATTGACGATGTTGGTCTTGGCGTATTGTTCGGGCTTAATAATTACCGCTATGATTTTACGGGAATTATTATGCATGCAGAGCATTTAGAGGCATATAAGGGAGTAGGTCCCCATACTATCAGTGTGCCCAGAGTAAGACGGGCGGATGATATTGACCCGGATGTGTTTGACAATGGTATATCTGATGAGACATTTGCAAAGATTGTTGCGTGTCTGCGTATTGCGGTTCCTTATACGGGAATGATTGTATCTACCAGAGAAAGTCAGGAGAGCCGGGAGAAGGTGTTAAAGCTTGGTATTTCCCAGATTAGCGGAGGCTCCAGAACCTCCGTGGGAGGATATGTTACAGAGGAGGCGCCGGAGGATAATTCGGCACAGTTTGATGTGTCAGATAACCGGACATTGGATGAGGTGGTAAACTGGCTGATGAAGCTTAACTTTATTCCAAGCTTTTGCACCGCCTGTTACCGGGAGGGACGTACCGGTGACAGGTTTATGACCTTGCTCAAGAACAGGCAGATTATAAACTGCTGTCATCCGAATGCATTAATGACCTTAAAGGAATATTTAGAGGATTATGCTTCCGTGGAAACGAAAGCAATCGGAGATGCCTTAATTGAAGAAGAATTAAAACGAATTACCAATCCTATTGTCATGGAAAAGGCGACGGAATATATTAAAAACATTCATTCCGGGAAGCGGGATTTCCGTTTTTAGTAATTGCAATCATTTTTTTGTTCAATTTGTATTTTCTGCTTTCCAAATGATGGGAAATATTGTATAATATGATGTAAAGCGTAAAAATTGCTGAAGGAATGAATAATAAAAATATATAAGACGATAAGGGGAGGAGGTGCAATATGGGCAGATTAAGCCATGAAGAGTGTCAGAAGGAGCTTAGAAAAATGTGCATGGTGCATCGGGATACGGTTTATTTCTACTACAATGTTGAGAAGGATACATGGTATGTAGAGCCCAATGAGGTATTGCCGGAGGAGTTGCAGGGACAGGATGTCCGTTTACTTACAGAGATATTAGAGCTTCAGTTAGTGGATTTTGAGGATAGATTTCATTATGAAACATTTTATCATAGAATAAAACAGGGAATAAATGAACCGATTCATATGGAGGAGATGTCTATCAGTGTCCGTATGAAGACGGCACAATCCCCGCTAGAGACTGTTCGGATTGTATGTTTTTTTAAGATGGATGAGAGTGGCAGAATTATTGAATTAACAGGGAAGTTTCGTCCGATGACGGAACAGGAGAAGAATAATTATGCTATATTAGAGCAATTTAGCTCTGATAAGAATCCTTCTCTCTTTTTTAAACAGGTTGCCGCCTTTATGGAAGGGTATCAGGAGCAGCCGTTTGCTTTTATTCAGATGGATGTCAATAAGTTTAAGCTGATTAATGATACCTATGGTACGGATGTCGGAGATGCCGTGTTGGTACATATTAATAACACATTGGATTTGTTATGTGATGATACACAGCTTCATATTCGTTATGCTTCTGATCAATTTGTGGTCGTGATGCCATATATCTCTAAGGAGGATGTGATTTCGTTTATTCAGTCTATTGATGGTAAGATTAGCTGTTATCACGATATCCGTTATAAGATGACCTATGGTGTCAGTATTAGTGACGACCGTCATTTATCTGCCCGTTCCTACTTTGATGAGGCGGGAATTGCAAGAATGTCGATTAAGGGGAAGGTATTAGAGAATATTGCTTTTTATAATGCTAATCTGAAGTCATCCATGAAGAGCATGGATGCGATAGAGCAGGTGGAAGAGGAAGCTTTAGCTAACCAGGAATTTGTTATGTATTTACAGCCGAAGTATGATTTTTCCATGGAAAGCCCTATGATTATCGGGGCAGAGGCTTTGGTTCGGTGGCAACATCCCGAGAAGGGACTGATTCCCCCCGGAGATTTTATTCCCCTGTTTGAGCAGAATGGGTTTATCCTTAAAGTGGATGAATATATATGGGAATATGCATGCATGACGTTGGCGAGATGGATTGCGGAAGGGAAGACTCCGGTGCCGATATCCATTAATATTTCCCGTACCTATCTTCAGAAGATTGATGTGGTTGCTTACATTTCCAGTTTGGTTGAGAAATATCAGATTCCAATTGACCTGTTACAGCTTGAGATTACAGAAACGATGGAGAATGAAGAGACCCTTGCCTATATTAGTTCCTTTAAGAGGGCAGGCTTTACCATGCTGATGGATGATTTTGGTTCCGGTTACTCCTCTCTAAACATGCTTAAGAATACACGCTTTGATGTATTAAAGATTGACCGTGGGTTCCTCTCTGAATTTTTGGAGAGTAACCGTGGTAAGGCAATTGTGGCACATATTATTTCAATGTCAGATGAGCTTGGGTTGGATACAATTGCAGAGGGTGTAGAGACGAAGGAACAGGCGGAATTTCTTCATGAGAAGGGGTGTACGGTGGCACAGGGATTTTATTTCTCTAAGCCGTTACCGTTGGAGGAGTTTGAGCGGATTGCATTTCCTAATGATTATAAGCAGGAAGAGGTTGGATAGTAAAGCGGTTTTCCATAATGGAAACGTACGTTTAACAATAGGATGATTTTTTAAGGCAGGCCGTTTAAACGGTCTGCCTTTATAATATCATGCAAGGGAGGGATATCATATGAAGTTACTATTATTGGAGGATGATGATGCTATTGGGGTTGGATTATCCTATTCTCTTACCAATGAGGGATATGTGGTAACCAGAGCAGAGACGGTTAAGGAAGCCATTGAGAGTATAAGCCATGCCTCCTTTGATTTATATATATTGGATTTGACTTTGCCGGATGGCAACGGTTATGAGGTGTGCAAAGAAATCAAGAAGCAGGGGGATTATCCGGTTATTTTTCTCACTGCTTTTGATGATGAGGTTAATGTGGTGATGGGACTGGAGCTTGGGGCAGATGATTATATTACGAAGCCGTTTCGCCTAAAGGAGCTGCTTGCCCGTATTAAGAGTGTATTAAGACGCTATAGTAACCAGCAGGCGGATGGTGTGATTCACTATAAAGAGCTTTCAGTCCAAACGAATGATGCTAAGGTCTATAAAGGGGAGCAGGAGATTGTACTGACAGCAATGGAATACCGGCTGTTGTTAATTTTATTGCAAAACCGTGGAATGATATTGTCAAGAAATAATCTTTTGGAGAATCTTTGGGATGTATCGGGAGATTTTGTAAATGACAATACGCTGACCGTATATATGAAGCGGCTGCGGGATAAGATTGAGGATGACACTGCCTCTCCGGTTTATATTAAGACGGTGAGAGGGCAAGGTTATTTGATGGAGTAGTGGAGGAGAAAATGCAAAACAGGGAGTTAAAATTATATCTGGTATATGGCAGCATTGCTACGATAACAGCAGCGGTTCTCTGTCTGTTTGTTTCTGTGGTCTGTGCGGGTATTGTGCTTGTTCTAGGTGCCGGATTGACGATTTTTTACTATGTGGAAACGGTAAAGCGTTACCGTAAGCTTTCGGAGTTGAATACCTATCTTTCTTTGGTATGTTCCGGTCATTATGATATGCAGATTGGGGAAAATACAGAAGGAGAGCTGTCTATTTTACAGAACAATCTCTATAAAGTCATTGTCCTGCTCCGCACGCAGAATGAAATGCTGAAAAAGGATAAGACGTTTTTGGCGGATGCACTGGCAGACATCTCCCACCAATTAAAGACACCTTTGACTTCTATGATGGTAATGGCAGATTTGCTTAAGGTGGAAGAGAGTAAAGAGAAACGCTTGGAATTTGTCGGTATTATTGAAACCCAATTGGAGAAAATGCGTTGGCTGTTATCAAATCTGTTAAAGTTTTCTAAGCTGGATGCCGGAACGGTAGTGTTAAAACAGGATTCTATTTCTCTGAGCAAGGTTATCGAGGAAAGTCTGAAGCCATTTATGCTGATGATGGATTTAAAGAATCTTACATTGAAAAGAGATGTGGCAGATGTAATGATAAGGGGAGATTTTAACTGGACGGTGGAGGCAGTATCGAATGTGATTAAGAATTGTATTGAACATTTGCCAGAGGGAGGGTGTCTTACCATTACTGCGAGTTCTACCAGTATTTATGATGCCATTTTGATACAGGATACGGGAACCGGGATTGCACCAGAGGATTTACCCCATATTTTTGAACGGTTTTATCATGGAAAGAATGCTTCTAAGGATAGTGTTGGAATTGGACTGGCTCTGGCTAAGACCATTCTTCAAAAAGAACATGGGGAGATTACGGTAAATAGTGAGGTTTCTGTTGGAACTACTTTTGAAATCCGGTTTTATAAAGCGATTGTGTGATGGGGGATTGACATTTATGAAAATTTTATTTAGTACATGTTTATTGAAAGTTGTTTTTGATGATAGTGAACGATTCGCAGGTCGAAAACTTGTTATTAAAGGAGAGGCGTTAAGTTGGGGATTTAATGCATATCCCGATTCAATGAGGTGGTTAAAACCACATGAAGATGAAGAAATTGATTGTGATACTAAAAAATGGATAATGGATAAAATGTTAGAAGAGAAATTTGATACAGGTTTTAAAATAATTGTGAATGAATGTGAAAGAATAAAGCCTGATAGGAGATAAAATAAGGGAAGGGAAGCAGGATGAAGCAAACAAATAGATGTAATAGCTTTTATTGAAAAATTGTAAGATTATAGGGAAACTCCTCTATGCAAGACCTTGAAAAATGTGCTATAATCATTTGTAAGCTTTGGTTTAAAAGATTATATTTTGAAAAACATTTTTACTTGTATAATAATTATTTGCATAAATAGATAAATAACATTAGCACATTTCAAATAAAAGCATTTCATACAAAAGGAGAATTTCCAATGCAGCCAAGGAAAAATCACACATCAGTCACAGTAATTATAATACTATCCATTGCCCTTTTTATAATTGTATTGATACCAGAATCTTCAAGCGGTTACCTCAACCCTAATGCAGCAGAACAGGAAAAGGTAGTTATTCGGGACAGCCAGAAAACCTATCGGGAAAACATTACCGTCGAACTGCACAAAACAAACACTAGCTGCTATGCCGTCGTAACTCCTGCCACCATAGCCAACAAAGCAGTCACC